>CANFLU010000010.1 GCA_947447975.1 Comamonadaceae bacterium | reverse complement strand
GCCAACTAAGTGAATGTCAATAGCCATTCGCGCAGACAAAGCGGTGAAACAGTCCACTAGGTCCGCCAATGCTGGGCGCTTGACCAAGGCATCCGCGGTCCCGCAACCGATATTGAGCACCACCAGTTTGCGTCCTACATTGCCCCTTGGACCAGCCCGCTGTTTCCAGGACAGCCCTTTGGGAGAAAGCCGCAAGTTGATGGGCCTTGCACAGCGTTCAATGCCCAGTGCGGCTAAGGCTACGAAGTCACGCTCGGTGTAATCCATAGGCTTAGACAAGCCGTGCAATTGTTGGTAAGCGCGGCTCGAAGGGGCGCTGATGTCATAAAAAAAACGACGCAAAGGAAACTGCGCAATACCGACTGACATCGCTGCTCTTTGCTTCGCAATGCGGCGAGCAAGGAGGGAGCTTCGAATGCCAGCCATTTCACAATCAATAACCAAGTCAATGGGCTGATCGCCCAGGCTAAGATTGATTCTTGACATCAGCGCGCTCAAAGGCAAATTATGCTGAACCTGGCCACCCGGCTTGCCTGACTTGGCGGTTATGAAATGAACACTGCTGAGCAAATGGTGGGAGCCAATCAGCTCTTGGGCTACATAGCCCTCGTGGTTGCTCAGCATACAAAAATGCAGCTGCACCCGCGGCCAACGGGCTTTTAATGCAGCCCAGGCAGCGGAGCTACGCAATAAGTCCCCCACGCCCATGCTGTGCGACTTCAAAAGCAAAATATTTTTTGGCTCGAGGCCTTGCACTAAGCCGGGCTTAGTCATGCACATTTCCGGCAGCTTGCGATGTGCGCTCCCAGCGCCATGCATCCGCACACATGGCCTCTATAGGCAACTGCGCGCACCAGCCCAAAGCGTCCCATGCCAAATCGGTTGCCGCATAACAACTTGCCACGTCGCCTGGACGCCGGGGGAGTATTTGGTAAGGAATGGGCACACCTGTAGCCCGCGTGAACGCAGCTACCAATTGCAGCACGCTCACGCCGCGGCCGGTTCCCAAGTTAACGGTGATGCCTTTACCTTCTTGCTCCAAATAACGCAGCGCCGCAAGATGGCCTTTGGCTAAGTCCACCACGTGAATGTAATCGCGCACGCCAGTGCCATCGACTGTGGGATAGTCATCGCCAAAGACACGTAAAAACGGATGCTGCCCCGATGCCACCTGGGTGATATAGGGCATCAAGTTATTCGGAATACCCGATGGCTTCTCGCCAATCAGTCCACTGGCATGCGCGCCCACCGGGTTGAAGTAACGCAGCAATGCCACTTGCCAGCGACTATCGGCCGCCCGCAATTCGCACAGCATGTCCTCACACAACAACTTGCTACGCCCATAGGGGTTGGTCGTGCGCAAGGGGGCAGACTCCGCTATGGGCACCGCATCGGGCTGCCCATAGACGGTGGCAGACGAGCTGAACACCAAACGCCGCACGCCTGCCCGCTCCATGGCAGCGGCCAGGCAAGCCGTACCGCCTACGTTGTTGTCTAAATAGCGTGCTGCCTGTTGCCAAGATTCGCCGACCGCTTTGAGGCCCGCGAAGTGCATGACCGCTGTAATAGGGTGGGAAGCAAACACTTTGTCCAGTAGTGCGGCATCGCGCACATCGCCCTGCACAAATTCCGGCACGCCATGGCCCATAGCGCCCAGGCGTTGGATGGTGCTCGACTCGCTATTACACAAATTGTCTAAAACCACGATATGCCAACCGGCCTGCATCAGTTCGGCTACAGCATGTGAGCCAATAAATCCGGTACCACCGGTTATCAAAATAGTATTTTTCAAACAATAACTCCAAGTAGCCGTGTCAACCGTGTATCCGCTCGGCCATGATCAAGCTCCGGTACCACTGCGCCTGCTGCATGCCTATCTGCGGCCATGCATGGTTCTGCACGAATTCGGTCGCATGGGCAATCTGCGCCTGACGCAGACCCTGGTCGTCCCGCAAGGCACCCACGGCGTCGGCGATTTGCTGTTCGGAGTGCGGGTCTTGCAACATCCAAGCTGCGCTTGCCTCCTGCACCAAAGGGGCAGCAAGGCAGTAAGGGGCCACGCTCAGCACCACCGGCACGCTTGCAGCCATGGCCTCCAACACCACCAAGGGGAACATATCATCCAAAGTGGCATGCACCAAACAATCCGCAGCGGCAAAAGCCGGTGCCGCATCCGGTAAAGAGCCGCTGAACACTACCCGCCTACCAAGACCTAGCTGTGCACAGCGCGTTCGCCAAGTGTCCGCTTGCTCAGCATCGCCCCCCACCACCAGCAAGAACACATCAGCCGGCAGCAAAGACAAACTGCGTAATACTGCGGCAAGCCCTTTTTTCTCAAAATTGTGGCCAACGAGCAAGAGAATCCACCCCTCAACCGGCAAACCCAAGGCTTTGCGCGCATCCACTTTGGACAAGGCTGGCGAGCCGGCGACAGCCGAAGCCTCAGCCAAATGAATCCCCGGCGGCACGACCCGCAATTGCTTTGAATTCAAGGCGTAAGTAGATGCAATGATGTCGCCTAGGGCGGGCGCAACCGCAAGCACCAAACGATTATCACTGCTACGAAAGCGCAAACGTTCAAGGGCTAAATGCGCGAGCAAACGCGCACTGGTGCAAATTTTGAGGTACACCAACACCGTAGCTAAAGGATTCGTAGCCCGCGCAAACAAGCTGTAGCGCATCGGCCGCACATGCACCGTCTGCACATTGCCGTGCCAGGTGTTTTCATGCGAATGCACGATAACAAACCCGTGGCGCGTTTGACGCCACGACCACCAGGCAAACAACCACAAGGCTATCCAGCGCGGCCGCTTGATCGTACGGCCCATGCGGTGAATGCTGATACCCGGGTGCGAACCATCGGACCGTTCGCAAAACACATGGACTTCAAATTCATCAGCTGCCTTTTCAGCAAGGCTGACTGCATAGTTTTCCGCACCGCCGGCACTCTTGCTAAAGTTGCGCGACAACACCGCGACTTTTTGCTTACGGCCTATAAGCTCACTGCGCGCCATGGCCTAAGCACCCTTTCCGTTTTCATAGCCGGTCAATAGCTTGAGCAAAAACTGCGGCATAAAGGTCGAACGCACCACGGGGATTCGGCGTAACTGGAAAAAGTCTGTACCCACCACCACTTTGCCGCGTTGCGTAGTAGTGGCGCTTTGGTAGCCAGCTGCCTGGGCCATGGCCGCATGGCGGGCTTCATACAAGCCATAGGGGTAACAAAAATGCTCCACGGGCTCCCCCAATAGCGCACCCAACTCCGCCTTGCAGTCGCTTATTTCACGCATGGCATCCGCGTCGGCCATCAGCGGTAATTTGCAATGGGTTTGGGTATGCGCACCAATTTCCATGCCGGCCTGCGCCCATTGCCTGATCTGCGCGGCCGACATCAACGCAGCCTGCGTCACGCCATTTTCAATATCCCAGACATTGGTTTTTCCGAGCAAATGGCTCATAACGTAGCAAGTTGCGGTAAAGCCGCATTTTTGCAACACCGGCAGCGCGCGCTCCAGGTTATTGCAGTAGCCATCGTCAAAGGTCAGGCCGACCACTTTGCCCACCCTGTCGCCGCGCAAATACGGCAACAGTTCGCGCATGGAAACGCCCCGGTAGCCCAGGGCTTTTAAGCAAGCCATTTGCCTTGCAAAGGCGCTGGGTGCCACATACAGGCTGCGAAATTGCGCCGGTGGCGGCGGCGCCAAGTCGATCTGGTGGTAGGTCAATATGGCGTATTGCTGCATAAAGGATTGGCCTAGTATTTACAGCAACACAATATCGTATTGTTCTTGCCCCATCGCACCCTCGGCTTGCAGCGATACCGGCTTGCCGATGAACTCGCTCAGACCTGCCAAATGCTGGCTTTCTTCGTCGAGCAACAGATCGACGACCTGGGGGGCCGCGACCACACGAAACTCCTGTGGATTGAACTGGCGCGCTTCGCGCAAAATTTCCCGAAAAATGTCATAGGCCACGCTGCGCGCCGTTTTGACGATGCCCTTACCCTGACAGGAGTGGCAGGGTTCGCACAACATATGCGCCAGGGACTCGCGCGTGCGTTTGCGCGTCAGCTCCACCAAGCCCAATTGCGAAAATCCGCCCGTCATGGTTTTCACCCGGTCGCGTGATAACTGTTTGCGAAACTCCGCCAGCACCGCCTCACGGTGCTCCTCGCGCGCCATATCGATAAAGTCGGCCACAATAATGCCGCCCAGGTTACGCAAGCGCAACTGCCGCGCTAGGGCCTGCGCCGCCTCCAAATTGGTTTTGAAAATCGTATCGTCAAAATTGCGTGCGCCAACATAAGCGCCGGTGTTCACATCCACGGTGGTCAGGGCTTCGGTTTGATCCACGATCAAATACCCGCCCGACTTCAAATCCACGCGTCGACCCAGCGCCTTGCCGATTTCCTCGTCCACCGAATACAAATCAAAGATCGGCCGCTCGCCCTTGTAATGCTGCAGTTTCTTGACCGCCTGCGGCATGAATTCGCTACCAAACGCATGTAACAGCTCAAACTGCTCACGCGAATCGACGCGTATGGTTTGGGTGGCCTCACTGACCAAGTCGCGCAGCACACGTTGCAGCAAATTCAAATCCTGGTGCAACAAGCTGGGCGGTGGTAAACGCTGGCCCGCTTCTTTAATGCGCGTCCAGGCTTTGCGCAAATAGGCGATGTCATCGGCAATCTCGGCATCACTGGCATCCTCGGCATTGGTGCGCAATATATAGCCGCCACCTGCCTCAGCGGCTAAGTCCTGCACCCGCCGGCGCAAGGTTTCTCGCTGCTCGAGTGGTATTTTTTGCGATACGCCGATATGGTCATCTTGCGGCAAAAACACCAGCATGCGACCGGCCACGCTGATTTGGGTGGACAGGCGCGCACCTTTGGTTCCCATCGGGTCTTTAATCACCTGCACCATGAGCGCCTGTCCTTCAAACACCTGGCGTTCTATGGGCACCAGCGCCTGACCGGCGCGCGCCGCGCTCAGGGTCTCGCCTTCGGCGGGTTTGTGCCACACATCGGCGACATGCAAAAACGCGGCGCGCTCCAGCCCGATGTCGATAAACGCCGATTGCATACCAGGTAACACGCGCGATACCTTGCCGATATAGACGTTGCCCACCAGCCCGCGCTCCAAGGTACGCTCCACATGCAGTTCTTGCACCGCACCGTGCTCAATAAGGGCGACCCGCGTTTCCTGCGGAGACCAGTTGACCAAAATATCCTGTTGCATCGCTCTATTCCCAGGCGCCCATGGTGCGCAGCAGCTGTGCGGTTTCGAACAAGGGCAAGCCCATGATGCCAGAATAACTGCCTTCAATTCTGGCGATAAAGGCGGCTGCCTCACCCTGCACCGCATAGGCGCCGGCCTTGCCCATCGGTTCGCCCCTGGATGCATAGCGGGCGATCGCCTCGGGCTGCACAGGTGCAAACACCACATCCGACGCGCTGATAGCCTGCTCTACCCGCCCGCCCCAACCCAGGGCTATGGCGGTAAACACCTGGTGCGTGCGGCCAGACAAGCGATTGAGCATGCGCTGCGCGTCCTGTGCATCGAGGGGCTTTCCCAAAATATCACGGCCTAGGGCAACCGTGGTGTCGGCACACAGCACCGGCGCCTCGGGCAGACCCAGCCGCTGCCTACGCGCCAAGGCAGCGTGCAGCTTTAAGGCCGTGACGCGCTGCACATAATCGCGCGGAGCTTCGCCTGCCAGTACCACCTCCAGTGCCTCACTGTCCTCATCGGCCCCTGGCAGCAGCAGCTGGTGCGCCACGCCGATTTGCGCCAGCAACTGGCTACGCCGTGGGCTTTGCGAGGCGAGGTAAATAAAAGGCGGTGTCATAGCGCAGTACGTTAGGAAAAACCTGGTTTACACCTTATTCTCGATGGTAGGGGTGATTGGCATTGACCGACCAGGCGCGGTACAACTGCTCTATCAACAACACACGCGCCATCGCATGGGGCAGCGTCAGGTCAGACAAGCGAATGCGCTCATGCGCGCTGGCACGAAAGGCTGGTTCCAGTCCGTCGGGGCCGCCTATCACCAGCGCCACGTCGCCGCCCTCGGTTTGCCAGCCATTCAGGCGCTGCGCTAGGGCCAGCGTGCTCAAGGCGCTACCGCGTTCGTCCAGCACCACGATGCGCGTACCCTTGGGTATCGCTGCTTCAATGCGCGTGCGCTCGGCAGCATATAAAGTCTCGAGCGTCTTGGACCCACGAGGCTCGGTTTTGACGGCTTTGAGTTCGATCCGGATTTCATGCGGGAAGCGCTTGGCGTAATCGTCCCAGGCCGTTTGCGCCCAATCAGGCACCCGCTGCCCCACGGCGACGATGTACAGGCGCACCGGTGCGTCAGCCCTTGCGCACGGGCTTGGACGCTGGCCGCTTGGGCGCAGCTTTCTTAGCGGCAGGTTTGGCGCGCGTGCTGCTGGCTGGGACGATCACTTTACCCACCGTACGCACCACTGTTTTGGCAGTGGGCTTGGGTGCGGTATCCGACGACGCGCTCTTGCGGGCAGGTGACTTGGCGGCAGCGCTCTTCTTAGCCGCCTTTTCAGCCGCCTCTTCGTTTTTACGCACCTGCGCCTTGGAGGGAAAGGCCTCGGCCACACCGATTTTGGCCGCATTGGAGCGGCGCAGTGTGGCAGGCGCTTTGGGCTTGGCTGCTTCGGCCACCACCTTGGCAGGTGCGGCCGGTTTGGCCACCCCCAGCTTCAGACGCACCGGCTTTTCGCCCCACAGCTCTTCCAGGTTGTAGTACTGGCGAAAACTCGGTTGCATGATGTGCACCACGGCCTGGCCGCAGTCCACAATAATCCATTCCCCATTGCCCTCGCCTTCGATACGCGGCTTGGAAAAACCGGCGTCGCGGACCGCATCGCGCACGCTGGCGGCCAGCGCCTTGGTTTGGCGGTTAGACGTACCCGATGCCACGATGACGCGTTCGAACAAGGCCGAGAGATCCTCGGTATCAAACACACGGATGTCCTGCGCCTTGACATCCTCCAGGCCATCGACGATGGCGCGCTGTAGTTTTTGGATATCGTTTTTCTTATTGGCAGGGGAAGTGGTCATCAGGGCGTTTGGTAGAGGTGGTGGTCTGCAATATAGCGTTCAAGCGGCTCGGTTAACAAGGATTGGGTAGTTTGGCGGCGGGCAATGCGCTCGCGAATGTCGGTGGAACTGACGGCTTGGGCCGCCATGGGCAGGCTACGCAAAGAAAACCGGGTGCGCAAGTCAGGGTCCAAAGGGGCCACTTGGCCCGTCGCATCGGGACGGACAGCGACCCAAATTATAGCCAGCCGGGCTAATTCGTCGGCCCGATGCCACTGGGGCAAGCCCGCCGCCTGGTCCTGGCCTATCAATAGCATCAGCCGCGCGCTAGGGCGTTGGGCATGTAAGGCCTCCAGCGTTTCCACGGTATAGCTGGGCCCGCTGCGACGTATTTCGCTGTCGTCGACGATTACATAGGGCAGGGGTGAAAACAGCAAGCGGCACATTTCCAGGCGGTGCGCGGCATCGGAGAGATCGCGCGCTTTGTGCCAGGCTTGTCCGGTGGGCACGATGCGCAGCTGCGTCAAATCAAGTTGCGCCAGTGCCGCCCTGGCCAGCGCAAGGTGCCCCGTATGCGGCGGGTCAAAAGCGCCGCCGAAAACGCCTATGCGCTCGGCTGCACTCAAACCCAGTCCCGCCGCACCAAAAACTGCTGGTACAAAGCCGCTTCCGGGCTCCCTGTTTCGGGCTGGTGCTGGTAGGACCAGCTGGCTTGTGGTGGCATAGACAAAAGGATAGATTCGGTGCGTCCGCCCGATTGCAAGCCGAAATGGGTGCCCCGGTCCCACACCAAGTTGAACTCCACATAGCGTCCACGCCGGTACAGTTGAAACGCGCGTTCGCGCTCGGTAAATGCCATATCTTTGCGCCGCTGCACAATCGGAAAGTAGGCCTGTACAAAAGAATCGGCCAGCGCGCGCAACATAGCAAAGCTGCCGTCCTGGCCCAGTTCGGAAAAGTCGTCAAAAAACACGCCGCCCACACCGCGCGGCTCGTTGCGATGTTTGAGAAAAAAATACTCGTCACACCAGGTCTTAAAGCGCGGGTATTTGTCATCACCAAAGGGGGCTAAAGCGGTCTTGCAGCTTTGGTGAAAATGGACCGCATCCTCTTCAAACCCATAAATCGGCGTCAGGTCCATGCCGCCGCCAAACCAGCACACCGGACTGCCATCGGGCGCTTTGGCCGCTAGCATGCGCACATTCATGTGGACCGTGGGCGCGTAGGGGTTGCGTGGGTGGAACACCAGGGACACGCCGATAGCCTCAAAACCAGAGCCGGCCAGCTCAGGCCGGTGCTGGGTAGCACTTGGCGGCAGGCGCGGCCCGTGCACATGGGAAAAGCCCACGCCAGCGCGCTCAAACACGGGGCCGCCTTCCAATATTTGGGTGATGCCGTCGCCTTGCAGGGTCTCGCCCGCTGGTTTGCTCCAGGGGTCGACCACAAAACGGCCGCCATCCATTTGCGACACCGCGCCAGTCAGGCGGGCTTGCAAGTCGAGCAGGTAGTGGCGAACGTTTTCAGTGCTGGCGGTAAGCATGTTTGGGTTTCCTAGGGTGTTTGCTGTGGTTCGCCTCAATTACCGTTTTAGAGCCCGAAAGCCGATGTCGCTGCGCCACTGCATGCCTTCAAAACGGATGCTTTGAATGGCATCGTATGCCCGGCTCTGCGCCGAACGCACCGTGTCCGCCAACGCCGTGACGCATAGCACGCGGCCACCACTGGTGCGCAAGCCATCATCTTGCAAACGTGTGCCCGCGTGGAATACCACCAAGTCTGCAGACTCGGTTGGTAAACCGGTGATGGCATCGCCTGCACGCGGCTTTTCGGGGTAACCGGCAGCAGCCAAAACCACGCCCAAGGCAATGCGCCTGTCCCATTCCAGCTGCATGTCGGCCAGCCCCTGCCCACTATCGGTGGCAGCCCACAGGACGTCGACCAAATCGGTTTTCAGGCGCGCCATGATGGGCTGGGTTTCGGGGTCGCCCATACGGCAGTTGAATTCCAGGGTTTTTACCGCACCATCGGGACTGACCATGAGACCGGCGTACAAAAAACCGGTAAATGCGATACCGTCTTTTTCCATGCCGCGAACCGTCGGCCAGATGACTTCCTGCATGGCGCGGGCGTGCACCTTGGGTGTGACCACTGGCGCCGGTGAATAGGCGCCCATGCCACCGGTGTTGGGGCCCTGGTCGCCGTCGAGCAAGCGCTTGTGGTCCTGGCTGCTGGCCAGGGCCAGGACATGGTGGCCATCGCACAGCACGATAAAGCTGGCTTCCTCGCCTTGCAAAAACTCTTCGATCACGACACGCGCCTGGCCGTCTTGCGCGCTACCAAACGGATTGCCACTGAGCATGTAATCCACGGCTTCATGCGCCTGGGCCAAGTTGCTTGCAACCACCACGCCCTTGCCTGCGGCCAAGCCATCGGCCTTGACCACGATGGGAGCGCCCATGCGCTCCACATAAGCGTGCGCGGCGGCGGGGTCGGTAAATACCTCAAAACGTGCGGTTGGAATGCCGTGGCGCGCCATAAAGGACTTGGAAAATGCTTTAGAGCTTTCCAGTTGCGCGGCCGCCTGGGTAGGCCCGAAGATGCGCAGCCCGTGCGCGCGAAACTCGTCCACCACGCCCGCCGCTAATGGGCCTTCGGGTCCGACCACCGTCAATTCAATCTTGTGCGCTTGTGCCCATTGGCGTAATTGCACGATGTCGGTGATTGGCAGGTTCTTCAGGCGTATATCCGTTGCCGTACCGCCATTACCGGGGGCCACATAGACCATTTGCACTTTAGGCGACTGGGCCAGCTTCCAGGCCAAGGCATGTTCGCGGCCACCGCCGCCAATTACCAGAATATTCATAGATCGGCGTTGTGGAAAATTTCCTGCACATCGTCCAGGTCTTCCAGCACATCGAGCAGTTTTTGCATGCGGGCCGCGTCCTCGCCGCTGAGCTCCACCGCATTTTCCGCGCGCATGGTGACCACGGCCTCGGCACATACCAGCCCTGCCGCATCGAGCGCAGCCTTGACGGCTTCAAAATCGCCCACTGCCGTGATGACCTCGATCACGCCATCCTCGTGGCTGAGCACATCTTCGGCACCCGCTTCCAGGGCGGCTTCCATGACCTTGTCCTCGTTAGTGCCCGGCGCGTAAATCAACTGGCCACAGTGCTTGAACTGAAACACCACCGAGCCCTCAGTACCCATATTGCCACCATGCTTGTTCAGCGCATGGCGTACCTCGGCCACGGTGCGTACTCGGTTGTCGGTCATGGTGTCGATCAGAATCGCTGCGCCGCCAATGCCGTAGCCTTCGTAGCGGATCTCCTCGTAGCTCACGCCTTCTTGGTTGCCGGTGGCTTTGTCGATGTTGTACTTGATGCGGTCGGCAGGCATATTGGCCGCTTTGGCCCGCTCCACCGCCAATCGCAGCCGCGGGTTCATGCCCAAGTCGCCGCCGCTGGCGCGGGCCGCCACGGTTATTTCACGGATGATGCGTGTCCAAATCTTGCCCCGCTTTTCGTCCTGGCGACCCTTGCGGTGCTGAATATTGGCCCATTTGCTATGTCCTGCCACGCGAAATCCTTTAAAAATTCGTTAACCTAATGCTTTGATTGTACTTTTCGAGGTAAACATGGCCCACGCAGACGACGCCGGCATCCTGATCGCCCAAGGCCCGCCAAGCAAAAACCCTGCACAATGTTTTTTGCGTCCTGATAAAGCCAACCGGCACGGGCTCATTACAGGTGCCACCGGTACCGGCAAGACCATCACCCTGCAGACCCTGGCGGAAGGCTTTTCCAGCCTGGGCGTGCCGGTGTTTATGGCCGATGTCAAAGGCGACCTCAGCGGTATTTCACAAGCGGGCAAAGTGGGCGAGAAGCTGGCCAAGGTGCTGGCCGAACGCGGCCTGGAGACCAGCACGTCTACGGCCTTTCCCACCACGCTTTGGGATGTGTTTGGCGAACAAGGCCACCCGGTGCGCGCCACCATCAGCGACCTGGGCCCTCTGCTGCTGGCGCGCATGCTCAACCTCAATGAAACGCAGGCCGGCGTGCTGCAACTGGTTTTCAAGATCGCGGATGACCAGGGCTTGATGTTGCTGGATATGAAAGACCTGCGCGCCATGTGCCAGCACGTGGGCGATAACGCGTCCGACTTCACCACCGAATACGGCAACATCAGCGCCGCCAGCATTGGCGCCATCCAGCGCGGATTGATGCAAATCGAGGCCCAGGGCGGCAGCCGCTTTTTCGGCGAGCCCATGCTCAATATTGCGGACTTCATGCAGACCGATGCCCATGGCAAAGGCTTTGTCAACATCCTGGCCGCGGACAAGCTGATGGCCGCGCCCCGGCTGTACGCCACGTTTTTGCTGTGGATGCTGAGTGAATTGTTTGAAACCCTGCCCGAAGTGGGCGACCTGGATAAACCCAAGCTGGTGTTCTTTTTTGACGAGGCGCATTTGCTGTTTGCCGATGCGCCCAAGGTGCTGATCGAGCGCATAGAGCTGGTGGTGCGCCTGGTGCGCAGCAAAGGCGTGGGGGTTTTCTTTGTGACGCAAAACCCGCTGGACATTCCCGACAGCGTGCTGGCGCAATTGGGCAACCGGGTGCAACACGCGCTGCGCGCCTTCACCCCGCGCGACCAGAAAGCCGTCAAAGCTGCCGCCGACACGATGCGCGGCAACGCCGGGCTGGACGTGGCCGCCGCCATCACCGAACTGGGCGTAGGTGAAGCCCTGGTCAGCCTGTTGGACGAAAAAGGCCGTCCCAGCCCCACCGAAAGGGCTTATGTACTGCCCCCCGCCAGCCAGATTGGGCCTATCAGCGCCGCACAGCGCGCCGACTTGCAAGCCCAGTCCATCGTCGCCGGGGTGTATGAAAAAACCATAGACCGCGCCTCTGCGTTTGAAGAACTCAAAGGCCAGGCCGCCACGCAAGCCCAGTCCGACAAAGAGGCACGCACTGCGGCACCCGCGTCGGGGTCAGGCCCAGCAGCACGATCGCAACCCGCATCTGCCCAAAACGCGCCCGAAGCAGCACCCGAGCGCGGCCTGCTCGACGGGCTAGGCGACCTCATGGGCGGAGGACGTAGCCGCAGCCGCGCCAGCGTGGGTGAGCAACTGATCAAAAGCGCCGCCAGCTCGATTGGCCGCGAAGTGGGTCGGCAAATCATCCGGGGCGTGCTGGGCAGTATTTTGGGTGGCGGTCGGCGCTAAACCATCACCTTGACCCGCAACGCGCAGGCTTGCCACCCAGGGTATTTGCTGAGGGGCTGGGCTATGGCCGCCATTGCGCTATAGGCTTGCCAATCCGCTACCCTGGCCTGCTAACGCGCCGCTATAGTGCAGCGCACAAGCCCTGCGACGCCAGGGCGGCAGCACAGGTCGCACGCGGCATGTTGCAAAAAAACAAGCCAGCGTACAAACGGCACTGAATTGGAGACAAGACCATGAACACGCTAGACAGCAGCGCCCCCGCCATCGCAAGCGCCTCCGCGATGGCGAGCGTGCCAGGGCCTACACCCGCCCGCGCCAATCGCCGCAGTGGCGGTCGCGAGCGTCGCGACCCCAATGCCCGGCCCACAGGCCCGGCCTATATCAAACGCGTCATCCCCACCTACGAGGTGCTAGGCGAAGAAAGCCTTCTCCAAATAGAAGCCACGGCCGACCGCATCTTGGCCGAGATCGGCCTGGACATCCGCGATGACGACGAAGCGCTGGCGCTGTTCAAACAATCCGGTGCCAAAGTCGATGGCATGCGGGTGCGCTTTGAGCCGGGGCATTTGCAAGAGCTGCTTAAAACTGCACCGGCCCAGTTCACCCAGCATGCGCGCAACCCGGCGCATAGCGTGCCCATTGGCGGGAAGAACATCGTTTTCTCGCCTGCCTATGGCTCGCCCTTTGTGATGGACTTGGACCGGGGGCGGCGCTACGGCACCATCGAAGACTTTCAAAACTTTATCAAGCTGGCCTATAGCAGCCCCTGGCTGCACCACAGCGGCGGCACCGTGTGCGAGCCCACCGATGTACCCGTGAACAAACGCCATTTGGACATGGTGTATTCGCACATGCGCTATTCGGACAAAGCCTTTATGGGCTCCATTACCTCCGAGCAGCGCGCCGAAGATTCGATTGCCATGAGCCGTATATTGTTTGGCGAGAAGTTTGTCGACGAAAACTGCGTCATCCTAGGCAATGTGAATGTCAATTCACCCCTATTGTGGGATGGCACGATGACCAAGTCGGCCCGTGCTTATGCGCGTGCCAACCAAGCAGCGGTGATCGTGCCCTTTATTTTGGGCGGCGCCATGGGGCCGGTCACCAATGCCGGTGCGATCGCGCAAGCGCATGCTGAGACTATGGTCGGCTGCGCACTCACGCAATTGGAGCGCCCGGGTGCACCGGTGATTTACGGCAACTTTTTATCCAGCATGTCGCTGCGTTCGGGTTCACCCACCTTTGGCACGCCCGAGCCGGCCATAGGCTCTATGGTGGTGGGCCAGCTGGCGCGCCGCCTCAACCTGCCGCTGCGCTGCGCAGGGTCCTTCACCACGTCCAAACTGCCTGACGGCCAAGCGATGCAAGAGAGCGTGATGTCTATGCTCTCGGCCATCCATTGCGGCGCGAATTTCATCTTGCATGCGGCCGGTTTTTTGGACGGGCTCTTGTCCATGAGTTATGAAAAATTCATGATGGACGCCGACTTTTGCGGTGCGCTGCACAGCTATGTGAACGGCGTCACCGTAGACCAAAACACCCTGGCCATGGGCGCATTCCAAGACGTGACCCCCGGTGGTCATTACCTAGGCAGCGCGCACACTATGGCCAACTACACCACGGCATTTTTTGACTCCAGTATTTCGGATGACACGCCGTTTGAAACCTGGGCAGAAGCGGGCCAAAGCGACGCTGCCACCCGCGCCAACAAGCGCTGGAAGCAATCGCTGGCCGAATACGTGGCACCGCCCATGGACGAAGGTGTAGACGAAGCCCTGCGCGACTTCATAGACCGCACCAAAGCGTCTATGCCGGACCAGTGGTATTGATACCTAGCACCGCACACGCACGCAGCGATTGCCTAGCACCAGACCCCAGAACGCCCTAGCCAGCCAACCGAACCGCCATCGAAGCGCCAGGTAAACCCATGAATAGCACCGCCTCCAAAGATCCCCTGCTCCAGCCATTTCAACTCAAGCACCTGCGCTTGAAAAACCGGCTGATGATTACCTCGCACGAGCCGGCCTACCCCGAAGACGGCATGCCCAAGGCCAAATACCGCGCCTACCATGTAGAGCGCGCCAAAGCGGGTATTGCGCTGACCATGACCGCCGGGTCGGCAGCCGTGTCGCGTGACAGCCCGCCGGTGTTTAACAACATCCTGGCCTACAAAGACGAAGTGGTGCCCTGGATGCGGGACCTGACGGATGCCTGCCACGAACACGGCGCCGCGGTGATGATCCAGATTACCCACCTGGGCCGGCGCACCAGCTGGTCCAAGGCCGACTGGCTGCCGGTGGTATCACCCTCTCACGAGCGGGAGGCCTCGCACCGTGCCTTTCCCAAAAAGATGGAAGACTGGGACATTGACCGCATCATCAGCGACTATGCCGACGCCGCAGAGCGTATGCATGCTGCCGGGGTCGACGGCCTGGAGCTGGAAGCCTACGGGCATTTGATCGACCAGTTCTGGTCGCCCTCTACCAACACGCTGGACGCGCCTTTTGGCGGCACGTTAGAAAACCGGGTGCGCTTTGCCATGGAAGTGGTGCGCGCTATCCGCAAGCGCGTGGGAACGGAATTCATTGTGGGCGTGCGCGGCGTGGCTGACGAGGTGCGGCCCGGCGGCATTAGCGTTGAAGATGGCATCGGCATTGCGCGCCACCTGGCCAACTCGGGCATGGTGGATTTTTTGAACATCATTCGCGGCCACATCGACACCGATGCCGGTCTGACCGATGTAATTCCGGTCCAAGGTATGGCCAGCGCGCCGCACCTAGACTTTGCCGCCAGCTTGCGCGAGCACGTGAACGTGCCCATCTTCCACGCCGCCAAAATTCAGGACGTGAACACCGCGCGCCATGCGATTGCCAGCGGCAAGCTCGACATGGTGGGCATGACACGCGCGCACATGGCAGACCCGCACATCATGCGCAAAATTATCGAAGGCCGTGAGGACACCATACGCCCCTGCGTAGGCGGCAACTTTTGCCTGGACCGCATTTACGCCGGTGGCGAAGCCTATTGCATTCACAACCCCTCCACCGGTCGCGAACTGACCTTGCCGCATGCCATCGAACCCGCATCCGCCAAGCGCAAAGTACTGATCGTCGGGGCCGGCCCTGCGGGCCTGGAGGCCGCGCGCGTCAGTGCCGAGCGTGGGCATGCGGTGACGGTGCTGGAAGCCGCACCCAAGCCCGGCGGACAAATCCGGCTGACAGCCGTCAGTCCGCGCCGGCGCGAAATGCTGAGCATCATCGACTGGCGCATGGCGCGCTGCGAAGAGCGCGGCGTAGTGTTTCGGTTCAATACCCTGGCCGACGAAGCCACGGTGATGGCCGAAAACCCGGACGTCATCATCATCGCCACCGGTGGCATGCCGCATACCGAGGTATTGCACAGCGGAAACGAGCTTGTGGTTTCCACCTGGGACATCCTGAGCGGCGACGTGGCGCCGGGCAAGAACGTGCTGCTGTTTGACGACGCCGGTGACCACCCTGCGCTGCAATCGGCAGAAGTGATTGCCAAGAGCGGCGCACGGCTGGAAATCATGACACCGGACCGCAGCTTCGCGCCCGAAGTGATGGCGATGAACTTAGTGCCCTATATGCGCAGCCTGCAAAAACTGGACGTGACTTTTACCGTCACCTTCCGGCTGCTGTCGGTGGAGAAAACCCCCGAAGGTCTAAAGGCCGTGGTCGGTAGCGACTACGGTGGCGTGCGTAAAGAACGCCTCGTGGACCAAGTCATCGTGAACCACGGCACCTTGCCGCTCGAAGACTTGTACTTTGCGCTCAAACCCCATTCCAGTAATCTGGGCGCCGCCGACTATGCGGCGCTTACGGCGCTGCAGCCGCAAACCCTCAGGTCCAATCCGCAAGGGCGTTTTCAATTGTTTCGCATTGGCGATGCGGTGGCTGCGCGCAATACGCACGCAGCAGTACTGGACGGATTGCGCCTGGCACGGGTGCTCTGAACCGCAGGGCGCCAAAGGAAAAGCATGGGCCAGCCCGATCCCCTGGTAAGCGCGTTTATGGAGCGCCAAAAAAAATGGCAGGCGGAACTGCTGGCTTTGCGCGCAGTGTTTTTGTCCACAACGCTGACCGAAACCATCAAGTGGTACAAGCCCTGTTACACCTTTGAAGGTCGCAATATCGCGGCTTTGGCGGGCCTGAAAGACCACTGCTGGATTTTGTTTTTCAAAGGCGCTTTGCTCAAAGACCCGCAAGGTATTTTGCAAAAGGCCGGCGAAAACTCACAATCGGCGCGGGTGCTCAAATTCACCAGCACGCAGCAAGTCAACAAGTTAAAAGGTGTTTTGCAAAGCTATGTGCTAGAAGCCATAGCCGCCGAACAAGCCGGGTTGAAAGTGGTATTTGAAAAAAGCGAGGACCGTGTCTTGCCTGATGAGTTGCTGCAAGCCTTCGCACAAACGCCTGGCCTGCAGCAAGCCTTTGCCACACTCACCCCCGGGCGTCAGCGCGGGTATTTGCTGCACTTTGGCCAAGCTAAACAAAGTAGCACCCGCATCGCGCGCATTGCCAAATGCGTCCCGGCCATACTGGCAGGCCGGGGTTTCCAGGAGCGGGATGCAAAGCGATAGCCCTTGATCGCGTGCCAATGTGGCGCGAAAGCCAAGGAACGCGACAAAGGTGCAGGCGCCTTGAAGGCTTGGGCTACCCCCGCATCGGTATCCTAAGTTTGACTTAAGCCGCCAGCGCCAAGCGCTCCATCATCCAAAATGTGCCTATACCCATTGCGGTGGCCATACCCAGCCAGCGGATGCGCAACTGAAGCCCTCGCCCACCCACGCGGCCCAATAGATACCAGGCCAATGCCGCACCCGTCGCAACAGCACATTGCCCCAGTTCCACGCCGAGGTTAAATCCCACGAGGCTCCAAACACGGTGTGCCGGATCGACGCCTAGGTCTATCAGGCTCGATGCCAGACCCAAGCCATGCACCATGGCACAGACCGTGACCAAGCCCAAGCGCCATTGCATCGCGAGCTTGCCTTCACTATGCTGTAACCAAGCCTCTGCCCCTGCCATGCCCACTATCGTGCCTGCAATAGCGGCCTCCACGCCATAAGACGGAAATGGCACAGAACCCCATAACCCCCAGGCCAGGGTGATCGCGTGGCCTAGGGTGAAGGCGCTCAGAATGCCAAAAATCTGCCGCCAATGGCCGCCACCTAGCAAGACCACCGCCAAAAATAGCAAATGGTCCCAACCTAAGCCTATGTGCTTGACGCCTTGCTCCAGAAAATCAGCCACCACGCGTATGGCAGGGGGAAACAAGACATGCTGTTGCCGCTCGGGCGAAAAGACCATCAGCTGTTTATGAGCGCCTTGGCTTACGGTCATGCTTAATTGGCGCTCGCCCTCTTGCCGGCCAAACAAAGCTGCCTGAAAGTACAGTCCTTGTGCCGGTTCGGCTGCGTCGCTTGCAAGCGTCTGCGCCAATTGAAAACGGGCTAACACCACCACCTGCTTTACCGGGTCAGACGGCCTGTCATCGGGTGGCGTGGGTACCAGGGTGATGCTATCTATCGGACGCACGCCCTGCGCATCGCCCAAGCGCAGCTGTTGCGCTATCTGCTCTTGGATAAGTGGGCCGTGCAAGCCCAACTCTTGGGCTGACAACGCGCCATCCCCATCGTCGTCCACGCCATGAAAGGCAGAGACCGGCAAGGACACGACCATATAGGCGCCATCGCCATGTAAGTTGATTGTCCCCTTTTGCGCCAGCATTAAATGCGCCTGGGCGCAAGAACTCCAGGCTAGCAGCAAGCACGCGAAGGATGTGCAAACACGCGCTGAAAAATTCAAGGCATATTTGCCCAGTTAGCCGGCGTACCCTTTACGCAACGCTGAATGAAAGGATAGCTCTTGGTGATGTAGTAGTGATAGATGCCCTGCGGGAACTCGGGGGTCACACCGGTTCTGCCATTGCATTCGTCCAAATCGCCCGAGCCGGCAGCGTACTCCCAGTCCTGCACAAAATGCCCCATCGGGAAACTGCTCGTTGAAGGACGGCCCGCATCGGGAGAGGTCTTGACGCGGTAACTACCCTTCATTTCCTTGAGCGCAGAACTGGCACTGCTAGCGGTGCTGTAACCGTAGTTAGCGTAGATGGGGAATCCGTCTGCGGCCCAGGCTACGAGGGTCATGCTGGTGGCACTGGCGCTATTGAGTTTGCTGATCAATTGGGTGGGCATGCCGTGGTAGTGGTACTGCCCGTTGGGCTGCACATGCGCATTGCTAGTATCCGTGCCAAAGTCAAACCGCCACGGGCTAACGCTGGGGTCGCCCAATGCTTCCATGCGCCAGGTGCCAGTGCCCCCCGCGTAATTGCAGCCAGACAGTGCTGAGCTTGCGGTATTGGTACAAGTGCCGGCCGTACCGGGATCGAGCTTGACGGTATTGAGCGCGTAGCCTGGAAGTTTGACCTGCATTACATTGCTGTTGGCCGCAGGCGCCAAAGTCACCGAGCCTGAAATCGCTTGGGCTGACACCTTGGTCGCAAAATTACCACCCGTCACATCATGGTTAGGAACGCCATTGCCTGTGAATGAACGTTGACTGCCGCCGCAGGTCCAGCTGAAATTAAAACTTAGGTTCTCATTGACAGTTGTTGGGCTACTACCCGGGGCGCTATTGGAGTACACCAAATTTTGTGTATTGTTGCCGGACAAACTACATAAAACCGCCGCCGTGGAAATTCCACCGCCGGATCCTACAAAATCCGGCGCGCTGGAGGACCCACCGCCACATGCCATCAAGGCAACAACGCATAGACCCGTACACACCTTCAAGCACCATGACAGCAATTGCATCCGCATCCATACCTCCCATTGTTCGAACGATTTTATTGACCAAGCACCCCATGCCGGGCGGTCAATGACTGCCCGCGATTATTATGGAAATAAAAGGGCGAAGCGACACAACCTTATCGCTCCTATGTAAAGCATTTACCAAGGTAGCAACTTACCCATGAGCTGGATTGCCAAAGTGGCCCACTAAGACTGCCGTAAACCCACTGCCTCGCGCGCCAGCGTGGTGATACGCAACCAGTCGCCCTGCGCAAGGGCATCCGCGGGAACCAACCAAGAGCCACCCACGCAAAGCACATTGGGCAGCGCCAAAAAGTCGGGGGCGTTTTGCAGGCTGATACCGCCAGTGGGGCAGAACTTCACATCAAAAAATGGCCCGCTCCAGGCCTTGAGCATGGCGCTGCCACCGGCTTGCATGGCGGGGAAAAATTTCAAGGCGCTAAAGCCGTCCTCCTGCGCCGCCATGATCTCGCCGCCGGTAGCCACGCCAGGCAGCAAGGGCAGCCCCAGTTCACGGCAGGCTGCACCCAGCGCGCTGGTATAGCCGGGGCTGACGGCAAAGCGCGCACCCGCATTCGCTGCCGCCTGCGCATCAGCTTTGGAGCGCAAGGTGCCCGCGCCCACTACCGCTTCGGGTACGGCCTTGGCAATCGCTTCGATGCAGGCCAGGGCTTGCGGGGTACGCAGCGTCACTTCCAGCATGCGGATGCCACCCTCCACCAGCGCACGCGCCATGGGGACGGCGTGGGCCACGTCGTTCAGTACGATGACCGGAATCACGGGCGCGTCTTGCATCACTTGCAAGGAAGTCAAAGGAGTTTGCGTCATGGTCGTATCCCTTAAAAATTAAAGCCAACTACAGGCGCCCTGCTCGGCCGCCAGCGCATTGCGCCGCATGCCGGCAAACAGCTCGCGGCCCATGCCTAGACCATTGGCCGCTTGCAAGGCTGGGGGCATGGTAGCGGTAGGCCGGGCTTCCCATTGTGCTGCGTCCACCAGTACATCCAGGCTGCCCATGACGGCATCCACCCGGATGATGTCGCCATCCTGCACCTTGGCCAGTGGCCCTCCGGCTGCGGCCTCGGGCGACACATGGATGGCGGCAGGCACATTGCCCGACGCGCCACTCATGCGCCCATCGGTCACCAAAGCTACTTCAAAGCCTTTGTTTTGCAAAATCGCCAAGGGCGGCGTGAGCTTGTGCAGCTCGGGCATGCCATTGGCTTGCGGGCCTTGCCAACGCACCACGCAGACCACATCGCGGTCTAATTCGCCGGCCTGAAAGGCCGCATGCAGTGCTTCCTGTGAGGCAAACACGCGGCACGGCGCTTGCACGATGTGCCGCTCTTCGGGCACGGAAGACACTTTCATGACGCTGCGCCCTAGCTTGCCTTGCAAAAGCTTTAAGCCGCCGCTGGCGTTAAACGGATCGGCGGCAGGTCGCACCACGGCCAGGTCGCCACTGGCACCGGCCTCGCGCCAAACCAGCCCGCCTTGCGCGTCCGCCTCAGGTATGCGGGTAAATTCGCGCAGCCCACCAGGGCGCACCGTCAACACATCGGCGTGCAGCAAACCCGCATCCAGCAGTTCGCGGATCACATAGCCGGGGCCACCGGCGGCCTGGAATTGGTTCACATCAGCACTGCCATTGGGGTAGACCCGGGTGAGCGTGGGCACCACATCGGACAGGGCGGAAAAATCGTCCCAATCAATCAAAATGCCGGCAGCGCGGGCCACGGCCACCCAATGAATTAAATGGTTGGTGGACCCGCCGGTCGCCAACAAGGCGACCATGGCGTTCACGATGCAGCGCTCGTCCACCACACGTCCAATGGGCGGGCATGCCGCGCCAGTGGCTGCCCCCTGGCTATGGCCCAGCACCGTACGCGCCGCCTCCCGGGTCAGTTGCTCCCGCAGACTGGCGCCGGGGCTCACAAACGCAGTGCCCGGCACATGCAGGCCCATGGCTTCGAGCAGCATCTGGTTGCTATTGGCGGTGCCGTAAAAAGTGCAAGTGCCTTCGCCGTGGTAGGCAGCGGACTCGGCTTGCAATAGCTCGGCGCGGCCCACCAGGCCCAATGCGGCTTGTTCGCGCACCTTGGCTTTTTCTTTATTGGGCAAGCCAGAGGTCATAGGCCCAGCGGGCACAAACACCGTGGGCAAATGCCCGAAGTGCAAAGCCCCGATCAAAAGGCCGGGAACAATCTTGTCGCACACGCCCAGCATCAGCGCGCAATCAAACATATCGTGGCTGAGCGACACAGCAGTGGCCATGGCAATCGCGTCGCGCGAGAACAGGCTGAGCTCCATGCCGGCTGTGCCCTGGGTTACGCCGTCGCACATCGCGGGCACGCCACCGGCGACCTGTGCGGTAGCGCCCCACTGGCGGGCTTCGTGTTTGATGATGGCGGGGTAATGTTGCAATGGCGCGTGCGCCGAGAGCATGTCGTTGTAGGCATTGATGATGGCGATATTGGGCGATCGCTGACCCACCACGTGGACCTTGTCCAAGGCGCTGGCGCGGCGCTTGTCGGCAGGCTCCATGGCGGCAAAGGCGTGCGCCACATTGGCGCAGCCCATGCGCTGCGCGCCGGGCGGGCGCTGGGCCATCGCGTCGACCTGTGCCAGGTAGGCCCGGCGCGTGGGAACGCTGCGGGCGACGATGCTGCTGGTGACGGATTGGATACGGGGATGGATTGGCATGGCGATGGATGTAATAAAGATATGTAACAAAATTACACAATCGATGGTAACCCAGTTTCACCTTGCCCATTGGCAATAAATTACCTGGCGGTTACTGAATTACCGGAATATGGGTTTATCCCCCCGCTTCCCCCCCGCCCCTTCACCCCCGCCGGGGTGAAGGGGCGCCTTAACAGCCAATTTGGTTTTTTGTACCGGATAGGGGCGTCGGTGCGAGAGGTGGTGGTGCAGGTTTATTCGCCCAGATTGGTGAACGTAGCAGTCGTAGTAGATGGATTGAGGATTGAGGATTGAGGATTGAGGATTGAGGATTGAGGATTGGCAGCGATGGTGCGCGAGCGTGTGCAAGGTGAGCGAAGCGAACGAGAACATGCGGTATTTGGGCTCCTCTTGCCATTGGCCGTGCTGAGCAACGCAGCGGCGCACGGATCAGGGCGGGCGCTTGTTTGAGCGTAGCGAGTTTGCGCACGACCCCGGGCGATGCGAGTAGCGCCAGGGAGCCCGCAGGGCCACGGCACTTGGCTCGCCTTTCTTTTGCTTACTTTTCTTTGGCGAAGCAAAGAAAAGTAAGGCCTGCGGCGGGCACCCCGCAGCCAGCATACCGACACCCCACTTTCGAAAAACATAGCCCTATGGCTCACATTGCTTTTGTTCGCCGTTCTTCGTACAAGCAAAGAAAAGTGAGGCCGGGGCAAGAGCCGCTCCTTATACTGCCACCATGACCCCCATCGCCGATTTACGCAAAAGCTACGAACGCGCCGAGCTGGACGAAAACGCCTCGCAGTCCGACCCGCTGGCCCAGTTTGACCAATGGCTGAACGAGGCTATTGCCGCGCAGCTGCCCGAGCCCAATGCCATGACACTGGCCACCGTGGGCAGCGACTTGCGGCCCTCGACGCGGGTGGTGCTGATCAAAGGCTATGACGCGCAAGGCATCGTCTGGTACACCAATTTTGAAAGCCGCAAAGGCCAAGAGCTGGCGGGCAACCCTTTTGCCGCACTGCAATTTCATTGGGTGGAGTTGGAGCGTGTGGTGCGCATTGAGGGGCGGGTGGAAAAAGTCAGCGACACCGAGGCCGATGCTTACTTTGCCAGCCGTCCACTCGATTCACGTATCGGTGCCTGGGCCTCACCGCAAAGCCAGGTAATTAGCGGGCGCGCTGTGCTGGTAGCCAATGCGGCCAAATATGCCGCACAGTTCTTGCTGAACCCGCCACGCCCTTCGCATTGGGGTGGCTACCGCCTGCGGCCAGACAACTGGCAGTTCTGGCAGGGCCGTAAAAGCCGCTTGCATGATCGGCTGGAGTACCGGCTACAGGGCGGCCCCGATGGGCCGTGGTTGCGCCAGCGGCTGGCACCCTGATCTCTGGCGCCACCCAGTCAACTCTTTTTTTGCGCAGATCGCATGCCCCGCTTTGCCGCCAATCTGACGATGCTCTATACCGAGCACGGTTTTTTGGACCGCTTCGCCGCCGCAGCGCAAGATGGATTTCGCGCAGTGGAATTTTTGTTCCCCTATGCGTTTTCCGCACCAGTGCTGCAACAAAAATTGCAAAACAATGGCTTGCAGCAGGTGCTGTTGAACGCACCGCCAGGCGACTGGGATGCGGGAGAACGTGGCTTGGCCTGCCTGCCTGGGCGTGAGACCGAGTTTCGCAATGGCTTTGCCAAGGCGCTCGATTACGCCAGCGCGCTGGCCTGCCCGCGCGTGCATGTGATGGCCGGCATTGCGCCCGTTTCTACCGGAGCCATCGTGCTGCAAAAAACCTTTGAAGCCAATCTGCGCTGGGCCGCTGAAGCAGCCCAGCCCGCGGGCGTGGAGGTGCTCATCGAACCGATTAACACCCGCGATATGCCGGGCTATTTTCTGCACCATCAGGACGCTGCCCACCATACCGTGCAAGCGGTGGGCGCGCCCAATTTGAAAGTACAGATGGATCTCTACCACTGCCAGGTGATGGAAGGCGATGTGGCGAGCAAGATACGTCACTACCTGCCCACGGGCCGGGTTGGCCATCTGCAAATTGCCGGGGTTCCCCAGCGGCAAGAGCCCGCGCTCGGTGAACTGAACTATGCCTACTTGTTTGAGGTCATCGACGCGGTGTCCGCGCAATGCGGATGGGATGGCTGGATAGGCTGCGAATACCGGCCCGCACGCGGCGCAGTGCCCTGCGGCACATCGCAAGGATTGGCTTGGCTCCACGCGTGGAGAGAATCGCAGAGCTAGACCCCGGTGCGCCGATGGCAACCCAACCCTTAGCACCCAGCGGCCTACTTAAGCCAAGGCAACTTTTGATTGATGCGTATCAATACCGCCGCAAACCATTGCCTTTACAGTGAGCGTCTTACCGATTTTTTTGAAAGAAGGACCCCCATGAGTACCGCCAGTGCAGCCCAAAGAGCCCGCGTGATGCAGGATATTGAACTCACCATCAAAGACGCCGAAGCCTTGTTGCGCATGACAGCCCATGAAGTGGGCGACGAGGCCGCGCAGGTGCGCGCCCGCGTGCAAGAGCGCCTGCACCGGGCCACACAAGAATTGCAGGACTTCAAAGAAGCCGCTTTCCAAAGCACCAAGGAAGCCGCCGAGGCAACCGAAGCCTATGTGCAGGACCATCCTTGGAAGTCCTTGGGTATCGCTGCGGCGGCGGGCTTGGTCATCGGTTTGCTGATTAGTCGCCGCTAAGCAATTGCCAACATGAGCGAATTACCAGGTGCGGGTTTTCTTGCCAGCGTGCGCCAGTTGCTGGCCACCCTACTCGAAACCCTGCACGTACGACTGGAGTTACTGGGTACCGAGCTGGAGCAGGAAAAGCGCCGCGTGTTTTCGGCGCTGGTGCTGGCCGCTGTAGGCTTGGTCTGCCTGGCACTGGCCTTGGTGATGCTCAGTGTCGTCGTCTTACTGATTTTTTGGGACAGCTACCGCTTAGCAGCCGCGTGCGCACTGGCCTTGCTGTTTGGCGGTGGGGGCACCTATTTGATGTACCGCGCCAAGCAAACGTTAAGCGCGCCCTCGGGTCTGTTCGAAAACAGCCTGGCCGAACTACAACGCGACCGCGCCAAGGACTAGGCGGCCATGGCAACCCCCATTGCCTCGCGCGATGCGCTATTGCTGGAGAGGCAAAACGCTTTACGCGCTCAAAGCGCCATGCTGCGCCAGCGTGCCAGGCACCAAATGGCCACGGTAGTCGCCCCGCTAGCGCAAGTGCAACAGGGCATGCAATGGATGCACAAAGCCACACCGCGCAATGCGCTGTGGGCCTTGACTGCCGCCAGCCTTCTATTTGGAAAAACCCGCCCCTGGGGCCTCAAGGCATTGCGCCTATGGCGTGTGTGGCGCTCCTTGCAGACCTTGTTCGGCCGCTAATGGGCAGGCGTGCCGCATTGAAGCGGCGCCTTGGCATAGCGCGATTTACTTGACCGCCACCGCGTCCGTCATCCGGTAGTACATGCCATAGGGGTCATCGCCCAGCACGGCAAATTTACCCTCAACCACCACCGGCTCCATGGAATAGCGCACCGGGATTTTGGTGGTCACCTCGACCATGCTCTCGGGTCCACCGGGCAGGCAAAAAGCGCAAGTCAAGGGCACCGAGCTGATCAAGAAATGGCGCTGCTTTTCCCCGGGGTCCAGCGGCATCATGAAGCCTTGAACGCGCTGGGTTTTCTGATGCAAGCCCTGTTGCACAGACCCGAAGATCGGCAGGATACGGTTCTTCACTGTTTTGGTTTTGACATCGGTCAGCACCGACCAGGGGACTACATCAGCGCGCGGCTGCAAGGGGGCAAACGGGCTGTTAGCCCCGTGCTCGCCCGCTCCCGTTCCCATCGGCACCGCCAGGGCTTGGCTGGGGGCACTTGGAGCCGACGCGCTACTGGCGGGTGCCGATTGGGCACGCGCAGCCTCTATGGACCAGATGGTCAAACCCGCAGCACACACGCCCATGACAAGCCGATTCGAAAACATCTTTTTCACTTCCACCCCTTGAGTAACGCAATACATAGTCTATTCCTTAGTCTGCAACAGTTGCAACACATCGCTGCGGTAGGCCTGCCAGACCGGCAGTACCGCAGCGCCCAGAGCTACTAGCGCCGCCAGCACGGGCACTACCCACAGCGTTGGCGGCCAAAGCAAGCCGGTGGCCATCAGCTGGCTTTGCAGGCCCAGCACCCAGCCCAATGCCAGAACAAACGCCTGGCCCAAGGCCAAGCCGCAAACCGCAGACAAGAGCGCCAACCAGAGCGCCTCTGCCATCAACAATGCGGCAAGCCGACTGGCCGGCGCGCCCAACATGCGCAGCAATGCCAAGTCGCCTCGGCGCTCGCGCACCGCACTCCATAAAGCAATGAAGACGCTCAGGCCCGCGGTAAATAGCAGCAGACCAGCAAAAGCACGCAACACATCGGTGCCTAGCCCCAGCATATGCAATAAGCGGGTCACTTCAAGCGCCGGTGCGGCGGCTTGCATTTCGGTAGTCGTATTCACCCAGCGCGGAAAAGTCACGGCTGCCAGCGGGCTGGTATAGCGCACCAATGCCATCGTGACTTCGCGTTCGTCCTCTAGGGTTTGGTGGTCATCTTCCTCCAACGCGTGGGCGTCTTCATGCACTTTCCAGACGGAGGCAATGTCGGTGATGATCAGTCGGTCAACGACGCCGCCCTGGGGTGCGAGCACCCCTACCACGGCATAGGCCTGGTCGCCGTGGGCATGGCCGCCTGCGCCCAAGCCATGGGAGCCTGCAAATTGTTGACCTAGCTGCAAACCTAAGGTCCGCGCCACCGTGGCTCCCAGCACCACTTGCATGGGTGCATCCCACACGCGACCTTGCGCCAGCGTGGCCTGGTAATGGGTGAGGTAATCCGGGGAGCTACCCACAATCCGGTAACCCTGCAAGTTATCACCCAGGCTGATGGGAATCACTTGTGCAACCAGGGGATTTTTCTTGAGCGCATTGACCGCTGCCAAGGGAACGTTGCCCGGAGGTACGTCCAAATGCAGTACGCCGGACAAAATCAATTGCATAGGGCTGCCCTTAGCCCCCACCACGGCGTCGATTCCGGCCAGGTCGCGGTCAAAAGCACGCTCTACATGGTGCGACACCAGCAATAAAAACGTCATCGAGCCCAAGCCCAGACTCAATAGCAACACATTGAGAAAAGCCGCCATGGGGCGCGCCCACACATAGCGCCAGGCATAGGACAGCGTGTTCATGTCGGTGTGCTCGCAGCGGCCGCGCTGGATGCGGTATCCCGCGTTGCCGAAGCAAGCTGCAGCAACGTCGGCGCAAGGGCCGAGGTCAGCGCTAAGGCCTGCGCGACACGCGCATCATGCGTGGCAATGACCAAGGTCGCATGGTGCTGCTGCGCAGCTTGCACCAGCAATTGCACTGCGTCATGCGCTGCCGCATCGTCCAGGCTGGCGGTGGGTTCGTCGGCCAGGATCAGTCGGGGCTGCATCAAGACCGCCCGCGCCAGGGCGACGCGCTGCGCCTGCCCACCTGACAGCTGCCCGGGAAAACGCTGGGCCCATTGCGCCACGGCAAATTGGTCCAAGACCTGCCGCACCCGCTGCGCATCGACCGGCAAGCCTGCGGCCCAAAAAGCCAGCTCCAGGTTGTGCTGCACCGTCAAAGCGGCACTTAAATGCAACTTTTGGGGCAGAAACCCGATGGTGTGCGCGCGCCAGGCGTCGGCAGTGCGGCCAGCCAAAGCGCCCAAGTCCTGCCCGGCCACGCGCAGCGTGCCGTGTTGTACCTGCAGGAGTGCCGCTAGCAGCGCCAACCAAGTTGATTTACCGCTACCCGAGGGACCGCTGAGCAAGACTACAGCGCCTTGTGGCACCGTCACATCGGGGAATTCCAAGGTCTGGCCCGCACCATAGGTAAATTGCAATTGCTGCGTTTCAATCATACAAATAGGGCTAGGCGAGAGATCGACTATCAGGGCTTGGCCAGGCGCGCAAATGTCTTTCGGAACTTGGCCACTTTGGGTGCGGCCACCGCCAGGCAGTAGCCTTGGCCGGGGTTTTTGGCAAAGTAGTTTTGATGGTATTCCTCCGCCCGTGCGTAGTTGGACAGCATTTCCACCTCCGTCACAATAGGTTTGCCAAAGTCCCCAGCCGCATCGAGCGCATGCACCATAGCCTGCGCCGCGTCGCGTTGCTCAGACGTGGTGCAGTAAATCCCGCTGCGGTACTGCGTGCCCACGTCATGACCCTGGCGGTTCAGCGTTGTAGGGTCGTGAATGAGGAAAAAAACCTCTAGCAACTCTGTCAAACTGATTTGCTGCGGGTCATACGCCAGACGAACGACCTCGTTGTGGCCACTGGTGCCAGTGCAAACCATCTCGTAGTTGGGATGGGGTGCATGGCCGTTGCTATAGCCGGATTCCACCAGCGTGAGGCCACGCACCTGCAAAAACACCGATTCGGTGCACCAAAAACATCCTCCCCCTAGCACCAGGGTTTGTGTATCAGAGGTCATGCGCAAGAGCTCCTATATCCCCAGACCGGGGCATCAAAACCCCTGAGCATACGGCGCTTGCGTGTCCCCTCGGTGAAGCCCATTACGGACAGCGGCAATGGCCTGCACCTTGTGCAGGCAAGGCCCACCAGTTTGCAGGCATGCGCTACATCGCGGGCCCGCCCAAGGGCTGGGCTCGCAGCGAAGCAGCGTCAGGGGACACAGCGAGGCGTTACACTACTAACCATCCGGTCAGTAAAAATGCATTTGATCAAAAACCTCTTCCAACCCGGCTGCCCCATGCCGGTCAAGCGCGAGCGCCGCAAAGAGGCACGCCCTGGGGAGCTGCTGCAAGCGGCATTGACCTTGTTCGTGGAAAAGGGCTTTGCTGCCACCAAGGTAGAAGACGTGGCCCGGCTGGCCGGTGTCTCCAAGGGCACCTTGTTCTTGTACTTCAGCAGCAAAGAAGAGTTGTTCAAAGCGGTGGTACGGGACAAGATCGTGGGCCAGTTGTCACAGTTTCATGCAGCAATTGAGGCTTTCAAAGGGCCTACCGACCAATTGATGCGCACTTTTTTGCATGCGTGGTGGCAACAGGCAGACGCTAGCCAAAGCAGCGGCATTGCCAAGCTGATGCTCAGTGAGGGCCAGCAATTCCCAGAACTAGCGGCTTTTTACCGAGAGGAAGTGATTGACCCAGCGCGCGAATTGATCGCACGGGTGCACGCGCGCGGCGTGAAGCAGGGGGAATTTCGGCCAATTGACCCTAGCTATGGCCCCTTGACATTGCTGTCCTCTATCCTGTTTCTGGCTTTATGGCGGCACGCGCCAGCCTTGAGTCCTTCGCACATTAGCGCGTTGCAACCGCTGGCCTACTTAGATGCCTTGATTGATACCTACCTCAGCGGGGTGTTGCTGCGCGATCCGACCCACCCCGCCCACAAAGAATACGCTGTATGAAATCGAAATTACCCTGGATATTTTTGGTGCTGGCGCTTGTTGCAGGCGGCGGCGCGTTCCAATGGCAACGCATGAAAAGCAATGCGGGTGCGAACACCGTCACGAGCGCGCCGGCAACACCGGCTGCAGTGGCCAGTGCGACCCTGAGGCCATTGCCGGTGGTGGCACTAGCAGCCAATGACCTGGTGCACCTGCAAACCATCCCTCTGGTGCAAATGTTGCCAATTTCTGGCCCGGTCAAAGCGGTCAATTCGGCCTTTGTCAAAGCCCGCGTGGCAGGCGAATTGCAAGACCTGCTCGTGCGCGAAGGCGACTATGTTAAAGCTGGACAAGTGATTGCGCGCGTGGACAGCACCGAATACCAGGCGCGCCTGCGCCAAGCCCAGCAGCAAGCCCAATCAGCCAAAGCCCAGGTCGATATCGCCCAGCGCACCTACGACAACAACCGCTCGCTGGTGGAGCAGGGCTTTATTTCCAAAACCGCGCTGGAGATTTCGGCCTCCAACCTGGCAGCCAGCCAGGCCAGTTACCAAGCGGCGCAATCGGGTGTGGACGTACTACAAAAATCTTTGGACGATGCCGTGATGCGGGCGCCCATTAGTGGGCAGGTATCGCAACGCCTGGCACAAAACGGGGAACGCGTAGCCATTGATGGCCGGGTGGTAGAGATTGTGGATCTGGCACAGCTAGAAATGGAAGCCAGCCTGAGCGCCGAAGACGCGACCCGGGTACGACTGGGCCAGGTGGCACAGGTAAGCATTGACGGCAGCACGGACACCGTCGCCGCCAAGCTGGTGCGGGTCAACCCGAATGCCACCGCCGGCAGCCGCGCCGTGGTGGTCTACCTAGCGCTTTCACCTCATGCGCAATTGCGCCAGGGCCTGTTCGTGCAAGGCCAGCTCTCCACCGGCAGCCGGACTGGTCCAGCGCTGCCCTTGAGCGCGGTGCGCACCGACAAACCTGTGACCTATGTGCAAATTATTGTGGACGGCAAAGTGGAGCATCAACCTGTAGTGACCGGCTTTATTGGTGACTACCAGGGGCAAACCATGGTCGAAGTGATGGGTTTACCCAGCGGCACGCGCGCGCTGCTGGGCAGCGTGGGCGCATTGCTTGCGGGCACGCCCGTCACCGTGAACGAAGCGGGCAAATAATTTATGTGGTTTACCCGCGTCAGCCTGCACAACCCGGTGCTGGCCACCATGATGATGGCCGCGCTGGTGGTGCTGGGCCTGTTCTCCATGAATCGGCTCAAGGTCGACCAGTTTCCGAACATTGACTTCCCCACCGTGGTCGTCATTACCGATTACCCTGGCGCCGCGCCAGAAATTGTCGAGAGCGAAGTTTCTAAAAAACTGGAAGAAGCGGTCAACTCGATCGCCGGCATCAGCTCTCTCACCTCCCGCAGCTACGAAGGCCAATCGGTGGTCATCATCAATTTTGACCTCACCATGGACGGACGCAAAGCGGCCGATGATGTCCGCGAGAAGGTTGCATCCGTCAAACCCCTGTTGCGCACCGAGGTGAAGGAGCCAAGGGTCTTGCGCTTTGACCCGTCGGCCAAAGCCATTTGGTCCGTTGCCGTCTTACCCGACGGCAAGGGACCAGCACTCAGCCCGGTTGAGCTGACCAATTGGGCCGAGCAAGTGCTTAAACAGCGAGTGGAAAACGTACCCGGTGTCGGCTCGGCCAGCGTGGTCGGAGGCACCAAACGCGAGGTCAATATTTACCTCAACCCGCAGGCCATGGAGTCCCTGGGTATCACGCCAGACCAAGTGGTTGCTGCAGTACGCAATGAGAACCAGGACATGCCCTTAGGCAGTATCCGATCTTTAGACCAAGAGCGGGTGATTCAAGTCTCCGGCCGCGTGCAAAGGCCCGAAGATTTTGGCAACATCATCATCACCCGCAAAAATGGCGCACCAGTGCGCGTGGGCCAGGTTGCACAACTCAAAGACGGCGCGCAGGAAGTAGAAAATCTGGCCCTGTACAACGGCCAGCGGACCTTGCTGTTGTCGGTACAAAAATCCCAGGATGAAAACACTATTGCCGTAGTCGACGGCTTGGAAAAAACTTTGGCCGAAGTACGTAAACAAGTACCTGCCGGTATCCGCCTGGAAACGATTGCAGATGGATCGCGTCAAATCCGCGTGTCGGTAGAGAACGTCAACCGCACGCTGGTCGAAGGCGCTGCGCTGACTGTTCTGATTGTGTTCCTGTTTCTAAACTCTTGGCGCTCGACCATCATCACCGGCCTGACGCTGCCCATTGCCCTGATAGGCACGTTTTTATTCATGTACATGCTCGGCTTTACGATCAATATGATCAGCATGATGGCGCTTAGCCTGTGTGTGGGTTTGCTGATCGACGATGCCATCGTGGTGCGCGAAAACATTGTGCGCCACATCCAGATGGGCAAGACACCATTTCAAGCCGCCATGGATGGCACGCAAGAAATTGGCTTGGCGGTGCTAGCCACCACGCTGTCTATCGTGGCGGTGTTTTTACCGATTGGATTTATGGCCGGCATCATCGGCAAATTCTTCCACGAGTTTGGCCTGACGATTGTGGTAGCCGTGCTGATCTCTATGTTCGTGAGCTTTACGCTGGACCCTATGCTATCGAGCGTCTGGCATGACCCCAGCGTGGAAAGTCATGGCAAACACAGTGGGCCTGCGAATTGGTATGACAAAACGATAGGCCGCGTCACGGGCTGGTTTGACCGGGGCACGGATTACCTGGTGGATGTGTACCAAAGTATTTTGCGTTGGGCATTGGGGCACAAATTGGCCACCGTGTTGCTGGCGCTGGGTATTTTTGTGGCCAGTGTATTGATGGTGCCATTGCTGGGCACCGAGTTCGTGCCCAAATCGGATTTTTCAGAAACCACGGTCAACTTTTACACCCCGGTCGGCTCCTCCTTGGAAGTGACCGAGGCGCGCGCCAAACAGGTCGAAGCCATCGTGCGGGATTTCCCAGAAGTGCGCTACACGCTGACCACGATCAACACCGGCAATGCGCAGGGCAAGATGTACGCCAGCATTTACATACGCATGGTGGACCGCAAAGCGCGCAAACGCGGCATCGAAGAGATATCCACCATCCTGCGCGAACGTTTGGCCCATGTGCCGGGCATTACCGTCACGCATATTGGTTTGTTCGATTCCGTGGGCGGTAGCAAACAAATCACGTTTTCGGTCCTGGGCGGCGACATCCAAACCTTGGAGCGCATCGCGCAAAGCGCGTTACCCAAGCTGCGCGACATCCCTGGTCTGGTGGACCTGGACTCCAGCATGAAACCCAATAAGCCCACGCTGGAATTGCAAGTCAACCGCGATGCGGCCTCCGACTTAGGCATCAGCCTGTCCCAAATTGGCAACAGCCTGCGTACCCTGGTGGCCGGGCAAACCGTGGGCAATTGGCGCGCCAGTGACGACCAAACCTACGACGTCAACGTGCGGCTCAACCCGAGCGCGCGTGACAGTGCTACCGACCTGGAACGCATGCCCCTGACGCTGGGCAGCAATGCAGATGGATCCGGCCGTATCGTGCGCTTGAACCAGGTCGCCAAACTGGTGGAGACCCGGACCTCCAACCAAATCAACCGGCGTGACTTGCTACGCGAGGTGTCGATCAGCGCCAACGTCAGCGGGCGCTCCGCGGGCGAAGTGTCCAAGGACATCAAAAAAGTGATGGACGGCATCAGCATGCCACCGGGCTACAGCACTCAGTTCAGCGGCTCCACCAAAGACATGGCGGACTCCTTTGGCTATGCCGTGTCGGCGCTAGCGCTGGGCATCGTGTTCATTTATATGATTTTGGCCAGCCAGTTCAAAAGCTTTTTGCAGCCCTTGGCACTGATGACCGCCCTGCCGCTGACCCTGATTGGTGTGGTGCTGGCGCTGATGGCCTTTCGCTCCACCCTGTCCATGTTCTCGATCATCGGGGTCCTCATGCTCATGGGCCTGGTCACCAAAAACGCGATTTTGCTGGTGGACTTTGCCATTCGGGCGCGGGCGGGCGGTATAGACGCACGAGGGCAAGCCGTTCCCGGCATGGACCGTAATGCCGCCTTATTAATGGCCGCCAAGGTGCGCTTGCGCCCGATTTTGATGACAACGCTGGCTATGATTTTCGGCATGGTGCCGCTGGCTTTTGCACTCTCCGAAGGCTCGGAAATGCGCGCACCCATGGGCCAGGCGGTCATCGGCGGTGTGATTACCTCGTCCCTGCTGACGCTGGTCGTGGTGCCGGTGGTGTATTGCTATTTGGACGATCTGGGTCAATGGATTCGCCGTTGGTTCGGGTTACCGGAACCTGCCCGCATGGCGACGTCACCAGCCGCCGGTAAAATTGAGAGCGTCTGAGCTGCGCTCCTGAAAGTATTGTCATGAACCTTGCTAACATCGCCCAAGCCCGCTTCAACATGATTGAGCAACAAATTAGGCCCTGGAACGTGCTCGATGCCGATGTCCTGAATCTGTTGGCCGATGTGCGGCGCGAGGAATTTGTGCCGCTAGCGCACCAAGCCCTTGCCTTTGCCGATCTGGAGGTGCCTCTGGGATACGGCCAGTGCATGCTAGCCCCACGCCTGGAAGCGCGTATGCTGCAAGACTTGCAAATCCAGCCCCACGAAAAAGCACTCGAGATCGGCACCGGCTCGGGTTACATGGCAGCGCTTTTGGGGCGTCGTGCACATAGCGTGCTCAGCCTGGAACGTATACCCGAGCTGGCCGCTAGTGCGCGAACCCATTTGCAAAGGGCCGGCTTACAGAACGTGGAAGTACGTGTTGCGGATGCCGCACAAGCCCTGAGCGGCTTGGGCAGGTTTGACGCTATCGTGCTCAGCGGCTCGGTACCTGTGGTGCCCCAGCATTTGCTAGATCTGCTGGCTGTAGGCGGACGCCTGATAGCCATTGTGGGCGATGAGCCCATCATGTCTGCGCAGCTCATAACCCGCGTCAGCGATACCGCTTTGCGCAGTACCACCCCATGGGATGCCAATGCACCACGTTTGCAAGGCTTTCCCGAACATTCGCAGTTCCACTTCTAAAGCACTACCGATCCAACGATGATTGCACAGGTTAGACCCGCTGATTTCCCCGCTTGGCTGGCCTCAGTCGGTCAATCGCATCCGCTGGACGCGCCTTTGGTGCTTGATTTGCGTGAACCCTATGAACTGGGCTGGGCCCAACTAGAACCAGGCCCTGGCTTTCGTCTCCTGGCGATTCCTATGGCGAGTGTGCCGGGCCGACTCACTGAACTAGACCCCGACCAGCCGATTGCGTGTTTGTGCCACCATGGAGTGCGTAGCATGCAAGTGGCGCGGTTTCTCCATAGCAATGGTTTTGACCACGTAGTCAATATCGACGGCGGCATAGATGCCTGGTCCACCGAGGTCGACAGCGCGATTGCGCGTTACTGACCATACAACAAGATTTTCTTCCATACGCAATCTGGCCCACACCACTTCAATTTAACGACCGAGAAACTTCCCATGACACATCACTTCCCAACCCTGCGTTTGCGCCCTCTTGCACTGATGATGGCCCTCGGCCTGGGCGGTGCTGCGCAAGCACAAAGCCTGGTGGATTTGTATGCTGCAGCGCGTGACTTTGACGCTACCTACCAATCTGCGAAGGCGCAAAACGACGCGAATTTATTCAAAGCAGACCAGTCATTGGCCCTGGTGTTACCCAGGGTCGGCATCAACGCCACGGTGAGCGCCGGATTAGCGGTTGACGACCGTGGCTTTAACAACAACTCCATGACGCTCGATGCCAGCCAAGGCTTATACCGACCGGCAGATGACGCCAGCTTCGCGCAAAGCCGCAAGGCATTGGAGCAATCGGCCGCGACCTTGCAAACCGCTGAACAAGACCTTATTTTGCGCCTGAGCCAGGCCTATTTTGACGTGCTGGCCTCGACCGATAGCCTGGAGTTTGTGAGGGCCCAAAAAGTAGCCGTGCAAGAGCAACTGGCAGCCGCCAAGCGCAACTTTGAAGTTGGTACCTCCACCATCACCGATGCGCGCGAAGCCCAGGCCCGCTTTGACCTGGTGCTGGCACAAGAAATAGCCGCCGAAAATGATTTGCGGGTGAAAACCCTGGCACTGGCGCAACTGGTAGGGAAGCCGGATGTCAAGCCGCTAGCGGTGGCACAGAATTTCAATCTGTCTGAGTTTTCGCCCGCCGACATCAACGAGTGGTTAACCATCGGTCAAACCGCGCACCCCGCCATCCGCCAGTACAAGTTGGCCCTCGAGGTAGCCCAATTGGAAACGCGCAAGGCCAATGCTGGCAACATGCCCACGGTGGACTTGGTGGGCCGCTTCCAAACCACGACCAATAACGGCAGCCTATCGTCGCCCTTGTTTTTCAGCACCAACGCCTACACCTTGGGCTTCAATATCAACCTGCCCTTGTTCGCTGGCTATTCGATCCAAAACCGGATCAAAGAAACCCTGTCCTTGGAAGAGAAAGCGCGCGCCGATCTGGAGGCCGTACAACGCAATGTGACCCAAAATACGCGTGCAGCCTTCATGGGCGTGGATTCGGCACTGGGACAGGTAAGAGCCTATGAGGCGGCAGCCATTTCGAGCCAAAGCGCGCTGGACGCCAACAAACTGGGGTATCAGGTGGGTGTGCGTATCAACATCGATGTGCTCAATTCACAAAGTCAGTTGTACGACACCAAGGCCAAGTTGTCCAAAGCACGCTACGACGTGTTGGTGGGCAACCTCAAACTGCGCCAGGCCAGTGGTATCTTGAAGCCCGCGGATCTACAAGCCATCAACGCACTACTGCGCTAGGGCTGAGGCGCAGGGGGCCTAGTCGCCCTCGCGCCACATGGCATCCAAGGCACGGCTCAAACGCAAGGCCGCGCCCCGGTGGGTCTGGGCAAAAGCCCAGGCCGCACTGCTGGCGGCCTCTAAAGCGGTAGGGTCGTCCAGCCATTGCATGGCAGTTTCAATAGCTGCTGCCATGGTTGGCCGCTCCAGGGCGGCGCCCGCCTCCTGGGCCATCTCAGCGGCTTGCGCGAAATTGAACGTATGCGGGCCCATCACCACCGGGCAACGGCAAGCCGCTGCCTCGATCAGGTTTTGCCCGCCCAGTGGCGCAAAGCTGCCGCCCAGCAAGGCCACATCGGCCAGGCCGTAATAGAACGCCATCTCTCCAAGCGTATCGCCCAACCAAACGTCAGCGCTGGAAAATATGGCCCCGTCCACCGAACGACGCGCTACCGACAAGCCCGCCGACTGCAGTAATTGGGCCACCGCGTCAAAGCGTTGCGGGTGGCGTGGCACGATCAGCCATTGCACGCGCTTGTCAATCGCCCCACCTGCGCGCATACCGCGCATCGCATCGAGCCACATTTGCTCTTCGCCTTCGCGGCTCACGGCCAGCAGCAGCACCGGACGCAACTGCGCCTGGCGGGCCGCCTGTCCTTGTTCCCACAAAGCCAGATCGGGCTCCATATCAAATTTGATGTTGCCGGTAGGCGGCTGCGGCCTGACCCCCAGCACCCGAAAACGCTTCGCCTGGTCCTCGTCCTGCGGCCAGACTGCGGCCAGGCTTTGGTAAGCCGGTTCCGCCAGCCCGTGCAAGCGCTGCGCGCGCTGCAAGGAGTGCGCACTGAGGCGGGCATTGACCAGGCACAGAGGTACCGAGGCCAGCGCACAGGCATGTACCAAGTTGGGCCAGATTTCGGTATCCACCAGCAAACCTAAGCGCGGCCTGAAGTGCTGCACAAAGCGGCGCGTGGCAGCCGGCGTATCCCAAGGTTGCCAAACTTGCAGATCACCTTCTTGCAGCCATTGCGCACCGGCCTCCATGCCCGTCGCCGTGCCGTGGGTGAGTAACAAACGCATGCCAGGCCATTGGGCGCGCAACACGCTAATCAATGCCCCGACAGCGCGGGTTTCGCCCAGGGACACCGAATGCACCCACAGCACCGGTCCGGCGTGCAAAGCGGCGGTACCGTAATGCCCAAAACGCTGTTCTAAATGTTGTGCATAAGCCGGTTCGCTGCGGGCACGGCGGCGTAGCTTCCAGCGCAGCGCGGGCTGTAACAAAATCGTCAACCCGCTGTAAACCGCCAGCGCGAGTCCTTGGACTGCGGACATAGAAGGCGGCGTTAGTGGCCTCTTCGCCCCATCGCTCATGAACATACCCCAGCCCGATGCGATGCCGCTAGGACTGCCGTCCAGCTGTCCCACACCTGGGCCACGTCGGGCGCCTGGGCCCCACCGGCAACCCGTTGGTAGTCCCTCCCTATGGGGCCCGCACGCCAGGCACGGTCCTGGCTGAAGATCTGCACATGTGGCAAGTCCAATGCCACTGCCAAATGGCTCAGCCCAGAATCGACGCCAATCACGCCGGCGCTTGCGGCCATTCGACGGGCCAAGGCATCCAGGCTTTGTGCCGGCCAAACGCAAGCCATCGGCCCCAGACTTTGCGCCAGTGCACGGACCCGCGCCAGCTCGCGGGGCCCTGCGTGCGGCAGGCCCACCGAGAATCCGGCATCGATGCATTGGTGCGCCAGGGCAAGCCAATGGGCATCGGGCCACTCGTTGTCCATGCGCGTAGTGCCATGCGCCAGCACCACTTCGGGCCTGTCCAGGGCCGATGGGTGCCGGCTTGCGATATCCCAGGCGTAGCGCGCAGGCATTTGCAAGAGCGGCGCATGGCTATAGCCCAAGGCCTGCGCTGCCAGCAGTCGGTAGCGCGCCACTGCGTGGATGCGCTGCGGCATTGGCACACTGCGCTGCACCAGGTAGCGCACCGGCCATTCGTAGGAACAGGCATCGCTGCCATTGGCGTAGGTCACGCTAAAGCCGCCGGGCTGCAGGCGCGCTGCACGTGCCACCCAAGCGGACTTCACCAGCCCTTGAAAATCAATTACCACGTCATACGCGTCCTGGCACAGGCGCGCATCAAAGCGTCGCCGCTCATGGCGCGTAGCGGCGCTGAAATACGACTTGCGCCAGCGCCGCTGTCCAATGGGGATGACCGCCCGCACACCACGCGCCAAATGGACCAAGGGTGCAAAAGCTTCCTCCACGACCCAATCCACCTGTGCCTGCGGAAAAAGTTCCAAGAGATCGGGCAAGACCGCCATGGTCTGAATCACATCGCCCAGTGAGGACAGCTTGACGATGAGAATACGCATGGAAAAAATTTTCCTTGAAGCCCCAGCGTTCAATGCGCTGACGCTTCAAACCGTGCATCGGGCTTGACGCTGCGCAGCAGCACCATCATGGCATCTTGAATCCGGGCAAGCGCTTGCGCGTCGTGCCCCTCAAAGCGCAGCACCAGTACCGGTGTCGTGTTCGAGGCGCGCACCAGGCCAAAGCCATCAGGCCAATCTACACGCAAACCATCGATCGTGCTAGCTACGGCAGGCGCTGCAAAATCAGCGGCGGCAATCAGGCGCTCGACCACCGCATGCGGTTCGCCTTCCTCGCAAGGCACATTGAGTTCAGGGGTAGAAAAACTGGTGGGCAGCGCGTGTAACAAAACGTTGGAGTCGGCAACGCCGCTGACAATCTCCAGCAGCCGGCATCCGGCGTAAGTGCCGTCGTCAAAACCGAACCATCGCTCTTTGAAAAAGATATGGCCGCTCATCTCGCCACCCAGGGGTGAATCGATCTCGCGCATCTTGGCTTTGATCAAGGAATGGCCGGTTTTGAACATCAGCGGCACGCCGCCTGCGGCGGCAATCGCAGGCGCCAGTCGCTGCGAGCATTTCACGTCAAACACTATCGTGCCGCCGGGTACCCGCGACAGCACATCTTGGGCAAACAACATCATTTGCCGGTCGGGGTAAATATTGCAGCCATCGCGCGTCACGATGCCCAGGCGGTCGCCGTCACCATCAAACGCCAGGCCTAACTCAGCGTCCCCCGCCTGCAGGGCGGCAATCAGGTCGCGTAGGTTTTCGGGCTTGCTCGGGTCTGGGTGGTGGTTGGGGAAATTGCCATCTACCTCGCTGTACAACTCGGTGACTTCGCAGCCGATGGCGCGCAAAATGCCCGGTGCGCTAGCCCCGGCAATACCGTTACCCGAATCGACCACGATCTTGAGAGGCCGGGCCAAGTGGATATCACTGACGATACGTTCTCGGTAAGCGGGCAGCACATCGGTCCGGGTACAAGCCCCACCCGCTTGCAAGACCCAACTTTCCTCTTCCATGATGTGGCGAAGCGACTGGATTTCCTCGCCGTAAATCGCTTTACTGCCCAGGACCATTTTGAAGCCGTTGTAATCACGCGGATTGTGGCTGCCCGTGACCTGGATTCCACTGTGGCACAAAGTACAGGCCGCAAAGTACAACATGGGCGTGGTGACGGCACCGATGTCGATGACCTGCACACCTGCATCCTGCAAGCCTTGCATCAAAGCGGTCGCCAACAAGGGTCCGCTCAGCCGTCCATCACGCCCGACCGCGACGATGCGCTCACCCTGACGCATAGCCAGGGTGCCGAAGGCGCGGCCCAACGCACGTGCCATTTCCGCATGCACGGTAGAGGGCACGATGCCCCGGATGTCGTAGGCTTTAAAAATGCTGGGGGAAAGTTGCATAGCGTGGCTGTGCTTGAAGTTTTATGGTGTGCGCGGCGCGCGCTGTGTGCACCGCATTGTAGAAGGGGCCGTATTCCAAGGTCGCATCCTGCGCCTGCGTAACCAGATGTCCGATTGTGACCAATCGCGGCACCCACTCTGCGTATCATCACCCTATGCCATCGCATACACCTTTATCGCTCTCTGCGCCCAACGGCCTGGCCTTGGACGCCGTGGCCTGTTACCGCGTGCTGCAGGCACGCGATGCGCGCTTTGACGGCCATTTCTTTACCGGTGTGCGCTCCACCGGCATCTACTGTCGCCCGGTCTGCAAAGTGCGTATACCCTTGGCCAAAAACTGCCGTTTTTTCGCGTTGCCAGCGCAGGCGGAGGCGGCGGGTTTTCGTCCCTGCTTGCGTTGTAGGCCCGAACTGGCACCGGCGGCGCCCGGTCTGTCCCCGTGGTCCATGCAGGACGCCGGTGCCTTGCTGGTTAAGCAGGCGTTTGAACTACTGGACACCGCCGGGGATGCGTCGGCGCAATGGACGGTCAGCCGTTGGGCCAGACGCATGGGAATTAGCGAGCGCCATTTGCGCCGCCTTATGGAGGAACGCTTGCATGTCGCACCCCTGCAATACCTGCAAACGCGCCGGCTTTTGCAGGCGAAACAGTGGCTCACGGACACCCAGTTGCCCATCCGTGAGGTGGCACAGCGCAGCGGCTTTGGCAGCGTGCGGCGCTTTAATGCCGTTTTTGCCAAACACTACCGGCTCACGCCGGGCGCGATGCGCACATCGCACACACGCAGGGACACGACAGCCGCCATCAGCAGCCCTGCACCGGCCGCAGGTTTCACCGTGATGTTGCCTTACCGGCCACCGCTGGATGCACGCCACCTGATGGGCTTTTTGCATCAGCGGGCGCTACCCGGCGTTGAGGTGGTGGACCTGGCCGAACTGCACTACGCCCGCAGTTTGCGTGTGGGACCTAGCGCACACCGCTGCGAAGGTTGGATGCTTGCACGCTTTGTTCCGGATAAAGCGCTGGTGCAGTTGCAAATCAGTGCATCGCTCAGTCCGGCCTTGCTGGAGGTACAAGGTATGTGCCGGCGCTTGCTAGACCTCGATGCCGACCCCCTGGCGTATGAGCCGCTTTTGGCGTCGGCTTTTCCGGGAACCGAAGGTATGCGCCTGCCCGGCGCCGTCGATGGTTTCGAACTGGCGGTACGCGCTATTTTGGGTCAGCAAGTCACCGTTGCGGCGGCGCGCACACTGTGCGCGCGCTTGGTGGCCCAATTCGGTCTGGCCACTACAGAGCACGGGCCCATGCCGGTGCCGGGCATGAGCCACTTTTTCCCAGACGCTGCGCGCATCGCTGGGGTGCCTGCATCGGCTTTGGGTGCGCTGGGCATTGTTAGGCAACGGCAGACTGCGATTTTGGGGCTGGCACGCGCCATGGCGCAGTGCGATCTGCGACTCGAACCGGGCGCGCCGCTGGAGCGCACATTGGAGCGCCTGCAATCCATTGAAGGCATTGGGCCCTGGACGGCGCAGTACATCGCGATGCGAGCACTGCGCTGGCCCGACGCCTTTCCGCCTGGCGACGTGGCCTTGCACAAAGCGCTGGGCCTGGCGCATGCGCCCCGCGCCAAAGCCTTAGCGCAAGCGGCATCGCAAGTTTGGCGACCCTGGCGCAGTTACGCCACCATCCGGGCCTGGCAAAGCGTGGCAGCGACGGCGCGTGCGCAGATCTAAGCTTTTGCAATCCATCGAAAAAATCAATGCCATGAAACCCTTTGACCCCCATGCCCTGCAATCGACCTACCGCAGTCCCCTGGGCCGGATGCATCTCTTGGCCAATGCGCACGCACTTTTAGGCTTGTGGTTTGAAGGTCAAGAACACTTTCCCGCACTCGATGCTTTTGCATCTGTACGCACGCATCCCGTACACGACATGGCACACGCGCAACTGGACGCGTATTTTTTGCAACAACGTCAAACCTTTTCGCTGCCACTGGATTACACCGTCGGGACTGACTTTCAACAAGCAGTCTGGCGCCAGTTAACTTTGACAGCACCAGGGCAAACCACGAGCTATGCAGCGATTGCGCTGGCCATCGGCAATCGGGCTGCGGTACGCGCTGTGGGTGGCGCCATCGGTCGCAACCCCTTAAGCATTGTGGTGCCCTGCCATCGGGTGATCGGCAGCAATGGCGCCTTGACCGGTTATGCCGGTGGCCTGCCACGTAAGATCGCCCTCTTGCAACTTGAAAGCGCTTTTTGAATTCCCTTGCTGCTCAGACCCACCGACCGCCGCGCTGGGTGCCTGATTTTCTTGCGCTAGCGGCCATCTGGGGCGCTTCATTTTTGTTTACCCGTTTGAGCCTGCTGGGCTTCGGGCCGGTGGTCACTGCGGCGCTGCGCGTCTTCATTGCCAGTGCCGTGCTGCTGCCCTTGATGCTGCTGCGCGGGCACCGGGCGGACTTTGCAACGCACTGGAAAAAAGTCCTGCTGGTCGGGGTAATCAATTCGGCTATTCCTTTTGTCTGCATAGCCTTTGCGCTGCAAAGTATTTCCATAGGCCAGTCCTCGGTGCTCAATGCCACCGTGCCCTTGTTTGGCGCGCTCATCGCTTGGTTCTGGCTGGGTGAGCGGCCATCGGGCTCGCGGGTGCTGGGTTTGCTGATTGGCTTTGCCGGTATTGCCCTCTTGGCCAGTGAAAACGCCAGCTTTGACACCAATGCCCTGGGTAGCTCCAGCGCCTGGGGCATTGCGGCCAGCCTGCTGGCCTGCATGTGTTACGGCATTGCCGCCAGCTATACGCGGCGCTTTTTGGGTGGCGTGCCCTCTTTGGTATCAGCTACCGGCAGCCAGCTAGGTGCCACTATTTTTCTGCTGCCTTTTTGCCTGTGGTACTGGCCGGCGCAAGCGCCCAGCACCCAAGCCTGGCTGGCCGTCACTGTGCTGGGTGTGTTGTGTACCGGCACCGCCTACATCCTGTATTTCCGGCTCATTGCCAACGCCGGTCCATCCCGCGCTTTAACAGTCACTTTCGCCATACCGGTGTTTGCTATTGCCTATGGCGTCATCTTGCTGGGAGAAGGCGTGACGCACTGGATGCTGGCCTGCGCCTTGGTCATCGTCTTGGGTACCAGCTTGTCCAGTGGTTTGTGGAGTCTGCCATTTTTAAAGCCGCGCGTAGCAGACTAAGCCCTTGTGCTGAGCGCTCAGACCCTAAGGCTTCGGTAAGCACGTCTATTACCCCAGACGCTTAAGGCCTCGGCAAAAAACAGGTGTGCAAACGCGGCTTAGCCTCGTGGATGGTGCTCCGCATGCAACTTGGCCAGGCGCTCGCGAGCGACATGGGTGTAGATCGTGGTGGTGGAAATATCGGCATGGCCCAGCAGCAATTGCACAGCGCGCAAATCGGCGCCATGGTTGAGTAAGTGTGTGGCAAAGGCGTGGCGCAAGGTATGCGGCGACAAGGGCGTGTGGATGTTCGCCAGCAACGCGTATTTTTTTACCAGCATCCAAAACATGACCCGCGTCATCGCGCTGCCCGCGTCCAAGCCACGTGTGGTCACAAACAAGGCATCGGTCTGTTTGCCCGCGAGCAAGGCCTCACGGGCGCCGCCCAGGTAATTGCGCAGCCACTGACTGGCCACTTCACCATAAGGCACGAGACGTTCTTTCGAGCCCTTGCCCATCACGCGCAACACGTTGTCGTTGAGCCCGAGTTGAAATACCTTCAGGCCGACCAATTCACTGACCCGAAGGCCGCTGGCGTACATGAGCTCCAGCATAGTGCGGTCGCGCACGCCGATGTCGGTGCCGGTATCGGGCGCGGCCAACAAGGCCTCTACTTGCGCTTCGCTCAATGTCTTGGGTACCCGAAGCGCCTGCTTGGCCGATTGCAACTGCAAGGTCGGATCCTGCTGCACTAGGCCATGGCGCAGCGCCCAGCGGAAATAGCGTTTAAACACCGTTAGGCGCCGGTTGGCGGTGGTGGATTTGCTGTCGGCATGTTGCGCCGCAAAGTACTGCTGTAGTTGCCATTGCGAACAAGCAGTCAGCGGTGTCCCTTGGAGATGGGCTTGCAACTTGAGCAGATCGCGCCTATAGGCCTGCAAACTGTTCAGTGCCAAGCCGTCCTCCAGCCAAAGGGCATCGACAAAAGCGTCGATAGATCCATCGCCCGAAGGGCTAAGGGCTACGCTGGCGGGTAGTTGGGGCAAACTCAGTCGAGCTTGAGTTTGGACGTATCCACCACTTGTTTGTACACCGCGTATTCGGCCTTGATTTGTTCGGCAAATTGCTCGGGCGTATTTCCAATGATGATGGAGCCGGTGTCCTCGATGCGCTTGCGCACAGACGGGTCTTCCAGGGCTTTGCGCACGGCTGCATTGACCTTATCCACCACCTCTTTGGGCAAACCTTTAGGTCCGTAAATACCGTAAAAAGCCATGCGGTTCACCGGCTCTAAACCGACTTCTTTGAAGGTCGGCACTTGCGGCAATTGCGACAGTCGCTGTGGGGCCGCTACGGCAATAGCTACCAATTTATTCGCCTGAATAAAAGGCAGGGCCGACGGCATATTGTCAAAAATAATCGGCACCTGGCCAGCCACGGTGTCATTGAGGGCCGGGCCTGCGCCCCGGTAGGGGATATGGGTCACAAACACACCTGCCAGGTTTTTGTACAGCTCCATTTGCAAATGTCCGATACCCCCTGTGCCCGAGGAGGAGTAGGAATGCTGGCCCGGATTTTTCTTCAGCTCTGCGACAAAGCCCTTGTAGTCCTTGGCAGGGAAGCTGGGATGCACGGCAATCACATTAGGCGTAGCCGCCACATTGATGATGGGCGTGAAATCGGTCAGGGCGTTATACGGAATCTTGGGGTTAATGGCCGGGTTGGCTGCAACGGTGGACACCGTGGCCATCCCTAGCGAATAACCGTCGGGGGCAGACTTGGCGGTTTCGTTGGCGCCAATCACCCCGCCGCCACCGGCTTTGTTTTCCACGACCACGTTCTGCCCCAGGGCTTTACCCATGGCCTCGGAAATGACCCGGGCCACAATATCCGTGGTGCCACCGGGCGCAAAAGGCACCTGCAATTTCACTGGCTTGTTGGGATAGGCCTGGGCCCAGGCACCGCTGGTCGCCAGCAGCACACTGAGGGCCAAAGTGGAAACGACTAAGGGGCGACGCTGCATAGAAAACTCCAATGAAACAAGAGCCTTTGCCAAGCGCAAGGGCCTAGATGGAAAGCAGCAATACTACAACGAAGCCAGCCCAGTAAAGGCTAAAGCCATTAAGGCGCGTGTGCCTGACCCTAGCCAGGGCAAGGCAGTAGGCAGCCAAACCGCGTTGCACAGGCCTGCCAGTGCGCTGCCCTCGCCATCGCTATGCTTGGATGGAAGGGCCGATTGGGCGGGCCGCGGGGCCCAGCGCTCCTGGTCTTGCACTGGTATCCTTGCCCCGGTGAGCTATGCCCTACTTCTGCTGCCCGAGTTTTCTTTGATCCTGCTGGGCTACCTGATTTGCCGCCATACCGCCCTGAACCGTGGCGTCTGGAGCCAAGTGGACGCACTGGTCTACTACCTGCTATTTCCCACGCTGTTGTTCCACTCCATCATCAAAAGCCCGCTCGACTTGGGCGACGCATCGCGCCTTTTGGCTGGCGGCATAGCGGTACTATGCAGCGGCGTGACCCTGGCCTACAGCCTGCCCTATCTGCCGGGCCTGCGCGGATACATTGCAACGCGCGAACATGCCGCCGCTGCACAGGTGGGTTTTCGTTTCAATTCGTTCATTGCTCTGGCACTGGCCGAGCGCCTAGGGGGCGCTAGCGGCTCGCTATCCATCGCCGTTTTGATCGGCTTTTGCGTGCCTTTGGCCAACGTGGCGGCGGTCTGGCCCATGGCGCGCGGTAGCGAGCGTGGCTTTGGGCGCGAGTTATTGCGCAACCCTTTGATCATCGCCACCACCAGCGGGCTGCTGGCCAATTTGCTGGGCTTGTCGCTGCCGCACTGGCTCGAACCCACGGTGGCGCATATTGGCGCAGCCTCGCTGGCACTGGGCCTGATGGCGGCGGGCGCCGGCATGCAGTTGCAGTCACTGGCGCGGGCCAAGACGCTCGGTATTGCGCTACTGAGCATCCGGCATGTGCTCTTGCCCCTGGTAGGCCTGGGCCTGGCTTTTGGGCTCAAGCTATCGACAGCACACGCGGCTATCTTGCTTACTTTCGCCGCAGTCCCCACTGCGGCCAGCGGCTATGTGCTGGCCGCCAAAATGGGCTACGACGGCGGCTACGTCGGCGCCCTGATCACCGCCTCCACCCTGTTGGGAATGGGCAGCCTGGGGCTTTCGCTGGGAATTTTGCTGCCTTTTTACAGCGTTTAAGGCGTGGCTTAAGCGCTTGCCGGCTAGCAAGGCACTTGTGCCAAGGCCCATTGGACATGCTCGCGCACGACTTCGCTCTCGTGCCCCAAGTGCACCTGCAAGGCCTGGCGCAACACCGGCCCGCACGCATCTTCCGCGCGCAAAGCATTGCCGGCAGCCACCGCTAGATTGCGCAGCCAGCGCACATGCCCTATGCGGCGGATGGCACTGCCTTGCGTGCGCTGCAAAAACTCGGCTTCGCTCCAGCCCAGCAAATGCGCCAAGGACTGTCCATTGAGCCCCTCGCGTTCGTCAAAGTCGGGCAAGTGGTTGGTGCGTGCGTATTTATTCCAGGGGCAGACGCTTTGGCAATCATCACAACCATAGATGCGGTTACCCATCAGGGGGCGCAGTTGCACATCGATGCTGCCCGCATGCTCAATCGTCAAATACGAGATGCAACGCCGTGCATCAAGTTGATAAGGCGCGACGATGGCCTGCGTAGGACACACCTCGATACAAGCGCTGCAAGTCCCGCAATGCGGCTCCACCGGCGGTGTAGGTGGCAGCGCCACATCGATAAATATTTCACCCAAAAAAAATAGGGAGCCCGCTTCCCGGTGCAAGACCAAGGTATGTTTACCGCGCCAGCCCAGGCCGCTACGCGTCGCCAATTCGGCTTCCAGCACTGGCGCAGAATCAGTAAACACGCGATGGCCCAGCGGCCCCAGATGTGCGGCCAAGCGCTGGGCCAAAGTTTGCAAGCGGCTGCGCAACACCTTGTGGTAGTCCCGCCCCCGCGCATACAAAGCCACCGTGCCGGTGCCCGGCCTTTGCAGGCGTTTCATTTCTATGCTTTGCCAGCCCGGCGGGGTGCTGCGCGGCAGGTAGTCCATGCGCGCAGTGATGACGCTCAGGGTGCCGGGAACCAGTGCGGCGGGCCGTGCCCGCTTCAGACCATGGCGCTGCATATAGTCCATACCACCATGAAAACCGGCCTCTAGCCAGGCTAATAAACCGGGCTCGGCACTGGACAAATCCACCCCTGCTACGCCGATTTGGGAGAATCCCAGTTCCTGCCCCCAGGTTTGTAACTGCGCCATGCTCAGCGCCGCCACATCGGGGGTGCTAGTCTGGGCCTTTGGATTGTTCACGCTGTGATTGTAAAAACCCCGCCCTTGCTGCTGCATTGGCCTGACGAAAACGCCACGCAGGCCTTTGCGCAGCACTTGGCCGCGCAGCCGCTCTTGCGCAATGCTTTTGTCAGCCTGCAAGGCAATTTAGGCGCCGGCAAAACTACGCTGGTACGCCATCTGTTGCGCGCCTTAGGGGTGCAAGGTCGCGTCAAAAGCCCTACCTATGGAGTGGTCGAACCCTACACATTGCCGGGCCTGGATATCTGGCATTTCGACTTCTACCGCTTTAGCAATCCGCGCGAATGGGAAGACGCGGGCTTTCGGGATATTTTTGCCAGCCCAGGCCTCAAATTGGCCGAGTGGCCGGAAAAAGCTGCTGGCGTACTACCTCGGCCGGATGTGGAGATCCACTTGGACGTCCTTGCGGACCAAAGCCGCAGCGCCGCCCTGCAAGCACAGACCGCAACTGGCCTTGCACTGCTGCGCGCCCTGCACGTTGCGCCCGACAACATCCAAGCTGGAGCCCCATGAAACGGCGCGCATTTGTGCAAAGCGGGGCGGTAGTGCTATGTCTGGGCGCAGGCCTGGTGCGCGGGGCCAGCATTGTGAACGTGCGCGTCTGGCCAGCGCCAGACTATTCGCGCGTCACCATCGAGTCCGACAGCCCGCTGCAAGCCACGCAAAGCATGGTGAACAACCCGCCGCGTTTGGCTGTGGACATTGCCGGTATCAGTCTGAACCCGGCGCTCAAAGAACTGGTGGCCAAAGTCCGGCAAGACGATCCCAATATTGCGGGCATACGGGTGGGCCAATACACCGCCGACGTGGTGCGCCTGGTCATAGACCTCAAGCAAAGCGTGCGACCACAAGTCTTTAGCCTGACCCCTATCGCTGCCTACCAGCACCGCCTGGTCTTAGACCTTTACCCTTTGCAAGCGATTGACCCCTTGGATGCCTTGATCGCCCAGCATGTACCCACGCCTGCCGCCAGTAAAGCAGCTGACGCGATGACCGATTTGCTGGCACAGCGCGGCAGCCGAGGGGATTTACCACCCGCCGTGGCAGGGAACAGCACCACGCCGCTTGGCCCGCCCGCCAAGCCCGTATCGACAAGCAAAGCGGTGGAAAGCACCAGCCCCGGCGCCTTTATCGGGCCTAGCTCGCCGCTCACCGGCACCGACCGGCTAATCATCATTGCGCTAGACCCGGGCCACGGCGGCGAAGACCCGGGCGCCATTGGCCCCGCCGGTACGCAGGAAAAAGATGTAGTGCTGCAGCTTGCCTTTTTACTGCGCGACCGCATCAACGCCGCCAGCGTCAAAGGCAACCCCATGCGCGCCTACCTCACGCGCGATGCCGATTTTTTTGTACCCCTGCATGTGCGCGTACAAAAAGCCCGTCGTGTGCAAGCCGACCTGTTTGTCAGCCTGCATGCCGATGCGTTCTATACCCCAGCGCCCCAAGGCGCCAGTGTGTTCGCCCTCAGCCAGGGCGGCGCCTCCAGCAGCGCGGCGCGCTGGATGGCGGCCAAAGAAAACAAGGCCGACTTGATAGGCGGCCTGAACGTCAAGGCCAAAGACGCGGTAGTCCAAAGCGCGCTCTTGGACATGAGCACCACGGCGCAAATCAGCGATAGCTTGAAACTAGGCGGCACGCTGCTGGGCGAAATGGGCCGTGTAGGCAAACTGCATAAAGGCAGCGTGGAGCAAGCCACTTTCGCCGTGCTTAAAGCACCGGATATTCCCAGCGTACTGGTTGAAGCGGCTTTTATCAGCAACCCTGAAGAAGAAAAAAAGCTCATTACTGAGGACTACCAAAACCAGATCGCCGATGCCTTGATGCGCGGCATCAGCGCCTACTTCGGCAAAAACCCACCGCTGGCGCGTACACGTACCGTGGGATAGGGGGAAAACCCCGACGCTTTGGCGACTACAAATGCCCTGCGCTGTGCGATAGTAGGGCTATGCAAAGACGAACTTTTTTCAAATTAGGTATCGGCTCGGCCATTGTGCTGGCCGCAGCCGGAGGCGCAGTGGCACTGCTGCAACCCGGACTGGTCAAAGGCAAGCTTAGTGACCCGGCGCGCCTGGTCCTCAGGCGCGTGGCCCAAGCCATGCTGGCCGGTAGCTTGCCGGCCGACGCGGCGGCGCAAGAGGCATCGCTGCTGGCCTATCTGGATCGCGCTGACAACTTCATTGCTGGAACGCCTCAGTCGGTGCAAGCAGAGCTATCGCAACTGTTTGCGCTCCTACCTACCCTGGCAGGGCGGCGCGGCATCGTGGGTTTATCTGCCTCCTGGGAAAACGCCACCGCGGCCGAGGTGGGCCAGGCCTTGCAAGCCATGCGCGCCTCAGGCACCGAGCTGAAGCAACAAGCCTACCTGGGCCTGCACGACCTGGTGTGTGCGCCGTATTTTTCGGGTGAAGAATCCTGGGCGGTACTGGGCTATCCCGGCCCTACTGCTGTCTAGCCAACTGGCGCCGTGAGTGCGCCACTCGCCTATCCCCTTTTTTCACAGAGTTAGTACGCCATGAGCAATATTCCTGATCCCATTCTCCAAGGTCTGCAGCGGGGCTGGAAAGTCTTGGGCGGTAAACACGGCGCAGTACCGGCTATTCTCAATTGCGACGTTGCCATCATCGGCTCGGGCGCGGGTGCGGGCATCACCGCAGAGTTGCTGACCAAGGCAGGCCTATCGGTCATCATCATCGAAGAAGGCCAGCTCAAAACCAGCACCGACTTTAAGCAGCGCGAGCCCGAGGCCTATGCCTCGCTGTACCAGGAATCTGCCGGGCGCAAAACCAAGGACAAGGGCATCACGATTTTGCAAGGCCGCAGCGTCGGCGGCACCACCACCGTCAACTGGACCAGCTCCTTTCGCACGCCCACCGATACGCTTAATTTCTGGCGCGACAAATTCGCCCTGCCCGACTACACACCCGAGGCGCTTGCGCCCTACTTCGCCCAGGCCGAAGCCCGCCTCAACATCGCGCCTTGGACCGTGGCGCCGAATGAAAACAACGAACTCATGCGCCGGGGCGCAGAAAAGCTAGGCATCAAAGCCGAGGTGATGCAACGCAATGTGAAGGGTTGCTACAACCTAGGCTCTTGCGGCATGGGCTGTCCCACCAACGCCAAGCAATCGATGCTGGTAACCACTATTCCTTACGCCTTGGACCATGGCGCTACGCTCCTGGTAGAAACGCGCGTCGAACGCATGACGATCGACAAGGGCCGTATCAGCGATTTGCAATGCATTTCCGTCAAGCCCAATGCGGCGCCGCTCGATAGCGCGCAAACGCCGACGCGCATCATCGCCAAGCACTATGTGCTGGCCGGTGGCGCGATCAATTCACCTGCCCTGCTCTTGCGTTCCAAGGCACTGGACCCCCACAAGCGCCTGGGCACGCGCACTTTTTTGCATCCGGTGGCTATCACCACCGCCGTCATGAAAGACACCGTGGCGGCCTGGGCCGGTGCGCCGCAGACCATTTACTCTGACCATTTTTTGCACACCCAAGCAGTAGATGGCCCCATCGGCTTCAAGCTGGAAGTGGCGCCGCTGCACCCGGTGTTTTTCGGGGCCAACCTGCCCGGCTTTGGTGAAAAACAGGCCGCCTTGTACCGCCAATACCCCCAGGCCAATGTGATGCTCGCGCTGATGCGCGACGGCTTTCATGAAGGCGCCGTAGGAGGCAAAGTGGAACTGCAGGGCGATGGCTCGCCACTCTTGGACTACCCGCTCACCGACTATGTGCTCGAGGGCGCGCGCCGCTCTATGCTGGCCATGGCGCAAATCCAGTTTGAGGCCGGTGCCACCATGGTCTACCCGGGCCACGAACTGGCAGACGGCAGCAGCACCTGGGCGGCCACCAAAGCCGCGATTGAGGCCCTGCCGATGAAACCTCTGCTGACAAAAATCGGCAGCGCCCACGTCATGGGCGGCTGCGGTCTGGCGGGCGACGAAAAACTGGGCGTCACCCGGCCCGACGGCCAGCACTGGCAAATAGAAAACTTGTCCATCCACGACGGCTCCATCTTCCCCACCAGCATTGGCGCCAACCCCCAGCTCTCGATTTACGGCAACGTGAATCGCCTGGCCCAAGGTCTGGCCAAGCGCTTGGGCGGTTCGGCAGTGGCGCTGGCATAAGCTGAAAAGCCATGAAAAACCAAGATTCGCTCACACACCTTATCGGCATCGCCACCCTGCTATTTGCCAGCGCTGCGCACGCCGAGTGGACACCTGTCGGACCTGAGGGGAGCGCACAATTTTTTATGGACAAGGCCAGCCTCACGCGCAAAGCGGGCATGGTGCAAGTCTGGGAACTGGTGAATATGGAGCAGGCCGATGGCGAGGGCGTACGCTCCAGCCGCTTTTTGGTCGAGTACGACTGCAAAGGCCAGCGCAGCCGCGGTCTGGATATGCAAACCTATAAAGAGCCCATGGGCGCCGGCAAAGTGTTGCAACAACTCGGACCGGACCCTGATGGCTGGGAAGCCGTGCCAGCGGACAGCATTTTTGCGCAGCGCATGAACATGGCTTGCGGGAAATAATCCGCGAAAAAATACCCCAGGAGAGGGGAATCTGGCGGAAGCTGTGAGATTCGAACTCACGGAGGACTCACATCCTCGCCGGTTTTCAAGACCGGTGCCTTAAACCGCTCGGCCAAGCTTCCATGGGCCGAGATTCTAACTGCGGGGTTCGCCTGCGACCCTTGGCCTATCAGGCGATGGCACTTGGTGATGGGCTAGTGGCTGGCGCATCCCCGTCATAAATCTCGCCGCCAAAACGCAGGGCGCTGTGTTCGCGCTTGGATTGGAACAGCGGATAAAACATCTGGTGGTACCAGCGCTCCGGCCCAAACAGGTGGTCGTCGGCCAAGCCTACTTCTTCGGGGTATTGGCGCGTAATCAGGGCGCTACCGAAAATCAAATCCCAGATAAACAGCAAATTGCCAAAATTGCCTTTGTAATGGCCCACGCCGTCGGCATTGGTAATCGCGTGGTGCGCCCAGTGCGTGGCGGGGGTGGAGATAGTGCGCTCTAGCACCCACATGAGCGGGCGCAGCGCCGGTATTTTGTACAGCGCCTGGTCCCAGCGCCAAGCGCAGTGCGCGCCCAAAATTACTGCCAACTTCACCACCACATACAACGCGTACACATAGCCGCCCACGCCCAAATACAAGAGCGCGCCCGCAAACCACAAGCCGGGCATCATCAGGTAATAAAAGAAATTATTGCGGAAGGTGACGCGGATACTCATGTACTGCGCTGAATGGTGCGCGCGGTGCAGCGGCCATAAAAACGTAGTGTGCGACAAACGGTGCCACCCATATTGGCTCAGGTCATCCAACACCAGCAGCATACCCACCATCGCCCACCAAGGCCAATCTGCGATCGCACCTTTGGCGTCCGGGAAAAACGTATTACCCACTTTAGATGTCACCAAAATCGCCAGCGGCTGGGTGATGGCCAATAAACTCACAAACATCAATAGTTCTAGCTTGGTGTCATCCCCGGTGGCGTTGACCTTGCGGTGGTACAAGCGGCTAAGGATCTCCATCAGCGCATAGCCAAGGATCAGGCATAAAACCAGGGTATTTTGAATTTGGGTGGGGTTCATTTTTTTCCTTTTGAAAACACGGCCTGCAAAACACTCAATGGCGCTTGTTATGGGCCGGTGGGGTGCGCTTGAGCAAAAAAGCGATGCTGTGCGTCTCCATGTCCGGTACCGGAGCAGGCCCGTTTAATTGCGCGCGCCGCTGGCGTATCCAAGTCATCGGCGTGGTGGCCAAATGCTTATTAAAGCTGGCCATGATTAATTTGTGGTCCATGCCGCTTTGTCGGGTTAAATCACTCCATCCAATATCCTCGTGAATATGGGCATCGATCCAATGGCATAGCTGCGCCACCTGCTCGTGCGGGGAAGTCATATCGCCAGAATATTGATATTCAGTTGACATAATTGAACGGAATAACCCGGTTCAGTGCACAATGGCCGAACTGCACAGTCTATTGGAAATCAATATGATGAATGTTCGGGTTTTAAAAGGCAAGGGCACTGACCAAGCCCTGCAGGCCCCGCGCCCGCGCAAAAAGCCCGTGCAAAGCAGAGCACTGGTTACCCTGGGCGCCTTACAGGAAGCCTTTGTTCGGGTATTGATAGAGCGCGGCTTCGAAAAAATGACCATCCGCGAGGTCGTTTCGGTGGCCGGTGTGGGCATCGGCACTTTTTACGACTACGTGCCCAATCTGCGCGCACTGGGCGCCTCCACCATCAACCAGCGCTGCCTGGACAGTGCCATCGTGCTGCGCGCTGCCGTCGCCCACCACGCCGGCAAGCCCGTGGACCTCATGGTCGCGGCGCTGCTGCAAGCACTGGTGCAGTCGGGCTTTTCGCGGCCTAAGGAATGGACCGCATTGCTGCTGCTAGAGCGCCAGGTGTCGTCGGCCTCGGCCCTGCGCAAAGTACATGAAGAGTTTGTCGACATATGGGCCCAGGCCCTTCGCCAATCGTCGGCCGCACTGCCCGAAGCCAAGATCACCTCTTTGGCGCGCACCGCCCACGCCCTGAGCTACGGCTGGTATTCGCACGACCTGCTGTTTTACTTCGACGACCCCCAGCACAGCCGTTCCATCGAAGAAATCGCCACGGCTATCGTGGACTTGGTAAGGGCGAATACGCGGGCTTAGGCTCTCACAACAGTCCCAGATTTAACTGATTACTTCTGTAGTCTACTTCTGTAGTCGCATAGGGCAAAATAGTACATAAATTGTATATTATGGTAATATACACATCATGATCGACTTTTCCGCCATCCTCGGTTTTGAGTGGGACGCGGGCAACGAACGCAAGTACGAGAAGCATGGGGTCAGCACAGCCGAAGCCGAGCAAGTGTTCTTTAATGTTCCTCTACTTTTGCTGGACGATGCGGCGCATAGTCTGGATGAAGCCCGATTCCATGCGCTAGGCAAAACGGACGAAGGGCGGCAGTTGCACATCACCTTCACGCTACGCCAATCCGGTGCGCTGATCCGGGTGATTTCGGCGCAAGACATGCACAAAAAGGAGCGCAGCATTTATGAACAAGCAGACCGCTAAGCAGGCCATACCCAAGTTCAAGAACGAAGCGCAGGAGCGCGCTTACTGGGAGACGCACGACTCCACCGTGCATCTGGACTGGAGTCAGGCGCAAAAAGTCAGACTGCCCAATTTGCGCCCAACGACCAAAACCATTTCCCTGCGCCTGCCCCAGCACTTACTTGACGGCATCAAGGTAGCAGCCAATGCGCGTGACGTACCCTACCAGTCGCTTATCAAAGTTTGGCTGCAAGAAAAGCTGCATAGCCACTAGAGGGAGTTGCGCACCTAGCGCGGCAGGCTGCTGCGCCCCCATCCGAATCACAGAACCCCGCCCTGTGCCAGCCTTATGCTGGGATTGATTTGGGATTGATTTGGGATTGTGGACTAGGCCACCAACATCCCCTTGGTCTCAATAAAACTTACCACCTCCCCCAACCCACTCAATGTTTTCAGGTTGGTCATGACAAAAGGACGCAGGCCTTTGGGGGTGCTGCGCATGCGGGTGGTGTCGGCGTGCATCACGTCCAGGTTGGCGCCTACGTGGGGGGCCAGGTCGGTTTTGTTGATGATGAACAAATCGCTCTTGGTGATGCCGGGGCCGCCTTTGCGGGGGATTTTTTCGCCCGCGGCCACGTCAATCACATAGATGGTCAGGTCCGACAGTTCCGGGCTGAAGGTCGCGGCCAAGTTGTCGCCGCCGCTTTCGATAAACACAATATCTGCTTGCGGAAAGTCCACCAGCATGCGGTCTATGGCTTCGAGGTTGATGGAGGCATCTTCGCGGATGGCGGTGTGCGGGCAGCCGCCGGTCTCCACGCCCATGATGCGCTCGGGCGGCAGCGCGCCGCTGACGGTCAGCAAGCGCTGGTCTTCTTTGGTATAGATGTCGTTGGTGATGGCCACCAGGTCGTATTTGTCGCGCATGGCTTTGCACAGCATTTCGAGCAAAGTGGTTTTGCCCGAGCCGACGGGGCCGCCTATGCCAACGCGCAGGGGTGGTAGTTTTTTGGTGCGGTGGGCGATGTGGTGCAGTGCGGACATGGGGCTTCTCTCTAAGGGTCTTTTACGAACGAAACAGGCGGGAATATTGCACTTCATGCTGCGCCGACAAAATGGCCAGCATGGGTGAAAACGATTGCTGCGCGCCGGTGGGCAGACCCAGCGCATGGTCCACGGCCGGCGGTATGGCCGCGCTGAGCGCCGACAAAATGCGCTGGCCCGCGCTTTGGCCTAGCGGCACCGATTTGATGGCTGCTTGCGCCATGTTTTCGGCCCAGCCAAAGGCATAGGCCAGCAGGCAGGCGCGCTTAGGCGCTTGGGTGCTGTAGGCCGCTAGCGCAAAGGCCACCGGGTAGCTGGGGCTGTGGGCCGCTAGTTGCGCAATTTGCACTTGCGGCGCGGTGGTGTGGTTGCGCAGCCATTCCAACAAAGAGCGGCCCATTTGCTCGGTCTGGGCGCGCAGCTCGGCGCTTTCGCGGGTGTGCAGTACCCAGGCGTTCAGCGCATCAATGGCCGCTGCATCCCCGTCATGCCAAGCCTGCCAGGCATGGGCCAGCACCGGCAACTCGGCGCGCGCCAGGCCCAGTTGCAATTGCTCTACCAACCAGGCTGCGGCCTCGTGCTCGTCGCGCACCAAACCGGTATCCACAGCGGCCTCCAGCCCCTCGGAATACGAAAACCCCCCAATAGGCAAAGCCGGTGAGGCCAGCCACATCAGCTGCAAGAGGCTGGTGTCAAGCATGGAGTGCGCGCTTAGTGCGAATGGCCGTGGCCTTCGTGCTTGTGCTTGTGCTCGTGGTCATGGTCATGACCATGTGCGTGGTCTACATGGCTATGCCCATGCCCATGCCCGCCAGTGGCGTAAGCGCCGTTTTCCGGCTCAAAGCTTTCGTCCACCGCATGCACGATCAGGTGCATGGCGCGCAGCATGTCGGCCAGTACATGGTCGGGCTCGATCTTCAGGTGGTCAGGCTTGAGCTCAATGGGCACATGCCGGTTACCCAGGTGGTAGGCGGCGCGTATCAAGTCGTATGGTGTGCCGTGCTGCGTGCAATGCGTGATCTTCAGCACCGCCTGCGGCGCGGCGATGGCGCGGATAAACGATCCATCGTCCGCCACCAGCACATCGCCCCCACGCACCACCGTGCCGCGCGGCAAAAAAATGCCCAGGCTGCGGCCTTGCGAGTCAGTAGCGTCAAAACGGCTTTTCTGGCGTACGTCCCAATCCAGTTCTACCGTAGCCGCACGCTTTATAAGAACGGGTGCGAGGCCTTTGCCTTGCGCAATGCATTTGGAGATTTGGAGCATGGTTGTTTTTGTGGTGGCTTGCGCAGTGCAGAGCATATTGGAAGGCGCCATTTAGGACTTGCCTGCCTGCATAAAATTAGTTAGTATTACAAACGTTATAACTTAGAGGTTCGCCATGGCTGCTCTCAAACTTACGCAAATCGGCAATTCCCTCGGGGTCATTCTTCCCAAAGAGATGCTGTCCAGGCTCAAACTAGAAAAGGGCGACAGCGTTTTTTGGACCGATGCGCCTAACGGAGTGACACTCACCCCGTACGACCCGGAAGTGGAAAAGCAATTGGCTTTGGGGCGCGAATTTATGCATGAGTTTCGCGACACCTTCCACCAGCTCGCCAAATGAGCCAATGGAATTGGGTCAGCCGCGAAGTCTTGCTGCTTCTGCATGACGAAAGCCTGGCCGAACACGGCGGCGCACCCGGACTTCGTAATGAAGGACTGCTGGAATCCGCGCTTGCACGCCCTTTGAATGTCGCGCTTTACGGTTCGCCGGACCTTGCCGACCTTGCCGCGATCTACGGCCTTAGCTTGGCAAAAAACCATCCTTTTATTGACGGTAATAAGCGCGTCGCTTTCTTGGCAGTGGGTCTGTTTTTGGCCATCAACGGTTTCCGTTTGTCGGCAAACCAAGTCGATGCAACCCGGACGATGCTGGGCGTCGCCGCAGGCGACGTCGACGAAGCGGCGTTGGCGCTTTGGATTCGTGCGCACATGAAACCCCGTTAATTCGATAGCGCGCTTGCCCATCGCCATCAAAACAAAAAGTAACGTTGTGCCATGGGCAGTTTGACGGCGGGCTCGCAGGTGAGCAGTTGGCCGTCGGCGCGCACCGTGTAGGTTTGGGCATCAATCTCCATGGTGGGCAAATAGCTGTTCAGGCGCATGTGCTGTTTGCGTATGCCGCGCACATTTTTGATGGCGGCCAGGGGCTTGGCCAGGCCGAAGCGCTCTTGGATGCCGGCGTTCAATCCGGCCTGGGACACAAAGGTGAGCGAACCGCGGGTCAGCGCGCCGCCAAAGGCGCCAAACATGGGTCGGTAATGGACCGGCTGGGGCGTAGGTATGGAGGCATTGGGATCGCCCATAGCGGCCAGTGCGATAAAGCCACCTTTGAGTACCAGCGCGGGTTTCACGCCAAAGAAGGCCGGTTTCCAAACGACAAGGTCAGCCCATTTGCCCACCTCGATGCTGCCCACCTCGTGGCTGATGCCATGCGCAATGGCGGGGTTGATGGTGTATTTGGCGATGTAGCGTTTGGCGCGAAAGTTGTCGTTGCGGCTGTCTTTTTCGGTGGCCTCATGGCGGCCCGCGTCCGGGCTGAGCCAGCCGCGCTGGGCTTTCATTTTGTCGGCGGTTTGCCAAGTGCGGATGATGACTTCGCCCACGCGGCCCATGGCCTGGCTGTCGCTGCTCATCATGGAGATGGCGCCCATGTCGTGCAGCATGTCTTCGGCAGCAATGGTTTCTTTGCGGATGCGGCTTTCGGCAAAAGCCAGGTCTTCGGCAATGCCCGCGTCCAGGTGGTGGCATACCATCAGCATGTCCACATGCTCGTCCAGCGTGTTGACGGTATAGGGCATGGTGGGGTTGGTGGAGCTGGGTAAAAAATTCTCTTGGCCCACGACCTTCAAAATGTCTGGCGCATGCCCGCCGCCTGCGCCTTCGGTATGGAAGGCACACAGGGTGCGGCCCTTGGTCGCAGCAATGGTGTTTTCGACAAAGCCGGATTCATTGAGCGTGTCCGAATGAATCGCCACTTGTGTATCAGTGGCGTCGGCCACGTCCAAGCAATTGCTGATGGCCGCGGGTGTGGTGCCCCAGTCCTCATGTAATTTGAGGCCAATCACACCGGCGTCAATTTGCTCGTGCAAAGCCGCAGGCAGCGAGGCATTGCCCTTGCCAAAAAAGCCCAGGTTCATGGGGAATGCGTCGGCCGCTTGCAGCATGCGCTCGATATTCCAGGGGCCGGGCGTGCAGGTGGTGGCAAAGGTACCCGTGGCAGGGCCGGTGCCGCCACCCATCATGGTGGTAACGCCGCTGGCCAGCGCTTCCTCGATCTGCTGCGGGCAGATGAAATGGATATGGCAATCGATGCCGCCCGCAGTGACGATATGGCCTTCGCAGCTAATGATTTCGGTGCCCGGCCCGATGATGATGTCCACGCCCGTCTGCGTGTCCGGATTGCCCGCTTTGCCAATAGCGACAATGCGCCCACCTTGAAGGCCGATGTCGGCTTTGATGATGCCAGTGTGGTCCAAGATAAGCGCATTGGTCATCACGCAATCGACCGCGCCTTGCGCCCGCGTGCGCTGGCTTTGGGCCATGCCGTCGCGTATGGTTTTGCCGCCACCAAACTTCACTTCTTCACCGTAGCTCCCAGCGCGCAGCGTCAAGTCCTGCTCCACTTCAATGCGCAAATCGGTGTCGGCCAAACGCACGCGGTCGCCCACCGTGGGCCCAAAAATTTCGGCGTACGCACGCCGGTCTATGCTTGCCATGGAAGCTGTCCTTTTAGAGTTTGCCTTGGGTCAGGCCCTGAAAGCCATAGACCACGCGGTCGCCGCCAAAGTCCACCAGTTCGACAGTGCGTTCTTGCCCCGGCTCAAAGCGCACCGCCGAGCCTGATGCAATGTTCAGCCGCATGCCACGCGCCGCGCTGCGGTCAAAGCCCAGCGCGCCATTGGTTTCGGCAAAGTGGTAATGCGAGCCCACTTGGATGGGCCGGTCTGCGGTGTTTTTGACCAGCAAGGTACACGTACGCCGTCCGCTATTGAGCGCATGCGTACCCGCATCAATGAGGAATTCGCCGGGGATCATGGTTTATTCGTCGCCCCGCGAACGCCAGGTCAGCGCCGCAACCCCCAAGCCCACCAGCAGGCCTAAGAGATCGGTCGCATGCCAGTGGCTGCCTTCCATACCGTGGCCCTCGTGGGCCAGCGCCAGACCGCTAAGGGCCATCAGCGCCCAAGCCAGGGCGATGCTGCGATGGGCAGGCTTACAACCATGCAACAAAGCGGAAGGCAAAAGGCGCAAAGACATACATTTCTCCTGAGGTTGGCGGGGTATAGGTTGAAGAGGCAGCGCTTGGCGTGTAGGGTGTACGGCGCGGGCTTAGACAATCGGTTGGTGCACAGTAACCAGCTTGGTTCCATCGGGGAAGCTCGCTTCCACCTGGATGTCGGGGATCATCTCGGCGATACCGTCCATCACATCGGCGCGGGTCAAGACCTCGCGGCCTTCGCTCATCAGCTGAGCGACCGTCTTGCCGTCGCGCGCGCCTTCCATCACTGCGGCGCTAATCAGGGCGACGGCTTCGGGGTAGTTGAGCTTGAGGCCACGCGCCTTGCGCCGCTCGGCCAGCAAGGCTGCGGTGAAGATCAACAACTTGTCTTTTTCGCGGGGGGTCAGTTCCATAGCGCTCTTCGCCTGCTCCGTTCGTTCTGCAAAGCTGCAACACTGCATGCAACCTTAGCGGCGCCGCAGCCCATGACTGCACTAAGCAATCTGCATGCCGCAACAGCGCTGGCTACGTCCAAGGACGCATGGCACGCTTTCTGCAAACGTGGACTCTATGCACAATGGCCCTCCCCTCTGCACTACCAGCGCAAATAGCGCCAGCACCCTGCACCAAAAGCAAGGTATTTTCCGCGCGATGGCGGTGCACGTCTCGCAAAAGCGCACCGAATTGGTGTCGCAACGCCGCAATACGCCTTTAACGCATCTCTTTGGTGAGCCCATCGCGGGCTTGGCCTACGCGGCGCCAGGGGCGGGACTGTGAATATGGCTTTGCTGCAAGCCTCCCTACCTGGGGCCTTGCCCAAAACGTCCGAGATGTCGGATTACTCCACGCCAGCGTTGGCAGGACTCATGACCTTGCCTGGCGCCGGCCAAGGGGAACTGGTCTGGATACTAAGCCCCCACAGCGCGGAGCAAGCGTATTTGCGCCCCTTGATGGAGCGCGCGGGCTATAGCGTGGAGTCCTTTAGCAGCGGTGTGCATGCCCTGGCGCAAGCGGGAATCCAAGCCCCAGATTTGCTACTGCTGGACGGCCAACTCGAAGACGTGGACGGTCTGGCCATGGTGAAGCACTGGCAGGCCATAGCGTCTGGAACCCATTGTCCGGTGATATTTTTGGCCGATAGCGCACAGCCGCAGCAACTGGTGCAAGCGCTGCAAGCGGGCTGCGCCGATGTGGTGCACAAGCCAGTGCGGCCCCAAGAATTGCTGGCCCGCAGCGCCATGCACCTGGCCGGTGCGCGCGAACGCCGACAAACGCGCAATGCACTCGATGCGTTCGGCTATGCCACCATGACAGTGCGCCCTAGCGACGGCAAGCTGATGTGGCAAACCGCGCTGTCGCGCGAATTGCTGGCGCGCTATTGCCCGCTGCACCCGCCCTATGCCAGCCACACCGCCCCGCAGGTGCAGGAGTGGCTGCAAACCTGTATGCGCGCTTTAGAACGAGGCGATGCGCCACGCCACCTGACGCTGTACCAAGACAAGGGTGCCCGTTTGGTGATACGCCTACACCAGCAAACCGGAGACAAGTCCACAGACAAATCCAGCGCGCACGGCGAATTGCTGGACGCGGACGATTGGCTGATCGTGATGCGTGAGATGTCAGACCATGCCGTGATGCAAGCCATGTCCGCGGCCTTTACGCTGACGGCGCGTGAGGCCGAGGTTTTATATTGGGTGGTCAAAGGCAAGACCAATAAAGACATCGGCGATATCTTGGGCAGCAGCCCCATGACCGTGAAGAAACACCTAGAGCGGGTGTTTGTCAAACTCGGCGTGGAAACCCGCACCGCTGCCGCCGGCAAAGCTACGGCGCGCATACCCCAATTGCAGCAACAGGTGAGCTTATGAGCATCCCCTGGCAGCGGCCTACGCCACTCGGCGTATTTCGAAATCTGAGGGTTAACCCTAAAGTGGAATCACGTTTCAGCACCAACGGTGTTACAGGGCTTGTGGCCTTGCAACGCAGGCGGTTTGGGATGGATTGTTCAACTACTTAAGGAAGCTTTCATGCAACGTCGTTTTACGCTCAAGGCGCTTACTGCTGCCGTCGCCCTCAGCGGTTTGTCCGCTTTCCCCGCCCTTGCTGGCGACACCATCAAAGTCGGCGTGCTGCATAGCTTGTCAGGCACCATGGCGATTTCGGAAACCGTATTGAAAGACACGGTGCTGATGGCGATCGACGAGATCAACGCCAAAGGCGGCCTGCTGGGCAAAAAGCTCGAGCCGGTGGTGGTAGACCCTGCGTCCAACTGGCCCCTGTTTGCCGAAAAAACCAAGCAGTTGCTCGGCCAGGACAAGGTCGATGTGATTTTTGGTTGCTGGACTTCGGTGTCGCGCAAATCGGTGTTGCCCGTCGTGGAAGAAATGAATGGCCTGCTGTTCTATCCCGTGCAATACGAAGGCGAAGAACTGTCTAAAAACGTGTTCTACACCGGTGCTGCGCCCAACCAGCAAGCCATCCCTGCGGTGGACTACCTGATGAGCAAAGACGGCGGCGGCGCCAAGCGTTGGGTGCTGCTGGGCACCGACTATGTGTACCCCCGTACCACCAACAAAATCTTGCGCGCCTACCTGCATAGCAAAGGTGTGAAGGACAGCGACATCGACGAGAAGTACACCCCCTTTGGTCACTCGGACTACCAAACCATCGTGGCGGACGTGAAAAAGTTTGCCGCCGGTGGCAAGACCGCGGTTGTCTCGACCATCAATGGTGACTCCAACGTGCCTTTCTACAAAGAGCTGGGCAATGCCGGCCTCAAAGCCAAAGACGTGCCGGTGGTGGCTTTCTCGGTGGGTGAAGAAGAGCTGCGCGGCGTGGACACCAAGCCGCTGGTGGGCCACTTGGCTGCATGGAACTATTTCATGAGCATCAAGAACCCCAGCAACGATGCTTTCATCAAGAAATGGTCGGACTACGCCAAGGCCAAGGGCATCGCCGGACACAAAGACAAGCCTTTGACCAATGACCCGATGGAGGCGACCTACATCGGTATCAATATGTGGAAGCAAGCAGTGGAGAAAGCCAAGTCCACCGACGTGGACAAAGTGATCGCTGCGATGGCCGGCCAAACCTTTACCGCACCGAGCGGCATTACCTCCAAGATGGACGAGAAAAACCACCACTTGCACAAGTCGGTGTTTATCGGCGAAGTGAAAGCCGATGGTCAGTTCAACGTGGTGTGGAAGACGCCCGGCCCGGTCAAGGCCAAGCCCTGGTCTCCGTTTATCGAAGGCAACGACAAGAAGCCTGACGAGCCTGTGAAGAAGTAAGCGCGCCGCGCTGACTGCGGGGTGCAGCCCAAGGCTGCACCCCGCAGCGATGAGAGTTTGTAGAAAGTGGAACGCATGCATGTAATTGACCGATGGAGCCGCGTTCTGCTGCTGTTCCTGTGCAGCCAAACATGGGCATTGAGTGCACATGCTTTAACGGGCGACCAAGCCCAGTCCATCGCCATCGGCGAAGCGGACAGCCGTATTGCCGCCTTGCAGGCCGCAGTGCAAACCCCTGACGAAGCGACCCTGATTTTTTTGCAAGCACTGGCCGATGGCATGGTGAAGATCGTGGCCGGTAAGCCCGTGCTGCTGCGCGAGGGCAAAGCCGTCAGCCCCATCGACGGCAGTGCGCTTGCGATCACCGCCGACGCGCTACAGGCCGCCGAAGATGCGATGGTCAACAACCGATTGCGCGGCGAGATCGACAACGCTTTATCCGCGCTGCAATTGCTCAGCCCCGATACCGCCGTGCGCCGCGCGGCGGTCAAGGCCTTACAAGGCCAGGTGAGCGAGGCGCAATTGCCGCTGATTGACAGCGCGATTGCCAAAGAGAGCGATGGCGGTATTCGCGATAGCCTGAACCTGCTGCGTGCTGCAGCCTTGCTGGGTAGCGAAAGTCCGGCCAAGCGCCTGGCCGCTGCTGAGCTGCTGGGCGCCAGCGCGCAAGCGGCCACTCAAACCTTGTTGCAAGAACGCCTTGGCGCTGAGAGCGATGCCAAGGTGCGCCAGGCTTTGCGCAAAAGCCTGCTAGCCGTGCAACAACGCCTGGCTTGGGGCGACCGCCTGGGCGCTATGTTTAGCGGTATCAGTCTGGGATCAATCTTGCTGCTGGTGGCGTTGGGCTTGGCAATTACCTATGGCCTGATGGGCGTGATCAATATGGCCCATGGCGAGCTGATGATGATTGGCGCCTATGCCACCTATGTGGTGCAAGCCCTGTTTCGCCAGTACCTGCCCGGCGCGTTTGATTGGTATTTGCTGGCCAGCGTGCCGGTGGCATTTATGGTGTCGGCGCTGGTAGGCGCGCTGCTGGAGCGCAGCGTGATACGCCATTTATACGGCCGCCCCTTGGAGACCTTGCTCGCCACCTGGGGCATCAGCCTGGTGTTGATGCAAGCGGTACGCAGCGTGTTTGGCGCGCAAAACGTGGGCGTTGAAAACCCCTCGTGGATGAGCGGCGGCGTGCAGCTAATGGGCAACCTGGCCCTGCCCTATAACCGCATCATCATCATTGCGTTTGCGCTCACGGTGCTGCTGGCGGTAGCGCTATTGATCAGCAAAACCCGGCTCGGTTTGTTTGTGCGCGCGGTGACGCAAAACCGGCCTATAGCCGCCTGTATGGGCGTGCATACCGCGCGGGTGGATACCTATGCGTTTGCGCTGGGCTCGGGCATTGCCGGGCTGGCCGGTTGCGCGCTCAGCCAGATCGGCAACGTGGGACCTGATTTAGGGCAAAGCTACATCGTCGATGCATTTATGGTGGTGGTGCTAGGCGGCGTAGGCCAATTGGCCGGCACGGTCTTGGCCGCGCTGGGCCTGGGCGTGATCAACAAGTTTTTGGAAGGGCTGACCGGCGCGGTCTTGGCCAAGATTGCGGTGCTGCTGTTCATCATCGTGTTTATCCAAAAACGCCCGCAAGGTATTTTTGCCCTCAAGGGGCGGAGCGTAGAAGCATGAGCGCACGCATGCTTCCCCAAAGCCCTGCGCTGCTGACGCGTAGCGGATGGACCGCCTGGCTGGCCTGTCTGGTGCTGTTGTGTGGCCTCGCACCGCTGCTCAATTTGTGGATGCCCGAGGGCAGTGTGTGGCACCTGAGCGATTTTGCGGTGGCCTTGGTCGGCAAGATCATGTGCTACGCACTGTGCGCGCTGGCCATGGATTTGATCTGGGGCTACACCGGCATCCTCAGCCTGGGGCATGGCTTGTTTTTTGCGCTGGGCGGCTATGTCATGGGCATGTACCTGATGCGACAAATTGGGCTGGACGGCAATTACAAAAGCCCTCTCCCGGACTTTATGGTTTTTTTGGATTGGAAGACTTTGCCGTGGCATTGGGCTTTGTCTGACAACCTGTGGGCGACGCTGATTTTGGTGCCACTGGTGCCTGCGCTGATAGCGCTGGTCTTCGGTTTTTTCGCATTTCGCTCGCGCATCAAAGGGGTGTATTTTTCTATCATTACCCAGGCCCTGACGTTTGCCGCCATGTTGCTTTTTTTCCGCAATGAGACGGGCTTTGGCGGGAATAACGGCTTTACCGATTTCAAACGCTTTGCCGGGATACCCATAGCCACACCATCGATGCGCATGGTGGTATTCGTGGTGACCGCGCTAGTGCTGCTGGGCAGCTTTTTGCTGGCGCGCTGGGTGGTGCGGTCTAAGTTTGGGCGCGTGCTGCAAGCCATACGCGATGCCGAATCGCGCCTGATGTTCAGCGGCTATTCGCCGCTGGGCTACAAGCTGGCGATCTGGACGCTGTCGGCGGTGCTCTGCGGCGTAGCCGGTGCGCTGTATGTGATGCAAGTGGGCATCATCAATCCCAGCGAGATGAGCCCGGCCAATTCCATTGAGATTGCCGTGTGGACCGCCGTTGGTGGGCGTGCGACCCTGATCGGGCCCATCATCGGCGCGTTTTTGGTCAACGGCGCCAAGAGTTGGTTGACGGTGGCCTACCCCGAGTTTTGGCTTTACTTTTTGGGCGCTTTGTTTATTGGCGTGACGCTGTACCTGCCGCAAGGCGTGGTGGGCCTCCTGCAACAACGCAAGCGAGGTGGCGCATGACACCGGAGCTTTTAGAGCAAGGCGCAGCGCGCAGGCAGGTGATGCTAGATGCCTATCAGGCGGGCCAGGCACAAACCGCATCCGGCGGGCGCAGTGCGGGCATTGGGCGCATCCGTGCGGGCGCGGAGTTGGACCTGGCGCATGGACGCATTCTGTACCTCGAAGACGTGAGCGTCAGTTTTGACGGCTTTAAGGCCATTAATAATTTGTCACTGGACATTGCGCCAGGCGAACTGCGCTGCATCATCGGGCCCAATGGTGCGGGCAAGACCACGATGATGGACATCATTACCGGCAAGACCCGGCCCGACAGCGGCACGGTGTACTTTGGCAGCACCATCGATCTGCTGCGCTACTCCGAGCCTGAGATCGCACGTTTAGGCATTGGCCGCAAGTTTCAAAAGCCCACGGCGTTTGAAAACTTAAGCGTGTTTGAGAACCTGGAGTTGGCAATGTCCATGCAAAAAGATGTGGCCAGTTCCTTGCGCTTTCAACGCAGCGCTGCGCAGTCTGAGCGCCTTTGCGAAGTACTGGAAACCATTGCCCTGCAAGACAGTCTGCTGCGCCAGGCCGGCCTGCTATCCCATGGACAAAAGCAATGGCTGGAGATCGGCATGTTGCTGACGCAAGAGCCCAAGCTCTTGTTACTGGACGAACCGGTAGCCGGTATGACGGACCAGGAAACCGAGCGCACCGCCGAATTGTTTTTAAGCCTGAAGGGCAAGCACTCGCTGGTGGTGGTGGAACACGATATGGCATTTATCAAAGCGATATCGGACACGGTAACCGTGCTGTGCGAAGGCGCGGTGCTGGCGCAAGGCACGCTGGCGCAGGTGCAGGCGGACGAGCGCGTGATTGAAGTCTATTTAGGAAGGTAAGTCCATGCTCTCGATGTCAGGCGTGAACCAGTATTACGGCGGCTCGCATATTTTGCGGGATGTGGATTTGCAGGCCCACGCCGGCAAAATAACGGTGGTGCTGGGACGCAATGGCGTGGGCAAGACCACGCTGCTCAAGTCTTTGATGGGCCTGGTGCCCATTCGCACCGGCAGCATCGGGCTGGACGGTAAGGCTTTAGAGAAAGCCACGCCTTACGAGCGTGCCCGCGCCGGCCTGGGCTATGTGCCGCAAGGTCGCGAGATTTTTGCGCGCCTGACGGTAGAAGAAAACCTGCTGATGGGACTGTCCGGCAAACCCGCAGGTACGCCACTACCGCAAGAGATTTTTGAATGGTTTCCGGTGTTGCACGACATGCGCAAGCGCCGGGGTGGCGACCTCTCAGGCGGGCAACAACAACAACTGGCCATTGGCCGCGCATTGGCTGCAGACCCCAAAGTACTGGTGCTGGACGAACCCACTGAAGGCATACAACCAAGCATTATCAAAGACATTGGCCGCGTCATCCGCAAGCTGGCCGACCAGGGCTCTATGGCCATTGTGTTGGTAGAACAGTACTACGACTTTGCCCGTGAACTGGCCGACAGCTACGTGGTCATGGAACGCGGCTCAGTCCTCGCGCACGGGCGCGGCGGAAATATGGAAATCGACGGCGTGCGGGAGTTGGTGACGATATAAGCCCCTAGGCAAATTGCATTGGCACGCTATACGCCAGCGCGTATAGGCTAGCACTGTGTATCAGCGACGGTGCGGGCCGCAAAAAGCGGCTCACCCAATTACATCGCCCAGATCCGCGGCGCGGCGGCGGACAACTGCCAGTGGGCCTGGCGCCAGGCCAGGCGGACGGCGCGTAGCAATTGCACCGTGGGCTCCACTTGATCGGACAGGACGCGCACCAGTACGGTCTGTGGGTTCGGGCTGGTGGCGCCAGCGCTCGCGGACAGGCGGTGCTCGGCGATCAGCGCGCGCGCGGCGTCCAGCGCCGCTTCTTTGGCGGCGCGGCCCAGGGGGGTGCCGCAGGCCAGGTACAGCGTGGCTGTGCAGCGCATACCGGCCAGACCGGCGCGGCCTTGCATCAGCAAGGTATCGTCCGCCGCTATGCGCGCCCGCTCTAACCAGACGCCGGGCCATTGCAAGTGCTGCTGCACATAGCCGCTTTCAAAAGGCAAGCCGGCGTGCGGCAGGCCCAGGGCGGTGATGTCCCAGCCCATCAGTTCGGCGCCGGGCGCGATCTCCATGGTGAGGGTGTTTTCGGCCCGGCAGCCGCTGTAGCACAGCGTCTCCTGGGGTAGCCATTCCAGACGGGCACCCTCGTCCAAACGCAGCCGGGTGATCTGGCGGGCCGGGGCATCCTCGGCGCGGTAAAAACGGGTGGCGCCCGGCGTCGTTATCAGGCCGTGGCTACCGACGCCAGCATGGATCGCTAACTCCAGCGTATCGCCCCCGACCAGGCCGCCTGGCGGGTGCACCAGCACGTTGTGGCACACCGCGTCGCCCTCGGGGTAGAGGCTTTGCAATATGCGCAAAGGCCCAGTATGCCGGTGGCGCGCGACGCTGCGGCCTTGTTCTAAGGCGTAGTCAAGTTGAAGGCTGGCGTGCCAAGGCATGGTGGAACTGGTGGCGCGTAGGTATTGCAAGGGCTTGGCTAGTGCGCAAGCCCGGCGGGCTGAGGCATTCTAGGCGTGGCATGCCGCCCCATAAGCAGGCAGTTCAGCGCATTTTGGGGTACAGGCTTCGGTGTTGCGCAGGCCGTGTACTTAGGAATTTCACAAAGCGACACCTCCTAAAAACGTGTATGCATACTAGGTATTTACCCTCTCGAAATTCCGCGCGCGTAGGTCTACTATGCGAGAGTGAATTTCACAGGCTGAATTCGTAACTCCATGGGTTGCGCCTTGTCACGCAGGCCGCAGGCGGCCAGGCGTGGCTGGGAATCCAGGCTTAAGGCCAAGGAGTAAGGTGCGAAGAACAGCCGGTGGAAAATCGCTTCACCTAGGACTTCAAGGAGCACAGCCATGACTGCCAACAGCCCCCAAGAAAATACTGCCGTTGCCGATTCCGGCGCCCAAACCGACGGTTTCCATTTAGTGATTGATGCCCTCAAGCTCAACGGTATTGACACCATCTTCGGCCTGCCGGGCATCCCGATAACCGACCTGACACGCATGGCGCAGGCGCAGGGCATGCGGGTCATTTCTTTCCGCCACGAGCAGCATGCGGGCAATGCCGCAGCCGCAGCCGGGTTCTTGACGCAAAAGCCAGGCATTTGCCTCACGGTTTCAGCCCCTGGCTTTTTGAACGGCCTGACGGCGCTGGCCAATGCCACCACCAATTGCTTTCCCATGATTTTGATCAGCGGCTCCAGCGAGCGCGAGATTGTTGATTTGCAGCAAGGCGATTACGAAGAGATGGACCAGTTGGCTATTGCCAAGCCCTTGTGCAAAGCGGCCTTTCGGGTGCTGCATGCTGAGGACATTGGTGTGGGCATTGCACGCGCTATCCGCTCGGCTTTGTCGGGTCGACCTGGCGGTGTGTACTTGGATTTGCCGGCCAAGCTGTTTGCGCAGACCATGGACGCGGCCAAGGGAGCGGCCTCACTCATCAAGGTGGTGGACCCGGCGCCGCGCCAGATTCCAGCCCCCGACGCGGTAGCGCGGGCGCTGGACTTGCTCAAAGGCGCCAAGCGCCCGCTGATTTTGCTGGGCAAAGGCGCGGCCTATGCGCAGGCCGACGCCGATGTGCGGGCGCTGGTGGAGACTTCGGGCATCCCCTATCTGCCTATGTCCATGGCCAAGGGTTTGCTCCCCGACACCCACGCGCTGTGCGCCTCGGCAGCGCGCTCCTATGTACTGGCCGAGTCCGACGTGGTGCTGCTCATTGGCGCGCGCCTGAACTGGCTACTCTCCCACGGCAAGGGCAAGACCTGGGGGGCGCCCCACGGCAAGCAGTTCATTCAGATAGATATCTCACCGACCGAGATGGACAGCAATGTGGCGATTGCCGCACCGCTGGTGGGCGACATTGGCTCTTGCGTGGCGGCGCTGGTGGCCGGCATGGGCAGCCACTGGCCCAAGGCCCCAGCGGACTGGACCGGACCGGTTTTTAGCAAGCGCGACGCCAACCAAGCCAAGATGGCCGAGACCCTGGCCAAAAACCCCTCGCCCATGAATTTCCACAGCGCCCTGAGCGCCGTGCGCGCCGTCATCAAAGCCCACCCCGACGCCATGCTGGTCAACGAAGGCGCCAACACTCTGGACTTCACCCGCAGCATTGTGGACATGTACCAGCCGCGCAAGCGCCTGGACGTGGGCACCTGGGGCATCATGGGCATTGGCATGGGCTTTGCCGTGGCCGCTGCCGTGGTGACCGGCAAACCTGTGATTGCGATTGAAGGCGATAGCGCGTTTGGATTTAGCGGCATGGAGGTGGAGACGATTTGCCGCTACCACCTGCCCATTTGCGTGGTGGTATTCAACAACAACGGGGTGTACCGCGGTACCGACGTCAACGCATCGGGCGGCGCGGACGTCGCGCCCACGGTGTTCGTCAAGGGCGCGCGCTATGACAAAATGATGGAAGCTTTTGGCGGGGTCGGCGTACAAGCCACCACCCCGGCCCAATTGCAAGAGGCCATGGAAGCCGCTATCGCAAGCGGGCAACCTACCCTGATCAACGCTGTCATCGACGAGACAGCGGGCACGGAGAGCGGACGCATTACCATGTTGAATCCGCAAACCGCGAAAAAAACCTGATTTTTGCAATTCCAAAGGACTCTTCAGCTATGAGCAAAGCATTAGACGGCGTACGTATTCTCGACTTCACCCATGTGCAATCGGGCCCGACCTGCACCCAGCTGCTGGCCTGGTTTGGCGCCGACGTGATCAAGGTAGAAAAAGCCGGTGAAGGCGACGCCACACGCGGACAACTGCGCGATATTCCCGGCGTGGACAGCCTGTACTTCACCATGCTCAACCACAACAAGCGCTCAATCACCATCAACACCAAGGACCCCAAGGGCAAAGAGGTGCTGGACCGCTTGATCAAGACCTGCGATGTGCTGGTAGAAAATTTTGCACCCGGCGCCCTAGACCGCATGGGCTTTACGTGGGAACGCATCCAGGAGCTGAACCCGCGCATGATTGTGGCCTCGGTCAAAGGCTTTGGCCCGGGCAAGTACGAGGACTGCAAGGTCTATGAAAACGTGGCGCAGTGCGCTGGCGGCGCGGCATCGACCACCGGTTTTGACGACGGCCCGCCCCTGGTGACCGGCGCGCAAATTGGCGACTCGGGCACCGGCTTGCATTTGGCGCTGGGCATCGTGGCGGCCTTGTACCAACGCAACAGCAGCGGACGCGGCCAAAAAGTGCTGGCGCCTATGCAAGACGCGGTGCTCAACCTGTGCCGCGTCAAGCTGCGCGACCAGCAGCGCCTGGACCGTACCGGCACCATGAACGAGTACCCGCAATACCCGGATACGCCTTTCGGCGACGCCGTGCCCCGCGCTGGCAATGCCTCGGGCGGCGGGCAACCTGGCTCTATCCTGAAGTGCAAAGGCTGGGAAACCGACCCCAACGCCTATATCTACTTCATTACCCAAGCGGCCGTGTGGCCTGCGGTGTGCAAAGTGATCGGCCAAGAAGATTGGATTACCCACCCGGACTACGCGACACCGCCCAAACGCCTGCCGCATCTGAAGAAGATTTTTGCGCGCATTGAAGAGTGGACCATGACCAAAACCAAGTTCGAAGCCATGGACATCCTTAACCAGTTTGACATTCCTTGCGGGCCGATTTTGTCGATGAAGGAAATCGCCGAAGAGCCTTCGCTGCGGGCCACTGGCACGGTGGTGGAAGTGGACCACCCCGAGCGCGGCAAGTACCTGACGGTGGGCAACCCGATCAAGATGTCCGACAGCATGACCGAAGTCACGCGCTCACCACTGCTTGGCGAGCACACCGACGAGGTACTGGTGCAATTGGGCTACTCCAGCGCCGACATTGGCGCGCTGCGCGAAGCCAAGGTCATTTAAGTCCCCCCACGCGGCCCAGCGCCGCCACCTACGAGGTAAGAAGTCATGCGTATCGTGCTAATCGGTCAACAAGATTTCGGTAAAGCCGCTCTAGAAGCTTTTTTAGCGCGGGGCGATGAGGTGGTGGGCGTGTTTTGCCGCCCGGAAAAGCCCGGTACCAAGCCCGACGCCTTGCGCGTGGAAGCGCAAGCGCGCGGTTTACAGGTATTTCAGCTCGACAAGTTAACAGGCGATGACGCGCACCAGGCTATGCAAGCGCTGGCGCCTGACCTGGGGGTGATGGCCTATGTGGTGCAGTTCGCGCCGCAATCGCTGCTGAAGGTCCCCAAGCACGGCACCATTCAGTACCACCCTTCGCTGCTGCCCAAATACCGCGGTCCATCGGCCATTAGTTGGGCCATGTCGCGCGGCGAGAAAGAAACGGGCCTTACCATCTTTCGGCCCAGCGACGGCTTGGACGAGGGCCTGGTGATTTTGCAAAAGCGCTGCGACATCGGCCCGGACGAAACATTGGGCGAGCTGTATTTCAACAAGCTATTTCCGCTGGGCGTTAGCGCCTTGTTGGAAGCTGCAGACGCCGTGGTGGCCGGCACGCACCAGGAAATAGCGCAAGATGAATCGCAGGCGAGCTACGAGGGCTGGTTTTTAGCCGCTGAGTCGCAAATCCACTGGCACAACCATATCGACGTGGTCTATGACTTGGTACGTGCCTGCAACCCAGCGCCAGGCGCCTGGACGATGGCCGACGGAAAAAAGGTTTTTATCTTTGACTGCCGCAAACACCGCATCGGGCGCTATGGCGATAGCAAGGGTAAACCCGGTGAAATTACCTTGGTTACCGAGGGGTCGATATTTGTCAGCACGCAGAGCGGGCAGATCGAGGTGCTGAAATTGCGCGCCGACGATGGTAAAAAAATGGGTGCGGGTGACTATGCACGCGCGAACGGCCTCGTCGCCGGAAGTCGGCTGGGCTGACGCCTTATCGGCACTGCGGGGGCGGGGCGCGCAGGGCCCCGGTCAAACGGAAATTTTTTTTATTACACGAGGAGACACCATGAAACTGAAAAACCTTATTCGCGCGACGCAGACCGCAGTGGTGCTGGCCATGGCCAGCTTTTTGGCACCGGCCCAAGCTTGGGAGCCGACCAAACCGATCGAGTTTGTAGTACCCGCTGGGACTGGTGGTGGCGCTGACCAAATGGCGCGCTTTCTGCAAGGCGTGGTCGCTAAAAACAAGCTGAGCCCGCAGCCCATCATCGTGGTCAATAAGTCTGGTGGCGCAGGCGCCGAGGGCTTTCTGGACGTCAAGGGTGACAAGGGCAATGGACACAAAATCATCATCACCTTGTCCAACCTGTTCACCACACCACTGGCGACAGGCGTACCGTTCAACTGGCGCGATATGACGCCGGTCCAAATGCTGGCGTTGGACCAATTCATTTTGTGGGTGCACTCGGATACGCCTTACAAAACCGCGGCTGACTACATGGCCGCAATCAAGGCCCAACCCGACAAAACGTTCAAAATGGGCGGCACCGGCTCTAAGCAGGAAGACCAGATCATCACCGTGCTGATGGAAAAATCCACGGGTAAGAAAATGATTTACATCCCGCTCAAGGGGGGTGGCGATGTGGCAGTTCAATTAGTCGGCAAGCATATTGACTCCACGGTAAACAACCCTATCGAGGCCGAAACGCATTGGCGCTCGGGAGCGCTGCGTCCCTTGTGTGTATTTGATAAAGACAAACTCCCTTACAAAACCAAGCTCACCGCCACGCAGTCGTGGAACGATATTCCCACCTGTACTTCGGCTGGTTTGCCGGTGGAGTACCTGATGTTGCGTGGCATCTTTATGCCGCCCGGCGTGTCGGACGACCAAGTGAAGTTTTACCTGGACTTGTTTAAGAAAGTCAGCGCGCTGCCCGAGTGGAAAGCCTTTATGGAAGAAGGCGCGTTCAAGCAAACGACATTGACAGGCAAGGATTATTTTGAATGGCTGGGTAAAGCCGAGCAGCAGCATCGCGAGTTGATGCGCGAAGCCGGTTTCCTCGCCAACTAAGACCTCTACAAACAGGTATTACGCCATGACAACTCCACACGATTCCCCAGAGCAGGAAGGAGCCAGCGCCGGGGCCACGCTCACGCGCGGCCCGGAACTGGTTGTCGGCCTGATCATCATGGGCCTGGCCGGCCTGGTCATTACCGACAGCATGCGGGTCGGTATTGGCTGGGGCGACGAGGGTCCGCAAGCGGGCTACTTCCCTTTTTATATCGGTCTGATCCTTTTAGCGGCCAGTGCTACGGTGGTAGTGACGACGCTGTTGAAGTGGGGCAAGTCGCAAGCGGTATTTGCGACGCGGGAGGAGCTGGTGCCGGTTTTTCAAATGCTGGTGCCGATGGTCATCTATGTGGTGGCCATGGTGTTTCTTGGCATTTACCTCCCGTCTGCCATTTTGATCGGCTACTTCATGCGCCACCACGGCAAGTTTGCCTGGCCTTCTAGCCTGGGCGTTTCCATTGGCGTGCCGCTGGTATTTTTTCTGGTGTTCGAGAAATGGTTTTTGGTGCCGCTACCCAAGGGCCCGATTGAAAACATGCTGGGGTTCTAATGGACGAAATTAACAATCTGTTTAATGGCTTTGCGGTGGCGCTGACGCTGCCCAATATTGTCTATATGCTGATCGGCATCACCCTGGGGGTGTTGATCGGGGTGTTGCCCGGGCTGGGTGGTGCCAATGGCATTGCCATCTTGCTGCCGCTGACCTTTTCGATGAACCCGACCTCGGCCATCATCATGCTCTCCTGTATTTACTGGGGCGCTTTGTTTGGCGGGGCCATTACCTCGATCTTGTTCAACATCCCGGGCGAACCCTGGTCGGTAGCCACCACCTTTGACGGCTACCCCATGGCCCAACAAGGCAAAGCGGCGCAGGCGCTGACGGCGGCATTCACCTCGTCCTTCATCGGCGCGTTTTTTGCGGTAGCGCTGATTACCTTTTTAGCGCCGGTATTGGCCAAGTTCGCGCTCAACTTCGGGCCGGCCGAATACTTTGCGGTCCAACTGCTCACCTTTTGCAGCTTTGTGGGTATGAGCAAGGAACCACCGGCCAAAGTCATTGTGTCCATGATGCTGGGCTTTGCGCTGGCTGCGGTGGGCATGGACACGGTCACCGGTCAATTGCGCATGACCTATGGCTTTCCGGTGCTGCTCAAAGGCTTTGACTTTTTGATCGCGGTGATCGGCCTGTTTGGTATCGGCGAGATTTTGCTGACCATGGAAGAGGGCCTGGCTTTCAAAGGCAAGTCCGCCAAGCTCAACCCCAAAGTGGTGTGGGAGACCTGGAAGACGCTGCCCCGCTACTGGCTGACCTTTTTGCGCTCCACGGCCATCGGCTGCTGGATGGGTATTACCCCCGGCGGTGCGACGCCTGCTTCGTTTATGAGCTATGGCATCGCCCAGCGCATGTCCAATGAGCCGGAAACCTTTGGCAAGGGCCAGATTGAGGGTGTGCTGGCGCCCGAAACGGCTGCGCATGCGGCGGGCACTTCGGCGCTGCTGCCCATGCTCACGCTAGGTATTCCCGGCTCGCCCACAGCGGCGGTACTCCTGGGCGGCCTGATGATTTGGGGCCTGCAGCCAGGGCCTATGCTGTTTGTCGAGCACAAAGACTTTGTCTGGGGGCTGATCGCATCGATGTACCTGGGCAATATCGTCGGGCTCTTGGTGGTGCTGACTACCGTGCCCTATTGGGCTGCGTTTTTGCGCATTCCCTTCTCGGTGATCGCGCCAGTCATCGTGGTGATATGCGCCATCGGGGCCTATACCGTGCACAGCGCCATGTTTGACGTGGTGATGATGATGGTCTTTGGCGTAGTGGGTTATTTGTTCAAAAAGCTCAAGTACCCGATGGCACCTATGGTGCTTGCGCTGGTGCTGGGTGATATGGCCGAAGCCAGTTTTCGCCAGTCCATGCTGCTCTCGCAAGGTAGTTTGTCGATCTTCTGGTCTAACGGACTGGTCGGTGGCATCTTCGCCTTGGCCATGCTGATGCTGATCTGGCCCTTGGTCGGTGGCATTGTGGGCGCGCTGCGCAGCAAGGCGGCTGCTTAGGCCTTCGGCGGACTGCATCGCTAGCCCCGGCAGCGCCCCCAGTGCTGCCAAATAAAAAAGCCCATGCGCGCGGCCATGGGCTTTTTTTGATCCATCCGCAACTTACAGCTTGACGGTACTTTCCGCTTTCTCGTGTCGTACTTGTTCAGCTATCGCTTCGACCTGCTCGTCCGTCATGCCAAACTTGGCTTGCATTTGTTTGAGCTGGAGTCGTTCTTCTTCAGTGACTACGCCATCGGCCAGCACTTCGCGCACCTGTAGCTCGTATTCGGATTCACGCCGCTGCACCTGCGCGGTGTAGGCCGTGGCGACCACACCGGTCAGGATAGCGGCCAATGCAATAGCCAAAATTTGCGTCACCACCACTAGCACGACGCCTAGGAAGGTGACTGGGTCCACATTGCCCCAGCCGGAGATGATGGTCAGGATAAACCAGTGCATAGCCGCCGGGATGGAAGGGAACACATCGGGCTGGTCTGTCCCCTCGATGATGTAAATCAGCGAAGAAAAGAGCAGGCAACTGATCAGCAGCAAAAACATGGCCGAAGAAAAAGAGTCCTTCTCCGCCTTGATGGCAGCAAACATATCGTCCATTGCACTGTTGTAGCGTGAAAGCTTGAAGATCCGAAGTAAGCGGAACATGCGCAGCACGCGCAAATCAGCGCCTGGGAAAATCAGCTGCAGATAGAAGGGCACAGTGCTTGCGAAATCCACCACGCCAAAGGCGCTGAACATATAGTCTTTGCGGCCACGCCAGGCGCTGCCCTCGGCCTTGGGGTACTTCTCGCCATAGGACCAGACACGCAGCACATACTCGATGGAGAACACGATCACGCTAAACACATCAAAGGCGTAAAAATACTCGTGGTAGGCCTCATGTACCTCATGCAGCGACTCCAAAATAATGGAGAGCACATTAGCAACCACGAGTGTCGCGATAAATATTTCGCAAGCCCGGTTGGCGTCATCCACTACTGCGCCATCCAGAATTTCAAATATGCGGCGCTTGACGCGGCGTATGCCGGTCAGCCCTTCGATCGGGTTGTCGATATGCATTATTTTTTCTTCCCTTGCGCTTCATCGATAAATACCTGCACCTGCGCATCGGACAATCGGTATTTAACTTGGAGGGCTTTGAGGGATTCACGTTCGGCATCGCTCACCACGCCATCGGCCAAGACCAGCCGCAACTGGCTCTGGTAAGCCGCTTTTTTGCGTGAGATCTGATTGGAGAAGGCCGAGGCGACGATGCCGGTCATGATGGCCGCCATACACACGCCCAAAAAGCCGGTCAGAAGCGCAATTACCTCGCCCGCCTTGGTGACCGGGTCGACGTTGCCGTAGCCCGAGGTAATGGTCACGATGGACCAGTAGATCGCGTGCGGGATAGAGCCAAATTGCTCGGGCTGCTCATGCCCTTCAGCAAAGTGCATGAGCGAGGCCGACACCACGGTAGCAATCAGCAACAAAAAAGCGGCTGAACCAAAAGCCCGACGCTCGGAATACACCGCGTGGAATAAGTCCTGCAGCGCGGTGTTGTACTTGGACAGCTTGAGAATCCGCAAGAGCCGCAAGACACGCAGAATGCGCAAGTCCAGCGACGGGAAAAACATGTGCATGTAATGCGGCATAGTGGCAAAAAAGTCCACCAACCCGAAGGGACTGAAGATGTACTCGCTGCGCCCTTTCCAGGAGCCGCCCTCGCCGCCCGCGAACTTGGCCCCCAGCGACCAGACGCGCAGCACGTATTCGATGGTGAAGAAGGTCACACTCCAGAACTCGAGCTCATGGAAGAAGTCTTTGTAGACCGCGTGTATCTCTGGCACCGAATCCAAAATCACGGCCGAGCAATTGACCAGCACCACCACGGTGATCAGCCATTCCACGTACTTGCTGATCTTGTAACTGGGCGATCCTTCCAGGACCTCCATCACACTATGCTGCAATTGGGACAAATTCATGGCGGCACTTCACAATCTAACAAGGGACACGCTAACTATCAAACTTCTGGCGCCGACGCTTAGCGCGCCGGCGCTGGGAAACCAGTCCTATCAGCTTTTACCCTGAATTTGCCGCCACAACGCCATATCGCTTGCGCTCAAGCTGTCACGGGCTTTCACGGAAGCATTGAAGGCAGCCTCGTCGGTGAGCAGGGCTAAGCGGCGGATATCGCTGATGAGTGACTTGTAATGCTCTACCGCCAGATCCGGTCTTTGCGCGATCGTACTGATCGGTAAGGTTTGCAGCTCAGCCTCTTTCTCTAATTCATGCTGTATCAGCTTGATGAGGGCGTTAACCTCCTCCACGCTCAAGTGCATACGATGCGCTTCGTGGCGGATGGTGTGAATTTCATCCTCATCAATGACGCCGTCTTTCAGGATTTTGTAGAGATTGTTCTTCAGCTCATCCCGCTCTTTTTGCAGTTCATCGCTAAAGGCGGAGGACAACAAAGCGGCAGGGATGGCGAAGATACCGATACCGATGAAGGCCAGCACAATCGTCATGGCCCGACCCGGAACGGTTACCGGCGAAATATCGCCATAACCCACCGAAGCCAAGGTAATCACCGCCCAGTAGATCGAGGTGGGGATGTTTTCAAACTTATCCGGCTGCGCTTCGTATTCAAACAAGTAGCCCAGTGATGCGGTGAGCACCACCAGCAAAATCATGATGAAAGCGGCAGCGGCGATCACCGGCCATTCGCGCGAAACCACTTTGACCAGGGTCGCCGTGGCGTCGTTGCCCCGCGTAAGTTTGAGTAAACGCGTCAGGCGGAAGACCCGCAGGAATCGCAAGTCCAGCAAGTGGTGCAAAAACACTTCCAAAAAGAAGGGCAAGATAGCCAGCAGGTCAATCACCGTGGAAGGATGTTTTGCCTGGCGCCAGCGACCCATCACAGTGCCCTCATAGCCCGGCTCTTCCACGCACGAATACATGCGCATGCAGTATTCAATCGTGAACACCGCCACCGCTACCGCATCAAGAATCACAAATTCCACATTGAGCAGATACGAAATGCCGTGCACCGACTCCAAGATCACCGCAAAGACGGAAACCAGTACCCACATGGCGATAAACAGTTCGAACATTTCTTGCAAGCGTCCGCCATAGGCGCTCTCGAAGATCAGCGCATGGATCTTTTGGCGAAAGGTACGTCCACGGTTGAGCGCGGCAAACTCGTAGTAAGCCGGAATAACGATGCGGAAGATCTTGAGCAAACGCAAAATCCGCAGCGCTTTGAGTACATGCAAGTCAATCGACAAACCAAACACGCGCACCAAGTAGAAAGGCACGATGGCCAAGGCGTCAATAATCGCAAACGGGCTCAGGACATAGGCCAGACGCGAGCTAACTTTGCCTTGGAAAGCGGCGTCTTCTGCCGACAAATAAAAGCGCAGCAGATACTCGACCGTGAAAACGGCGATGGAGAGCAAGTCAAAAAATTCAAACCAGGGCTTATAGGGCTCGTAGATGCCTGGAACATTTTCAAATATCAGACTGAACAGATTGGCAATAATCAAGATGCCAATCCACTTATCAAAACTCCCCTGGAAATTGCCAGGAATGGCAGGGTCCAGCACCCATGAGTACAGCCATTTGCGAAATGGCAGATCGCGCGAAATATCAGCCGTCTTGACCTCCGTATCCAGCAGGTCTTTGATATTCAGGTCTTTGATCGATATGGTTTTACGTTCTTCCATGATG
>CANFLU010000009.1 GCA_947447975.1 Comamonadaceae bacterium | reverse complement strand
GGAGCCGATGGCAGCCTGGAAGGCGACGTCAAACATCAGTCGCGAAATCACCTCGCGCATCTTGCCGACCACTGCGCGACCCCGGTAAGTGGCCTGGGTACGGTGCACGATGATGGACAAGGCGTCGACGCGCTCGCCATTGAGCAATATATCCACCTTGACCACGTCCGAGGCGCGGTATTCCTTGAACTCATAGTCCATGGACGCATACCCGCGGCTGACCGATTTAAGTTTGTCAAAAAAGTCCAGCACGATTTCGCCTAGCGGCATCTCGTAGGTCAGCATGACTTGGCGGCCGTGGTAGGCCATGTTGAGCTGTAATCCACGCTTCTGGTTGGCCAGGGTCATGACCGCGCCCACATATTCCTGTGGCATATACAGGTGCACCGTCACGATGGGTTCGCGGATTTCGTCCAACTTGCCCTGGTCGGGCATCTTGGACGGGTTTTCCACCATGCGCACCTCTCCGTCCGCATGCACCACCTGATAGACGACGCTTGGGGCGGTGGTGATCAAGTCCTGATCAAACTCGCGCTCTAAGCGCTCCTGCACGATCTCCATGTGCAATAAACCCAGAAAGCCGCAGCGAAAACCAAAACCCAGCGCCTGGGAGACTTCGGGTTCGTAATGCAGCGAGGCGTCGTTGAGCTTGAGCTTTTCCAGGCTGTCGCGCAGGCCTTCGTACTGGTTGGCCTCGGTGGGGTACAGGCCCGCAAACACCTGGGGCTGGATTTCCTTGAAGCCAGGCAGCGCCTCGGTGGCCGTAGCAGCCGCACCGCCGGAACCAGGGCGGATCAAAGTCACGGTGTCGCCCACTTTGGCCGCCTGTAATTCACGAATACCAGCGATGATGTAGCCCACCTCGCCAGCCTGCAGGGATTCGCGTGGCAGATTGGCGGGGGTAAACACGCCCAGGTTGTCGGCGTTGTAGACCGCGCCGGTGGCCATCATCTTGATTTTCTCGCCGCGTGCCAAACGACCATCCACCACGCGCACCAGCATGACCACGCCCACATAGCTATCGAACCAGCTGTCGATAATCATGGCCCGCAAGGCGCCCTCAGGATTGCCCTTGGGGGGCGGGACCTTGGCGACAATAGCCTCCAAAATCTCGTCAATGCCCACGCCGGTTTTGGCCGAACAAGGGATCGCTTCGGTAGCGTCTATGCCGATCACGTCTTCAATTTCCGAGCGCGCATTGTCCGGATCGGCATTGGGTAAATCCATTTTGTTCAGGACCGGTACCACCTCTACGCCCAGGTCCAGCGCGGTATAACAATTGGCCACCGTCTGGGCCTCTACGCCCTGGCTTGCATCGACCACGAGCAAGGCGCCTTCACAGGCTGACAGCGAGCGGCTCACTTCATACGAGAAGTCCACATGGCCGGGCGTATCAATCAAATTAAGGTTGTAGACCTGGCCGTCTTTGGCCTTGTACTGTAGGGCCGCCGTCTGCGCCTTGATAGTTATCCCCCGTTCTTTTTCAATGTCCATGGAGTCCAGAACTTGGGCCTCCATGTCACGCGCTTCCAAACCACCGCAACGTTGAATCAGGCGGTCGGCGAGCGTAGATTTGCCATGGTCAATATGGGCAATGATCGAAAAATTTCTGATGTGTTGCATCAAGCAGGAGGGTCAAGAGATTGAATTAAAAAGGCCAGCGCAGAAAAAAGGGCGCGTCGGATGAACGACGCGCCCTGAACCAACCATCATTGGCAACTGCGAAAGCTGGAACTTCATTGTAGGGAAAAAGCGTAAAACGGCGCACGCGGATAGGGGACGGATTGCCCTGTTGTCAATCGACAACATATATTTATTCACAACTTACGCACAGGATGTAAGCAAGGCTTGTGTATAAGGTGTTGATGGCATGTGTAGCACTCAAGGGTATTCCGTAATGCGAATTTTACAAACCACTTTATTACCAAAAACGGATTTTTCAGTACTCCATTCTAACTAATTCATCAATCAATTTTTTCGCAGATCGGCCTGAAAAACCGCTTTTTAAGGGCTTTGCCACGCGGGTTCCGAGAGAAATCAAACCCTTTGCGATGGGCGCAAGCGGGGCCGATGCCCCACGGCCGAGGCGCATGGCTAGTTCGCCGGCTTGATCAATGCGTATTGCGTCCATTCGCCGCGTCGAAAAAGCACGTTGATCGGCTTAGCTTTATCGAGCTTGGCCACTACTGCCTCAAACTCTTTGACCGATGCGACTTCCACATTGCCAATCGCCAGAACGACATCGCCCTGGCGCAAACCTGCGCGTGCTGCTGCATCGGTGGCAGCATCCACGCTCACACCACCTTTGAGGCGCAGCTCCTTTTTCTGGGCTTCGCTGACTTCGCTCACACTCAAACCCAAGGCCTGGCCGCCGCCGGCTTTGGGTTTACCCTCTGCAGGACCGGCTTTAGCTGCTGTTTTTTCCGCCTCAATTTCAGCGATAGTCACGCTAAGCTCTTTGCTCGCGCCGCGACGCTGCACCGTAAGCGTTGCTTTGGTACCCGGTTTTATTTCCCCGACGATGCGCGGCAGATCAATCGACTTCTCGATCGGCTTGCCATTGAATCGCAAAATAATATCGCCCGGCTCCACACCGGCCTTGTCCGCCGGAGCGCCTGCTTCGACGCTGGTCACCAAGGCCCCTTGTGCCTTTGCCAGACCCAAAGACTCCGCCAGTTCCTTGCTCACCGGCGCAATTCCTACGCCAATACGACCCCGGGACACCCGACCCTGGCTGCGCAGCTGCTCCACCACCCGCACTGCTTCGTCCATCGGAATCGAAAAGGATATGCCCATGAACCCCCCTGAACGCGAATAAATTTGGCTGTTGATGCCCACTACTTCGCCCCGCATATTGATCAATGGGCCACCAGAATTTCCAGGATTGATCGCCACATCGGTCTGGATAAAGGGTAGGTAATCCGTGTCGTCGGTATAGCGCTGCTTAGCGCTGACGATGCCCGCAGTCACTGTGTTTTCAAATCCAAAAGGCGAGCCAATGGCCATGACCCATTCGCCCACCTTGAGGCGCCCGACATCACCCACTTTGACCGGCGCCAAACCAGTGGCCTCAATTTTGACCAGCGCGACATCGCTGCGTTTGTCGGCCCCGATGATCTTGGCTTTAAATTCGCGCTTGTCGGTCAAGGTCACCAGCACCTCATCCGCGCCATCGATAACATGCGCATTGGTCATGATGAGGCCATCCTGGGAAAAAATGAAACCGGAACCTACGCCACGTGGCACCTCTTCGTCGGGCGCGGGACGGTTAGAACGCGGCGCCTGCTTGGGTATGTTGGGCATAGGCAAGCCAAAGCGGCGGAAAAACTCCATCATCTCTTCATCGCCTGGGCCGGAAGGTTGTTGTTGGCGACTGGAGACTTTCTGCAAGGTGCGGATATTAACCACCGAGGGCCCGACCTGTTCGACCAAGTCGGTGAAATCGGGCAGCGCGCGCGCCTGGGCATGCACTGTCTGGGCAGGTAGGGCCCACAAGCTCACTGCCAAAAGCGCAGGCACCCAACGGGGTAGCCCCGCACGCAAGCGGTCAAAAACAGCTAAAGCAAACATCGGTGTCATCCTCTAAACCCCCAAACAAATCTTGGACTGCAGTGCTACGGCGCAGGCTTCAAACAACCCCTGCAACATGCGGCCTGGCTGCTAAAACGCAAAGGCACTTAAAAAACTTTACATGAACTCGGCCGCACGCTGATCGAGCCACCCATTAAACCCTGATTTACGCTGGCACTGCGCCACGGCTGCGCTCCCTATGGGCGACCAAAACACGTCGCATGGCGACCCACTGCGGCTCCCGCTCGCATGCCGGCACTGTCACCAGCCATTGCACCGCCCCATTGTCAGCGGACAGGCGCAACACCGAAAAACCAGGCAAAGCCAAAGTCCACCGGACCTGGCAGATCGCATCCTGTGCCCACCAAGACCAGTGCCAGGCGCTGCCATCCCAAGCCAAGGTACCGCCGGGCGTTCGCCACCATTGACGCACCGCCATCCAAAAGATCAGGCAAAAAAGTAGCGCCACGCCCGTCCACGTGAGTGAGTCAGACCCGTGCAACGCCAAGGCCAGCAATACGCAGAGGTTGAGAATCCCGAGCCCCAGCAGCGCTGCGGCATGGGTGGATGCGCGCCCAAAGTGCATGTGAACGGGAGGTGCCTGACTTAACAAAGTCTATGCCTCGTCATCACCGGGACGGCGTTTAAGCGCGCTTGAACACCAATGCGCCGTTGGTGCCACCAAAGCCAAAGTTATTTTTCAAAGCCGCCCGGATCGGCATGTCGCGCGCTTCGTTGGCGCAGTAATCCAGGTCGCACTCCGGATCCTGGTTGAACAGGTTGATGGTCGGCGGGCACTTTTGGTGGTAAAGCGCAAGGACAGTGAAAACGGACTCCAAGCCACCCGCACCGCCAAGCAAATGCCCGGTCATGGATTTGGTAGAACTGATCACGATGCGCTTGGCCTGTTCGCCCAACGCCGCCTTAATGGCATTGGTCTCGTTGATATCCCCCAATGGCGTGGAGGTACCATGCGCATTGAGGTAATCGATGTCTTGCGGATTGAGGGAGGCATTCCGCAAGGCATTGAGCATCGCGCGGCGCGGGCCATCCATATTGGGCGCTGTCATGTGACCGGCGTCGGCACTCATGCCAAAGCCTGCCAACTCGGCATAAATGCGGGCGCCGCGCGCTTTGGCGTGTTCGTATTCTTCCAAGACCATCATGCCGCCGCCCTCACCCAGCACGAAACCATCGCGGTCCTTGTCCCAAGGCCTAGAAGCGGTGGCTGGGTCCTCGTTGCGGGTGCTTAAAGCCCGCATGGCGGCAAATCCGCCCACACCCAGGTGGGAAATGGCTGCTTCGGATCCGCCAGCCACAATAACATCAGCGTCGCCATACTCAATCATGCGCCCGGCCTCGCCAATGCAGTGCAGTCCGGTCGTACACGCGGTGGCAATGGCGATATTCGGGCCCTTAAAGCCAAAGCGCATGGACACATGGCCGGCTGTCATATTGATAATCGAGGCGGGGACGAAAAACGGCGAGATACGCCGCGGACCCCGCGCGGTAAATTCGTTGTTGGTGTGCTCAATCATGGGCAGTCCGCCGATGCCTGAACCGATGACGCATCCAATGCGTGTGGCTTCCTCTTCACCCAGTGCCTCACCGGTGGCCAAGCCGGCGTCCGCTACGGCCTGCGCCGCCGCGACGATGCCGTAGTGAATAAAGGTATCCATGGCGCGCGCATCCTTGGGGCTGATGTAGTGATCCAGGTCGAGGTCGCGCACCTCGCCAGCGATGCGGCATGCAAATGCGCTTGCATCAAATTTGCTTATTACATCGATACCCGATTTGCCCGCCAGCAGATTGGCCCAGGCCTGATCTACAGTATTGCCCACAGGGCTGACACAGCCCAAACCGGTAACTACAACACGACGACGGGACATACTCACCTGTATTAAACGTTGCGTCTATCAAAAACCGCGGGGCGGGCATGCCGCCAGAGCCCTCGGGCAGCTGGCGCATCGGTCAGCCGCCGAGGCTTTTCCAACGCCCGACCGGAAACGGCGGGTGTTGGCCAAGACTTATCAGGCCTTTTTATGGGTCATGGCGTAGTCCACGGCATTTTGAACCGTGGTGATTTTTTCGGCGTCTTCGTCGGGGATTTCGATGCCGAACTCATCTTCCAAAGCCATCACCAGTTCCACCGTGTCCAGCGAATCAGCGCCCAAATCAGCCACAAAGGCTTTTTCGTTGGTGACCTGGGACTCTTCTACACCGAGTTGCTCGGCGATGATTTTCTTGACACGTACTTCGATATCGCTCATGGGTTCCCTCTAAGGGTTGTGAAACAGTCCGCAATTTTACCAGTGCGGGCGCTAGGCACCCGCAGTGGCCGCCTTGCGGACACAAAGGCGTAAATCCGGATACTACTTTACATATACATGCCGCCATTGACATGCAGTTCCTGGCCCGTCACATAGGCCGCTTGGGGCGAGGCCAGATAGACCACCGCATGCGCGATATCAGCGGGCTGGCCCAAATGCCCCAGGGGAATCTGGGTTTGCAAGCTGTTTTGCTGCTCCTGGCTTAAGGCGGCGGTCATGTCGGTCGCAATAAAGCCCGGAGCGATGCAATTGACGGTAATCTGCCGCGAGCCTAATTCCCGGGCCAAGGCGCGGGTCATCCCCGCAACACCGGCTTTGGCGGCCGCATAATTGGCCTGGCCCGGATTGCCGGAGGCGCCGACCACCGAGGTGATATTGATGATGCGGCCATAACGCTGTTTCATCATAGGCCGCATCACGGCCCGACTCATGCGAAATACGCCTTTGAGGTTGGCGTCAATCACCGCATCCCAATCCTCATCTTTCATGCGCATCGCCAAGTTATCGCGGGTGATGCCAGCGTTATTGACCAGCACCTGCACACCGCCCTGTTCCTTGATCACCGCTTCCACTAGCGCATCACAAGCGGCGCCGTCGGTCACATTCAGTACCCGTCCTGTGCAACCTGCAAAGGCCTCCAAAGCGCGGCTGATCCCCTGGGCACCGGCCTCGGTGGTCGCCGTTCCGACGACCTGCAGCCCTTTACGGGCCAACTCCAATGCAATTGCCGCGCCGATGCCGCGCGAGGCACCGGTCACCAGAGCCACTTGCCCTGCAAACTCCGTAGAACTCATTGCAAACCCGCCTGTGTTTCGGCCAACGTGGCCGGATCAAATACCGCAAAGGCCGTCAAAGACGCATCAATACGCTTGACCATGCCACTCAAGACCTTGCCGGGCCCGCATTCCACCATATGCTCTAGGCCCCGCGCTTTCAAAGATTGCACCGTTTGCACCCAGCGTACGGGCCCGAAGGCCTGACGGTATAAAGCGTCGCGAATCCGCTCGGGATCGGTCTCCACCGCCACGTCGATATTGTTCAACAATGGAATCTGGGGGATGGTAATCGCAATTTGTTGCAGGCGTTCACGCAGGACCATTGCCGCCGGTTGCATCAACGCGCAATGGAAAGGCGCCGATACCGGCAGTAATAAGGCACGCTTTGCGCCCTGGGTTTTGAGCACTTCGCAGGCCTGCTCGACGGCCGCTTTGCTGCCGGAGATCACGGTCTGGGCGTTGTCGTTGAAGTTAGCGGCTTCAACCACTTCGCCGCTTTCCGGCGAAAACCCGGCCGCCACTTCTGCACACAAAGCCGCCACCAGTGCCGGCTCCATACCCAAAATTGCTGCCATAGCACCCTTGCCCACCGGTACCGCGTCTTGCATGGCCTGGCCGCGCAAGCGCACCAAGGGCGCGGCATCGGCCAGCGTTAGAGCGCCCGCTGCCACCAGGGCGGCGTACTCGCCCAGGGAATGCCCGGCCACTGCCTGGGGAGCAATGCCCACTTCGGCCATCCACACCCGGTAAGCGGCAACGCCAGCGACCAACATCACCGGTTGGGTGTTGGTCGTCAGTGCCAAGGCTTCTTTGCTTCCCTCGCGGATCAAGGCGCCGAGGTCTTCATGCAGAGCCTGAGAAGCTTCGTCTAACACCGCGCGCACCACGGGGTGATCGCCCCAGGCATCGAGCATGCCCACCGACTGGGAACCCTGGCCGGGAAAAACAAAAGCAAATGGTTTCATCAGTTCAAGCGCCTAAGTAATGAAAACAAAATGACAGGGAGCGCAGCGCGCAACCGCGCCAAGATTACAGTGTCAGCAACACCGCGCCCCAGGTAAACCCGCCGCCCACGCCTTCAAGCAACAGGGTTTGGCCCTTTTGGACACGTCCGCTGCGGACACCCACGTCCAGCGCCAGCGGTATCGAGGCGGCCGAGGTATTGCCATGCTGGCCGACCGTGAGGATGACGTTTTCCATGGGCAATTTGAGCTTTTTGGCGGTACTTTGAATGATGCGGATATTGGCCTGGTGCGGTATCAGCCAGTCGATATCTGACTCCACCTTGCCCGCCTTGGACAAAACCGCGCGGGCCGCATCTTCGAGCACGCCTACGGCCAATTTAAATACCGCCTGCCCCGCCATTTTGAGCAAAGGAACGCCGCTCACCAGCCCGCCTTGCACATGGCCTGGCACGCACAACATGTCTACGTGCCGCCCGTCGGCATGTACATCGGTAGACAAAATGCCCGGGGTATCGGAGGCTTCCAGTACCACCGCACCGGCGCCGTCGCCAAAGAGCACGCAGGTGCCCCGGTCCTTGAAATCCAATATCCGGGAGAAAATTTCTGCCCCGACGACGAGCGCGCAGCGGGCACTGCCGGTCTTGATCAGCGCATCGGCCACCGTGAGCGCATAGACAAATCCGCTGCAAACCGCCTGCACATCAAAAGCCGCGCCACCGATGGCGCCTAGCTTGCCTTGCAAAATACAGGCGGTGGACGGAAACACCATATCCGGGGTTGAGGTGGCGACGATGATGAGATCGACCTCACTGGCCGAGCGGCCCGCCGCTCGCAATGCCTCTTGGCAGGCATGCACTGCCAAATCACTGGAAAACACGCCCTCGTCCGCAAAATGGCGGGCGCTGATGCCGCTGCGCTCGACGATCCAGTCATCCGATGTCTCAATACCATCCTGCGCTAAGCGCGCCACCATATCGGCATTGCTCAGGCGCCTGGGCGGAAGATAGCTGCCGGTACCCGTAATACGTGAAAAGCTGCTCATGAAAAATCCGGATCGGGAACTTAGCCCTGCGTAGGGGCGGGAACTTGCGCATTGAGCAATGGTGCCGCATGCGCAATGCGCGTTCGCACGCGCTCTAACAAATTGTTCTGCACGGCATCATACGCCCGGCCCAAGGCACTGGAAAAAGCGAATTCATCGGCCGAACCATGGCTTTTAAACACCAGGCCGCGTAAACCCAACAAGGCCACGCCGTTGTAGCGCCGGTGATCAATGCGCCGCTTCAGTGCAGACAAGACCGGGGCCGAGGCCAGCGCCGCCAGTTTGGTCACTAGATTGCGCCCGTATTCCTCTTTGAGGAAACCCACGATCATGCCGGCCAGCCCCTCGCTGGTTTTGAGTGCGACGTTGCCAACAAAGCCGTCGCATACCACCAGATTTACCGTGCCTTTGAAAATGTCATTGCCTTCGACATTACCGAAAAAATTCAAATCGCCGCTAGCCGCCGCCGCGCGCAGTAAATCCCCAGTCTCTTTGATCGTCTCATTGCCCTTGATCACTTCCGAACCGATGTTGAGCAATCCCACCGAGGGGGCACTGACGCTGTCTGTTACGGAGACCAGCGCTGAGCCCATGACAGCGAACTGCAGCAAATGCAAGGGCGTGCAATCGACATTGGCGCCTAAATCGAGCACCGTGGTGGCATGGCCTTTGGCATTGGGAATTTGACCCGCCAGTGCCGGCCGCTCTATACCTTCGAGCGTCTTGAGCAGATAGCGGGCAATTGCCATCAGCGCGCCGGTATTGCCTGCCGAAACCGCTGCCTGGGCCAGACCATCGCGTACCTGCTCGATGGCCACCCGCATGGAGGAGTCTTTTTTCTTACGCAGCGCAATTTCAAGCGCGTCGTCCATCGCCACGACCTCGCTGGCGAATACTTTGGTAATGCGCGGGTGGGAAAAGTTAGCCAATGCCTGCGGCAAACCCACCAACACCAAGTGGGCGTCAGGGTGCGCATCAAGGAATTTGTGGCTGGCTGGGAGGGTGACAGAGGGTCCAAAATCCCCGCCCATACAGTCCACTGCGATGGTGATCATGCAGCGTATGGGGAAAAAAGTGTTTTCACGGGGATCAAGCGCGTGGGCAAGAAAAAAGCCCGAGGCTACAGGCCATGCAGCTTCGGGCTTGCGGCCGACCGCGCGGGTCAGGCTTCTGCTTTGGTCTTGATAACTTTACGGCCACGGTAAAAGCCGGTCGGGCTGATGTGGTGACGCAAATGGATTTCGCCAGTCGTCGGCTCCACCGCAATACCGGGCACGACCAGCGCATTGTGCGAACGGTGCATGCCGCGCTTGGAAGGAGATTTTTTGTTTTGCTGAACTGCCATGGTTGGCTCCTGGTCAAAATGGCTGCAGGCGAGGCAGCGCCGTCGGTTAATCGGATGGTGCACAAAGCGCTGTGTGCACCCAAGCCTTCCATTATAGCGTCTGGCGGCATATGCAAGCGCGCTCAGCCTTTGCTTGCCTTTAGCTGTGCTAACTTCGCAAAAGGGCTGGGGCGCTCACTGGCAGCCTCAAAATCAGCGTCCGCCGCGGACAATTTCAAGTCGCCAGGACATTTTTCATGCTTGGGCGACACCGGCAAGGCCATCAGCAGTTCGTCCTCGACCAGTTCGAGCAAGTCAAACTGCGGGGAGCTGACCAGTAAATCCTCCTCCGAATCCTCGTCCTGGGCCAGGGCCGCCTCCTCAGATTCCACAAAACGAAATTCGCGATCGAAGTGCACGAGGGTGCTCACCGGTTCCAGGCAGCGCTGGCACACCAGGTCCATCTCCACGCGGCCTTGCAAGGCCAACCAGGGCACCGCAATGCCCGAGGCATCGGTACGCATGCTGCCTAGCGCATGGAAATGCACCGTGCAATCCGAAGCGGCTCGCACCGCTTCGTCCGACAGACGGGGCAAATCGGACAGTGGAGCCTGGCCTAGCAGCGGCACAGCTTCCACCGCGAAGGCTGCCATGGATAGCTTGCGGTACGAGTTGGAAGTAGCCATGTGCGCAGTGTAAGAGAATCAGGCTATGCAAAGTTCCGCCACACGCGCCCTGATTCTGGCGTCCACCTCTCGTTACCGCCGTACGCTTTTGGAGCGTTTGCAACTGCCTTTTAGCGTGCAGGCGCCAGGCCTCGATGAAACACCGCTGGCCGGTGAGGCTCCGGTTGCGCTGGCGAGCCGCTTAGCACGGGCCAAAGCGGCGGCGGTATCCGATGCAGTGCCCCAAGCAGTGGTCATTGGCTGCGACCAGGTCGCTGACCTGAACGGCCAAGCCCTGGGTAAGCCAGGTAATTACGACAATGCACTGAGCCAACTGCGCGCCATGCGTGGTCAAACAGTGGTTTTTCAAACCGCCATGGCGGTACTCTGCAAGGAAACCGGGTTTTGTGAGGAGGTGCTGGTGCCGATACGCGTCGTTTACCGGGATGCCTCGGATGCAGAATTGGATTTTTACCTGCGCAACGAGCAGCCCTATGACTGCGCGGGCAGTGTCAAAAGCGAGGGCCTGGGTATTGCCTTGATGCATAGCATCCATAACGACGATCCCACAGCGCTCATTGGTTTGCCCTTGATACGGCTGAGCGCCATCCTCGGCCGTGCGGGCATACCTGTGTTGGGGCCCGTATGACACCGGCTGAAAGCCTGCACGCGCCAAAGCGCATGGGCAAGCTGTTCCTGGTCCCCACGCCTTTAGATTTTGGCTGCGACAGTGTGGGGGCTTTGACCGAGGTGCTGCCACAGTCCACCATCGAGCGGGCCGCGGCACTGCAGCATTGGGTCTGCGAAAACGCCAAATCAGCCCGCGCCTTTCTCAAGCGCGTAGGCGAAGTCTGCCCGCTCAGTGCCACGATCCAAGAGCAGCAACTGCAAGAATTACCGCGCCAGGTGCATAAAAAAGGGGATGCCGGCTTTGATGCGCGCAGCTTGCTCGCGCCAGCCCTGCAAGGGCTGGATATGGGTTTGCTCAGCGAGGCCGGTATGCCGGCAATAGCAGACCCTGGCGCCGCGGTGGTGCGCGCTGCCCATGCACTAGGTATCGACGTGCAGCCCCTGGTGGGCCCAGTATCCCTGATGCTGGCACTGGCAGCGAGCGGACTGAACGGACAGAACTTCGCTTTTGTAGGCTATGTGCCCAGCGAACCTGTATTGCGCGCCCAGCGTATCAAAGCGCTGGAAACGCTGGCCCTCAAGACAGGGCAAACCCAACTATTTATTGAAACGCCCTACCGCAATGACGCCCTACTTCGTTCGCTGCTAGAGGTACTACAGCCTGACACACGACTGGCGGTATCGATGGGTTTAACGCTTGCAGCATCCCGCCATTTCAGCGGCACAGCGCATGAGTGCAAGCGCTCCAAGTGGGTTTTGAACAATCACACCCCGGCGGTATTCGCCATTGGAGCGTAGCGCCTACCGCACACCTGGCGCGTAGCGCAGCGCGATCGCCAAAGATTCGCCCATCGAGGCACCAAAGCGCTTGACCAGGCGTTCGGCGACGTTTTCACGGCGGGTGTAGTCGATGATTTCAGGGGCTTTGACGATTTCACGGGCCACGTAATCGAGGTTACCCAAATGGTCTGCCAGCCCCATAGTGACCGCTTGATCGCCCGTCCAGAACAAGCCGCTAAAGGTCTCCGCCGTCTCCTTCAATCGGTCCCCACGCCCGTCTTTCACGGCGCCGATGAACTGCTGGTGAATTTGGTTGAGCATGGCCTGGGCAAACTCTTTTTGCCTTTCCGTCTGCGGGCTAAAGGGGTCCAAAAAACCTTTATTCTGGCCTGCGGTCATCAAACGGCGCTCCACACCCAACTTGTCCATCAAACCGGTAAAGCCAAAGCCGTCCATGAGCACGCCAATGCTGCCCACGATGCTGGCCTTGTCGACAAATATCTGGTCGGCGGCTACCGCGATGTAATAGGCCGCCGAAGCACAGGTCTCTTCCACCACCACATAGACCGGCTTCTTGTGCAAGGCCTTTAAGCGGCGGATCTCGTCGTTCATGATGCCAGCCTGCACCGGGCTGCCGCCGGGCGAATTAATCAGCAAGACCACGGCTAGCGAGCCCTCGTCCTCGAATGCGCTGCGCATGGAGTTGATTACGGCCTCCGCGCTGGCCTCTGCACCCGAAGCAATTTCGCCTTTGATTTCCACCACCGCGGTGTGCGGACGGCTCACATCCGCGTTGTGCATACTGCCGGTGCGGTCCATGCCCAGCCAGATGAGCGCTGCAAAAAACAAAAGCCAGGCCAGGCGCATGCCGTATTTCCAGCGGCGCGCCGCCCGCTGCTCGGCCAGACTGTCTTGCATCCACTTTTCGATGAAGCTGCGCTCCCATGCAGACCCGTTGGCGGCACCTGCTGTGCTGTCGGAGGCTGGTGCCGCAGTGCCCGTTTGGGATGGTATCGGCGAGGCGGGATCGGTAACAACGGGCTCTGTCATATTAGAAATTCTGCGGTAGTAATTGCGCACCAGTATGCCAGCCCACCACGCCGTCCTGCTCGGAAAGGGCAATTTTGACCAGGGCGCCGCGGCAGGGACCGTTCATACAACGCCCCGTATCGGGCGCGTAAAGCGCCCCGTGGGTTGCGCAAATGAGCCACTTGCCGGAGCTATCAAAAAAGCGGTTAGGCTGAAAATCCATTTCCATAGCGACATGGCTACAGCGGTTGAGGTAGGCGTGTACTTGGCCTCTGTATCGAATCGCAAAAGCCCAACAGCTTTGGCCTTGGTACACCACGTCAAAAGGCACTGCCAAACCGCCGTCTTGCAAATCGGCAGAACGGCAAAGCGGGATCAGGCTGCTGTCCACAGTCTTGGCACCACAGGGTGTAAGCGGCGCACATCCATAATTAGCACAGGCCCCTTGGCGTCAGGCGTTTTCCAGCATCCAGCGATGCAAGGCAGGCGCTGAATCAGCAATATACAAAGGCTTGTGGGCCGCCAAGGCGCTTGCATCATGTGCGCCGTAGTTCACCCCCACGCTGGCGCAACCGGCATTGGCCGCCAGTTGCAAGTCGTGGGTGGTATCACCCACCATCAAGGTGCGCTCCGGCGACACGCCCATTTCGGCCATCAGTTCATGGAGCATGCGCGGATGCGGCTTGCCTGCCGTCTCGTCGGCGGTACGGCTGGCATCGAACAGGTCTTTGAGTTCCACATGCGCCAAGGCTTGGTCCAGCCCCCAGCGGCTTTTCCCGGTGGCCACGGTTAAAAAATGCTGGCGCGCTTTCAATGCGGCCAACATCTCCAGTACGCCGGGGAACAACGTAATCTGATCTTGCTCCCGACTGTAATGGTGTTTATAACGTTCACCCAAAAGTGGGTATTTTTCCTTGGGGACATCGGGCGCCGCATGCGCCAAAGCCTGGCCCAGGCCCAAACCGATGACATAAGACGCTTCCCGGTCACTGGGTACGGTGCCACCCACATCGCGCACCGCGCCCTGGATAGCACGCACGATGATGGCGGTTGAATCAAAAAGGGTGCCGTCCCAATCAAAAGCGATCAGGTCAAAACGACGCTTGGAAGGGGAATTCATAGGGTGTCGGGCTGCAAGGCAGCTGTGGCAAAGGTGTCCATGGTAGCAAGCGCAGATGGCAGTTGCGCTTGCAAAAAAGGCAGCAATTGAGCCGCCAGAGGTGCCTGCAATGCCATAGCCTGGCCGTTTGCCGGATGGGCGATTTGCAGGCGCCAGGCATGCAAAAACATGCGCTTCAAAGGTAGCTCGGCGCGGGCCCAGGCCTTGTTGTCGTCAAAATTTCCGTATTTGTCGTCGCCCGCAATCGGCATCCCTTCGGAGGCCAGATGCACCCGGATCTGGTGGGTGCGTCCGGTCTTGATGGTCACCGCCAATAAGCTCATAGGCTCGGCTGCGCCCGGCGCGCTGCGCGCCAGCACCTTGACCAAGGTGACAGAGGGCATACCGTCCGGATCGTCGCGCGCAACCACCTTAACGCGCCGCTCGCCTTCGCCCGCAGCGCCGGCGCTATCGAGCAGGTATTTGTGCAGTGGCTTGTCCAACACCTTTTTATGGGCAGGCCAATCACCTCGTACCAGGGCAAGGTAGGTCTTGCCCGTTTGGCGCTGGCGAAACTGTTCTTGCAAGTTTTTGAGGGCACTGCGCTTTTTGGCGACCAGCAAAATGCCGCTGGTTTCCCGGTCCAGGCGGTGCACCAATTCCAAAAAACGCGCTTGCGGCCTGGCCATACGCAGCTGCTCGATAACGCCAAAGCTCACCCCTGAGCCGCCATGCACCGCTACCCCTGCCGGTTTGTCCAGCGCCAACAAGGATTCATCTTCGTACAGAACCACAAAACTGCGGCTGGGCGCCGCTTGGGCCGACAGGGCGGCCATCGCGGCGGCTTTGTCTTGGGCCCGTTCGGACATGCGTACCGGTGGCAACCGCACCACGTCGCCGGTCTGGATACGCGTTTCGGCGCTGGCGCGACCCTTGTTCACCCGCACCTCGCCGCTGCGGATGATGCGGTAAATATGCGTCTTGGGCACGCCTTTGAGCTGGCGCATGAGGTAATTGTCCAGGCGCTGATCGGCCTCGTCATCGCTGACTGTCAGCCATTGCGCGGCGGGCGCGACAGGGATCGCTGAGGGCCCATCGGGCGCTTCGGGTTTGACCCCTATAATGTGTTTCACTAGCGACTTGCTATAAGTGGTTGATTTGGTTGGAGTTTAGTCCACACCCCCGCAGGCAGCCCCGCTAGAAGGTCGATGCCGCCTTGCTGCATAGCCCGCAAACCACAGCTCAGCTGCGTGTGGTGGCCGGCACGCAACGGGGTCAAGCCGACGAATTGAACCACTGAATCGGAATACCCCAAACCCCCAGATCCATTTTTCTGGGGGCGGAATGCAACGAGATGTTTGTGTTGATGCAACTGATAAACCTGTGCCTGCGGAGCGTTAGCGTTCCGTTCTTGGGCGCGCGTCGGCTGTTTGAAACCTTGGCAAGGTGCCAAGCGCATCCCCTCGTCACCATCCCTGCGCCTACGCTTCGACGCCTTGTGTAGTCGAAGTTCTCCGGCAATTCCTCCACAGTTCAATCCGTTAGTCCAGGCATCGTTGGCCCCACGTGGGCAGGTGATAACTATTAAAGGACCACAGCATGAAACGGATGCTAATTAACGCAACCCAGGCAGAAGAACGCCGCCTGGCGATTGTGGATGGACAAAAACTACTCGACTACGAAATCGAGATCGAAGGGCGCGAACAGCGCAAGGGCAATATTTACAAGGCCGTCGTCACCCGGGTCGAGCCCTCGTTGGAAGCGTGTTTTGTGGACTACGGCGAAGACCGCCACGGCTTTTTGCCCTTTAAAGAAATCTCGCGCCAATACTTCAAAGAGGGCGTATCGGTCAGCCAGGCACGCATCCAAGACGTGATCCGTGAAGGCCAGGAGCTACTCGTTCAAGTAGAAAAAGAAGAGCGTGGCAACAAAGGCGCAGCTCTCACGACCTATGTCTCCCTGGCCGGTCGCTATGTGGTGCTGATGCCCAACAACCCGCGCGGCGGCGGCGTGAGCCGTCGCATCGAGGGCGAGGATCGCTCGGACCTGAAAGAGGCGCTGGACCAACTCGAGTACCCCAACGGCATGAGCATCATCGCCCGCACGGCCGGCATCGGTCGCAGCGCGCCTGAACTGCAGTGGGACTTGAACTACCTGCTCAAACTATGGAACGCCATCGACGGCGCGGCCAAAAGTGGCAAAGGCGCGTTCCTGATTTACCAAGAATCGAGCCTGGTCATCCGCGCCATCCGCGATTACTTCAACCACGACATCGGCGATATCCTGATTGACACAGATGACGTGTACGAGCAAGCCCAGCAGTTCATGGCCCACGTCATGCCCGAGCATGCCGCGCGCGTCAAGCGCTACCGCGACGACGCGCCGCTGTTCAGCCGCTTCCAGATCGAGCACCAGATCGAATCGGCCTATGCCCGCACGGTGCAACTGCCCAGCGGCGGCGCCATCGTGATCGACCACACCGAGGCTTTGGTGTCGGTGGACGTGAACTCGGCCCGCGCGATCAAAGGCGGCGACATCGAAGAAACCGCCACCCGCACCAACTTGGAAGCCGCGGATGAAGTAGCGCGCCAAATGCGCTTACGCGACTTGGGCGGCCTGATCGTGATCGACTTTATCGACATGGAAGAAAGCCGCAACCGCCGCGAGGTAGAAAGCCGCTTGCGCGATGCACTGCGCCAAGACCGTGCCCGCGTGCAGTTTGGCACCATCAGCAAATTCGGCCTGATGGAAATGAGCCGCCAGCGCTTGCGCCCGGCCTTGTCGGAAGGCGCGTCCATCCCCTGCCCGCGTTGCGGCGGCTCCGGTCATATCCGCGATACCGAGTCCAGCGCGCTGCAAATTTTGCGCATCATCCAGGAAGAGTCACTCAAGGACAATACCGCTTCCGTGCTGTGCCAAGTGCCAGTGGAAGTGGCCTCTTTCCTGCTTAATGAAAAGCGCACGGAGATCGCCAAGATCGAGCTCAAGCAGCGCATCAACGTGCTGATGGTCCCCAACAAAACGCTGGAAACGCCGAACTACAAGCTCGAGCGCTTGAAGCACGATGACCCCCGCTTGGACCATATCGAAGCGAGCTACAAAATGGCCGACACCATCGAGGACCCCACCTCGGTTACGCGCCGCTCGCAAGAGCCGACCAATAAGCAAACGCCGGTCATCAAAGGCGTCTTGCCTGATGCTCCCGCGCCCCAAGCTGCTCCGCGCCCCGAAGCACCGCCTAAAGCCGTAGCCACGGCGCGGACCACCACAGCTGCGCCAGCACCTGCTACACCCCCAGCGCAGCAAGGATTTTTCTCCTGGGTCAAAAGCCTTTTCTCTGCCGCACCGGCAGCGCCTACGGATAGCAAGCCGGCCGCACCCAAAGCCGACGAGCGCCGTGATGCTCGCCCGCCGCGCGAGGGCAGTCGCGATGGCCAGGGACGTGGCGCACGCGGCGAAGGCCGTGGTGAGGGCCGCGCTGATGGCCGTGGCGAAGGTCGCGGTGAAGGACGCAATAGCCGTGGTGGACGCGGTGGACGCGGTGGGGAACGCAGCAGCCAACGCGAGCGTTTTGATGCCGAAGGAAAACCGATGGCCGCTGGCGACAACGCCCAGGGCGTAGGTGTAGACGCCAACGGCGCCGAGAGTCCGCGCCCCGCACGCGGTGGGCGCGGCGGACGCAACAGCGATCGCGGTGAACGCGGCGAGCGTACCGAACGCGCTGAAAATACCGAACGCCAGGCTGATCGAAGTGGCGAGCCGACTGCGCAAAACGATGCCAACGGCAACGACAACGGACCACGTGAAGGCCGCGAGGGCCGTGAAGGTGGACGTAGCCGCGGTGGACGGGGCCGTCGCAATGACCGTGGCCCGCGTTTGGACGAAGCCGGGAACCCGATTCCTGCGGCCCAAAGCCAAGACGACGCCAATGCACCGGCCACTGGTGAAGGCGGTGCGCGCGAGGGCGCGGACAACCGCGACAACGATGGCCGCCGTTCACGTGACCGCTATGGCCGCGAGCGTGGCCCGCGTGGTGGCCGCGATGCAGCCGCACCGAACCAGGAAGAGCAAGCCCCAAGCAACTTCGAAATGCGCCAGCCCGAGCGCGCAAGCGAGGACGGCGAGGCGCCGGTGCGTTCGTATTTCACCCAAGCGCCGGCAGCGCCCAGCGCTACACCAACCCCGGCGGCAGCGCATGCCGATGCGCCCACGCACACGACAGCGCAAGCTGGCGCAACCCCACAGGCTAGCGCACAGCCAGAGGCGGCTCCTCAAGCCGTAACGCACAGCCAGGCAACGCCACCGGCCGCAGCGCCAGTAATCAGCGCGGCAGCGGCGACTGCGGCTTCCGTTGCGCCCGCAGCGCCGGCCATGCCTGCAGTGAGCGCCTTTGTGTTGCCGGTTGAAAACCTGGTGACCGTGGCGCAAAGTTCGGGGCTGCAATGGGTGAACTCGGATCCGCAAAAAATCGCCGCAGTACAGGCAGCGATTGCAGCAGAACCCGTACCGGTGCATGTGCCGCGTGAGCGTCCTGCCGCCGTGGTGCTGGACGATGCGCCGCTGGTTTTGGTAGAGACCAAGCGCGACTTAGGTCAGATGCAATTGCCTATCGCCTAGGGTTCGGCCGGCAGCTTGCTCCGCCGCAAGGAATAAAGGGCACTTCGGTGCCCTTTATTTTTGTTCATCAAAAATGCGCGCAGACCAACTTAGCGCTTGGGCGCGATTAACCTTTTTGCTGCTCCAGCGAAACCAGTATGCGCTGCGCATCCCCCTTGATTTGAGGATCAGGGCTGGTGGCTATGCATTGGCGCAGCAGGTGCTGGGCCTTGCCCCACAAACTTAGGCGCACGCACATCACCGCACACAGGTATTGCAATAGTGGGTCGCGCGCCTGGGCGCGCTGGGCTGCCTCGATGCGCGACACCCACTTGACCTCAGGGGCTTCGTACTGGGCCAACAGGCCCGTCTCCAAAACACGTACCAATCGCATACGCTGCAAGGGGCTTAAGGCCTTGGTGTCTTGGACCATGCGCTCCCAGACCGGCAGCAACCATTGGCGCGATTGCTCGGCATCGCCGCCCTTCGCCAGCCAATGCTTAGCCATCCCTAGCGCAACATCGGGTAAGGTGCGCTCTTCTTCGTCCAGGAAGTCCCAGGTCGTCAGTATCTGACCGGTATCCTGCCCGGCGTGCAAAAGCTCCAGCGCCAGCGCCTGCGAGATGCTGGCACCGTTGCTCAAAGAGATCGCGCGGTGCTTCACGAGCAAGCGCACTGTTTCTAGAGCGACCGCGTTTTCGCCTTGCATTCGTGCGACCCGAAAGCGCAATCGCAGCGCCACGGTGCGGCGGGCGGCACCCTGGGGCAGACGCTCTAGCCATTGGGCGGCAGCAGGTGCATCGTGGTCGTCCAAGGCCCAGCGCGCGGCGCGCATATAGAAACCTTCTTGCGTACCACTGACTTCCGGGATATTCAACAACTCAGTCGCCTGATGGAAATGTGTATCGCGCAAGCTATGGTCCTGCACGGCATGCGCACTCTCTGCCGCTAACAAATGCAATATGGCCTGGATGCGCAGACTGCGACCCGGCAATTCATCTTTCGCATCGGCGCGCGTGTGCATGGCCAGCGCATACTCGGCCGCTTTGCGCGCACGCACGAAACGGCCCGCCACCAAATGCACCAAGGCATCGACGAGCGAGCTTTGCACCAAACGCTCTTTTTGCTGCAAACGCCAGCGCCGCGCCTGACCAGGAATGCCAGCAAAAGCATCCAAGGCACCCAGCGCCAGGTGTAAAACGACAAACAGCGCCAGCAAACCCAAGAGCACTAAGTTGAGCGACAAGTCCACCCGGTAGGGCGGCCAAAAAAAGGTTACCGTACCGGGGTTGCCAGCGGCAAACAAGGCACTGCCAACGGCAATGCCGAACAATGCCAGCAGCCACAACACCGCGCGTACCACCTTAGCGCCCCGCAGCCGCAGTAGAGAGCGCCGCCAGGGTTTCGTCCACCCGGGGCACATCTAAGTTGCGCATCTTGGTCTGCACTTGCTGCAAGAGTGCCACAGCGGTTTGGGTTTTACGCGACTGCGGCGCAAAGTAGCGCGTCAGGCTCTCATAGGCTGTGCCCACATCGGCGCGGGCGGGCGCGATCTGGCGGGCCATCAGACCCAGGCGCGCATTGAGCACCCGTAGTTTGAAATTTTCGCGTACAAAAAATGATTGTTCGGGCGATAAAAGCGCGGCCTCGGGCTCGTTTATTTTGCTTACGCGCACCAGGCTTTTTGCCTCCTCGCGCAGTACCGCCAGCACGCGCAACCACCAGTCTCCGACCGCTTCTTGGGGTTTGCGCGCCAAGGTGTCCGGCGGCGGCGCTTGACCCACCGCATTGGCCAGCGGCAACTCATCGGCCAGCAATACCAATTCATCGAGTTGCAGCAACAAGGACGGTGTATCCGACAGTGGCGTGTTTTGCACGCGGGCGACATCGCGGGCAATGGCGCGTTGCAGTGGGGCAAGCCGAGGCTGCGCGGCGCGCCCTAGGCGTACATCGGCCATCTTCAGCGCAGACACCAAGGGCTCAATACTGCCGGTCAGTTGCGCTTGCTGTTGCGCCAGGCGCACTGCCGCTTCAATATCGACCACCAGATTTTCGTCGCGCGAGCGCGAGAGGCTTTGGATAAGCTCTTCCACCTGCGCGCGCTGCAGCGCCACTTCGGTGAGTTTGGCATCAGTGACGGCGAGCTTGGCGGCCGTTTCCATGGCCAAATCGCGCGCTTGGTGGGCACTGGTTTTGGCGTCGGTACTTTGGCCTAAGGCATCGGCACTTTGGCGTGCCAAATTTTCCTGCATGGCTTGTACTTTTTGCCATAGGAGCACGCAGGCCCCCAAGGCCACGACCGCCACTACGGCGCTGAGATAGAGCCACCAGCCGGTCTGTTGCTTAGGCTGCGTGGACGCAAGTGCAGGCGCTGGCGACTCAGGTGGAGTTGCTTCATCGGCGGCAAGGTTCATGCGAGCGATTCTATCGACGCGCATAGCGCGGCCAGGCCCGGCCTGGCCAGCGCCACCTTGCCAAAACCGGCCAAGCGCGCTGCTTGTGCGATGCGGGCATGCGTGGCCACCGCCTTAGCCCCGGCCCAGGTCTGGCCCGGAAAAGCTGCGAGCAAATTGCTCAGCGCCTCGGCGCTACTCCACACCCAAACGTCATGGCCTTGTAGTGACTTTTCCACGATGGCGAGCTGCTCGGCAGTCCACTGCGGCGGCCTGCGGGCATAAGCGACCACATAGTCCACTTGCGCGCCACGCGCTTGCAATTGCACTGCCAGCCAGTCGCGCCCCTGGCCGTTGGTACTGGCAGTTGCGATGGCATCGGCCGATTCGCTGGCCTTGTCGCCCCGCACGATCAGGATGCGCGTACCTGCCTGAATTTGCGGCTCCACCTGCAACCACAAGGCTTCCGAGTCCAGACTTTGCGAGGTTGGCGCAGGCATATCAATATGCCTTGCCGGCACCCCTTGCGCCAGCAAGGCTGCACGGCTTCCTGGCCCTGTCACCCAAACGCGCGGAGCTTTGTTTGCCGCCTCCCCCCACAGACTAGGCACCTCTGTGGGCCGGGTAGCAAAAAAATGACTCACTGCATTACTGCTGACAAACATCAAAGCGTCATACTGCGCTACGTCCTTCCAAGCCTTTGCCAATGGCGTCCGGTCCGTAACGGCCACGATGTCAATCATCGGCAAGGCCAAAGCGCTGATACCACGTTGCTCGATTTGCGCCACCCAGGCAGTGGCTTCTTGGCCCGGGCGGGTAACGATGGCGCGAACGGCGTGGGCCACCATCAGTGCGCGTGCTTGGCCACACCGGATTGCAGCGCCTGGGCCACTTGTGCGCCCAGCGCTTCGGCCTCGGCCAGGGTCTGCACAGCCGCCTGGCCGTTGACTTGCACCAGGGGCTGTAGGCCCTCGGGGTCACCCCATGCAGCATGCAATTGCAGGCTGTCGCCGGTAAATGTGGCATGCGCAGCCAAGGGCATAGAACAACTACCCCCCATCAAGCGGCTGACCATGCGTTCTGCAGAAACGGCCAAAAACGTAGGCATGTGAAGCAGGTGCGATAAGGCCTGTGCCACATCCTCGCGGTCCATGGGAATTTCAATTCCCAAAGCGCCCTGGCCGGCAGCGGGCAACATATAGGCTGGTTCAAACACTTGGGCGATACGCGAGGCCAACCCCAGGCGCTTGAGGCCAGCGGCCGCCAGGATGATGCCGTCGTACAAGCCTTCGTCTAACTTGCGCAAGCGGGTGTCCAAATTACCGCGCAAGGCTTCAATTTTCAGGTCTGGGCGTATAGCGCGCAGCAGGGCCACGCGGCGCAAGCTGGAGGTGCCGACCACTGCGCCTTGTGGCAAAGCCTCCATCGTGGGGTAGGAGTTGGAGACCCAGGCATCGCGCGGGTCTTCGCGTTCCATGACACAAGCTAAGGCGAAACCGGGCGGTAGTTCCATAGGCACGTCTTTGAGCGAATGCACTGCCAAATCGGCGCGCCCCTCTTCCAGCGCGGTTTCTAGTTCCTTGACAAACAAACCTTTGCCACCCACCTTGCTTAAAGACCGGTCCAAAATTTGGTCGCCCTTGGTCGTCATACCCAAGAGGCTAACCTGGTGACCTTGGGCTTGCAAAAGCGCTTGTACGTGTTCGGCCTGCCACAGGGCTAGTCGGCTCTCGCGGGTGGCAATAGTGAAGTGGTGCAAAGTCGTAACCTATTGGTAAACAATGTATGCGGCAAACGCCACGTCGGATGCTAGCATGGGCTGTGGCCAGCTTCTTGCGCAAATTGCGCCTGCTAAGCCAGTCCGGCAAGAGCACAAGCCACCCGCCATGGCCAAGCCTGCGCCATGAACCGCCCCGCCCTGCACCTTGACTACCAATAAATCCGCATGCCGACCAAAGCCACTACCGCAAACCCGCGCAAAGACATTGAGCGCCCGCTACGCGAAGACATCCGCCTGCTTGGCCGCATTTTGGGCGACGTCATCCGCGAGCACGACGGCGTGCAGGCCTTTGAATTGGTGGAGCAAGTACGCCGCCTGTCGGTGGCCTTTAGGCGCGACGCTGACCATGCAGCCGACAAAGCCCTGAAAAAATTGCTCAAAGGGCTGGGCGCTGCCCAGACCGTGAGCGTCATCCGCGCCTTCACCTATTTCAGCCACCTGGCCAACTTGGCCGAAGACCGCCACCACATCCGCCGCCGCGCGGTACACGAGCGCGCAGGTGATGTGCAAGAAGGTAGCCTTGAAGTGGCGCTAGCCCGCATGCGCGAACGCGGTATCGGTGCCAAGGCCGTGGCGCAGAGTCTGGCGCAAAGCTTTATTTCGCCAGTGCTCACTGCGCATCCGACCGAGGTGCAACGCAAAAGTATTTTGGATGCCGAACGCGCCATCGCGCAATTGCTGGCCGCGCGCGACGACATCAAGCGCCTGGGCTCGGATGGCAGCGGTCACACAGACGCACTGGCCTTGCGTGAACTGGCGGCCAACGAAGCCCAGATGCGCGCCCGGGTGATGCAACTTTGGCAAACCCGCCTATTGCGCTACAGCAAACTCAGCGTGGCCGATGAAATCGAAAACGCGCTGAGCTATTACGAAACCACCTTTCTGCGCGAAATCCCCAAGCTCTACGCCAGCATGGAACAAATGCTCGGCCAGCGTGTGCCGCACACTTACTTGCGCATGGGCCAATGGATTGGCGGCGACCGCGATGGCAACCCCAACGTCAGCGCCCAAACCCTGGACTATGCGCTGCGGCGCCAGAGCGAAGTGGCGCTACGCCACTACCTGACCGAAGTGCATTTTCTGGGCGGCGAGTTATCGCTCTCGTCCATCCTGACCCAATGCAGCCCGGACATGCAAGCCCTGGCCGAACGCAGTCCGGACCACAACCCGCACCGCCATGACGAGCCCTACCGCCGCGCCCTGATAGGCATCTATGCCCGCCTGGCCGCGACTTTGCAGCACCTGACCGGCACCGAGGCCACGCGCCATGCCGTCGCTCCGCAAAATCCCTATGCCCGACCCGAAGCGTTTGTACAGGACTTACGCACTATCGAAGCATCGCTGTGGGCCAACCATGCCGGAGCCTTGAGCGTGCAGCGCTTGCAACCCTTGATTCGCGCTGCCGAAGTATTTGGCTTTCACCTGGCCACGGTGGACTTGCGTCAAAGCTCGGACAAGCATGAAGAAGTGGTGGCCGAACTGCTGCGCGTGGCGCGGGTCCACCCCAATTACAGCCCATTGCCCGAAGCCGAAAAACGCGGCCTGCTGCTAGGGCTGTTGCAAGATGCGCGCTCACTGCAGGTGCAAGGCGCAAGCTACTCGGCGCACACCCAAGCCGAACAAGCGATTTTTGCCATGGCACGCGTGATGCGCGAACGCTTTGGCCAAGAGGCCATCCGCCACTACATCATCAGCCACACCGAAAGCGTCAGCGATTTGCTGGAAGTTTTACTGCTGCAAAAAGAGGCGGGGCTCTTGCGCGGCACGTTGGACGCGGACGCGGTGTGCGACCTGATCGTGGTGCCCTTGTTTGAAACCATCGAAGACTTGCGCAATGCCGCGCCCATCATGCGCGACTTTTACGCGCTGCCGGGAGTGGCCGCGCTCATTCAGCGCAGCGGCGGCGAGCAAGACATCATGCTGGGCTACTCCGACAGCAATAAAGATGGCGGCATCTTCACCAGCAATTGGGAGTTGTACCGCGCGGAAATCGCACTGGTGGACGTGTTCGACGAACTCAATGCCAGCGGCCACCCGACGCGCCTGCGCATGTTCCACGGACGCGGCGGCACCGTGGGGCGCGGTGGCGGCCCTAGTTACCAAGCCATATTGGCGCAACCGCCGGGCACCGTGCGCGGCCAAATACGCCTGACCGAACAAGGCGAGGTCATAGGCTCCAAATACGCTAACCCCGAGATCGGCCGGCGCAACCTGGAAACCCTGGTCGCCGCCACACTGGAGGCCACGCTGCTGCAAGCGACCAAACCGGCGAGCAAAACCTTTTTAGCCGCCGCGCACGAACTCTCCAAGCACAGCATGGCGGCCTACCGCGCCCTGGTCTATGAAACACCGGGCTTTGCCGACTATTTTTTCAGCGCCACGCCACTGCGCGAAATCACCGAACTCAATATCGGCTCGCGTCCGGCCTCGCGCAAATCCACGCAAGCGATTGAGGACCTGCGCGCCATCCCTTGGGGTTTTAGCTGGGGCCAGTGCCGCCTGACGCTGCCCGGCTGGTATGGCTTTGGCTCCGCAGTGCATAGTTTTATCCACGGCGCGGACGGCGACCACAGCGCCGCCCAAGCCAAAGAGCGCACCGCACTACTGCAAAGAATGCAGCGCCAATGGCCGTTTTTTCAGACCCTGCTCTCGAACATGGACATGGTGATCGCCAAGAGCGATTTAGCCCTGGCTGCGCGCTATAGCGAGCTGGTGGCCGACGCGCGCCTGCGCCGCAAAATTTTTGGCGCTATCGAACAGGAATGGCATCGCACTGCCGACGCCCTGAGCCTGATCACCGGCCACAAGCACCGCCTGGCCACCAACCCCAGTCTGCAACGCTCCATACACCACCGCTTCCCCTATATCGACCCGCTACACCACCTGCAAGTCGAACTGGTACGCCGCTACCGCGCCGGCCAAAGCGACGAGCGCGTGCAGCGCGGTATTCACATCTCGATTAACGGGATCGCAGCAGGCTTGCGCAATACTGGCTAGGTTTGCGCCAGCCAAAAGCCCAAAACCGGCAAGCCGCAGCCCCCCGATAAAATCTGCGCATGACAAACCAACTCGATAAAAAAGCCCAGGCCTGGTCGGCGCTGTTTTCTGAACCGATGAGCGAGTTGGTCAAGCGCTATACCTCTAGCGTCTTCTTTGACAAGCGGCTGTGGCAGGCGGACATCCGGGGCAGTCTGGCGCATGCGGACATGCTGGCGGCGCAGGGCATCATCAGTGCGCAAGACCTAGCGGACATCGAGCGTGGCATGGCGCAGATCATGGCGGACATCGAGGCCGGCACCTTCGAATGGAAGCTGGACCTGGAGGATGTACATCTGAATATCGAGGCGCGGCTCACGCAATTGGTGGGCGATGCCGGCAAACGCATGCACACCGGGCGCAGCCGCAATGACCAGGTGGCCACCGACGTGCGCCTGTGGTTGCGCGACGAGTTGGACTTGATAGCCGACTTGCTAGCCGCCCTGCAAAAAGCCCTGCTGGAAGTGGTGGCGCAGCACACGCAAACCATCTTGCCCGGATTTACGCATTTGCAAGTAGCGCAGCCGGTGAGCTTTGCGCACCATTTGCTTGCTTATGTAGAAATGTTTGCCCGCGACGCCGAGCGCATGCGCGAAGTGCGCGCCCGCACCAACCGCTTGCCCCTGGGCAGCGCCGCGCTGGCGGGCACCAGCTACCCGCTGGACCGCGAGCGCGTGGCGCGCAGCCTGGGCATGGTGGATGCGCAAGGGGTACCCCAGCTCTGCCGCAACAGCCTGGACGCCGTCAGCGACCGCGACTTTGCCATGGAGTTTGCCGCTGCTTCCAGTATTTGTATGGTGCACATCAGCCGCCTGAGCGAAGAGCTGGTGCTGTGGATGAGCCAAAACTTTGGTTTTATCCGGCTGGCCGACCGCTTTACGACCGGCAGCTCCATCATGCCGCAGAAGAAAAACCCAGACGTGCCCGAGCTGGCGCGCGGCAAAACCGGCCGCGTGGTCGGCCACCTGATGGGTTTGCTGACTCTGATGAAAGGCCAGCCCCTGGCCTATAACAAAGACAACCAGGAAGACAAAGAGCCGCTGTTTGACACCGTGGACACGCTGACCGATACGCTGCGCATCTTTGCGGAAATGATAGGCGGCCAACCTGACCCGCAAACCGGCAAGCTATCCGGCGGGCTGACCGTGAACCCGGATGCCATGCGCAGTGCGGCGGCACGTGGCTACGCCACCGCCACCGACCTGGCCGACTACCTGGTCAAAAAAGGCCTGGCCTTTAGAGACGCGCATGAAGTGGTAGCCCATGCCGTCAAAAGCGCGCAAGGCGCAGGCAAAGACTTGTCCGAACTGCCGCTGGCCACGCTGCAAAGTTTCCATGCCGCCATAGAGGCTGATGTGTTTGACTGCCTGAGCCTGCAAGGTTCCTTAGACGCACGCAAGACCATCGGCGGCACCGCGCCTGAGCGCGTGCTGCAAGAGATCGCGCTGCACCGCCAGCGCCTGGGCTAAGCACACACCGTCGGGCGCTCGGCCAAAGTCAACCCGCCACTTAGGAAAGCCCGATGACCACGCAACAAATAGTTCTTAGCCTGGTGCTGGCCACCATGGTGTTTTCGGTCGCACTGGAATTACAGCTCGATGATTTTTTGCGTGTGGCCCGCAGCCCTAAGGCGGTGATCGTCGGTTTGATTCCGCAGTTCATTTTGCTGCCCGTAGCCACCTGGGCCGCCACCCTGGTGCTGGACTTACCACCCAACGTGGAAGCGGCCATGATTTTGGTGGCGGCCTGCCCCGGCGGAAGCCTGAGCAATGTGGTGACGCATTTCGGGCGTGGCAACACGGCGCTATCGGTCAGTATCTCGGCCGTGGCTAGCCTGATTGCGCTGTTCGCCACGCCATTTAACTTTAGCTGGATGGTGTCCACCAACCCGGCCACCGCCGGGTGGCTGCAAACCCTGAACATCGACCCTTCAGACATTTGGGTCAGCCTGTTCGCCTTGCTGGCGCTACCCCTGGCGCTGGGCCTGACGCTGACACGGCGCCTGCCCGCCCTGAGCGCACGCATCCGCAAACCGTTGGGTAATTTTTCGCTGATAGCGCTCTTGGCCTTTATCGTGCTGGGCCTGATCAAAGAGCGGCAACTGCTGACGCTGGGGCTTTTGCCCACGCTGGGCCTGGTGGTGGCACACAACGCCAGCGGCTTGCTCATGGGCTGGCTGACCAGCGGCGCCATGGGCCTGGCCACGGCAGACCGGCGCGCAGTCACCATCGAAGGCGGCATGCAAAACGCCGGGTTGGCGCTGGGCATTATTGCGGTGCAGTTCAACGCCGATTTGGGCATGGTCATCATCGCCAGCCTGTGGGGCATTTGGCATATCGTCAGCGGCATGTCACTGGCTTTGCTATGGCGGCGCGCAGATCGCATGGCAACTCAAGGAAACGAACATGCTTGACTTACTGATCCGTGGCGCCACCGTGGTCGATGGCAGCGGCGGTGAGCCCTTTGTCGCCGATGTAGGCATACAGGACGGGCGCATCGCGCAGGTGGGCAGCATCCGCAGCGCCGCACACGAAACCTTGGACGCAGCAGGCGCCTGGCTGACGCCGGGCTTTATCGACATTCACACCCATTACGACGGCCAAGCCACCTGGGACGAAACCTTTAGTCCCAGCATCCACCATGGCGTGACCACGGTGCTCATGGGCAATTGCGGCGTCGGCTTTGCGCCGCTGCGACCGGGCAGCGAAGATAGGCTGATCAAGCTGATGGAAGGCGTAGAAGACATCCCGGGCGTGGCGCTACGCGAAGGCGTGCGCTTTTCCTGGGAGAGTTTTAGCCAGTACATGGACGCGCTAGACGGCATGGCGCACAGCCTGGATTTTTTGACCATGGTGCCGCACGACCCGCTGCGCATGTTGGTCATGGGCGCGCGCGCCGAAGCGCGTGAGGCCGCAACCGATGCCGACGTGGACGCCATGCGCGCGCATTTGCGCAGCGCTTTGCAAGCCGGAGCGGCAGGCTTTTCCACAGGCCGCTCGGACAACCACCGCACCGCTGAAGGGCACGACACGCCCGCATCCATTGCCAGCGCCGCCGAACTGCGCGGTCTGGGTCAAGCCTTCGAAGGGCTGGGCCATGGCGTGGTGCAAGTAGTCAGCGACTTTGACCTCATGCAAGGCCCCCAAGGCTTTGACGCCGAGTTTGATTTGGTGGAGCAACTGGCCCAGGCCAGCGGGCGCCCCCTGTCCATGACCTGGCTGCAACGCGACCCAGGCGGGGAGCAGTATTTACACATCCAACAGCGCGTGGAAGCGGCCGTGGCCCAAGGCCTGCCGCTGTACCTGCAAACCGCTGCGCGGGGTATTGGCGTGATCAACGGGCTGGACGCGAGTTTCCATCCGTTTATGGGTTTTCCTGGCTATAAAGAAGTGGCCGCCCTGCCCTTGGCGGAGCGCGCTAAAGCCTTACGCGAACCGGCCCGCAAAGCGCGCATCCTGTCCGAAACGTCCGAACGTCTGGCCGGCGACGGAACGCCCATACCGCCGCTCGTGGATTTGCTACTCGCACGTATTGAGCTCATCGCCGGGCGCATGTTTGCGCTGGATGCACGCCTGGACTATGAGCCCGATGTGATGCAAAGCTTTTTGGTGCGCGCCAAGCAGCGCGGCACCACAGCGCTGGAGGCCATGTACGACTACCTGTGCGAAGGCGATGGCGCGCAGCTGATTTACTTCCCCATCTTCAATTACAACCAGGGCTCGCTGGATGCGGTGCACATCATGCTGCAACACCCGCGCGCCCTGTTCGGCCTAGGCGATGCCGGTGCGCATGTGGGCACGATTTGCGACGCCAGTTTCTCCACCTTTATGCTCAGCCACTGGGTGCTGGGCCGCGCCAAAGAGCGTCTACCCCTGGCGCAAGTGGTGGAGATGATGAGCGCACGCAACGCCCGCTACCTGGGCCTGCACGACCGGGGCCTGATACAGCCCGGCCTGCGCGCCGATTTCAACCTGATAGACCCCACGCGCCTGAGCGTAGGCATGCCCCAACTGGTGCGCGACCTGCCTGCGGGTGGTAAACGCTTTTTACAAAAGGCGGGGGGCTATATAGGCACTTGGGTGGCCGGGCAGGCGGTGCTGCGGGAGGGGGAAATTACCGAGGCCAGGCCGGGGCGGCTGGTGCGGATGGGGCAATAGGCTGGGAACGTCGCTGTTACGGTAGGCGAAGGGCCTGCTGCAGAAATGCATGGCAGACCCCACTGGCGCTGGGAAGTAGGCCGCGATAGGCCAAAAAAAGCCCCTGCAATGAGGGGCTTTCTTCGCACCGTCAATCTCAAGGTCGCATCGCCTTGTTGGCGGTATAGGCGTAAAGCCTGACGTTCGTGTCGGTGTAAGTGCGCGTACCCAATTCACGCGAAACATAGGCTTTGGTGCTCGTCGATCCAGTTGCAGCGATGCACGCCGAGCTAGTCTGGTCCAGACCATAGTAGGCACTATCAATAACGCTGTCAGTAAGCGTTGTAGTCTTTCTCGGAACATTGACACCAGTCGTGCTGATAAGGAAATTTCCAGTACATGCAGTTGTTCCAGTGTCCTTTGCATACCCTGAATTCCACCAATAGAAATTATTGCCCGCAATAGCAGTCAAATAGGTGGCCAAGTCAATGTCGGAAGTCCACAATCCACTGACCTTGGGGCTTGTTCCCGAGACGTTTGCAATGCCGTTGGTCCCACCGGTTCCCGATCCGACCTCCGCTCGCTGTATCTCAGAATACATCATGATGCGGTCGGCACCCCAGGCATCAGCGGAGGTGGTCCATTGCGCGGTGACCTTGGTCTGATTCGCTGTCACCGTAGTGGTTCCATCTGCAAAGCTCAAATAGCGTTTGAGCGTCGTTGAATCGAACTTGGATACGCGATTAGCGTCAAAGTATTCTTTGGCCATGTTGGCTGGCGGCACATCGCCAAGGTAGCGGGATGCCATCACCGCGCGCAGGCGCCCGTCGGTATCAAATACCTCAAAGGTAATGACTGGGTTGTTATCGAAGGCCTTAGCAAGATCTGCCGAAGGTGCGGCGCGGGCATATCGTGGCCCTGTGTTCCAAGCGACATCACGGCCTGCGATAGTTGCATCATTGGCCGCAGCACCCGTCAACACATTTTTCCTGGCGCCAAGAGCCGTCAGTTCAACCACATAAGTACTGCTACTTTGCGTGGACTCCCATGCCGTTGCATTTACGGTATCTGTAAGGGTGGTACTGGTTCCGGCGCGATTACCGAAGTTATAAGTACATAAATTATTGGAAATCGGAGCGACGCTTGATACAGGCGTTTCACTGTTAATGTTTGCGCCGGAGTAGCTAAATTGAATCGGCTTTCCAGCACCAAAATTTCCATTAGCCGCCGTCACAGCCGCATCAATTGCCGATCGCGCCGCATTGGGCACTACAGCGTCAATTGCCATGTAGTCCTGTACTTTGGAGGCATCGGGCCGCTTGAGCAATATGCCATTGGGATGAAAGCCTTGCCATTTCGAACCGACTAAAACGCCAGGTCCCTTCACTACCACGCAGCCCACGGCCTTTGCATTCGAGCCCAGTCCACTGGCCAACGTGGCAAAGGCACCACCGTTAGCGACCGTATCCTTGAGGCCCCCAAATTGGTTCATGTCTAGGGCGGCGTAAATTACAGAACCGTCACTCGTAATGGCTGCCCGCGGGTCCACACTCAAACGCAGACCCGAGTCAACCCGACTAAAGTTGGTATTGTTATAGCCAAGGTTAGACACGTCGTCATAGTAGGTCAGCGCAGCTTCGGCATAAAAATTAAAAGCTCGCTTATTACCCACCAAGATCCAAGAGCCGTTATCTTGTTTTTCTACAACCTCCGGACGCGTGTATCCAATCAAGTTTTTATCTTTAAAATTGAAATTGATAGCGATTCGCTCACGCGCGCCCGAACCTGCCGCCTGAAGGCGCAGGCGAACCACAGGTGCCGAGAATGTTGCCCCATCCATGTCAACGGAGTTCAGGGCCCCGGCCCAGCGGTTCATAAAGGGCTGGCCGTTGTGTAGGTAATCAGTAGCAGCGACCGCCTGACAATCCGCTGTCAAAGTGGCGGTACTCACCTGCTTGGCGGTGAGCCGATTCGGAAATGGTACCTTGAAACAAGTTTCCATCTTCTTGGCCAAAGCGTCAAGCCCAGAGGTGTCGGTTTTGTCGGCAGCGATGGTGGCTGTAGGCGCAGCGCCTTTGGAAATAGTCACACTAGCGGTTGCGCCACTGGCATCTGACACCACCGTCATCTTGTTCGCAATGGTCACTGCGCCACTTCGAATCGTTACACCAAGATGGTCAAGCAGCAAATCAGCACCCGTGCGGTTGGCAACAAATGACTTGTCCGCCTGCGGATCAAAGTTGGCGGGCAAATTCAGCGCGGTGGACAAGGGTGCAATAACGGACTTCACATTAGCGGCAGCATCAGTCACGTTTTGTGCGGTGATAGCCGCTAATTGCTCCTTAGTCATTGAGGACGGAATCGTCGTTGGAGAAGCAAGCGCAGCCACCGCCGATGTCAATGGTGTGATATTTGCCCAGCCATCTGCTTGCTTGGACGTCACGACCGCATAGTGACTAATCTGTGCGTCACCCAAAGTGGCAGTGGCTATGATCAAAAATGGGGGCGTCGCCGCCGCAACGTCTGCCTTTGCAAACGAATATTTCCCGTTCGCGTCTGCCGTAGTTGTGAAGCTTAGCCCCTTTGAGTCAATCAAAGTAATAGTGGCACCACTTAGTGGCGCACCAATTGCGGTTACACCGCCCAAAGTCGGGTCGGGTATCAAGCCAAGACCACCGCCACCACTATCCCCCGACTGCGAACTGCCGCCTCCCCCACCACAAGCCACGATACCTACCGCAACTGCCACCGCCGCCAGGGTCGGGAGAATCCATTTTTTTGCCATGTGCCGCTCCAAGTCGTTCAAAAAATAGGTGTTTATCGGATCGGCGGCGTAGCTAAGTACGTCCGTCCACTAGGGGCTTTATCCGGAAATAATGCAGAACAAAATTTAAAAATATTGTTAACAAGAAAAGTCTATCAAGGAAAATTGATAAAAAAATGACTTTTTGTCTAGGGTTTACCCTTGGGCGACCGCATTTGTGTAGTACAAATTTGCTCTCCCGGTGGCGGCCGTTTTTGCTCTGCAAATTGCGAGCACCAAATGGTTAAGCGCTTGTCGTAATTAAACGACACCACGCGATATACGGCGGTGCTAAGGTCGCCACGCGCCGGTTCGCAGATTGGTCGCTCAGCCATGGCTCCATCCGCGCGCTGAAAAATACTTTCAAGAACTTGTTTCCATGACCACTTTGCACGACTGCCGCCAACTCGACGCGGCCGACCCTTTGCGCCCTTTGCGCGCGCATTTCAGTATTCCAGCGGACACGATCTACCTGGACGGCAATTCACTCGGTGTGCTGCCGGTGGCCGCCGCAGCGCGCGCGGCGCACGTGGTGCAACAGGAGTGGGGCCAGGGCTTGATTCGGTCATGGAATGCGGCGGGTTGGTTTGATTTGCCGCAGCGCCTGGGCGCTCGCATCGCTGCCTTGATCGGCGCCGGCGCCGACGAAGTGGTGGCGGCGGATACGACCTCGGTGAATTTGTTCAAGGTGCTGGCATCTGCCATCCGCATCGCGCAGCATGCAGATCCGGCACGGCGCGTGATCGTCAGTGAACGCAACAACTTTCCTACCGACTTGTATATCGCCCAGGGCCTGTGCCAAAGCCATGGGTGCACCTTGCTGCTGGTAGAGGCTGATGGCCTAGGGCAAGCCCTGGGGCCGCAGGTGGCGGTGCTGATGCTCACGCATGTGAACTACCGCACTGGCGCCATGCACAATATGGCGGCTATCACTGCCACAGCCCATGCCGCTGGCGCGCTGGTCGTGTGGGACCTGGCGCACAGCGCCGGTGCGGTGCCGGTGGACTTACGCGCTGCCGATGCCGACTTCGCCGTGGGCTGCGGCTACAAATACCTCAACGGCGGGCCAGGCGCCCCGGCATTTTTATGGGTCCATCCGCGCCATAGCGCGCGCACCGATCTACCATTTATGCAACCCCTGTCCGGCTGGTGGGGCCATGCAGCGCCCTTCGCATTTGACAGCACCTACCGCAGCGCACAGGGTATCGCGCAGTTTTTGTGTGGCACGCAGCCTATCGTCAGCCTGTCCTTGCTCGAATGCGGCTTGGATGTATTTACTGCCGCCGAACCCCTGGGTGGCATGGCAGCCCTGCGCCGCAAGTCCTTGGCGCTGACCGATTTGTTTATCGAGTTGGTGGAATCGCAATGCGCGGGATTGGGTATAGGCCTGGCCACCCCACGCGAACATGCAGAACGCGGAAGTCAGGTCAGCTTAACGCTGCCAACCGAAGCCGATAGCAGCGCGGCGTACGCCGTGGTGCAAGCGCTCATTGCGCGCGGCGTGATTGGCGACTTTCGCGCCGGTGACGGCAAGGGCCAGCCGGACATACTGCGCTTTGGCTTTTCGCCTTTGTATATCGGCTTTGAAGATGTGTGGCATGCCGTGGAACAGTTGCGCGATGTACTGCACACCGGCGCCTGGCGCGTGCCGCAGTTTATGCAAAAAAATGCGGTCACTTAAAAGGTATGTATGAGCGCCTGCCCCTTCCATTCTGATACGCCAACAACCCAAGGCAGCGCGGCCATTGTGCAAAGCGAGGCCGATGTGCAGCTAGACTTTGCGCACAGCATGAGCTATGGCGACTACCTGGCGCTGGACGCCATCTTGGGTGCGCAGCACCCGCGCTCGCCAGACCACAACGAGATGCTGTTCATCGTGCAGCACCAGACCAGCGAGCTGTGGATGAAGCTGATGCTGCACGAGCTACGCGCTGCCATGGCCCATGTGGCCAAAGACGAACTGGGCACCGCGTTCAAAATGCTGGCCCGGGTCAGCCGCATCATGGAGCAACTGGTACACGCATGGGATGTGCTGGCCACGATGACGCCGCCCGAATACAGCGCCATCCGCCCCTACCTAGACAGCTCTAGTGGTTTTCAGAGTTTCCAATACCGCTGTATCGAGTTTTCTTTAGGCAACAAAAACGCCGCCATGCTGCGCCCGCATGCGCACCGGCCCGATGTGCTGGCCCAGGTCGAATTGGCCTACCGCAGCCCATCGTTGTATGACCAAGCACTGCGCTTGCTGGCGCACCGGGGCATTGGCGTGCCGGCCACGCACCTAGAACGCGATTGGTCCCAGCCCTACCCCGCCGACAGCGGCGTAGAAGCGGCCTGGCTACAGGTCTACCGCGACCCGCAGCGCTACTGGGATTTGTACCAACTGGGGGAAGAATTGACCGATCTGGAAGATGCTTTTCGCCTATGGCGCTTTCGCCACGTGACCACGGTGGAGCGCGTAATCGGTTTTAAGCGCGGCACGGGGGGCACCGGGGGCGTGAGCTATTTGCGCAAGATGCTGGACGTGGTGCTGTTTCCCGAAATTTGGAGCCTGCGCACGCAACTGTGAAGGCTTGGCTTGTCGCCTGTGAGCAGGCAGCGCACTTTCGATCGCGCAGTCCCTAGCACGCTGCCCCTTGTTGCTCACACCCCACGGTACAACCAGGGCATGTCCAAGAGGCGCGCACCCATCCAGCGCATAGCCGTATCCCGGCCCCAGGCCGTGATACCCGTGGCATGGAATATTTCGCCATTACGCTGAGCCCTGGCTTGCACGCGCGCATTTCGCTTCCAGCGCAAAGTGGCGTAGTGCAACAAAGCTTTGGCATCGTCGGCTGGGCCTTGCTGTAGGCAGCGCGCCAGCACGGCGGCGTCTTCTATGGCCATGCCAGCTCCCTGGGCTAAATACGGCAACATGGGATGGGCTGCGTCGCCCAGCAATGCAATACGGCCAAAGGCCATGTCCTGTGGGCCGCGCAGATGCGGCAAGCCGTTCAAAGGCCAAAGCCGCCATGGGGCCATCGCGCCTACCAGTTCCTGCAAACCGGAGTACGCCTTGGACAGACGGGTCGTTAAGTCGCTGCGCAGCGCGGCTTGTTCCCATTCCTGCGTTTCAGCAGGCGCCGGGCCTTCGACGATGACCACCAGATTGAGCAGTTCGCCGCTTTGCACCGGGTATTGCACCGCATGCATGGCCGGACCCAACCACACGGTGATGCAGTCGCTGCGCAGGGCCTGGGGTAAATCAGCCTGCTTGGCCATGGCGCGGTAGGCCAAGTGACCGCTGAAAACCGGCTGTACGTCCTGGCGTAAAAAGTTGCGCACATGGCTCCATACGCCATCGGCCGCGATCAGCACGTTGGCGCGGCGCTTGCGGTCGTCGTCGGTCAGCAGTCCAACCGCGCTAGCGTCCTGGCTGACGCGTTGCGCTGCGCGCCCCAGATGTATCTCGGACAGGCCCTGGGTCAGCACGGCGCGGTGCAGCAAAGTGTGCAGGTCGATGCGCGCAATCGTGGCGTAACGCGCGCCATAGCGCTGCAGCGCGCGCGCCCCCAAAGGCAAGCGGCCCAGCAAGGCGCCGCTGTGGGCGCTGCGCACCTCCAGCCGCTGCGGGAAACAAGCCACAGCATCGAGCGCCGCCCGCAGGCCCCAGCTTTCCAGCAAACGCACCGCGTTCGGCCCCAGTTGGACACCGGCACCGACTTCGGAGAGCACGCGCTTTTGTTCAAATAGCTGCGTCGCCATGCCCCGATGGCCGCAGGCCAAGGCCGTGGCCAAGCCGCCTATGCCGCCGCCCGCGAGCAGTATTTTTCGTTCCATGGCGGGATTGTCGCGCACTGCCCGCAAAGCACTTGTGGACTTACAAAGTGAAATGAAAGGCGTCAATCAATGCGCCAGGTACGCGCACGCCACCAGGCGAACGCTTGGAATAGGTGCCGACCTCCGGGGAAATTTCGGCCTGACTTCCTAGTGCCAGCAATTGCGGTCCCAGGGCGTTGTAGAGACTTTCATCCCAGCGCAGGTTGTTGATCGGCCCGACGATTTCTCCACCTTCCACCCAAAAGCAGGCATAGCGCGTCATACCGGTGACGCGCGCCGATACCGGATCGCTCCAGTTCAAATAATGCAGATTCGAAAGGTACAGGCCGCGCCCCAAGGTGCCCAAAATATCCTGGTCGGCCAGCGTCCCCACGGCCACATCCAGGGCGCGCGGTGCTTCGTAGCCGGAGGCACCGTTGGCTTGTAATCCGTATTCCTTGGCGCTGCGCGAACTCACCAGCAAATTGCTCAAAGCGCCCGCCTCGATCAAGCCCAAACACGGGGGCGCTATTTCACCCAGATCATTAAAGCGCGGCGTCAAACCCATGCCAAAGTTTTCAGACACCGAAAGCAGGGGCGAGAGCTGCCGTTCTTTTTCCATCAGCTTTTTGAAAGGGCTGCGACCTTGCTTCCACGCAGCGGCAGACAAGGCGCCCCAGGACATCATGCCCAGCAGATCGGCAAAGGCCGCATGCGCGAAGTAGCTGCGGTATGCGCCCGGTTGGATGGCTTGCACAGGCCGCTTGAGCAAGGCCAGCGATGCCTTGCTACGCTCCAAATTGGCCGCCCAGTCTTGGGCATTCCAGGAGGAAGCGGCATAAACGCTTTTGACCGCCTGTGGCCCGTTGTAAAGTGAATAATCAAAGAAGAAATTTTCGGTTTCAAACCAATGGTTTTGCCCTTTTGAATTGCGGTTGGCGCTAATGACCACACCACCGGCATAAAAACCCACCAGGTCACAGCCACCGGCGGGCTCCACGATCGCCGGTATCAGTGCTTCAGGTGCCAGGAGCTGGCCCCGAAACACCTCGCGGCTGTTGCCATGGTTTTGCACTGGGACCTGAAAAGGGTCCTGCGGCAGCACGGCAGCGTCGAGGCGGCAGCGTTCGAGGACGGCGTCGATGCTGCGGGCATCGGGATCGATCTGGCCGCTCAAGCTCAGGGAATGGTCCACGGTTCGACCACCGCCTTGGTAACGTATAGCCATGACGCGCTGCGTCACATCGGTGTTTTGCCTTACCCGGTTGTTGTTCAAGCGCAGGTAGAGGGTTTCCTCGGCTTCTAGGTTGACGTTGACATCTTCACCGGCTTGTAGGCGCGCAAAGAGGCGTTCGCACAAGGCATCCAGCAGCCCTTCGGTTATGGCAGAAAAGTCCCGCGCGCTCATGCCTGACCTCCAAACACTTCCACGCCGCGGAACAAGCACGGGGGCGACGCGTGCCCCACCCGTATTACCTGGCTGGGCTCGCCCTTGCCGCAATATGGCGTGCCGTGGGCTTCGTCTTCGCAGCCCACACCGGCCAGCCGGTTCCAAAAATCGATGCTGACACCCCGGTAGTTGGGGTTGCGCACCACGGCGCCCAAGCGCCCGTGCTCAATCAATTGGCCATACTCGCAGCCAAACTGAAACTTGTTGCGGTAATCATCAATCGACCAGGACCGGTTGGTATGCATCAAGATGCCATGCTGCACCTGGCCTATCAGTTCCTCTAAGGTGCTGTCGCCTGGCTCCAGATTGATATTGGCCATACGATCAATGGGCGCGCGGTTCCAGGATGCCGAGCGGGAATTGGCTACGCCCGCAATGCCCGAACGTTGTTGCGATTCCAGCGAACCCAAGCCGCGTTTCAATATCCCGGCTTCAATCAACATTTGTTTGCTTGCCGGGTTGCCGCTATCGTCAAACGCGTAGCTGGCAAATTCATGGGCGCGGGTCGGGTCGAAGGAGATATTCATCAGTTCGGATCCATAGCGCAAGCTTCCGAAATCATCGGCCTTGACAAAGCTCCAACCCGCGTAATTACGCTCGTCGCCCAAAATACGATCCAACTCCAGAGGGTGCCCGATAGATTCATGGATTTGCAGCATCATCTGGTCGGGCATCAACACCAGATCCATGACGCCACTGGGGCAGTTGGGGGCTTCTAGCAATTGCAATGCTTCGTTTGCGATGCGCTTGGCCTGCCTGACCACCGCGTCTACCTCAAAAATTTCACTACCCATTTGGCCCGTGTGGGACCAGGAGCGGGACTGCGACTCGCTGCCCTGCGCCGCGGTGGCGGATACCTTGAGCGAGACCATATCAAAGCGCTGGTCAATGGCGGCGCCTGTGCTGCTGAAGAAGGCAATATGGGTCTGGATCAACATCGCATGGGCCATTCTGCTGACCAGACGTTCATCCCCTTTCATTGCCGCGCTGGCGGCCAGCAGACATTGCGTGATGGCCTGCGTGCTATCGATATCCAGGCCTTGCAGCCTCGGGCTTTTGTAGCTGCCTTGCGATGGTGGTCTCTGGGTCGGGTCAAACGCATGTGCTTTTCGCGAACTGCCGGCTCGCGTGGTAGCAATGGCCCGGTCAAAAGCCCGTTGCAAGCCCTCTTGCGTGGAATCAGAGGTTGCGGCATAGCCGAAATGACCATCGACCAAGACTTCGCACATCAGGCCGCTATCCACACTGGTGGCATTGGCCTGGGGGGCATCATCGCGCACCATGCGGTGGGTCGTCACCTCTTGGCTGAACCGCAGGCCGGCCCATTGGACATCAGCGGGTAAGGCCGCAAAAGCGGTCCGCGCGATAGCAAAATATTCTGTCATGGTAAAACCGGGTTAGATCGTAGCGACATAGTTCGCTCACGAATATAAGGAAATAATGCCAGGCGCATGATTATCGGCACAGCCTGTTTGGAATGAATATTTTGCCCATTTACGTCACCAAGGATACAACTATGCGCATGCAATGGCCCCTCACCCTTCTGCTGGCCTTTTGCAGCCAAAGTTTGCTGGCGCAGTCCGCCAAAGGGGGATTGCCTTTATGGGAAATTGGCGCGGTAGGCCTGACGGCAGCGCAATCGGCCTACCCCGGGTCTTCTGAGACCGTGAGCCTTGCGTTGGCGGTTCCCTTTGTGATTTACCGTGGCGAATATTTCCGGCTAGACCGTGACAGCGCTGGGTTTCGGGCCATTCACCGCCCTGACTTTGAATTGGACATTGGCTTTTCAGGATCGCTAGGTTCACGGGCGAACGACACCGTGGCCCGCCAAGGCATGGACGACCTGGGAACCTTGATCGAATTTGGGCCGCGTATGCGCTGGAACCTGAGCGCTACCAGCGCACCAGCGCAGTGGCGCTTCGAACTGCCCTTGCGCGGCGTATTCGACCTGAGCAACAGCGCCGCTTACCGGGGCATGGTGCTGGAGCCCGAATTGAAATACAGCTACCGCGCCAAAGAGGGCTGGACGTGGGGTGCCGGCATCAGTGCCATAGCGGCCGACCAGTCGATGCAATCCCTGCTCTACAGTGTGACTGCGGCACAGGCGACACCCAACCGCCCGGCCTACCAAGCCCAGGCCGGGCTCATGGCGCTGCGCCTAAGCGGCTCACTGTCCTACCCCTTGTCCCCCGATGCCCGGCTGCTGGTGTTCGGTCGTATCGATAGCGTACAGGGCGCGGCCAACCAGGCCAGCTCACTCGTACGTCAAAACGCCAGCACGAGCCTGGGCGCAGTACTGGTCTACACCTGGAAACAGTCCGAGGCGCGCGCCTCGGAATAATTGAAAGCCTACTCGCAGCAGTCCGTCATGCGCCCCAGCATGATGTTGCAAAGGGTTTTGAAGCGGACGGGTCAGGGGCAGATCAACTGGATCTTGGGAAAATACGTTTTGTAGCGCCCGGCATCACGCGTGAGCAGTTGGTAACCCTCAGCTTGGGCGTGGGCGCCGATAAAGAAGTCGGGCAACACGCCGGTTTTGCTGCCACCGCGTTGGCGGTAAGCCCTGAAAGCATGGGCGGCACCTTGAGCGGCTAGCCTGGATACATCAAGAACCTGCACCCCCAACTTTTCAAGAAGTGCATCAATGTGCGGGCCTGCGGTGTCGTGCGTGTGTAATTCGGCATAGACCACAAAGTTGGTCACCATGGCTTGGGTTTTGGCTTTGCCCAGCTCCCGCAGCGACCAGTCCAACCAAATTGGGTCTCGGTGGATAAGATCCACGAACACATTGGTGTCCACCAAGATCATGGCTGATTCCAATCGTCGCCACGCGTCATCCGCATCAGTTCGTCGGTACTCATGCCATCTTTGGCGATGCCAATGAACTGGCGAATCGGATCATCAGGGGCCAGAAACGACAGGTCCGGGTCCGGCACTGCCCTGGCATGTGGCGGCGCTTGCGCTGCCACCATGTACTCGGCCAGGGCCTCTTGCACGACTTGCGATTTGGTCAATTTGCGGACGGCGCAAAACTGCGTCAAATCACGCTCCATGGTTTCAGATAGACGAACAGACAACATGATGGCTCCTTGTCATACAAAAAATTTTATTTGTATGACAAGAAGTATGGCACAAATTCATATTGCGTCATACAACCTATGGGCAATGCGCTGAATTTCAGCGGACTTCACTCCACCCGTACTACCGCCACCGGTTTAAAACCCAAGTCCGCCGCCTTGCCTTTGCGCGCACGCGCGGCACGGGCGTTGTTGAGGCTGCGGATTTCCAGGGTTTCTTCTCGGTCTTTGCCACCCCGGCCTATGCCCGAGATGCGCACGCTGCGGGTGTAGGCCGCAGCCCCGGCCAGGGTGTCTTTGCCGTCTAAATCGAGCAGCATCAAACCGCGCCCGCCTTTTTCCATGGTCTTGAGTTCGGACAACTTGAAGGTCAGGATGCGGCCCAGCGTAGAGGCGCAGGCCACGTCGGTAGCGGGTGCCACCAAGGTGCGTGCCGCGTTCTGCATGGTGGCAGGTGTCCCCGCGTGGGCTGGCAGGCTGGCGCCTGCGACCAGCGATGGGGCGCACATGCTTTCACCTGCATTGCAGCTCACAAAGGCTTTGCCCGCTTTGTTGCGCGAAATCATGTTGTCCACGCTTGCCATAAAGCCATAGCCTGCGCTGCTGGAGATCAACAATTGCGCCGTCGCCGGACCCGCAAAGTAATGCTGAATTTGCGTACCCGCTTCTAACTCAATCAGGCTAGTGAGCGGCTGCCCATCGCCGCGCCCGCCGGGCAATAAGGCTACTGCCACGGAATACACCCGGCCATTGGAGCCAAAGGCCAGCAAGGTATCGACACTACGGCATTCAAAGGTGGCATACAAGGCATCGCCGGCCTTGAAGGCAAAGCCCGCCGCCTCGTGGCCGTGACCGCCGCGTGCGCGTACCCAGCCTTTGTCGCTGACCACCACCGTCACCGGCTCATCAACGATTTTGATTTCAGCTACGGCTTTTTTCTCGGCCTGTATCAAGGTGCGTCGTGCATCGGCAAAGGTTTTGGCGTCGGACTCGATTTCCTTGACCATCAAGCGGCGCAGGCTGGCCGGGTTGTCCAAAATATCTTCCAGCTTTTTCTGCTCGTCGCGAAGTTCCGCAAGCTCCTGCTCGATCTTGATCGCCTCCAGGCGCGCCAGTTGGCGCAGGCGAATTTCCAGAATGTCTTCGGCCTGGCGCTCGGACAAACGGAAACGTTCCATCAAAGCACTGCGCGGCTCGTCCGACTGGCGGATGATGGCAATTACTTCGTCGATATTGAGCAGCACCAATTGCCGCCCCTCCAAGATGTGGATGCGGTCCAGCACCTTGCCCAGGCGGTGGCGCGAGCGCCGCTCGACCGTGGTTTGACGAAACGCAATCCACTCGGTCAGCATCTGGCGGAAGGACTTTTGCGTTGGTCGTCCGTCCAGCCCCACCATGGTCAGGTTGATAGGGGCCGAGCTTTCCAAACTGGTGTGCGCCAGCAGGGCCGTTATCAGTTCTTGTTGCTCGATACGGCTGGTCTTGGGCTCAAACACCAAACGCACCGCCGCCTCTTTGCCCGACTCGTCACGCACCAGGTCTAGCACCGCCAGCATGCTGGCCTTGAGCTGCAATTGGTCTTGCGACAAGGCTTTTTTACCGGCCTTAATTTTTGGGTTGGTGAGTTCTTCAATCTCTTCAAGCACCCGCTGGCTGCTTACGCCCGGCGGCAATTCGGTCACCACCAATTGCCACTGGCCGCGTGCCATGTCTTCGATCTTCCAGCGCGCCCGCACTTTGAGCGAGCCACGCCCGCTGCGGTAGGCCTCGGCAATATCGGCGCTGTTGCTGATGATCTGCCCGCCGCCAGGATAGTCTGGCCCTGGCACCAGGGCCAGCAATTCTTCGTCACTGGTCTTGGGGTTCTTGATCAAGGCCACGCAGGCATCGGCCACCTCGCGCAAATTGTGGCTGGGGATTTCAGTAGCCAAGCCCACCGCGATGCCGCTGGCACCATTGAGCAGCGCAAAAGGCAGGCGCGCGGGCAACTGGCTGGGCTCTTCGGTGGAGCCGTCGTAGTTGGGCACAAAGTCCACCGTGCCCTGGTCGATCTCATCGAGCAACAGGCTCGTGATCTTGGCCAAGCGGGCTTCGGTATAGCGCATGGCCGCTGCGCCATCGCCATCGCGCGAACCGAAATTGCCCTGCCCGTCGATCAGCGGATAACGCTGCGAAAAGTCCTGCGCCATACGCACCAAGGCGTCATACGCAGCTTGGTCGCCATGCGGATGAAACCGGCCGAGCACATCACCCACCACCCGCGCGCTTTTGACCGGCTTGGCACCGGTGTTGTTGTTCGCGCCGCCAAAGCCCAAGCCCATGCGGGACATGGAATACAAAATACGCCGCTGCACCGGCTTTTGCCCGTCGCACACATCGGGCAAGGCCCGGCCTTTGACCACCGACAAGGCATATTCCAGATAAGCGCGTTGCGCATAAGTGGCCAAATTGAGCTGGTCGTCGCTTTCGGGCGCGGCCTGCAGGTCGAGCGTGGTTTGATCGGTCATAGAAATTCTTGCAATGGTTTTACCGTAGTCATGTATTCATCCTGGCAACCGGTCTACAAATAAAAGTTTGGAAAAAGGCTTTGAAGTTTTTCTTAGTAATCAGTGGTCAGCGTTGGCGGTGGCTTGGGGGCTGACGATTTGTGGTACCCCACGATGAGGAAGCCCCCATGCCCCCGCCTCTGCCCGATCGAGATAAGCGCCACGCAAGCAAACCTCAAATATCAATCTCCACCGAATCCCCGTGCAATTCCATCAATTCGCGCCGCGCCGCCGCCTCGCCCTTGCCCATGAGTTTGGTAATCAAAGACTCCGTCGCAGAAAAATCAATCGCCCCTAAGGCCACAGGCAACAAACGGCGCGTATCCGGATTGAGCGTGGTATCCCACAATTGCTCGGCATTCATCTCGCCCAGACCTTTGAAACGGCTGATGCTCCAAGCACCTTCACGCACACCTTCTTTGCGCAGCTTGTCCAAAATCGCGCCCATTTCGCCTTCATCCAAGGCATAGGCTTTGGAGGCCGGTTTTTTACCCCGCGCCGGTGCATCTACCCTGAACAGGGGAGGCCGCGCCACATACACATGGCCCGCCTCGATCAGCTTGGGGAAATGCCGGAAAAACAAGGTCAGCAGCAGCACCTGAATATGCGAGCCATCTACGTCCGCGTCACTCAGGATGCAAACCTTGCCATAACGCAGTCCACTTAAATCGGGGGTGTCGTTCGGCCCGTGCGGGTCCACGCCGATCGCGACCGAAATATCGTGAATCTCGGTATTGGCAAACAAACGGTCGCGGTCCACTTCCCAGGTGTTGAGCACTTTGCCGCGCAGGGGGAGGATGGCCTGGTTTTCTTTGTCGCGCCCCATCTTGGCGCTGCCACCGGCCGAGTCGCCCTCTACCAAAAACACTTCGTTGTAAGCCAGGTCGCGGCTTTCGCAGTCGGTCAATTTGCCTGGCAACACGGCCACGCCCGAGCTTTTGCGCTTTTCTACTTTTTGCCCGGCGCGCTGGCGGGTTTGGGCCGCCTTAATCGCCAGTTCCGCCAGCTTTTTGCCATAGTCCACGTGCTGGTTTAACCACAGTTCCAGCGCCGGGCGCACATAGCCCGAGACCAAACGCACGGCGTCACGCGAATTCAGGCGCTCCTTGATCTGCCCCTGGAACTGCGGGTCCAGCACCTTGGCCGACAGCACATAACTGGCGCGTGCAAACACATCTTCCGGCATCAGTTTGACGCCTTTGGGCAGCAAGGCGTGCATCTCGATAAAGCTTTTGACCGCGTTGAACAAACCGTCGCGCAAGCCACTTTCATGCGTGCCACCGGCGCTGGTGGGGATCAGGTTGACATAGCTCTCACGCACCGGATGGCCGTCTTCGGTAAAGGCCACGCACCAGGCCGCGCCCTCGCCTTCGGCAAAACTATCGCTGTTACCGTCGGCAAAACCTTCCCCTTCAAACAGCGGGATCACCGGGTCGGCGTTGAGCGACTGCGTCAGGTAGTCGCGCAGGCCACCTTTATAGAGCCAGGTCTGGGTTTCTTTGGTTTTTTCGTTCAGCAAGGTAACCGTGACGCCCGGCATGAGCACCGCTTTGCTGCGCAGCAAGTGGGCCAGGTCGCCCATGGGCAAGGCCGAGGATTCGAAATATTTGCCGTCTGGCCAAACCCGCACCGACGTGCCGGACTTGCGATCGCCCTCGGCCAGGGGCCGGATGCTGAGCTTTTGCGTGACGTCGCCGCCCTGAAACACCAGATGCGCCACCGCGCCTTCGCGGTAAGACGTGGCCTCCAGGCGTTTGGCCAGGGCGTTGGTCACGCTCACCCCCACGCCGTGCAGGCCGCCCGAAAAACTATAGGCGCCGCCTTTGCCCTTGTCAAACTTGCCACCGGCATGCAGGCGGGTGAACACCAGTTCGATGACCGGCGCTTTTTCCTCGGGGTGCATACCAAAGGGTATGCCGCGCCCGTCGTCATCGATGGTGACCGAGCCGTCGGTATGCAATATGACTTTGATTTTCTTGCCATGTCCGGCCAGGGCTTCGTCGGCCGCGTTGTCCAGCACTTCCTGGATAACGTGCAGCGGGTTGTCAGTGCGGGTGTACATGCCCGGGCGCTGCTTGACGGGCTCCAGTCCTTTGAGAACGCGGATCGAGCCCTCGGAATAGGCATTGGCGGCGGACTTGGTCGAGGCTAAGGGGGTGGGGGCTTTGGCTGACATGGACGCAGATTGTAGTGCGAAAGGCCTGAATTAACTGTATATAAATCCAGTTAAACCAGCAAGCCGATCGTCGCCCGTGCAGCCATGCCCAAGCTGACCTTGCGCGCTGGACCGGAGCAACTGGCTATATTCGAGGGCATGCAACATACCGCTGTGACTCCTGCGCCGCTGTCCACCTTTCAGGTTTTGGCCTGTGGGGCAGCGATCGTGACCCTGTCAATGGGCATACGCCACGGCTTTGGCCTTTGGCTGCAACCGATGACACAGGCACACGACTGGACGCGCCAGATTTACGCCCTTGCCATGGCGATTCAAAATTTGTCTTGGGGCTTAGCCGGTGTGTTTGTCGGTATGGTGGCAGACCGATTCGGCGCCTTCAAAGTCTTGCTTGCCGGAGGCATGGTGTACGCGCTGGGTCTGGTGGGTATGGCCCATGCCGACACGCCGGTGCAACTGATGCTCAGCGCCGGTCTGATGCTGGGCATCGCCCAGGCGGGTACCACCTACGCAGTGGTCTATGGCGTGATCGGACGCAACGTGCCCGCCGAGCGACGGTCCTGGGCGATGGGCGTGGCTGCGGCAGCCGGCTCTTTCGGACAATTTTTGATGGTCCCTATCGAGGGAGGCCTGATCGACGGCCTGGGCTGGCAAAACGCGCTGATTGGCTTGGCGGGCTTAGCCCTACTGATATTGCCGCTGGCCCGTGGTCTGAGGGAGCCGGGCTTTGTAGGTGGCGCGCCGCCACCACGCGAACAAAGCATTTTGCAAGCATTGGCAGAGGCCTTTCGCTATCCCAGCTTCCAACTCTTGATGGCGGGGTATTTTGTCTGTGGGTTTCAAGTCGTTTTCATTGGCGTGCACATGCCCAGCTACCTGAAGGACCAAGGCCTGACGCCGCAAGTGGCCAGTTATGCGCTGGCACTGGTGGGACTGTTCAATATTTTTGGAACCTATATGTCGGGCGCCTTGGGCCAGCGCATGCCCAAGCGGCTGATTCTTTCCTTCATTTATTTCGCACGCGCTGTCGTTATCGCGATTTTCATCAGCGTGCCGCTGTCTCCCACCAGCGTTTACATCTTCAGTGCGGTGATGGGCCTGCTATGGCTGTCCACCGTGCCCGCCACCAATGCCACGATTGCGCAGATTTTCGGCGTGGCGCATTTGTCGATGCTGAGCGGTTTTGTATTTTTAAGCCACCAAGTCGGTTCATTTTTGGGCGTTTGGCTAGGTGGCTATTTGTACGACACCACGGGCAGTTATGACGTGGCCTGGTACCTAGCGATCGCGCTGGGCGTATTTGCCGGCTTGGTGAACCTGCCGGTCAAAGAATCGCCCATTGCCCGAGCCGCCGGTTTGAGCCCGGCCCATTGAGGATGAACGAGCAAGACGGCGTCGTCGGGCGGGTGCGACCTGTGTACCTGCGCCGCTTAGGCCTGAGTCTGGCATTGGCTGCCATGCTGGGCGGCGTGTTTTATTGTTACAGCAATCCACAACTGGTGATCATGCTCACCGACCAGTTGTGGGCTTGTTTCTAGCCCGGCCCATCCGCCGCTGATGAAAGTCTTCCCCCTATGAACACCGCAATCCCAGCCGACTTGCAAGTCGTCGTCATCACCGGCGCCTCCGATGGCATAGGCGCGGAAATGGCGCGCCAACTGGCGCAGCGCCATGGCGCCAAGCTCGGCCTGGTGTTAGCGGCGCGCTCGCAACATGGGCTGGAAAGCACAGCAAGCCACTGCCGTGGGCTGGGCGCGCATTGCCTGGTGGTGCCCACCGATGTCTCGCAAGAGAACCAATGCCGCGCGCTGATTGCGCAAGCAGTCACGCATTTCGGGCACATCGACACGCTGGTCAATAACGCAGGGGTATCTGCGCAGGCAATATTTGCCGACGTTCAGGCCGAAGATTTGCATTGGTACCAGCAACTGATGCAGGTGAATTTGTGGGGTAGTGTGTGGTGTACCCACGCGGCGTTGCCGCACCTCAAGGCGCGCAAGGGCCGGATCGTGGCCGTATCCTCGCTGGCTGGCCTGATCGGGGTGCCGGGGCGCACGGCCTACAGCGCCACCAAATTTGCCATGACCGGTTTTTTCGAGGCACTGCGCTCGGAACTAGCGCCAAACGGTGTGAGCGTGACCACCGCCTTTCCCGGCGTGGTGCTGACGCAAATCCGCCACCACGGCCTCAACGCCAAGGGCGAGACTGCAGGCAGCAGCGGTTTACGTGAAGACAATGGCATGAGCGTCGCCCATTGCGTGCGGCTCATCATCGCAGGAATGCAGGCGCGCGAGCGGGAAGTGGTCATGACCACCGCGGGCAAGTTCGGCCGCTTTATCAAATTGATAGCGCCTGGCATCGTCGAGCGCATGGCGATGAATGCGCTCAAAGACGAGGTCAAGCCCCGATGAATCCACATCACGCAGGACCGCTGGCTGCGCCCTCTCCTTGGTTGGTACGTTGGGCGCACTTGCTATCGCCACCATCCCGGGTACTTGATGTGGCCTGCGGCAGCGGCCGGCATTTGCACTACATGCACAGCCTTGGCCACCGAGTCACGGGCGTGGACCTCGATACCAGCACAGCGCAGGCTTTAGCGCCGAACAGCGAATGCATCCAGGCCGACCTGGAGAATCAGCCCTGGCCACTGCATGACGACCATGGCCCCCGGGTATTTGACGCGGTACTGGTTTGCAATTACCTGTGGCGCCCCTTGTGGCCCAGCCTGCTGGCCAGTCTGGCGCCCGGCGGCGTACTGCTTTACGAAACCTTTGCATCCGGCCAGGAACAATGGGGCAGACCGCGCAACCCCGACTTCCTCTTGCAGCCTGGCGAGTTGTTGGAGCGCTGCCAGCCCTTGCAAGTGGTCGCCTACGAATGCGGCTTGGAGTCCGACCCGCCGCGCGTGGTGCAGCGTATTGCCGCTCGGCGCACAGGCGCCGAAGAATTCGCGGCATCGCCTGCACCGCTAAAATGAGGGGTTATTCCCACGCGCGCCCGCGCGGCCTTTTTATAGAAGCGCCCAATGCCATCGAATTTTTCCCCGATCCGCGGCAGCATTGTTGCCTTGATTACGCCCATGCTGGACGATGGCACAGTCGACTACGCCGCATTGCGACGCCTGATCGATTGGCACATCCAAGAAGGCACCGACTGCATTTGTGTGGTGGGAACCACCGGTGAGTCGCCCACCGTCACGGTAGAAGAACATTGCGAAATCATCCGCGTATCGGTGCAGCAGGCGGCCGGTCGCGTTCCTATCATGGCCGGTTGTGGCGCCAACTCCACCAAAGAGGCCATCGAATTGGCCAAGTTCGCCAAGTCGGTTGGCGCTAATTGCCAATTGCAGGTGGTGCCTTACTACAACCGACCCACACAGGAAGGTTTGTTCCAGCACTTTAGCGCCATCGCTCAAGCCGTGGACTTGCCTATGGTGCTGTACAACGTACCTGGACGCACCGTCGCCGATATGGCCCACGACACGGTATTGCGGTTGGCCAAGGTGCCAGGCATCGTGGGCATCAAAGAAGCGACCGGCAATATCGAGCGGGCGCAGTGGCTGATCAAAGAAGCTCCCGCCGGATTTGCGATTTATTCCGGTGACGACCCAACGGCCGTGGCCTTGATGCTGTGCGGTGGGCACGGCAATGTCAGCGTCACAGCCAATATCGCACCACGTTGGATGCACGAACTGTGCGTCGCCGCGCTGGCCGGCGATCCACGCCCCGCGATGGCTATCCAAAACCGACTGCTGCCCTTGCACAAAGGCTTGTTTGTGGAGGCTAACCCGATCCCGGTCAAATGGGCTGCCGCCCGCATGGGCTTGTGCAGCCAGGCCATCCGCTTACCGCTGACCCCGCTCAGCGAGCCCTTACGCCCGGCCTTGGAACATTTACTCCAGACCACCGGCCTCATTTGATCCCCGCTAATAAAGGTTTATTTGTGAAATCCACCTTCTCCCTCGCGCTATGTGTCGCAGCCCTCAGCTTGAGCGGGTGCTCCATCTTGGAAGGCAGCAAAGTGGACTACAAGTCCGCCAGCAAGCCCAAGAAATTGGAGGTACCACCGGACTTGACCCAACTGAGCAAGGAAACGCGTTACGCCGTAATCAATGGTGCGGTATCGGCCGTGGAGTCCAAATCGTCCGAAACGACCAATAGCCCGGCGGTCATCGCGCCGCTGGCTCTCAAAGACATTCGTATGGAGCGCAATGGCAATCAACGCTGGCTAGTGGCCAAACGTGCACCTGAGGCCTTATGGGGTCCGCTGAAGGATTTCTGGCAAGAGAATGGCTTTCCCCTGGCCTCTGAGCTGTCCGATGTTGGCATTATGGAAACCGAGTGGGTGGACAACCAGGCACGTATTCCGCAGGACATTGTTCGCAACCTGCTGTCCAAGGTTTTCGATAGCATGTACTCCAGCCCAGAGCGCCGCAAATTTCGGGCGCGCTTGGAACGCAATGCCAATGGTGAGACAGAAATTTTCATCAGCTACCGCAGCATGGTGGAGGTCTATATGTCGGAACGCTCTGACTCCACCACCTGGCAGGCCGGCCCCACAGACCCCGAAACCGAGGCCGAGTACCTTGGTCTGCTGATGCGCAAGCTCAGTATGACCTCTGTGCAAGCGGGCGCAATGGCCACGCCCGAGGCCTCTAAAGCCGCGGCCGTCATGGTCAATGCCGGCGCTGCGGATGCCTATGTACAACTGAGTGAAGAGTTCGACCGGGCTTGGCGCCGCGTCGGGCTGACCCTAGATCGTTCGGGATTTAGCGTGGAGGACCGTGACCGCAGCAAGGGCCTTTATTTCGTGCGCTATGCCTATAAAAAGCAGGATGCGGAGGCTGGATTCCTCCAAAAAATGTTGAATTTCAAATGGGGCAACGACAGCAAAGATGCTACCGCGCAGAAGTTCCAGGTGGAAGTCAAATCTACGGGCGCTCAGACTACGGTCAAAGTACTGGACAGCAAAGGTCAGCCCGATAGCACCGAGGCTGGGCGCGCCATGTTGAAGCTCTTGGCCAATGATCTGAAATAGGGGGAGGTGTTGACGCGTTTTGTGGGTCAACACCAAACAGTAGGCGAAAAAAAACCACCTTGCGGTGGTTTTTTTTCGTCCAAGTAGAAATTACTTGGAGGCTTCCGAAGCGGGTGCAGCAGGTGCAGCAGCAGATGCGTCAGCAGCGGGTGCAGCAGCAGGTGCGGGAGCAGCAGCAGGAGCAGCTTCTTCTTTTTTACCGCAAGCGGCCAAAGCAGCTGCAGCGATTACGGCGGCCAAAACGAGTGATTTGTTCATGATGTGAAAGTAAATGAGTTAACGAAACAATTTCCGGAAATTGCTCAGGTAGCGGACCACCCGAACCCCAACAAAAAGCATTCGATCTCTTTTCGCTAGAGCCCGTCATTATACAAGATGAAGTCCGGGTAAACCCTTTAGACCTTTACGAACGCACCACAAAAGTGCTGGTTGATCCCGATTTGCACCTTTACAGCCCCAAAGTTTTGTCTGATTCAAGCACATGTAGCCAGCCGCAGTCCAACCACTGGCCTAGCAACCGCGCCGCGCTCGCGCTCAAGCGCGCACACTGCCGTGCATCTAAATAATGCGAGTCGGCGAGTTGGCGCACCAGTTGGGCATCCCGACCAGAGGCCTGAAAGCTCTCGCCATTGATAAACACATAGTGTTCGTCGTACAACATCCGGGTACCCCGGTCTAAACGCACACCGTGTTGAACGCCGCAAGCCACGTCCTGCGCGTGGAACCAGACCGCTGCTGCGGGTTCGCTCAGATGTTCGCCCAAAGTGCGCGCCAACAGGTCCGGGTCGCGTAAGGCATTGGTGAGTGCGTCCCTTGCGAATGCCTGCATTGCGAGGGGGATTTGTGCTGGGCGGTCGCAGGCAGTTTGACCGGGGTCGCGGTAGCGCTTGGATGGCATCGCATCGGTAAGTTGTTCAGCGATACCCTGCAAAACTGACTGTGCCAATTCCACTTGGTCGGGCGCTCGAAACCCGATGGAATAGGTCATGCACTCGCCCTTAGCCACACCATCATGGGCGTAACGGGGTGGCAGGTACAGCATATCGCCAGCCTCCAGCACAAACTCCTGTTCAGGCGTGAAATCGGCCAGGATTTTGAGGGGCATACCTTCTTGCAAACGCAAGTCTTTCTGGCGTCCTATGCGCCAGCGCCTTTGCCCCTGCGCCTGCAATAAAAACACGTCATAGCTGTCGAAATGCGGTCCCACGCCACCGCCATCGCTGGCGTAACTGATCATGACGTCGTCCAAGCGTGCGTCGGGCACAAAGCGGAACTGCTCGCGCAAGTCCTGCACGCGCGCATCCAACAAGTCCACGCTTTGGACCAGCAGTGTCCAGCCCGCTTGCTTGAACGGGGGCAAGCTGCGCCGGGTAAACGGCCCGTGGCGCAAACGCCAAGACTGCTTGGCTGTGTCCCCTTGCTGGATGACCAGGCGCGACTGCACATCGTCTCTCGCGGCTAGGTCCATCAGTGCATTGCGCTCGAGCAAAGGCTGCATGCCCGGTATCGCCTGGCGAATGAGCAAGGGCTTTTTATGCCAATAGCGCTTCATAAACTGCGCCGGTGAGAGACCGCCTAACAGAGGAAGAGGCAGATCGACTTGCATAGGGGGGTCCTAGGTGAGATGGGGGAAGGTAGAAACTGCGACAATTGTCTGATGGAAATCACATCACACTGCGTCGTCGCGCTGACTTGGGTTTTAAGCGACACCCTGGGCGAGGAATTGGACGTTTTAGACGAGCCGGTCGAGTTTTTGGTTGGCGGCAAAGATTTGCTGCCCGCCATCGAAGAAGCGCTGCAAGGGCACCAAGCCGGTGCCATGGTGCAATTGCAAATCGAACCAGAGCAAGCCTTTGGTGACTTTAATGAGCAGCTGCTTTTTCTGGAGCCCAGGCAACTTTTCCCCGCGGAATTGGAAGTCGGACTGACGATTGAAGGCTCGGCCCTCCCTGCCGGTTGCCACCCCGAGGCGCCGCGTGAGGCGCTGTACACCGTGACCGATATTTACCCCGAACATGTGGTGCTAGACGCCAACCACCCGCTAGCGGGCATCGCCATACGTCTGCGTATGCGGGTCGAATCCGTGCGCGAGGCCTCTGAGGAGGAGCGTCAGCGTGGCTCCACCGGAACCGGCTTTTTCCGCATTGAGGCGCTGGCAGATCCGGTGCCAGGATTGCGCACCTTGCACTAAATGCGGTAAGGCGCCGCAAGGCCAAGGGCGATAAACCGCAGGTTTTTCACCTGTTTTTAGTGTTGTTCGGGATTATTTTTTGCCGGTAGAGCCGTAGCCGCCTTCGCCGCGCTCGGACTGTGGGAAGGCCTCCACAATATTGAATTGCGCCTGCACCACCGGCACGATCACCAGTTGGGCAATGCGCTCCATGGGCTCGATCACAAAGGGCACGGTGCTGCGGTTCCAGGCACTGACCATCAGCTGACCCTGGTAATCGCTATCGATCAAGCCCACTAAATTGCCCAACACGATGCCATGCTTATGGCCTAAGCCCGAGCGCGGCAGGATCAGGGCGGCGTAGGCCGGGTCTTTCAAATACATGGCCATGCCGGTAGGCACCAGTTGCCAGGCATTGGGTTCTAGTGTGAGTGGCGCATCCAAACAAGCGCGCAAGTCCAAACCGGCGCTACCTGGTGTGGCATAGGCGGGCAATTGGGCGGCCAGGCGCGGATCCAGAATTTTGACGTCAATATGCATAGAAAAAAAGTAAGAGGAAGTGAAGTTAGGCGCTTGCGGCATTAAACCGCGGCCAGCGTCGGGAGGCGCTTGGCGATCTCGCCAACCAGCATCCGCGCCAGTGCCTGTTTGGAGTTGCGCGGCATTTCTAGCGTGCCCTCGCCATCGATCAGCACCAAAGCATTGTCGTCTTTGCCAAAGGTGGCCGGGCCGATGTTGCCCACCAGCAAAGGCACGCCTTTGCGCAACCGTTTGGCTTTGGCCTGGGCTTCTACATCCTGGCTTTCGGCCGCAAAGCCCACGCAATAGAGTGCGCCGCTGCGGGCGCGTTCGGACGCGGCGATGGCAGCAAGGATGTCCGGGTTTTCCACAAAGGCCAAGCCAGGGACCTGCCCGTCGCCTTGTTTTTTAATTTTTTGCACCTGAGCGATGGCAGGCCGCCAGTCCGCTACCGCTGCGGTGGCAATAAACACATCGGCCTGGTTGGCCAGCGCGCGGCAGGCCGAATCCATTTCCAGCGCGGAAAGTACATCGAACCGCTGCACGCCGCGCGGTCCGGTCAAATGAACCGGGCCCGCTACCAACGTGACTTGCGCACCGGCATCCCGCGCAGCGCGGGCCAGTGCAAAGCCCATCTTCCCACTGGACAAATTGGTAATGCCTCGCACCGGGTCTATGGCCTCAAAGGTGGGGCCGGCTGAAATCAGTACACGCCGCCCTGCCAGGACTTTGGGCTGGAAGTAAGCAAGCAGGTCTTCCAGCAACTCCTCAGGCTCCAGCATGCGCCCGTCGCCAATTTCGCCGCATGCTTGGTCGCCCTCGCCCACGCCCAGCACCTGCGCGCCGTCAGCGCGCAACTGCGCCACGTTGCGGCGCGTGGCCGGGTGCGCCCACATTTCGCGGTTCATGGCGGGGGCTAGCAGCAAAGGCACGCGCTCCAATGGGCGGGCCAAACACATCAGGCTGAGTAAATCGTCAGCACGGCCGTGCAATAGTTTGGCCATGAAATCAGCGCTGCACGGCGCCACCAACATCGCATCCGCTTCCCGGCTGAGGTTGATGTGCGCCATATTGTTGGGCTCGCGCGCGTCCCACTGGGATACATAGACGGGCCGATTACTCAGCGCCTGCATGGTCACCGGCGTGATGAACTGGGCCGCCGCCTCGGTCATGACCACCTGTACCTGTGCCCCCTCTTTGACCAACAGGCGGCACAAATAGGCCGCCTTGTAACAGGCCACCCCGCCAGTCAGGCCCAAAACAATGTGTTTACCGTTCAAATCCATGCGCTTTCGCCCCGTTATGCGCCGCCGCCCTAGCGACAACAGCGTCAAAGCGCAATGTAGCAGACACCTATAATCGCGCCTTACCAGCTACCCGAACCTCTGGGTTCGCACTCTGACATGACCAAATTTGTCTTCGTCACCGGCGGTGTGGTGTCTTCCCTGGGCAAGGGAATTGCATCGGCCTCCCTCGCCGCGCTTCTTGAGTCGCGGGGCCTGACAGTCACCCTTATAAAGCTGGATCCCTACCTGAATGTAGACCCGGGCACCATGTCGCCGCTGCAGCATGGCGAGGTTTTCGTGACCGATGACGGCGCGGAAACCGACCTGGACCTGGGCCACTACGAGCGTTTTGTGGAAACGCGCATGCGTAAGTCCAACAATTTCACCACCGGGCAAATTTACAAAAGCGTGCTCGACAAAGAACGCCGTGGCGACTACCTGGGCAAGACGGTACAGGTGATTCCGCATGTGACCAATGAAATCCAGGAATTCGTCAAACGCGGCGCCCGCCTAGGTGAGCCTGATGCGGTGGACGTGGCGATTGTGGAAATTGGCGGCACCGTAGGTGACATCGAGTCCCTGCCCTTTTTGGAAGCCGTGCGCCAAATGAGCTTGCAAATGGGCCCCAACCACAGCGCTTTTGTGCACTTGAGTTACGTACCCTGGATCGCCGCTGCGGGGGAACTCAAGACCAAACCCACCCAACACACGGCCAAACAGTTGCGTGAGATCGGCATTCAGGCCGATGCGCTGGTGTGCCGTGCAGACCGGCCCATTCCCGACGAAGAGCGCCAGAAAATTTCGCTTTTTTCCAATGTGCCGGTGTGGGGCGTGATCTCTATGTGGGATGTGGACACGATTTACAAAGTGCCGCGCATGCTGCACGAGCAAGGCCTGGACGGGCTGATTTGCGACAAGCTGCGCCTGAACACCCCGCCGGCCAAACTTCAGCGCTGGGATGATTTGGTGTACGAAACCGAACACCCAGAAGGCGAAGTCGCTATCGCGATGGTAGGTAAATACGTGGATTTATCAGACAGCTATAAGTCGCTCAACGAAGCGCTGCGCCACGCCGGTATGAAGAACCATGTGAAGGTGAAAATCCATTACATTGATTCAGAAACCATTAACGCCGACACCCTGCCCCAATTGGCCAAATTCGATGCCGTATTGGTACCCGGCGGCTTTGGTAAGCGCGGCATCGAGGGCAAGATCAGCGCGGCGCGCTTTGCCCGTGAAAACAAAGTGCCTTACTTGGGTATTTGCCTGGGCATGCAAGTGGCCACTATCGAATTTGCGCGTCATGTGGCGGGCCTAGCAGACGCCAACAGCACCGAGTTCGACCCCGAAAGCCCTAACCCGGTGATTGCGCTGATCACCGAATGGAAAGACAAAGACGGGACCATCCAAACCCGCGACCACAATTCCGATATGGGTGGCACCATGCGCCTGGGGGCGCAAAGTTCGGATGTGGCACAGAACACCATTGCGCATGAAATTTACGGTGATGTGGTGACCGAGCGCCACCGCCACCGCTATGAAGCCAATGTGCATTTCTTGGACCGCTTACGCGCGGCAGGCCTAGTCATCTCCGCCCTTACGCAACGTGAGCAATTGACCGAAATGGTGGAGTTGCCCCAAAGCGTGCACCCTTGGTTTGTGGGCGTGCAATTTCATCCGGAATTCAAATCGACCCCTTGGAACGGCCATCCATTGTTCAATGCGTTTATCAAAGCGGCGCTGGACCACCAGCGCGATGGCAAAAACCTCAAGGTGGCCGCGTGAAGCTATGCGGCTTTGCGGTAGGGCTGGAGCAGCCCTTTTTCCTGATTGCCGGCCCCTGCGTGATCGAGTCCGAGCAATTGCAAATGGACACAGCGGGGACGCTCAAAGAGATATGCGCGAACCTGGGCATTCCCTTTATTTTCAAAAGCAGCTTTGACAAGGCCAACCGCTCCAGCGGCAGCACCTTTCGGGGCCCAGGGATTGACAAGGGCTTAGAGATTTTGGCCAAAGTGAAACGCGAGCTACAGGTGCCGGTTCTCACCGATATCCACAGCGAAGACCAAATCGCCCAGGTCAGCAGCGTGGTCGATGTGCTGCAAACGCCGGCCTTTTTGTGCCGCCAGACCGATTTCATACGCGCGGTGGCCCAATCGGGCAAGCCGGTGAATATTAAAAAAGGCCAGTTTTTGGCGCCCGGTGATATGAAGAATGTCATCGACAAAGCGCGCGCCGCTGCGCGGGAAGCCGGGTTGAACGAGGACAACTTCCTGGCCTGCGAACGCGGGGCTAGTTTTGGCTACAACAACTTGGTCAGCGATATGCGTAGCTTGGCGATCATGCGCGACACGGGCGCACCGGTCGTATTTGATGCCACCCATTCGGTGCAACTGCCTGGCGGACAAGGCACCAGCAGCGGCGGACAACGCGAGATGGTGCCGGTGCTAGCGCGCGCTGCAGTGGCGGTAGGCGTGGCTGGTTTGTTTATGGAGACGCACCCGGACCCATCCAAAGCCATGAGCGACGGCCCTAATGCCGTGCCCCTGCACCATATGCAGGCATTGCTCGAGACCTTGCTGGCGCTGGACATAGTGACCAAGCGCGCCGGTTTTCTTGAAAACAACTTCAACTAAACGCGCTATGGCCTACGGATACATTATTGTGGACATGCAAATCTCGGACATGGACCAATACCAGCAGTACATGGCCTCAGCCCCCGAGACGCTAGCGCTGGCCGGTGGCCAATACCTGGCCCGCGGCGGCACGCTAGAAGTGATGGAAGGCGACTGGAAGCCCGGGCGCATGGCCCTGCTACGCTTTCCTAGCTGCGCCGCTGCACACGATTGGTACCACGGGGAAATGTATGCCCGCGCCCGCGCCAAGCGTACGGGTGCCACGAAGTTTTTCAATATGGTTTTGCTCGAGGGCCTAGCCGCCCCGGTGTGACTTTTTTACAAGGAAGAAGATGAGCGCGATTGTGGATATTGTGGGTCGGGAGATTTTGGATAGCCGTGGCAACCCGACGGTCGAATGCGACGTGCTGCTGGAAAGTGGCACGATGGGCCGCGCTGCGGTGCCCTCGGGCGCGTCTACCGGTTCGCGCGAAGCTATAGAGCTGCGCGACGGCGACAAGCTGCGCTACCTGGGCAAAGGCGTGCTCAAAGCCGTGGACCATATCAACAACGAAATATCGGAAGCGATTTTGGGCTTGGATGCTTCAGAGCAAGCCTTTCTGGACAAAACTTTGATTGACCTGGACGGGACGGAAAACAAGAGCCGTCTGGGGGCTAACGCGATGCTGGCCGTCTCCATGGCCGTGGCACGCGCAGCGGCAGAGGAAGCCGGACTTCCGCTGTACCGCTATTTTGGCGGCATGGCGGCAGTGCAAATGCCAGTACCTATGATGAATGTGGTCAACGGTGGCGCGCATGCCAACAACAACCTGGACTTGCAGGAGTTCATGATCATTCCGGTGGGTGCATCCACCTTCAAAGAGGCCCTGCGCCAAGGAGCGGAAGTGTTCCATGCGCTCAAGAAAATCTTGCATGACAAGGGCATGAGCGTGGCCGTGGGCGATGAAGGCGGCTTTGCACCGAACGTGCCCGGCCATGAAGCGGCTATCCAGATGATCTTGGAAGCCATCGAAAAAGCCGGCTATGTCGCCGGCGAGCAAATTGCCCTGGGCCTGGACTGCGCGGCCTCGGAGTTTTACAAAGACGGCAAATACGAACTCAGCGGCGAAGGCCTCAGCTTGGACGCGCAGCAATGGACCGATATGCTGGCCACCTGGGTGGACAAATACCCCATCATCAGCATCGAAGACGGCATGGCCGAAGGTGATTGGGATGGCTGGAAACTGCTGACCGACCGCTTGGGCAAGAAAGTGCAAATCGTGGGCGACGACTTGTTCGTGACCAACACCAAGATTTTGAAAGAAGGCATAGACAAAGGCATTGCCAATTCCATTCTGATCAAAATCAACCAGATCGGGACCCTGACCGAGACCTTTGCCGCCATCGAAATGGCCAAGCGCGCGGGCTACACCGCCGTGATCAGTCACCGCTCGGGCGAGACGGAGGACACCACGATTGCCGATATCGCCGTGGGCACCAACGCGGGCCAGATCAAAACCGGTTCGCTCAGCCGCTCGGACCGTATGGCCAAGTACAACCAGTTGCTGCGCATCGAAGAAGACTTGGGCGAAGTGGCGGTGTATCCGGGCCGCTCGGCGTTTTACAACCTGCGTTAAACCTTACCTTTCGCGATGAAGCTGCGCCTGCTGCCCGCTGCCTTGTTACTTCTGCTACTGGTACTCCAGGGGCAGTTGTGGTTTGGGCGCGGCAGCATTCCCAATGTGGCACGATTGAACGAAGAGCTGAACGCGCAAAAGCAAAGCAATGCGCGCGCAGAGCAAATCAACCAGCGCATGGAGGCCGAAATTCGCGATTTGCGCGAAGGTCTGGAAATCGTGGAAGAAAAAGCCCGTTCCGAATTAGGCATGGTCAAACCCAATGAAATTTTTGTGCAAGTGGTCAAGTAGGACTGCTTGCCACGCAATGGCGAGGGGCCCATGGCGCAGCCCTTAAACGTCGCGGTACTCGGTGCGGAATGCACTGGAAAATCAAGCCTGGTTACCGCTTTGCAAACCCATTGGCAAGCCCATGGCGCAACAGTGCATGTCGCCCATGAAGTGCTGCGCCAATGGTGTGATGAACAAGGTCGAACGCCTCTTGCGCATGAACAAAGGGGTATCGCCCAAGCGCAGGCAAAGCTGGTCGAGCAAGCGAGGGGCGGAGATTTTCTGATAGCTGACACCAGCCCTCTCATGACCGCCATCTACAGCGATGTGCTGTTTCAAGACCTATCGCTCTACCCATTTGCGCTGCAACACCAGCGCATCTACCACCACACCCTGGTCACCGGCTTAGACCTGCCCTGGCAAGCGGATGGCATTCAGCGTGACGGGCCGGTAATGCGCGAACGCATCGATGCACGCCTGCGCGACGTCTTGCAGCGCGAAGGCCTGGCGTTTAGTATGGTGTATGGGAACGGCCCTGCGCGCCTGGCCAGTGCCTTGGCAGTTCTGGAGCCCGGCACATCGGCCCATGCGCAAAAAGGCGGCACCTGGCGCTGGCTGTGCGACAAATGCTCAGACTCCCGCTGCGAACACCGCCTGTTTAGTGACCTGCAAGCCGCTGTAACGCGCTAATCATTGCGGGCAGCGCAATAGGCGCAGATTAATGGGCGCTGCTGCCCGGCGCGCCCTGGCGCGTAGGCTCGACAAACAGCTGCGCGGTATCCACGGGGTCAAAACGGTATTGCACGCCGCAAAATTCGCAAGCCACTTCCAGTTCGCCGCGCTCCTCAATCACGCTATGGGCTTCATCTGCACCCAGCGATACGATCATGCGCGCCACCCGCTCGCGGCTACAGCTGCAGGCAAAGCGCGGGCCGATGGCGCCTAGCAAAGGCTCAAAGCGTGTGATGGACTCTTCCCAGAACAAGCGGCGCAAAATCGTCTCCGCATCCAAGCTCAGCAGTTCCTCGGCTTGGAGGGTTTTGGCCAGTATGGCGATGCGCTGGTAATCCTGGTCGCGGCCAATCGCATCTTCGTTTTCCCGGCTGACCATGCTGCCTTCCAAATTACCGACGCCCTGCACCGGCAGGCGCTGGATCAGCAGCCCAGCGGCCATACTTTCATTGGCGGCAAGCACCAAGGTGGTGTCCAGTTGCTCGCTTTGCAGCATATAGTGCTCTAGTACCTCGGACAAATGCTCTATCGGCATGCCGTGGTCGTCAAACAATGGCACTACGCCCTGGTAAGGCTGCTGGCCAGGAAATTTAGTTTTAGGGTCTAGGGTGATAGCGCAGCGGCCCTGGTTGTGGGCATTGACCATGTGGCTCAAACTCGCCGCTTCGGGCAGGTCGCCAATCAGCGTAGCCGTGGCACGCAAAGCAAGGTCAGGCTGCACTTCCACCACCGCTAACTTAACCGGCCCGTCGCCCATGATCTGCATGGTGAGTGAGCCATCAAACTTGATATTGGACTGCATCAGCGTAGCCGCTGCGGTCATTTGCCCCAGCATGTCACGCAGCGGCGCAGGGTATGCGCCATGCTGTGTGTTAGACGCACGCCGGCGCAAAATTTCGGTCCAGGTGTCAGTCAACTGCACCAGCATGCCGCGCACCGGCAGGCCATCGAAAATAAATTTATGCAATTGGGACAAAGAGGGCTCCGAAAAAAGTCCGGCCCTATTGACCGGGTTTGCATAACTGCAAAGACTTAGGCAATTTTGTTGAACGAGGCTTTGTAACGCAAGGCATTGTCGATGTAATGCTGCGCCGTCAAGCGCAGGCCTTGCATTTGCTCGGGGCTCAAGCTGCGCACCACTTTAGCCGGGCTGCCCATGATGACCGAGCCGTCGGGAAACTCCTTGCCCTCGGTCACCAAAGAGCCTGCGCCAACCAGGCAGTTCTTCCCGATTTTGGCGTTATTGAGAATCACAGCGCCTATGCCTACCAGGGTCTCGTCCCCAATAGTGCAGCCGTGCAGCATTACTTTATGCCCCACGGTCACGTGCTTGCCTATCGTTAGTGGCACACCAAAGTCGGCATGCAGTACGCTGCCATCCTGAATATTGCTGCCTTCACCGATATGGATGTGCTCGGTATCGCCCCGTATCACGACACCAAACCAGACACTGCTGTGCTCACCCAGTTGCACATTACCCATGACCTGGGCACTATCGGCCACATAAGCGGAGTCTGGGATCGTGGGGCTAAGCTGATCAAGTTCGTAAACGGCCACGGGAGTTCCTAAAAAGGGTTGCAAGATACCTAGAATTGTAGGGATGGAACTCCGTGCACAAGCCCTGGCCGCATTTACGCTGGCTGACCCCGCCCAGAAAGTGGCGGCGGTGCAGGCCTTGTGCGCCAGCGCCACGTCGCGGCCTTGTGATGGAACTGCTGTGTTTCAAGCGCCCGCTGGCCCAGGCCGACCTGCGCGACCCCTGCTGATTCACCCGCGCGCCGTGCCCAAGCGCTCGCCCCATACCGTGGCAGGCCACGCGGCGTTGATGCACTCCATCGCGCATATTGAATTCAATGCCATCAACCTAGCGCTCGATGCCGCCTGGCGTTTTGCCGATCTGCCCGATGCCTATTACCGCGACTGGGTCCACGTGGCGGGGGAAGAGGCCTTGCATTTTTCAATGTTGCAAGCCCATTTACAAAGCCTGGGGTTCGACTATGGCGACTTCGACGCACACGACGGTCTATGGACTATCTGCGTCTCCACCGAGGGGGATGTGCTGGCCCGCATGGCGCTGGTGCCGCGCACACTAGAGGCGCGCGGTCTGGATGCCACGCCCCTGATCCAGGCCAAGCTGCGCAACTTGCCGTATGCCCATGCGCAGGAGGCTGTGCTGATTTTGGACCGCATACTGGCCGATGAAGTGGGCCACGTGGCCATTGGCAACCATTGGTTTCACTATCTATGCAGTCAGCGCGCAGTGCATGCCGAGCTTTATTACCAAGAGGCTGCCCTGTTGCACAAAGCGCCTGCCCTGAAGCCACCGTTCAACTTGACAGCGCGTCGGGCTGCAGGGTTTAGCGATGCCGAGTTAGCGGCATTGCCATTATGAATACCAAATTTTGCTTGCCAATTCGTGCGGCCGGCGGGTGGCATCAGCTAGCGTCGCCAGCGCTACCCACCTTTTTGCGCAAGGTCGCAGCAGCAGCGGGCAGAGTTTTTCCTGCCATGCTGTGGCTGGTATGCACGCAGTTGCTGTGCATTACGTGCGCGCAGGCGTGGACACCATTTGAACGCAAGACCTTGTACGAGGAAGTAGAGCTTTCGGCCTCGGAGGCTAAAAAAGTCCAATATGCCGCCGGCTGGTCCACGCAATCAGATACGGAGCTCTTGGTTGAAGTGAAAAACAATCTTCCAGGTCCCTTGGCCTGTCATGGGGCGACGGTACATTTACTCAGTGGCAGCACGGTGAGTAAAAGCTTTATTCCCCGCCTCTATGTACCCAGCGCCGCCAGCCGCCAGGGTGCGGTAGGTGGGGTGAAAAAAGGCCAGATGAAGGATTTTTCGGTGACTTGCCATTGCTGGAAAAAGCCTGGCGATTCGTTATGTAGGAACCCCATGGATAAATGAAACACCCTGGCGCGCCGTATAAAGCACCAGGTGCCTTTCACAGGACGAATTAACTCCAGTTATGGAGACTATAGTTTTTTGAGCGAATATTCGCTTGTCCAACCAAATGGCAACAACCTGGCGCCCAGTTTTTCAAGCTGAATATCGCCAATGAGGTGTTTGATTCTTTGTTGCCGAGGAAAATATCACATTTCATCGCCAAATAACTGGCTATGACGAGTTCCTCGCAACTTTGCGGACCAACTATCGGCTTTTGATCCAGAGGAGTCAAAGCTGATGGCGTCAAACCAGTGGGACTCCAAATCCTGTCGCCATAACGTGACGTAAATATTTGGCGAATTTCGAAAGAGTCTGACAATAATAAGACACCCATCAGAGGATTTTTATTAATCACTAAATCCAGATATGGAATGACCATTTCACAATTTTGCTGGTTACTTACTAAGCCCTCCGCCTTGGTGACAGTCGGCACATGTACGGCCACCCAAGTTTTACCTTTCATACTCTGATAGAAATAATCATTTACCTTGCCGGATATTCGATTATTAATCTTCAAATATCTTTGAAAGATGTCTTTATATAAATCATCTTCACTCTTACCGTAGTACGCGGATCCACGGTCAATCCAAGGAGTTATCGAATGCACGGTTGAATAAAAATCACTGACGACTACGTCCTCTGCCCTTGAGAAAATATATTGCGCCGCGAAGCGAGAAAACGGACCGAACCATTTATTCAAATTTTCCTGCTTCAGGTTATTACGATCCCATTTGGGTGGGTAAATATTACCGTTGCCAGTAACGATATCCAAACTTTCATCATTAATGGTAAGAAAATACTTAGAAAAATTCTCTACCCCAGTACCATCATCATATAAAAAATTATTGCCCCACCAAATGATGGGTATGCGATGGGTCAACTCGGCGACCAGGATTTGTGATGCAAGGTGATGCACATCGCTCCAGAAATCATAGCCCCATGATTTAATTACCAAATATTTTTTATTCGTTTCATGCTCAAATAACTTCTCCGAAAGACGGAAATTTTCTTGTAATCCGTAACCCGCATGAATAAGCCGCCAGATAGCATCCGCTTGCTCGCTAGCAACACCCTCCGATGAATAATCTCGCAACATCATCTCTGCCTGCGGATAATTGCCTTTTTTACATAATTCACGCAACAACTCAATGTGTGTATTTTTTATGCGCGGATCATCGGTTCTATTTTCGGAAGTAACACCTTGGGCAGAAAAGGTTCCAATTTCAGTATCTCTAACGCCAACTTCGCACAAGGCGATACTTTGAAAGACGGTTTCTAAACGCCTGGTGAAAGACGCTCCAAATACAGGGTGATTACGAACCTTGTCCGTGGTCAATTTACTTTTAACTGCCGCAAGACGATTGGGGTCCGATGCCAAACCCTGGGCCACTTCAAAATAACCCTCGACTGAATCAGCAACGAGTTCATGCAGTCCCAGCGACTCCAATAGGCTTGCAGCCACTCTGGAAGGAAAGGACTGGCCTTTGTAGGTCACGACAGGCAAGCCTACCAGTAAGGCGTCTGCTGCGGTGGTATGCGCGTTGTATGGCCAGGTATCCAAAAATATATCGGCAACACGGTACCGCGCAAGGTGGTCTTCAACGCGTGGGATTCGATTCGCAAATATCAAGCGCTCTGGTTCAATGCCGGCAAGCCGCGCTTGCGCTCTTAAGTTTTCTTGTGATATTTTGTTCCGTGACATTAACCAAATCACACTACCCGGGTGCGACTGCAGTAAACGCATCCACACAGCAAATATCTTGGGATGAATTTTGAAGGCGTGACTGAAAGCACAAAAAACGATTCCATTTTCGGGCAGACCATACTCGCTCCGCGCCAGGGGCGCCGAAGCTTCTACGCCGGAAGGAATCGGGAGGTAGCAATAATCGAGATACGCAACCTTTTCAGAATAAAACTCTTGGTGCTCTGCCGGAATTATCGTCCGGTCGGCAATAATATAATCAAAACAGTCTAGCGCCATGGTTCCTGGATAACCCAGATAGTTAACCTGTACCGGTGCAGGCCTGTGCATGAATATATCTGTTCGCAAGTCAGAGGTGTAACCATTAAGGTCAACCAAAATATCTACTTCCATCTTTAGAAGAAGATTCGCGATATCTAGCGAAGAAAGTTGGCGTCCTAATATGAAGTGGTCCGATCCATTAATAATCCGTTTGCGCAACTTACTTTCATCATCTATCCCAATAGAGACACAAATAATTTCAAATTTTTCGCGATCGTGGTTTTCAATCACACCGGCGATAAGATGTCCCACCGGGTGTTCGCGAAAGTCTGCAGAAACATAGGCAATTTTGATCCGCGTATGGGTATACTTTTGGCCGGTCCACAACGGCGTCTTTTTAAAAGCAAATTCATCTTTTACCAATATGCTGGTGCATTTGAACTGGTCCTCTGCCGAGTCCGATAAGGACATATACCCTAATGCCCGACACGCACGTTGGCTGGCCCGAATACTTTGCGTGATTTCTACTGTATCCAACTCCACCGTGGACCAATCACATATATGCATTTTGTTGAATGCCAAAATTCCCCTTGCATATGGATAGTCAGGTTTTATTTTTAAAAGATGACTAAATACCGGAATAGAGTCTGGTATGCGTTGTATGTGAGGCTCAGATAGCAGGGCACCATAGTTGCTCAGCGCCTGCAGGTTATCAGGATCAATCTCGAGTATCTTCTCGAATCGTTGATGGGCTTCCGAATGGCGTAGCAGCTGCCGCAAGATGGCACCGCTATTAACCAAGGAAGGTATGTGCTGAGGGTCTAGGCCCAATGCTTTGTCATAAGAATCCAAGGCGCTTTCTAGCTGATAAAACTCTTTGTGAACCGCGCCACGTAAAAACCATAACATGGAAAAACTTGGATTGGTGTCAGTGCCATGAACCACCACATCCAAGGCCTCTTGAACGCGGCCACTATTTATTAAAAGAAGTCCGTATGAATATAAGGCGACAGGGTTGTTGGGCAGTGTTTTAAGCACGCTTAAGAATAATTTTTCTGCTTCGGCTACTTTCCGCTGCTCGTATAAGAGCATGGCTTTATTTAAAAGCGCGCCAGCTTGTGAAACTCCTGCCTTCTTCGCAGCTGGTTTAATCTTCATAAAATCTTTAATTCAAGTGTGTAAATTCCAGACCCTACTTAGCCAATGGTAAGAGTCTGGCCTCTAACTCGCGTACAAAGCGGCCAGTATCAAATAAAACCCCTTCATTGCGCACACCTTGCAAATGGGCCCGCAAGCGCGCCATTTCTGGCGGGTCACTGGCCAGTGCCACCGCTTTCTCTTCGTAGTCCTGCAAGTTATAGCAAATCAAAGATTCCATTTTTGCCGCCGTCAGCAGTGCGCCTGCCATGCGCGAGGCAAAGCTGCGCCCTGTCAGCGTAAGCAGGGGCAGACCCATCCATAGCGCATCATTGGCCGTGGTACCCGCATTAAATGGGAAGCTATCAAGGAATAAATCCGCCACCTGGTATCGGGCCAGGTAATTTTCTGGCGACAGTCGCGGCCCAAACACCAATCGCTTGGGATCAATTTGGCGAGCCTTAGCCTCTTTCTTCAAATTAGCCTCGGACCACTGGTTATCAGCCAGCAACAACAGCACGCTACCCGGCACGCGACGCAAGATATTCATCCAGGCATCAAACAATTCGGGCGTATATTTGTAATTGTTATTAAAAGTGCAAAATACAAAGCCGTCGGGCGGCAAATTGCAATCGGCTCGGCTGGGCTTGGGCCCGACGTTGCGCTTGCGATCGCTGACCTGATACACATCAGGCATGTAAATAGGCCGTTCCGAATAGTTAAGCGCCTCATTTTCCGGTATCAGGAATTTGTCCGCAATCACATAATCAATCGATGGCAAACCGGTAGTCGCCGGTAAACCCAAATAGGTTATTTGCACCGGCGCGGGGCGGTAAGCCAGCATATTGGCGCGCGCACCCGCAGTCTGACCTTGCAAGTCCACCAAAATGTCTATTTCGTCGCGCCGTATCAACTGCGCCGCCTCCACATCGGTCATGGTGTGGATTTTGGTGAAATGGTCCATCGCGCTCATTACGCGCTGGCGCATGGGGGAGCCATCCTCCGGGCTCCAGCAATAGCCATAGACCTCAAACTTTTCGCGGTCATGCAGCTCAAACAGCTCTACCGTAAGCAAAGACACTGGATGCAGGCAAAAGTCGCCCGAGGCATAGCCAATGCGGATCTTGCGGTGGCCGTATCCATTGGCATTGGACAACTTAGGCACATCGGAGTTCAGCTTGTTCTTAACGTAGCGGCGTGCGGCCGCCAGTTGCTCTTGCGGATCGTCTGAAATACTCAGCATCGACAGGGCCGACGTGGCGTCTTGCATAAATTTTCGGCTTACATTGGGCAGCGGTATGTAGGTCGGCCACACACATTGCTTTTGGCGCAGGGATACCCAATGGTGCAGCACATCCACCTGCTCAGGCTCCAACGCAAGGCTTTTGGTCAGTACCACCGAGGCTTCGTCCAAGCGCTTATGGATTTCTAGCACCCGCCCCATTTGGTTCAAAGCCATCACCACCAGCGGTTTGTTGTTGGGGTCTTGCGGCGACACATGGTCTACTACCCAGCGCCATTCGGCAAGCGCCTCTTCAATTTTGCCCTGGCCTTCCAGCAAAGTGCCCAGATTCACACGCGGCTGCACAAAACCGGGAGCCAAGCGGATGGCTTCGCGGTAGGCAGATTCGGAGCCCGCAAAGTCCTTCTCCAGACTAAGGGTGGCCCCGAGGTTGAATTGGATGACGTGGTCGAATTGCGAGCTATTGCGCGACAGCCAGGTGCGGTACAAAACCGCCGAGAGGGAACGATCCCCGGCGGCATCAAGGCGCGAAGCAACATCAATCAGTGCGGAAAATTCAAGGCGGCCTTGCCAGGCTTGTCTTACGAGGTCTGCGAAATTCTCTGGGCCGTTCACGTTAAAGTTCTCCTGAATGTGGATACTGACCTTATAGGCCAAATGCAGCAAGATTCCAAATTATTTTCCATCGTGGCCATTATGCTAAAAAAACACGCTCCAAGGCGCACGCCCCAAACTATCGCCTTTTCCTGCATACAATAGCGTGCGCACTCCATCTAAGTCGGCAATCATCTGGTAAACCAATTTATTTAATGGATACAGTTCCCAGTTTCATGATAGTCAGGCAACTGGCAATGGGAGATGTCTTGCTCGCGACCCCTATCGTCAGACAACTGTACAAAGACTATGGCGGCAATTGTCATATTGACGTGCTCACGCTAAAGCCAGAGATATTTGCAAACAATCCGTATATTCGCCGCGTATTTACGCCTGAAACCTTCAGCGAAGCTAAAGGCCCCTATACCCGGGTAATCAACTTAGACTTAGCATATGAAAATATGCCGCATGTCCATATCGTGGACGCTTATGCCCTTACATCCCACGGTGCAGCGGACAAAATAGAAAATAAACGCCTGGAATTATTCTCCTCCGATGCGGATCGAGTTAGAGCGAAGTCAGCGCAAACCAAAGATATTGGTGGTGATTATGTGGTCATCCACATGCGCAAGGATACTTGGCCGAGTCGAAATCTGCCAGACGCGACTTGGAAAAAAATATTGGATATATTACTGGAATCCACCTATTTTAAAATCGTGCAGGTAGGCTCCAGCCATGAAATTGCATTTGATTACCATCCCCGCTTACTCAATATGCTGGGCAAGTTTAATGTTCACGAGTTACGTGAAATCATCGCGAGCGCCCAGTGTTACGTAGGCGTAGATTCAGGCACCTTGCACATCGCCGCCTGCACCGATACGCCCATTGTTGCTATGTTTAGCAGTGCCCATCATCGCCTGCGTGAGCCATTAGAGCGCCCGCCGCGCGCGCGCTTTATTCCTATCCAACCAGCGGTAGACTGCTATGGCTGCCAGGAACACTATCCACCCCCTATCACCGGTGTGGTATGCCACCGTGGCGACCCCTACTCTCCACCCTGCAAAGATGCGTTTGATGTGGAGAATATCCGCCAGTCTTTGATCGATTTAGGGTTGGCCAGACATGTATTGCAATAAACCTCGCTCGCGATTAATATAGTGCAATGAACACCAATATCCACATATTTTGCGATGGGGGAATTGGTAACCGCATTAATGCGCTCATCTCGGGGTTGGCGCTGGCAGAACGATTTGCCATGCACAGCATAGTTTATTGGCCTATAAACAGCTGGTGTGGCGCGGCTTTTAAAGATATTTTTGATAATACCCTGGATATACGTACCGAAGCATTAGACGCTTTGGCAGGTAAATTTGGACACGCAAAAATAATGATGCACGATGAAATCGGCGCCCAATTTTTGAAAGTGCCCTTTGCCTCGGCTTATGACTACCAATCTCTGGAAGATTTTGAGCTTCGAGGTCTCCCCACAAGTGGCGACCTTTTTTTCTACCCCGCCGTTATTCCCCAATGGATACCTGATGCCTTAATCCATGCGAGTTTGCAAAGCGTGCAATTTAGCGCGCACATTAGGCAAAGCGTGAGCGCGTTCATCAACCAGGCCATGAAACGTCCGTTTCATGGCCTGCACCTACGGCGTACTGACCTGCGCGTTGGCTTGACAGACCTCGAGGTTATGGCCTTGGTGCAGCGCTACCCGCAAGAAGTGTTTTTTGTGTGCTCAGATGACCCTTACGCGGAAGCACTTGCCAGCGCGCACCCGCATGTGCATGCGCGCCCTAAAGTGCACCATGTCGAAAAAAAGGAAACGGAATCGGACTGGATCAGCCTTTCCAAGGACCAAGAAGGCCGCCTGTCCTATGGAAATATTCAGCGCAGCCGCGAGGCCATGATCGAAGGGACGATTGACCTACTCGTGTTGGCCCATAGCCAAGTCGTAGGTTTTTCTGGCTCCACGTTTCAGCGAATGGCAAAGTTAATTGGTGATGTGGCGCCGTTAGTATCGATTAGCCGACCGAACGCGCTACCCTTTTTCAGCTTCACGGAGATGACACAACAAGTCGAGCGCCAGCTTATTGAGCCAAGTGTGCTTATGCAAGTATGTCAGACCATGATGCAAAACGGCGAAGCGGGCCAAGCGATCGAATTGATGCGCATGGGTTTTGAGCGAATGGCGGATGTACAGCGCCCCGATATTGGCCATACTCTGGGGGTGATGTTGCTCAACCAGAATAAACCAAGAGAAGCAAAGTTATATTTATATTTAGTTTTATCTGAAAATAATCAGCGGTATAGCACCCGGCTACATTTAGCCTATTCAGAGATACTATTAGGCAATGATAAAGGTGCAGCGGATTTACTAGATATCTATAAATTAAAAAAGCCGTCTGAAATGAGCGTCGATGATGTCGCTCTTGAAGCCGCATTACTGAAAAAATTAAACATATAAAATATATATAGTGGAAGCCAAGGAAAAATATGCAGCAGAATCAAATATCAATGGTTGTACACGTTGGCGCGCACATAGGCCAAGAGGTCGAGGCTTACAGAGCACTTAACATTCAACAAATAGTGTGGATAGAAGCGGATACAGCGATTTATCACCGATTGCAAGCAAATATCAAAGAGAAAGAGAGTAATTCAGTAAATAAGATAAATCACATTTTCATAAATGCTTTGGTGGGAGAGAGCAATGGTGAAATCATTAAATTTTATCCATTCAATAATGACGGACAGTCCTCATCAAGATACAAACCAACACAACTGCTTAAGGATACTTGGGCTGGGTTAGACTCCTCTGAAGATCCGAAAGAGTATAGTAGTTACACCCTTGAGTCAATACTGGATAGCATAAAACTTGATGAAGAGAGATATTCTAATGCGAAGCTAATCATTGACGTGCAAGGCGGCGAATATGAAGTACTGATGGGGACAGGTCGTTATATTGACAAATTTAACGTTGTTGAAGTTGAAGTTTCTAAAGAAGAGATCTATGAGGGACAGAAACTATTCGGTTACATTGATAATTTTCTGACTCTTAAAAACTTCAAACGTAAGGAATCCGATATTAGCCGAATTCCTTGGCATGGAAACGTTACTTATTTTAGAGACAGGTCTGAGGAAATATTGAGCAATTATTGCGCAAACTATTTTAGCGCGCTATTGACTTTTAAGCAGATTGAAAATAACTCCATCTTCCAAAATGATCAAACTAAATTTTTAGAATATTGCGCTAAAAATCGGAAGGATTCATATTCCCAATTATTTCAAGACTTGCTGGTTTTATATTTATTGGCTGGAAAAAATAACGGTTATTTTGTTGAATTTGGAGCGGCAGATGGAATGTTTCTTAGCAATACTTACTTACTAGAAAAGAATTTTAATTGGAATGGAATAGTCTGTGAACCTGCCAGGTCGTGGGAAAATTCCTTAAGAGGAAATAGGACTTCAATCATCGATTATCGATGTGTATTCCATTCCAGTGGATTAAAGCTGCCATTCTTAGACGTTGAACACAATGAACTATCTACCCTTCAAAGTTATTCCCAATTAGATCTTCACGCGTCGAACAGAACTTCAGGCAATCAATATTTAGTCGAGACCATAAGTCTTGAAGATTTACTTGATCAACATGATGCTCCCAATGTAATTGACTATCTTTCTATAGATACAGAGGGCTCGGAATTCGACATACTAAAAGTATTTAATTTTAATAAATATCAGTTTTGTATTATAACTGTAGAACATAATCACACTGAAATGAGGGCTGAAATTTATAATTTATTAGTCACGAACGGATATTCTCGCATCTTCAAAGACCTATCGGGTTTTGATGATTGGTATGTATTACGATCCGCACTTGAGTCAAGTAAATAGTAAATATAGGATTGGGAAAGGATGCTTATTCAACGAATACGGTTTTTTGGTGTTAAAACGCCTACTGGAGTGGGGACTCATTGCATGCAAACTGTTAAGGCTCTGCAGGCTTTTTATTTTGAACAAATCCAAATCCAACTAATTACGCACAACTATATTGACGAGGTGCGATCAGCAGTTTCCGACAGCGTTGATAGCGACGTCAATATTTTTTTCTTCCCAGAGGTGTACGCTAATAATCTCAAGGGATGCAAGATTTATTGGTGCGTGATCGATGCCAGTCGGCCAAGTTTGGGTTATGAGCGGTGGCTGCATACCTTTGACTTCATTTTTGCAACCAGTCATTGGTGCCGCGACGCAATGCTTGAACGCGGCATGGATGGCGAAAGAATTATTGTGGTACCCGAAGGCGTTGACCCAAAATTTTATAATCCTTATGGTAGGCCGGTCGCGACGCATAGCGGGAAAACCAAATTTCTAATGGTCGGAAAATATGAGAAAAGGAAAGGCTACGGCGAGGCCTTCGAGGCACTAAGGATTGCCACGGAGCAAGGGGCTTCGATTGAGCTACTCACTAAGTCAGATTGGATTAATGGCACTGATGCCGTGTTACCGACAGAGTTCATTGAACTAGTCCAGAGATACCAAGATAAATTCAGCATTAAGGTTTACACCGGTAACTTCTCGCCTGAGCAGATGCGCACTTTATATTACTCTGCAGACTATTTTTTACATCCATCGCGCTGCGAGGGATGGAGCCTGCCTTTGATTGAAGCCATTGCTTGTGGCACACCTTGCATTACCACGCGCTTTGGCGGGCATTCTGAATACCTTGGTTTTCTGCCGGAAACCGATATCATAAAAACAACCCTGGGGCCAGTGGACTGCGATACCTTTAAACGGGCGCTTGGGCATAGCGACGGTGATTTTGGGCTATGGGCCTACCCCGCGATACCAGACATGGCGCGACGTATTTTCGCTGCAGCTAATCTACCTGGCATATCTGGTTTATCTGGATCAGACTATGTCCGCAATTACTATTCTTGGGACCTTGCCGCTGAAAAAATATTAATTTTCCTGCGTACGCTTACTCACAATATAAATTGCACTATTAAGCCAGACGCTTCTGATTAAGTGGTGTCCATAGACTGAAATGACCACATAACGACTTTCTCGCACCCAAAAATCCATCAAAGCTTATTATCGCGTACAAGAGTTATTGCACCCCCTCAGCTTGTTCTACTTGAGCGATTCCGTCTCATAAGTAACGTCGGAGTAAAGTCGAATTGCGAGTAAATATAAAAATTAATTTTTTTATAAATTAATATAATATGTTAAAGACGCGTTGCTTCAATGAACAATAATTGCTTCAAAAAATTATTCCCGCGCTCACCTTGATCTACGGAGTTCGCAAAATCAATAAAATACTCCTTATACTCTTTCGAAAAAATATCTAATATCGGCGTCATTATTGCTCTACACATCTCCGAGTCCGTCGGAGCCAAGAACTTAGCAGCAGATAAAAATCCTTCGAAATGAATCATGATTTTATCAAACTGACTCATCTTTTGGCGTCCAGTAAATTCCTCAAGTCTGTCAACTCCTGATCGTGCAAGAACAGTTTCTAAAGGAACACGAAGTATAACTCCGCCGTCAGTGTATAAGAATTCAATAATCTTCAGCATGTGAGGGAAGGGATGTGAGTTAATAAAATTACATGAGTTCGTTTGTTTCCATGATTTTCTGTTAATTACTAAATTGGATAAATATCCAAAACCTGAAGTCGAATGCGTGCTCTTCAGATAACTGATTAAATCAGCCACCCTTTCGATTCGAAAATTAGTAGGCGTTTCGACATTTGGACCACATTCCTCATTAAATTTAATTTTCATTTCTTCATCGCAAACAAATCTGTTTGAAATAATGAAATCTGGACTGTAGGTCTGAACCAGAATCTCCAACACCCCGAACCAGCCATCGCGAAATAAATCATCGTCGCCGGTCAATATGCAGTAATCTCCATCTGCAAAGTCTACCGACGCAATTATATTACGGGACATACCAATATTTCTATCATTCCTAATGTATTTTATGTTTAGATCTGCCAGATAGCTTTCGACTACACGAGCGGTTTCAAAAGGCGAAGCGTTATCCGAAATAACTACTTGATAATTATTTTTATCACTAATATTTTTTCTTATATTTGCCAACAATTCATTTAATTTATCGGGCCTATCAAACGTAGGTATGCATATTGAAAACTTATATTTTTTATGCATGATAATTTATTTATTTTAAAACTGAGTCCGAAGAAGAAACGATTCGCATCATCTCACCATCCCGATATGGGAAAGTCCCAGTTACTATTTTTCCTGTGGCCCCAAATTTAGCCCACCAATAATTGACAAAATCTATCGTTTTTTGAGGTACGCCCGTTGCGATGTGTTTCACTTCGGATCCATGAGTACAAGCACCGAATTCGGTCAAAGCACCTGTAAGCAGTTCAGCAACTCTTTCCACTGGAATAAAGTCACGAATTTGCTCACCTTTCGTCATATGGAAATCGGAGCCTGTACGAGCTGCCCTTTTCAGTGAGGGCCACATACGTGATTCTTGCTCACCTTCGCCATAAACTTGAAATATCCGTAATAATTTCATTTGAATCTGTAATTCTTGAGCCATTCCCAAAAAAACAATCGACGAAGCTGCTTTCGAGATAGAATAATTGTTATTTGGTTCTAATGGGCTGTCTGATTTTAACACATCAACTTTATTAGCTGTGGCACCATACTCAAAACAACTGCCTGCAACGATAAATCTTTTAACTCCTTGTTCTGCAGCTTGTTTAATTAAATTAAATGGCGCAGTAAGATTCCAACGCAAGCAATTTTCCAAATTATCGTATGGGTAATTTGCTGAATGGGCAGCCAAATGCAAAAAGACGTCTATATCATTAAAACAGTTATCAAAACTGCCGTCCAATGCACCTTCAATCCAGGTCGGCTGCGAAAGCATTGGAACCCGTGTAGTACTTCCAGGGCGCTTTAAGGCGACAATAGTATGACCATTTTGATGTGCATGATTTATGAAATGGGACCCTATGAATCCTGTTCCTCCGGTCAAGAATATTTTCATACTACTAGAACGAGTTTTCTATGTTAACAAGTTCCGGAAGTTTCAGGTCTCGGTCCGAAATTATAAATGGACCTTTGCCCCAATTGAATTTGAATGAGTCCCAACGAACACCACTATCGTTATCAGGCTTGTGTATGCTACTTGTGCTGTAAACCATTAGGCTATCATTTTTTTTGCTAAGAAAACCATGAGCCAAACCAATCGGCGCGAATACCATGTATCTATTCTGCGAATCCAGTACTACTGATGTCGATCTACCGAAATCGGGTCCCGGACGCACGTCCAGCAGAACATCCAAGACTTCGCCTTTTGCACATTGCACCAATTTACCGTGAGCATATGGACGCGTTTGAAAATGCATCCCTCTAATTACATTTCTCCGTGATACCGAATAGTAAGCATCTTTTACTTCAAATTCAATTCCACAAGCCTTTAATTTTTCCTGGTCAAATGTTTTGACGAAGTAACCCCGACGATCCTTGATTGGCCCAGGATCGATAAGATAGCAACCAGAAAGTAACTCATCTAGAATTTTCATTTAAAGGTTAAAATCTAATTCCCATGAAGTTCTCAATGCCACTTACGATGTATTCCAGCATCTGAAAGTCCAACGAAGGATGCAATCCAATCCAAAACGAATTTTCCATCACTTTATTTGTATTTTTCAACTCACCGCTTATTTTAAATTCAAGCCCTTGCATATAAGGTTGTGACGTCAAGTTTCCTGCGAATAGCAACCTAGTTCCTATTTTTTTTTGATCTAAATAGGTCAAAAGATCAAGCCTAGTAACGGGTGAGGAATCCTTTAAAGTAACCATAAAACCGAACCATGAAGGGTCAGCGTGTTCACTGGCCTCTGGGAGCGTTAGGTATTCTTCACATGAAGCAAGGCGATTTTTCAAATAATTGAAATTCTCCTTCCGCCGTTTCACGAATTCTTCAATTTTTCCGAGTTGTGCCAGGCCGCAAGCCGCCTGCATATCGGTTATTTTCAGGTTGTATCCCAAGTGGCTATAGGTATATTTATGATCATACCCATAAGGCAATGATCCGAATTGCTGGCAAAAGCGTTGTCCGCAGGTATTATCTTTCCCCGGCATGCAGTAGCAGTCCCGACCCCAATCCCGAAAGCTTTCGGCAATGGTTTTTAGTGCTTCGTCATTTGTGAAAACCGCACCACCCTCACCCATCGTAATATGGTGCGCAGGATAAAAGCTAAGGGTGGCGATGTCTCCAAATGTGCCGACCATTTGCCCCCTGTAGGTAGAGCCTAATGCGTCACAGCAGTCCTCCACTAGCCAAAGATTATATTTTTTGCAAAGCGCGGTAACGACATCGAGATTAAACGGGTTACCCAAACTATGCGCTAACATGATAGCTTTGGTTTTGGGGCCAATTGCCGCCTCAATCTTGCTTGCGTCAATATTGTGTGTAACCGGGTCTATATCGACAAAGACTGGGACTGCGCCAAACTGGATAATCGGGTTCACGGTAGTGGGGAACCCTGCAGCCACGCCAATAACCTCATCGCCCTTACGAATAGCTCTTTCCCCGAGTTTTGGTGAAGTCAGGATACTAAAAGCTACCAAATTCGCCGATGACCCAGAGTTCACGGTAATAAGATGCTTAACGCCAATGTACGCTGCCAGCTTCTTCTCAAATTCGGCATTAAACCGCCCAGTGGTGAGCCACCCGTCTAAGGACGCATCCACCATATTTTTCAATTCCTGCGCCCCAAGCAATTTGCCAGAAGCAGGTACCGGGGTTATTCCGGGCATAAACACCGGAGGTTTCAGGCTAATTGCAGCATACTCCTCGACCAGTAGTGCAATTTTTTCTCGTATCGCCAGTGCGGTAGGTGTTTCCATTTTTTTACTATGCAAATGTCGAACTTTGGTAGGACTTTATTTGATTTAGTGTCGTTGCGCGCATATCAGCCCCATTTATCCAATCTTGATACCAATGGATAGTATATTGAAGTGCCGTATCGAGATTCATAGCTGGGTTCCAATGCAGACGGCGAGCGGCTTTAGATACATCCAATTTTAAATACTGCGCTTCATGAGGTTGCTCACTACCATCTACCGCCCAACTAACAGGCTTATGCCACAAGGCCGCCGTTCTTTCGACAATCCATTGTACGGTTTGGGTATCTGACTCAGCTGGCCCAAAATTCCATCCCTCGGAGTAAGTTGGCCCATGCTCATAAAGATTCTGCGCAAGACTTATGTATCCTCTTAGAGGTTCAAGCACATGCTGCCAGGGGCGTATGGCATTGGGGTTACGTATGGTCAATGTCTTTCCTTCTGCGAAACATTGCACCATGTCGGGAATTAAACGATCCTGAGCCCAGTCACCTCCGCCGATCACATTTCCCGCTCGTGCGCTGGCAAGTGCCACCCGATGGCGATGATAGTCTGCTGGATTGAAAAACGAAGTCGTATAAGCCGCACTTACCAGTTCGGCGCAACCCTTGCTGCTGCTATACGGGTCGTATCCACCCATAGGGTCATTTTCACGATATCCCCATACCCATTCCCTGTTTGCATAACACTTGTCGCTAGTTACATTCACCACGGCTCGAACACCCTGACACTGACGCGCTGCTTCTAGCAGATTGACCGTGCCCATGACGTTGGTCGAGTAAGTTTCAACCGGATCCGCATAAGAACGCCGCACCAAGGGTTGTGCCGCCAAATGAAAAATGATTTCCGGTTTAAATCCGGAAATTGCCGATTGCAGTTTTCCCAAATCGCGAATATCGCCAATGAAGTGGGTCAATCCCTCTTGTACCCGCCCTTCTACGAACAAACTTGGCCTAGTCGGCGGCTCCAGTGCAAAACCAGCAAGCTCTGCGCCCATCGATTGAAGCCACAGACTAAGCCAGCTGCCTTTAAACCCTGTGTGCCCGGTGATAAGCACACGCTTCGATGTCCAAAACCCTGGACTCACTTCCAAACCTTCCATGGCGCCTTACCAGACTGCCAAAGCTCTTCCAGGTAATTTTTCTCTCGCAAAGTATCCATAGGCTGCCAGAAGCCTGTATGAGCGTAGGATGCCAATTGGCCTTTTTCGGCGAGGGCTTCTAGTGGTCCGCGCTCCCAAATGGTTTGATCATCAGGTATCAATTGAATAACTGATGGCGACAACACAAAATAGCCGCCATTAATGCTTGCCCCATCGCCTTGCGGCTTTTCCTTCACGCTTAGTACTTTGCCATCTTCAACTTGAAGTGCGCCAAACCGCCCAGGTGGCAAGGTTGCAGTGAGCGTCGCCAATGTGCCTTTTAACTTATGAAACGCGATTAGTTCGGTAATATTCACATCACCAACTCCGTCGCCATAGGTCATGCAAAACGCATCTTCATTTTCGATGTATTTTGAAATTCGCTTAATGCGGCCACCCGTCATGGTTTCCTCACCCGTGTCCACAAGGGTGACCCGCCAGGGTTCGGCTTTGCGATTATGCACTTCCAGGGTGTTTGCACTCATGTCGAAGGTGACATCGGACATGTGTAGGAAGTAATTGGAAAAATACTCCTTAATCACATATCCTTTATACCCGCAGCAAATAATGAAGTCATTTATTCCATGGTGGGAATAAATTTTCATAATATGCCACAAAATCGGTTTGCCGCCGATCTCTATCATGGGCTTGGGTTTGACTGAGGTCTCTTCCGCTATTCGCGACCCCAGTCCACCGGCGAGAATTACAGCTTTCAAGTAAGTATTCTCAAATTATTGGTGATCGTATCGAGATTATATTAAAACTTATTATCTCCACCCGACAATCCCAAAAAGTCATTAGGCGCCGGCTTCTTCAACGGATCAATCATACCTAGTGGCGCCGCCTGCGTCGAGGCTAAAGTGGACACTGCCGCGTTCGACATGCTGCTCGGTCCGCCAGCCGCCTGTGCAGCCTGCGCTTCAAAACTACGCATCTGTTGCACCAAGTTGCCGACCGCCAAGCTCGCTGAGCGCAGGTTCGCTCCGTTGGCATCTGCGGGTGCGTTCAACGTCGCGGTTGTGACCGCTTTCGGCGTCGCAACCACATCAAACGAACTTATCGCATCGGCCAAGGCGCTGGTGCGCTTGGCAAGCCCGGTCGACTCTAGGCTTGCGTCCTCTTGCTTAGCCTCACATGCCGCCCCGTCGGTCAGGGCATTGACCGGCGCAGCCGTCAGGGCGCTTAGCTGGTCTGTTGTAAGCGCTGCGACCGCCGTGGTGTTCAGCGCAGCCGCGCCAGCCGTTGTGATGGCATCTTGCGCCGCAAACCAGACGTCACCCGCCAGGTGTTGCGCACCATCGGCAGTCTGGTAACTAGACGTCAAACCAATCGTATTTCCGTTGTCCAGCGTTGAAGTGGCATCGGCGCTTACCGCTATTCCAGTAATTCCCATCGACGCCAGGCTTTGCACCTCACCAGCCTCGCTGATACCGTCCGAATTCGCGTCTACCCACACGCCCAGCTGCTCAAACACCGCATCGGCGCTAGTGATCATGCCGTCATGGTTAGTGTCGAGTTGGGCCAAGGCCTGGTAGCCATCGCTTGCTTTGCTGCCGTCGGCCAGCACCGTGGCATTGCCGAATAACTCGGTGCCGTTGTTAATCGTTCCATCGGCATTGAGGTCACGCACCAGCAAACCATCGCTTGGGGCGACCCAACCGGTCTGAACAGGCTTGCCGCTGGCCAGCAGATCGAACTGCACGCCATTGGCCATGGCCAGCGTGCTGATGCCATTGCCGTTCAGGTCCAGCACGATAGGTGTGTAGACGAGCTTGGCGTTGGCACTAAGCGCTGCAGTTTGCAAGGCCGTCAGGCCGCAGGTATTGAGCGCTGCAACTTGCGCCGTGCTGAGCGCGGCGATGGCGGCCGTAGTCAGCGCCTGCATTTGCGCCGTGCTCAGCATACGGATCTCTGTTGTGGTCAAGGCCGCAGCCTGCGCACTGGTCAGTACCGCCACTTGCGCGGTAGTCAGGGCTTGGATGTCGTTCGCCATGACGGTGTATTTCGCCACGAAGCCATCGGATCCTCCACCACCATAGGTCTGACCATCAATAGAGGCGGCAAGTATTCCGCCCACATAGAGCGCACCATCCAAACCGAAGGTCAAGCTCTTTACTGCATCTGCGCCCGCAGTGCCTATGGATGCTACCCAATCCGGTGTGCCGCTCGCTTTCGCCAAGCGCCCTACCAATCCTTCAGGAACGCCGTCGCCTGTAGTCGACATGGACATTCCAGCCAAGTAAACATAACCGTCCATACCTAGCGCAAGTGCATTTACAGATTCAACATTTCCGCCGCCCACGGTTTGTGTCCACACTTTGCCGCCAGCGGAGTTGTACTTGACGACAAATCCGTCTGTAGCCCCATTGAAGGTCGAACCATCTAAGGACCCGTCCACATACCCAGCGACATAGACCGAGCCGTCTGCGTCAACGACCACCGCATTTACTTTGTCGCCAGCACCGTTACCTGAAGTGGCTACCCGTGTTGACCACAACAGGTTCAAATTGGCATCGTACTTCGCAAGGAATCCGTCGGAAACGCCACCGCCCATATTGGTACCCGTGCTGCCATCCGAAGCCGTTGACGTACCCGATGTATAACCCACCACATAAATAGATCCATCCGGGCCAGTAGCCAGCGCTGATACAGAGTCATTGCCAGAAGTACTCAGCAGTTTGGACTGCATTACAGACAATCCGTTACTTCCGGATGGCGTAGCTGAATACCTATACACAAACCCGTCAGTCGTGCCGGTTCCAAAGTTTCCGCCAACGTAAATGGTGCCGTCAAGGCCGACAGTTACCGCATTGGCATGCTCGAAGTTATTGGCTGAGCCTACGATAGTGGTTGCCGCCATATTTCTAACGCCCGATGCGTCGTAGCTCACTAACACGCCGTCAGCACTACTCAGTGAATTGGTGGTGGTTTGAGTGCTTACCTGGGTCCCTCCATTACTCCAGTAATTGGTGGTAGTCACCGTAGTAGTTTGGGTCTGGACAGCTACTGTGGTTCCATCGATGGTGTAGCCGGTGCCAACGCCACTGCTGTTGTAAGTGTTAGTCTGTGTACTACTGACATAACCCGAGTCGTATGTATAGTAGCCGCCGCTTTGAGTAGAGTGGTAAGTTTGTGAACTTTGTCCGTACCCACCATAGGTTTGGGAATTGTAAGTACTTGACAACGTTTTAGGGTTAGCCGAGATATCACCCACAGCATATACCGTGCCGTTAGAGCCAGTGGCCACCGCGTTGAAACCTTCAGTATTGCTGGTTCCAAATGTTCCTGTGGAATTTGTTACGCCACCAGTGCTCAAGGTAGTCAAGAAACCATCCTGGCCACCATTGCTATTCACACCATTAATGGTGTAGCCATTGGGATCAGTACTGCCAAGCACATAGAGCTGTCCATTGGTGGCAGTAGCCAGCCCATTCACCATTTCCACACCGCCACCGGACATCAATCGGGTCCAGTTGCGATTGGGGCTGTAAGTCGAGAACGTACCCAGGGCGGAAATAGCGCTTGGGCTGAGAACTGCAAAGTCCGTTGGCGTCAACATCACAATTTGACTGCTCGTCAATGCGCTTGACTGGTCGCTGGTCAAGGCAGCCGCCTGCGCCGTCGTCAGGGCTACGATTTCATCGGTCGTCAAAGCCACAACCTGTGCCGACGTCAACGCCGCCAGACTAGCTGTGCTCAAGGCAGCAAAATCTGCTGTCTCCAAGGCAACCAATTGCGCAGTACCCAAGGCCTGCGCTTGTGCCGCGGTCAACGCTTGCGCCTGGGCCGTGGTCAATCCGACCAATTGCGCGGTGCTCAGGGCGACAATCTGCGCTGTCAGCAGCGCAGCCACGCTGCCCGTGCTGGTCGAGGCAAAGTCCCGTGTCTCCATTGCCAACAGTTGCGAAGTCGTAAGCGTGCTGAGCTGCAAGGTTGTCAACACGCCAGCCTGAGCCGTCGTCAGCGCCACCACTTGCGCCGTAGTCAGCGCCGTAATTTGGGCCACCTTCAAAGCTGCTACCGATCCGCTGCTCAGCGCAGCAAAGTCGGCCGTCTCCAAGGCGGGAAGTTGGGTAACGCTCAGCGCAGAAGCTTGCGCCGTCGTCAGGGCACGGGATTGCGCCGTGGTCAAAGCTACCAGCGTAGCCACGTTTAGTCCTGCTACCTGAGCCGTCGACATGGCTGCTATTGCGTCTGTGGTCAACGCCGCAAAGTCCATGGTTTCCATATAGTTCAGCTGCGTGGCGCTCCATGCGGTCACTTGGTCACTGGTGAGGGAACGCGCTTGCGCAGTCGTCAGCGCGACTATCTTTTCCTCGTTCAGCGATGCCACTTGCGACGTCTGCAAGGCCGCAATGCTGTTGTTCGTGAGTGCAGCGACGTCAGCGGTCAACATATAGAACAATTGGTCGCTGGTCAGGGTGCTGGCTTGCACAGTGGTCAGGCTTTGGGCCTGTGCCGTGGTCATGGCAGCTATTGCGTCAGAAGTCAGCGCCACTACTTGCGCCGTTTGCAGAGCGACCAGGCTGCTAGTGCTGATTGCCGCAAAGTCTGCCGTCTCCAGCGCCGCTACCTGCGCGGTCGTCAAGGCGACAATTTGATCGCTACCCAGCGAGGCAGCCTGCGCAGTGGTAATCGCCTGCACCTGCGCCGTACCCAAGGCCGCCAAGCTGCTGGTGCTGATAGAAACAAGGTCTACTGTTTCCAAGGAAGCTATCTGCGCTGTCGTCAGGGAATAGGCCTGCGCCGTCGTCAGGCTTTGTGCCTGGGCCGTGGTGATCGCAACTACCTGCGCTGTCTTGAGTGCTGCCAAGCTTTGCGTGCTGATGGAGGCAAAGTCCACCGTCTCCAAGGCCGCTACCTGCGCCGTCGTCAGGGCAAAGGCCTGCGCGCTGGTGATCGCCTGCGTCTGCGCCGTCGTCAAGGCCACTATCTCATCTGTTGTCAACGCCACTACCTGCGCTGTCTTGAGCGCTGCAATGCTGCTGGTGCTGATCGCTGCAAAGTCTGCCGTCTCCATCGCCGCCAATTGCGCCGTGGTGATCGCAAAGGCCTGCGCCGTCATCAAAGCCCGCGC
>CANFLU010000008.1 GCA_947447975.1 Comamonadaceae bacterium | reverse complement strand
GGTCAAAGTGGCGCATGATGCGGTCCAATTTTTCGGTCACGTAACTACGCAGGGCCGGCGTTACTTCCAGATGATGGCCGCTGATTGTCAAATTCATAAATAGCCTCCAGTTGCTTGCTACACATCCGGCGACCTGGCGGTCGCCAGTCTAAATTCCGCAAAAATTACCTATTTCGCGGAAATCCCGACCCCACTATGCGCCTGTTTGCGCAAAAAAGCAAAGCTTTTTCGATGGCCTGACGTGGCGAGGGCTTGGGGCCCGGCCGCGGGGGCGCTGCGGTACCCAGGCCGTCTGTAAAGCCCTCGTCGGCGGGCGTGCTGCAGTGCGATAATCCTGGGATTCCCACTCTGGAGAGCATTCTTGGAACACTACCCTAGTTGGTAGCTTTCGGATGGTGTAGGCCGCTCGGCCCTGTCGTTCGAAAGCTGCCGTATCCCTGCCGCCCCGTCGAACCGTAGGCCCCGACCTTCAACCATTTGCCATGCTCAATATTTTTACCCTGGCCAACGGCCGCCTGTTCCAGGAAGAAATCGAATCCCTGGAAGAACTCTCCAAATTCCAGCCCATTTGGGTGGATTTGGAATCCCCCACTGTCGAAGAAAAACGCTGGATCAAGCAGTACTACGGCTTGTCCATCCCCGAAGACGCGATGGACGAGGACATTGAGGAGTCCGCCCGCTTCTATACCGAAGACAACGGCGAACTGCACATCCGCAGTGACTTTTTGATTGCCGACGAAGATGAACCGCGCACCGTGCGTGCCGCTTTTATTCTCAACCTGGTCAATGACAGCCTAAAAAGCAAGGGCGTCTTGTTCTCCATCCACGACGAAGACGTGCCGGTGTTCCGCTTGCTGCGCATGCGTGCGCGCCGCGCCCCGGGCTTGATCGAGGATGCCAAAGAAGTGTTGCTTAAATTATTCGATGCCGACGCCGAATATTCGGCCGATACGCTCGAAGGCATTTACGACGATTTGGAAAACGTCAGCCGCAAAGTGCTAGCGGGCAATGTGACCGATGAAATCGCTGGCGAGGCCCTGGCCGCGATTGCCCGCCACGAGGACATGAGCGGACGCATCCGCCGCAATGTGATGGATACGCGCCGCGCCGTTAGCTTCATGATGCGATCCAAAATGCTCAATGCAGAGCAGTTTGAAGATGCGCGCCAAATCCTGCGCGACATCGATTCGCTAGACAGCCACACCGCGTTTTTGTTTGACAAAATCAACTTCTTGATGGACGCGACGGTGGGTTTCATCAATATCAACCAAAACAAGATCATCAAGATCTTTTCGGTGGCCAGCGTGGCCTTGTTACCCCCGACCTTGATTGCCAGCGTCTATGGCATGAACCTGAAATTCCCGGAGTTGGAATTTTTGGGTGGCTGGAGCTACCCTTACACCGTGGCCTTGATGGTAGGCAGCGCCTTAGTGCCTATGTGGTATTTCCGCAAGCGAGGGTGGTTGAAGTAGTGATGGCGTTTGCTTCCGACTCAGCGCTGTTTTTTCTTCACCGCCTGCATGGCATTCATGACGGCCATAGGCCCTGCGGCGGCACCGCATAGTGCGGTCAACACATCGGCTCGGCCCGCGTTCGGTGCGGCAAAAAGGGTTTCTACATAAGCGGTTGCTCGAGGGTCGGCCGTTGTAGCTCCACCTGTTGTTACGTCAAATATTTTGTCAAATACATCGCGTACAGCTTTATCAACCGAAAACAGAGCGATGGCGTCTTTGTCATTAAAAACTAATGGCGTTACCGGGTAATAGCCGGGAAAGTCCCAGGGGCTGTGGGGGCCGTCGGGATTGCCGTACACCGAGTTGACATCCCAAATGCTACTGGCGCTCGATGTAATGCCGTAGGCACTTGCGGGGTCTGCGCTGCATATGGAATCGGGTTGACTCGCATCGCAGGTAAGGCAGCCGATGTACACCGTCTGGAGATTGTTGCTGGTGCCTTTACCGTAAAGGTATAAATTGGAACTTCCAAAAACATTATCGATGCCCTTCACGGTGAGCTTGCTGGAATTAGTCAGCGCGCCGTTGTCTACGACCAGGCTCACGACATAGTCACCCGAAACGTCGATGGAGAAGCTCGGCTTGGCCTCATTGGCTTTGGACAATTTTGCATGGCTGCCCGTCGGCGCAGTGAGTGTCCAGCTGTAGCTTAGGGTGGCCGATTTTGGGTCGGTGCTCGCTGAACCGTCCAGCACAATGGAATTACCCACTTTGGTCTCAGCAACTGTAGCAATTTTCGCGCTAGGGCGTGGGTCCGCCACGACAATTTTGCTTGCAGCCAAAGTAGTGTTGAAATGCTCTAGCGCCGATGCCAAGGTAACCGGCGTTTTGGTAACCGAACCCGAATTTGCTATTAGCGTGGTGAAAACGGTGTTGGCGCGAAAAGACGCAGGCGATACATTGAAGTCGATGGCGCTTGTTGCTGCGCTAATCGCCGCGTCTTGAATTTGGATGCCATTGCTGGGATCACCGTCCTTGTCTAAGCTTTGCAAAAAGACCAGCATATTGAGTACCACGTTATTACTCATGTCGGAGGTTTTGGCCAGCTCCATAGGCGTGATAATCGCAGACGCAGTGGCAGAAGGAAGCACCACCTTGCCCACTGAAAAAGTTACCAGTTCATTGGCGACATATTTGAACTGACCTTGTAGGTCGGTTGTACCTGTCTGCGTGCTGGTTTTGTAACTCATGTTGGATACCGGCGAATCCAAAAATACCCCAAGTAATGCGGTAGGCGAAACTGGGCTGGGCGGCACGGAAGTCACGGGCGGCGTAACTGGGCTGGGCGTAGTGCTGGCCCCATCACCCCCCCCGCCTCCACACGCACTGAGGAGGCAAAGAGAGATGTTGACCAGCCAAGTCCAAGCAAATTTTTTCATCTAGTGCCAGTTGGTTGCGCTATGTGTGCGCGCAATGGTGGTGGGTGAGCCGATTCTGCGGGCGCCCGTCCGGGCATAGCTGCAATCATGGGCGTACATTGGAAGACATCGGCAGAAGTTGCCTAAGCTTTATGGCGCGACAGGACAAAAATCCCATCGCGCAGACGGCGCAAGCAGTCGCACTTTGTTTTACGCCACCAATGGGTAAACCCAGCAGCTGGGGCCTCGTAGCCAGATGGCTTACTCCACCGCCTTGACCATATCTTCCACCACCTTCTTGGCATCGCCAAACACCATCATGGTTTTGTCCATGTAGAACAACTCATTGTCTAGGCCGGCGTAGCCCGCAGCCATGGAGCGTTTGTTGACGATGATGGTTTTGGCTTTGTAGGCTTCCAGAATCGGCATGCCGTAGATGGCGCTGCCCTTGATCATCGCCGCTGGGTTGACGACGTCGTTGGCGCCCAAGACGATGGCCACATCGACCTGGCCGAATTCCCCATTGATGTCTTCCATTTCGAACACCTGGTCGTAGGGCACTTCGGCCTCGGCCAGCAAGACATTCATGTGGCCCGGCATACGACCTGCCACCGGGTGGATGGCATATTTCACCGTGATGCCTTTGTGGATCAGCTTTTCAGCGAGCTCTTTCACCGCATGCTGTGCGCGTGCGACTGCCAAGCCATACCCGGGCACGATGACCACGGTTTCGGCGTTGCCCAAAATAAAGGCGGCGTCATCCGCGCTACCGCTTTTCACAGGGCGTTGTTCGGTGCTGCCGGTAGCGGCTGCACCTGCCTCGCCACCAAATCCACCCAGGATCACGTTAAAGAAGGAGCGGTTCATGGCTTTGCACATGATGTAAGACAAGATGGCGCCCGAGGAGCCCACCAAGCTGCCCGCAATGATCAGCATACTGTTGTTCAAGCTAAAACCGATGCCCGCCGCTGCCCAACCCGAGTAGCTGTTGAGCATGGACACCACCACCGGCATGTCGGCGCCGCCAATCGGGATGATGATGAGCACGCCCAGCACGAATGACAGTGCCAGCATCAGCAAAAACGCATTCCAGTCGCCAGTGACCATGAAGTACACGCCCAAACCGGCGGTCGCCAAGCCGATGGCTAGGTTCAACATATGCTGACCTGCAAACACCACCGGCGCGCCTTGAAACAAGCGGAACTTGTATTTGCCTGACAACTTGCCAAACGCAATGACCGAGCCGCTGAAGGTGATGGCGCCGATGGCTGCACCTAAGAACAACTCGAGGCGGTTACCGTTGGGAATGTCTAGCGTGCCCATGCCTTGTGCCACGATGCCAAACGCAGCAGGTTCGACCACGGCCGCGACAGCAATAAACACCGCCGCCAAGCCGATCATGCTGTGCATAAAGGCGACCAATTCGGGCATCTTGGTCATCTCGACCCGCTGCGCCATGATGGCACCGGCGCCACCGCCGATTACCAGACCGAGCAGCACCCAGCCCAGTCCGTCCGCATGGCCGGCCAGATTAACAATCAGCGCTGCCGTGGTCAGCACGGCAATAGCCATGCCGCTCATGCCAAAGAGATTGCCGCGAATCGACGTGGTCGGGTGTGACAAGCCTTTCAAGGCTTGGATAAAGCAAATGCTGGCGACCAGGTACAGCAGTACAACGAGGTTCATGCTCATTTGCCAGCTCCTGCCTTGGGGGCTTTTTTCTTGAACATCTCGAGCATGCGCCGAGTGACCAAAAAGCCGCCGAACACATTGACTGCGGCCAAAGCCACGGCTAGCACGCCCATGGTTTTACCTAATGGCGTGACTGTGAGCGCCGCTGCCAGCATGGCGCCGACGATGATGATGGCCGAGACCGCATTGGTCACTGCCATCAGCGGTGTATGCAATGCGGGGGTGACGTTCCAGACGACGTGGTAGCCCACATAAATCGCCAGTACGAAAATAATGAGGTTGGTAGTGGTGTGGTCCATGCTTATTTCCTTTTGACTTCGCCGCCCTGCGTCATAAGGCAGGCCGCCACGATGTCGTCTTCCATGTCAACCGTGAAGCCCTTGTCCTTGGGTAACACCAGTTTCAAAAAGTCCAGCACATTGCGCGCATACAGCGCAGAGGCGTCTGCGGCCACCAGTGCGGGCAAATTGGTGTCGCCCACTAAGGTGACGCCATGCTTGATGACCGTGCGATCGGCTTCGCTCAAGGGGCAGTTGCCCCCTAGGCCATTGGCGCCTTTACCGGCTGCCAGGTCGATGATGACCGAGCCCGGTTTCATGCTCTTGACCATGTCCTCAGTGATGAGCACCGGCGCGGCGCGGCCTGGAATCAGGGCGGTCGAAATGACCGCGTCGGCCTGCGCTACCCGCTTGGCCACTTCGATTTTCTGGCGCTCCAGCCAACTTGCCGGCATGGGCCGCGCATAACCGCCCACGCCTTCGGCGGCTTCTTTTTCTTCGGCGGTTTCATAGGGCACATCAATGAACTTGGCACCAAGTGACTCCACTTGTTCTTTCACGCTGGGGCGTACATCCGAGGCTTCGATTACTGCCCCCAAGCGCTTGGCAGTGGCAATCGCCTGCAAACCTGCTACGCCCACGCCCAGAATGACGACGCGCGCGGCCTTGACGGTTCCGGCCGCAGTCATCAACATGGGGAAAAAGCGCTGGTATTTGTCGGCCGCCATCATCACGGCTTTGTAACCGGCGATATTGGCCTGCGAGGACAAGACATCCATGCTTTGCGCGCGCGTGGTGCGCGGTGCGGCTTCAAGTGCAAAGCTGGTCAACCCGGCGGTGGCGATACGCTGCAAGCCTTCTGCATCAAAGGGGTTGAGCATGCCCACCAGTGCGCTGCCGGACTTCATGTGTGGCAACTCGGCCGCTGACGGTGCGCGCACTTTGAGCACCAGTTCGGCACCCAAAGCACCGGTTGCGTCGGTGATTTGCGCACCCACGGCCTCAAAGGCCGCATCGGTCACGCTGGCGGCCACACCGGCACCGGCTTGCACCGCGACCGTGTGGCCTTGGGCAATGATTTTTTTGACTGTTTCCGGGGTCGCCGCTACCCGGGTCTCGCCGGCAACGGTTTCGGCGGGGACGCCTATGTGCATGAAAACACTCCTCTGAATAGCAAATATTTGTCGATTGTGAGCTTAACTGATTAATGCCCAGCGCCATGGCCTCGCCTTAAGCGCCCCTTGTTCATGGGATAAAAGTAAGCGGATCACTGGCCTAAGGCTTGCTCAAGGGCGGTAGTTCCAATACCTGTCGTGCCGGCCCCTTCATGTCCGCGCCCACTTGCGCGCTGCGCGGACCCACGGATTGCAAATACAGACCCTCTCCTAGCGCGCTTCCTACTTTAAAGGTCTTGGGCGGTGCGTCCCCCACTACCAGTAGCGCATGGCCTTTGCCGCCGGCACCACTTACCACGCCCAGCAGTTGAATGGCCAAGGGGGCAGCGGCGGGCACTGGCTTAGCGGTCGTGGTTCCGGCGCCCAAGGCCTGTGCCAGCAAAGCCACATCCAATTGCACAGACGGTGCGACAGACACTGCAGGCTGCCAAGGCGCGGAATTGCTCAAGGTCACGCCCCACCAGACGGCGCTGCCACTAAGCAACACGGCCACTAGAAAAGTGACCGCTCGGATCCACCAGATTTGAAACACGCTCCATTGCATGCGCTGATTATCCGGGAAATCAATGCGCGGCACGCTTCAATCAGGGTCGTTTATCACATGGCGGTATGATAGAAAGCGGTTTCAAGAATGCGATAAGCCTTTACATAAGGTCGCTATTTCAACAAGTGCATGAAAAATAAAACACCGTCACCTCCATCTGCTGCGTCAACTGCGCCCGAACGGGTGACAGTGACCCTGGAAATGGTGGCCAAGCGGGCAGGCGTATCGCCCAGCACGGTGTCGCGCATATTGAATGGCACGGCCGTGGTCAGTGAAGCCAAGCGCCAGGCGGTGATGGATGCTACGCAAGCATTGGGTTTTGTGCCCAACCCCTTGGCCCGCGGACTGGCCGGCGGCAAGACTTTCAGCATCGGCGTTGTCACCCAGGCCATCGACAGCCCGTTTTATGGCGCTGCCTTGCGCGGTATTGAAGACGCCTTAGACCCTGCCGGTTACAGCCCCCTCTTTATGAGCGCACATTGGGACCCGGCAGCCGAGGCCCGCTGCCTGGATGTGCTGCGCTCGCGGCGTGTGGACGGCATTGTGGTGCTGATGCCGCGCTTATCCGATGCCGCGCTGGAGGCTTGTGCCCAGGCATTGCCTATGGTGGTGACCGGGCGTGACCTGCGTGGCCCGCAGCTCTACTCGCTCAATTTCGACAATTTCAACGGCGCACGCATGGCTACCGAGCATTTGATTGCCCAAGGCCACCGGCAGATTGCGTTTATCGCCGGCGCCGGTGAGCACCCAGACGCGGCAGAGCGCATGCGCGGCTACCGCCATGCGCTGGCCGATGCGAAGATCGCGTTTGACCCGCGCCTGGTGGTGCCCGGTCAGTACCACGAGGTCAGCGGCCTGGAGGCGGCCCACTACCTCGTGCAACAAGGTCTGCCTTTTAGTGCCATCTTTGCGTCGAATGACCAGATGGCCTCGGGCGCGGCGCTGGGCTTGTTTCAAAGCGGCTTGCGCGTTCCGAAAGACGTCGCCCTGATTGGTTTTGACGATTTGCCCACTTCTATGTATGCCACCCCGCCGCTCAGTACGATTCAACAGCCGGCCTATGACCTGGGCCGCCTGGCTGCTGCCGCAATGCTTGCGCTGTTGGCGGGCAATACCCCCACCGAGCAGCTGCCGGCCCCAGCGCTGCTGGTACGCGCATCCAGCGACAACCGCCGCGCGTGATGCGGGAATACCCTAGGGCGCAGGCCTAAATCCCGCTCTTATAATTTGTTGAAAGCGCTTTCAAAACAGTCTGTAGGCTGTTAGAAATCGGTTTTATCGGCTTTTTTCCACCACCATTTCAAAAGGCGCCTATGGCACAGCGAATCTTTGGCCGCACTTTACGAATATCCGTCCTTTGGCTGGCCACGGGATTGGGCGCTGCGTTAGCGCAGACGGTGCTCAATATCGCGGCTTTCCCGGCGGTGGACGAGATCGCCAAGGCGGCGATTCCGGCCTTCAAGAAAAAGCACCCGGACGTGGAGGTCAAGATCACCAGCCGGGCCTACCCTGACCACCACACCGCCATGACCACGGCCCTGTCCACCTCATCCAACCTGCCGGACGTGATGGTGGTGGAGTACGGTTATGTGGGCCGATTTGCCGAAGGCGGCGGGCTGGAAGATTTGGGCGCAGCCCCTTACAACTTGCAGGCGCAGCGCGCGCGCATCGTGCCTTTTGCTTACGCGCAGGGCATGTCCACCGGTGGCGCCTTGGTGGCGATGCCCACCGACATCGGCCCGGGTACTTTGCTGTACCGCACCGATATCCTGAAAAAAGCGGGCCTGACCGAAGCCGACCTGACCCAGTCCTGGGACAGCTTTGTCAACTCAGGCCTGAAGATCAAGTCCGCCACCGGCGCTTACTTGGTGGCCCATGCGCGCGACGTCAAAGACATCATGATTCGCGCCGACCTAAAAACCGGCGAGGCCATGTACATAGATAAAACCGGCAAAGTGCTGGTCGATTCGCCCCGCTTTGTGCGCGCTTTTGAGATGGCGAAAAAAGTGCGCGACCAAAAGCTGGACGGGAAAATCGGCGCCTGGTCCAACGAATGGTCCGAAGGCTTTAAGCGCGGCACTATTGCTACCCAAATGTCTGGCGCCTGGTTGGCCGGCCATCTGAACAACTGGCTCGCCCCTGAAACCAAGGGTCTGTGGCGCGCGGCCCAATTGCCCGAAAAAGCCTTTGCATCGTGGGGCGGCAGTTTTTACAGCATTCCCAAAGGCGCAAAGAACAAAGCCTTGGCCGCAGACTTTATCTACATGATGACGCTCACCCCAGAGCAGCAACTGGCCGCCTTCAAATCACAGGACGCGTTCCCCGCCCTGATCGAAACGCATAAAGACGCATTCTTTGACCAGCCGATTGAATTTTTGGGCGGCCAAAAAGCGCGGCTGATTTGGCGCGAAGCCGCACAAAAAATCAATGCGGTCAATGTGCACAAGCTTGACCCCATCGCCGAAGAAATCATTAATACCGAGCTGGACAAAGTGCTGGACCAGGGTAAAGACGTGCGCACCGCGCTGGCCGACGCCAAGGCCTTGCTAGAGCGCCGCGTCAAGCGCTAAGCCTTCCTCGCCTACCGCAGCTTTACACCCGACAAACGCCTAACCAAGAGCCCATCGCATGACCCCGCGTTTGTCCCCCGCCGCCGTACCTTATGTGCTGCTCAGCCCCTTTGTCCTGCTGTTCTTGGTGTTCGGCGTTTTTCCGCTGCTGTTTTCTTTTTACCTGGCCTTTCAAAGCTGGGAGCCAACGGCCGGCTTGTCGGCCATGAAATTTGTCGGTCTAGACAATTTCGCCTTCGCCATTAGCGACGAATGGTTCTGGAAATCCCTGAAAAACACCGCCTGGCTGGCGCTGGTGTCCGGTGTGCCGCAGCACCTGGTGGCGATACCGCTGGCCTACTTTATCCACACGTCCTTCAAGCGCAGCCGCAATTTCGTGATCGGTGCCTACTTCTTGCCCTATATCACCAGCACCGTGGCCATCGCCATGATGTTCAGCACCTTGTTTTCCACCGACTATGGACTGATCAACCAGGCTTTGCTAGCCATGCACGAATTACCGGGGCTGGCATGGATCACACCGTCGCAAGGCGTGGACTGGCTGGGTCGGGCAGAAAACGTCAAGCCCGCGATTTCGCTGGTGGTGTTTTGGCGCTACGTGGGCTTTAACACCGTGCTTTACCTGGCAGCCTTGCAAACCATTCCCGCCGATATTTACGAAGCGGCCACCATGGACGGAGCAGGGCGTTGGCAGCAGTTTTGGTTTATCACGCTGCCCAGCTTGCAGCCCATGATTTATTTCGGCGTCACGCTCAGCGTGATCGGCGGTTTGCAGTTGTTTGAAGAGCCCTTTATCCTGACGGGCGGGCGTGGCGGCACCGACCAAAGCGGCATGACTACCGCCATGTATATGTACCGCACGGCCTTCGAGTTCAATGACTTTGGCGGCGCCAGCGCGCTGTCCTGGCTCTTGTTTGTCTTTGTGGCAGTTTTGACCTGGCTGACCAACCGCGCCTTCAAGCCGCGCGGCCCCTCCGCATGAGTAGCGCATCGTCCGCCCCGAGCCAACTGGCGCCGCGCGCCGCCTATGCCATGGTGGCGCTGGGCGCGGTGGTGATGCTGCTGCCTTTTTATTTCATGTTCGTGTTTGCCAGCCATTCGCGCACCGAAATATTCAACCTGCCGCCGCCGCTGTTTTTCGGCAACAGCTTTATGGCTAATTTGGATATCTTGACCACCAAGATTCCCTTCTGGCGCAGCCTGGGCTGGAGTTTGTATGTGGGCCTGGCGTCCACCGCGCTAACGCTGTTGTTTTGTTCTATGGGTGGCTATGCATTTGCGATGTTTCACTTTCGCTTCAAGCAGCCCTTGTTCACCCTGGTCATGGGCACCATGCTGCTGCCTTCGTTTCTGGGCATGATTCCCAGCTTCATGATCATGGACACCTTTGGCTGGATCGACCAGCCGCGCGCGCTCTACATCCCCGGTGCTGCCAGTGCTTTCGGTATTTTCATGATGCGCCAGTTCATCAGCAGCGCCATCCCGCGCGAGCTCATCGAAGCGGCGCGCATGGACGGCTGCGGCGAGTTGGGCATTTACTGGCGCATCGTCTTGCCTTTGCTTAAACCGGCTATGGGCACGTTAGGCCTCATCACCTTCATCGCCTCGTGGAATAACTTCATCGGCCCGCTGATCGTCATGCGTTCCCCCGACATGTACACCTTGCCCTTGGCCTTGCGCAGCATGCAAAGCCCGGTCAATACCGAGTGGGGCGCTGTCATGGCCGGCTCTGCCATTGCGACCTTGCCGCTGTTGGTTTTATTTGCGATTTCCTCGCGCCGTTTGATCGACGGCCTGACCGCGGGCGCGGTGAAATAAGTATTCCTTGGACGTTATCAAAGAACTGTCGAAATCAGAACCATGTCATCCCTTACCGACTTAGAACTCAAAGCTTGTTTCCCGCATGATTTTGTCTGGGGCGTCGCCACCAGTGCCTTCCAGATTGAAGGCGCCACGGCCAGCGATGGGCGCGGCCCGTCAGTTTGGGATACGTTTTGCGCCCAACCCGGCGCTATCGCCGACGGCACCGATGGCAGCCGTGCCTGCGAGCACTACCAGCGCTGGGAGTCGGACCTGGACCTGATCGCCAAGCTGGGCGTCAATACCTACCGTTTTTCGGTATCCTGGCCACGCGTGCAACCCTTGGGAAGTGGCGCCTGGAACCGCCAAGGCCTGGACTTTTACGAGCGCCTGGTCGACGGCATGCTCGAACGCGGATTGGCGCCTTACCTCACGCTCAACCACTGGGACTTGCCCCAAGCCTTGCAAGACCAGGGCGGCTGGGCTAACCGCGACACCGTCCACCGTTTTGTCGACTACGCCCTGGGCATGCACCAACGTTTAGGCGACCGCGTGGCCTCGATTGCCACGCACAACGAACCCTGGGTCATGGCCATCCTGGGCTACGAGACCGGCATCTTCGCGCCCGGTATCAAAGAGCGTGGCATCGCTATGCGCGCGGCCCACCATTTGCTGCTGAGTCATGGCATGGCAGTACGCGCTCTGCGCGAAGTGGGCTGCAAAGCGGAACTGGGCATTGTGCTCAATCTCTCGCCCATCCACGCTGCCACCGACAGCCCGCAAGACCTGGTCAAAGCCCGGCTTGACGATGGCCGCCTGGTGCGCTGGTTTATGGACCCGCTGTACAAAGCGAGCTACCCGCAAGACATCCTGGAACATCTCGGGGACGACGCGCCTCCGATTCAGGAAGGCGATATGGACATCATCGCCACGCCTATGGACTTCATGGGCATCAATTACTACTCGCGCACCGTGGTGCGCGCACAAGGCAGTTACGACGTGCACAGCAGCGGCCTGGAAGTGACCGAAATGGACTGGGAGGTCTATCCCCAGGGACTGACCGAGTTGTTGCTGCGTTTGCACCAAGACTATCCGGTGCCTTCGCTATTGATTACTGAAAACGGCGGCGCCTTCAAAGACCCCCTGGTCAATGGCCAGGTACATGACGCCGACCGCATACGCTATCTGCAAACCCATATCGCGGCGGTACACCATGCCATGGCGCAAGGTGTGCCCATGAAGGGCTATATGGTCTGGAGCCTAATGGACAACTTTGAATGGGCCTCGGGCTATGCCAAACGCTTTGGCATTGTCTATGTGGACTACGACACCCAGCAGCGCACCCTCAAAGACAGCGCTAAGTGGTACCGCGACTTTCTGGCCGGCCAGACTCAGGTGCAGCGCGCCGCCTAATAGCGCCCACCGCAACAAGGAACACACCCATGGGCACCGTCACGCTGCAAGGCATACGCAAAAGCTACGGCACCACCGAGGTGATACGTGGCATCGACATCGATGTGCGCGATGGCGAGTTTCTCGTCTTTGTCGGGCCCTCGGGCTGCGGCAAGACCACCACGCTGCGCATGATCGCGGGTCTGGAAAGCATCAGTGCGGGCGAACTGCGCATAGATGGCCTACGTGCCAACGATGTGCGCCCCTCCGATCGGGGCGCGGCCATGGTGTTCCAAAGCTACGCCCTGTACCCGCATATGACCGTGGCCGACAACATGGGCTTTGCGCTAAAGATGGCCGGTGTGTCTAAGGCCCAGCGCGAGCGTCAGGTGCAGCAAGCGGCCGAAACTCTGCGCATGACCGAACTCTTGCAGCGCTACCCCAAAGAGCTGTCCGGCGGCCAGCGCCAGCGCGTAGCCATTGGCCGCGCCATTGTGCGCAAACCCAAAGTATTTTTGTTTGACGAACCTCTGTCCAATCTGGACGCTGCCTTGCGCGTGGACATGCGCGTGGAGCTGGCCCGGCTGCACAAAGAGCTGGGTACCACCATGATTTACGTTACCCACGACCAGGTCGAGGCCATGACCTTGGGCAGCCGTATCGCGGTGTTTAACAAAGGGGTGATCGAACAAATCGGTGCGCCCTTAGAGGTGTACCAGCGCCCGGCCAATGTGTTTGTGGCCGGCTTTATGGGCGCGCCCAAAATCAACTTGCTCGAACAGCCCGGCAGCGCGGCCGAGCTGGCCCACCAGGCGCTATGGAAAACCCTGGCCGGTGAACGCCTGGCCGGAGCAAAGCACCTGGGTGTGCGCCCCGAACACCTGCAAGTACACGCAAGCGGCGAGGGCGTGGCCGCCACCGTGGTGCTGGCCGAGCACCTGGGTGACGCGTCCGTGCTCCATATGCGTGTGCAAGGCGTAGCCGAATTACTCAAGGCCAAAGTGGCCGCCAACAGCGGCGCGTTTCAGGCCGGGCAAATGGTGTTTCTGCGCGCCCCAGCGGATGCGGTGTTGGGCTTTGACGCCGCAGGCCAGGCCTTGTAAACACCGGCCCTTAGCAGCTGGTTTACGCGCGGCGCTCAGGCCGCTTGCACGTACGTCGCTATCGCATGCGCCGCTAGCTCGGTGGCGTAGTGCTGGCCGCACCAGTGCAAATCAAACGCCATCGCGGTATCGCTGCGGTTGCACACCACTACGGCAATCGAGCCGTCCGTATTGATAAAGCCGCAGCACTCCAAGGCTTCGCGCGTCGCGGCGCACAAAATCCGTTTGGCGCCGGGCCGGATAAAGCGCGAAAAATGCCCTAGGTAGTAATACGAGCTTTGGTAGTCCAGAGACCCGGTGTGCGGGTTCGCCAATATCGGCGCACTGCATAAATTGCCCACATGGTTGGGGCCGCCGGTGTCGTCCAACAACAGGTTCCAGTCGATCCAGCCCACAGTCCAGCGGTTCAGGTCGTTGATGATGGAGCGCGCATAGCGCTCGCCCACCGCCCATTCGCCGGTATGCGGCCCGCCTTCCTGGCAGCCTTCGGTAAATAGCAGGTGCTTGTCGGGCCAGGCATCGTGCAGCAGTTGCACATGCTCAAAATGGTCTTCCACATACCAATGAAAACCGGTTCCCCAGATGTACTGCGCCGCTTGGGGGTCGCTCAACACCTTGTCAGCGCGCTCCACCATGCGGTCGCGGTTGTGGTCCCAAATCACGATGCGCACATGCCCCAGGCCCGCTGCCGCCAGCGTCGGCCCCAAGTGGTCGCGCACAAAATCGCGCTCCTCTTCGGCGGTGTAAATACAGCTGTCCCAGGCCTGCACTGCCTCGGGCTCGTTTTGCACCGAAACGCCCCACACCGGCACGCCTTCGGCTGCATACGCGCGTATGAACTCCACAAAACAGCGTGCCCAGGCCGCGCGGTATTGGGGCAGCAAATGCCCGCCACGATTCATCTGCCCATTACTTTTCATCCAGGCCGGCGGGCTCCAGGGAGACACCAGTAGTTGCAGTGTGCGCCCAGCCACTTGCTGCGCCGCCTGAATCATGGGCAACAAGGCCACGCGGTCGCGCTCGATGCTAAAGCTATGCAAGTCCACATCGCCCGCCGTCTCCACATGCGCATAGTTGCCCAGTGAAAAATCGCAGCTATTCATATGCACCCGGCAAAAGGTATAGCCGTGCCCCTGCACCGGGTCAAAGTAAGCGCGCAGCACTTCTTGCTGCTGCGACAAGGGCAACTTTTTCCAGGTGGTGGCCGCAGATTCCGTGAAGGCGCCGCCAAAACCTTCCAGCGTCTGGAAAGTTTTGTGGGGGTTGATGTAGAGCGATGGCACGCCACCCGCGCTCTGGTAGCCAAGCAATGGTACTTGTTCTACCAAATGGGACGCAGCATCTTGCTTGCTGAGGTAATGGCGGATCATGCGCTTTGCCCAGCGCCCTGACGCGTCAGGACGCTGATTTTTTCGCTTATTTGGACCAGTAAATATTGTCGATATAAATCTTGGTGTTGGTAGCGCTGGCTTGGGTGTTACCGGTTTTGCCAAAGCGATCCGCGATCACGAAGGGGTTGGTCACTTTGCTGAGATCAAATACCGATGTGGCCGAGCCCTCGTTGCCAGAGCCTTTATTGCCAGAAGGTTTGATATCCCGAATCGGAATGCTGACCGTGTGCCAATTACCATCGTTCACATAGCCGTAACTTCCGCTGACTAGAAGCATGTAAACGTCATAGCCCGAGGCGCCGCTGCCTGTGTAGAAGCCTACTTCCAGTTTGCCAGGGTATGTCGTTTTGATGCTGAAATTCAAACTACCTGTCGCTTCATAGGCGCTCAGATTGGCGATCGAGGTGCCATTGCTAGGTGCGATCAGCATGCCCCATCCCCATGACTTAGGAACGGGTTTAACCACCAGCCCATTGGCACTGTCGCCAGGTGCGCCGGTGACGCGCACACCTGCATCCTCTTCTCCACCATAGGCCGTGGGTGGGTTGTCCCAGCCAAATAGATCTGCTCCTGTCGCCACCGCCGATGATGCGCCTGTCGGGATACTGTCTGCATACAGCGTGAAGCGCGATCCACTAACGACCGCCTGGCTCACATCCGGGGCGTACAGGGCGTCCGTCGCGGTGTAGGTACCGGCCTCATACGTAAAGCCCAGGGTTTTAGAGTACAGGCTCTGGACCACATAACGTGCTTGCCTGTTCTTGTTGAATAGTCCCCATTTATCGTCTGAACCTTTCCAGTCTTCATCAAAGGCCGCGAAGTAGAAAATAGATTTGGGCCCGTTCGCACCGCCACGCACTTCGCTCGTCCAAGTTTGCAGCCGATCGAAATACATTTTCTGGTTCACCGGATGGGCGCGGTTGAATTCGCCATTGGAGGCCACGGCCTTCCAACCGGTTTCGCCGATGACGATTGGCATCTTGGGAAACCCCTGACTATCAAGGTACGCCCGCACTAAGGCGTGCTGCGCACGCGCGGCAGCAATAGCGGCGTCCATCATGGCAGTGGCCCGCAAAGGTCCGGCTGCCACCCCTAACTGCTGCCAGTCCCAGGTAGCGGGCGGGTGGATGGTTTCGGCCAAGGGGTAGGTATGCATGGCTACGAAGTCGATCACGTCCAGCACCGCGCGCGGGTTCTGATCCTGTTCGGTGGTTTTTGCAAAAAATGCCCAGTTGTCATCGGTGGTAACGGGCTGTGTGACTTGGCTGCGCACACTTTTGATGTAAGTAGCCATTTGCGCCACCGTCAATCGATTGAAAGACCAATTGACCATGGTCTCATTGCCAACGCTCAGGGCTACCACGATGTCGTTGTATTGCTTGGCCAGGGCAACGCCTCTTGCAATTTCAGTCTGGTTGAACGCATCATTGCCGCTGGCAATCCAGACGCCCAGCATCACTTTGATATCCAGGTTGTTGTCCCGAATGACTTTCAAGGTTTGCTTGGCTACTTTGTCGGAGCTGTCAAACAAGCGGATCAGTTTGAAGTTACCTGCCACCATCAGTTCCAAGTCCTGCTTGATCATGGCTTCAGTAATCGTCTCATTGGCACGGTCCGATTCCACTTGGGAAGTTCGGTAAGGCGCATAGTTGACGGCGTTGCGAGCCGACACTTCTGCGCTTAGCAGTCGCTGCGAAACACCTGTCACCACGACACCGCCGCCACCGCAGGAAGCCAGTAGCGCGCTGACGATCAGTATTGCTGCCGTGCGTAGCCACCAAGCCTGTTGCGCCGACGCCGAAAAAAGTTGTGAAAATTTCATGGGAAACCTTTGGGCTCTCAAGCCTTAAAACGTGTAAACCACACCAGCGCCAAACCAATTACCGTCCTGCGTCACGCGGGAGTCCACCCCCCAAAACGCGGTGTTGCCCGGCATGGACATGGGCGACAGGCCGATGCGGCCAAAGTGGCTCATCCCTGCAAAACTGTAAAACTGCACCCCTTGTCCGTAGTCATAGTTCAGGCCCACCGTAGCGGCAGTGGCGTCATTGCTTTGGCCGCGCTCGCTAGGGTTGCTGGTCGTGGCGGTGCCGAGGTAAATCAGGCCGACCGAGGCGGTCCAGGGCCCGGTGCGGTAGCGGGCGCCGGCGCTGAGGTCCAACGACGTGGCTGCATAGCCCGGATTGGCCACGCCGCCCACAGTCGTGTCCCAGGCCACGTTAAACATATTGTTCCAAAGCCCTTGCGCTCCGGCCGATAGCTGAATCGCCCGCATACCGCTCCAGCGGTTGGCGCGCACGCCGCCCGACAGCTCGATTTGCGAGGTCAGTTGGTAGCGCGCCATCGCCATGGTTATGCTTTGGTCCGCGCCCGTGGTAAGCAAGCTGTCATCGCTCGCTGAATCGGTCAAGGCGCTAAATGGCCCATGGCCCCAGGCCATGGGTTTGCCGTTCTTGGCGTTTTGGTACACCGCATCGATGACCAAGTCGCCCTGGTGGTATTGCGCATACAGCTCGATGAGCAAGGGTTTGTTTTTGGTGAATCCAGTGTTGCCCTGGTCGATAGAGGCTTCCAGCACCAGGTCACCATTGAACACATCTAATGGGCGTGTGGTGACACGAATGGCATTGCCCAGCATGCCGTAACCGGCACCGCTGCCTGCCCATTCATTGGACAGGCCGATGTTGGTGCCGTAGGGGTAGTCCGCCACCGCCCAGCCGCGCGCCGTCATGCTGCCAAGCGCGACGCGTCCATAGTCCTCGTGGCTAATGGCCATATTTTTTTCGTACCAAATCTTCGGATCAAACGCCATATCCCTGTCGATGGACTTGAGCGAATCGGCCACACTGCCGCCGCCGCCACGAAAGCGCTGGCTGAGCAATGCACTGGCGGTATAGCCCTGGCCTAGGTTGTACTTGGCGCCCAGCCAGGGCTGGAACAAGATGGTGGTCTGCGCCATCGTTTTGTATTCTTTGCCATTGACCAACTCGTCGGCCCAAATGCGCTGCTTGTCTTCCAGTGGGAAGAGCGCACAGTCCTTGCATTGGTTACTGCTCATGGCGGTTTCCATCTTGGCAAAGCCGGTCAGGCTGAACATGCCGTCGGGGCCGAAATCAATGGCGTAGCTGGAGGCGGACCACGCTAGCAGCGCACTGGCCAGGGCCAATCGCGTGCCGCTCAGGCGCCAGGGGAGGGATTTGCTTGAAATGCTCATGGTAGGGGTGTGCCTAAAGGTATGAAAGCGCTTTCATTCTAATGGCATGCTGCGCGTTTCGGGGCGCTCAACAAACTAGGGTTTCCCCTTGCTTGCCGCGAAAAAGCCGCCTGCATTGTGGTGCAGACGCAGAGGCCACCAAACCTATGGAAAACCCTAGTTCCGGATCTATGAAAGCGCTTTCATAATCGCTACGGTAAAAACCCATCGTTGGACAAGCCCGCGCGCTTGCCCGGAACAGGAAACCCATGCCGTCTATCCGCCCCTTGTGCCTTGGTTTGCTTTGCGCCTGCGCCGCCTCTGTTGCCGTGCAGGCACAGACCGTCAAAGCCGGGGCGGGTGCCTACACCCTCGCGCCCAAGGCGGCGGACCGGGTGGTGCCCGCCGCGCCTTACCGCACGCCGGCGATGCTCAAGCGCGCCGCGCCGAGCAACCAGTGGTATTCGGCCCTGGTCTATAGCGACAAGCCCGAAGTCTTGTTTGCCCATCCCTTAACGATATTGCCCAGTAATGCAGGTATCGAGTTTGCGTTGCCAAGCAAAACGGCAGTGCCCACCGAGCGGCGCGACGTGGAAATCCATTACCCCCACCAAGACGGCTTGCTGCTCTCGCCCACCGGCGTCACGCTGGAGCGCCCCAAGCTGGCAAATGCCAGCGACTGGGCCATCGACATCGCCTGGGGCCCCAACGATGCTGCCATGACCGCCACCGTGGCCCACGGCAGCCCCTATGTCTCTTTGCAAATCCCCAAAGGCAATGTGCGCCTGCAATTGCCCTTTGCGGCCACCCGCGTGCCGCATGCGGACGCGCGGGTATTGGCTTTGCGCCTCAAGGGCAAGTCTTATGCCTTGTTCGGCCCCAGCGGCGTGCGCTGGGAACAAGTTTCAGGCACGGAATGGATAGGCCACTTGCCCGAAGGCAAAGGCTACGCCTCGGCCGCGGCATTGCCGGACGACAGCGCAACTACCTTGGATTTATTCACCCGCCATGCTTATGCGTTTTTGCAGGACACGCGGGTGGACTGGCAGTTTGACGAAGCCGCCAGCCGCGTGCGCAGCACCTTTATCGCTACCGCGCGCAGCATGGAAGGGCCGGATGTGCCGCCACTTTTGGGTTTGTTCCCCCACCAGTGGCACAACAACAGCGCCTTGCAAGGCAAGCTCGGCCCTGCGTTTGAAACCCTGCGCGGGCCTATCAAGCTGCTGGCCGCCAAGCAATTTGAACTCACGCGCACCTACAACGGCTTTGTACCTTTTTGGCCCGGCGTGCCCGAGCAAACCCGCAGCGCTGAATTGCGCGATCTCATGAAAACCGATGTGCGCAACGCCCGGCGCATGATGTTGGAAATAGGCGTGGGTCCTTACTGGCAAGGCAAAGGCTTGCAACGTATATCCAAGCTGATGGACGTGGTCGAGCAGCAGGGTGACCTGGACGCGCGCGACCAGCTACTCAAGCACATGAAAACGCGCATCGAACAATGGTTTTCCGGTAACGACAACAAAACCTATTTTCACTACGACAAAGCGCAAGGCACGGTCGCGTCCTACCCCGAAGAATATTTTGCGGTCGAGCAAATGAACGACCACCATTTCCACTACGGCTACTGGATACGCACCATGGCCGAAATCGCGCTGCGCGACCCGCAATGGGCTTCTAAAGCGCAGTGGGGCGGCATGGTGGACTTGCTCGTGGCAGACATCGCCACCCCGCGCCGGGGTGCAGCAGATTTTCCCTTTGTGCGCAACTTTGACCCCTACGAAGGCCACTCCTGGGCCTCTGGTATCGGCCTGGGCCCATTCGGCAATAACCAAGAGTCGTCCTCCGAGGCCATTAACGCTTGGGCGGGCCTGATTTTGTGGGCCGAAGTCACCGGCGACAAAGCCTTGCGTGACCTGGGCATCTACCTCTACACCTCCGAGATCGAGGCCATCAATTACTACTGGTTTGATATCCACCGCCTGGTATTCCCACCCGAATACAAAAACGTGGAAACCAGCATGCTGTTTGGCGGCAAGTACGCGCACAACACTTGGTGGATTGACGAGCCGCGCCAAATCAAAGGCATCAATCTGCTTCCCATCACCACCGCGTCCACCTACTTGGGGCGCGATGGGGCTTTTGTGAAGCGCAGCCTGGCCACGCTCAAACCGGAAACCGAAGTCTTTGCCGCGCGTGGCAAAGCCGCCAAGCCCATAGACATTTGGCAAGACCTGTTTGCCAAATACATGGCCACCGCCGACCCGCAGGCGGCTTTGGCCATGTGGGACCGATGGGGCTCTTTTGAGCTGGGCGACACCCGCAGCCACGCGCTGCACTGGATGCTCAGCCTGCAAGCCATGGGCACGCCTGACTTTGCAACCACCGCCAACACCACGCTCTACAGCGTATTCCAACGCGCAGACGGCAGCAAAACCTACCTCGCCTACAACCCCGGCGCACAGCCCCTGACGGTGTTGTTTAGCGATGGCAAAAGCCTGCAAGTGGCGCCGCGCACGCTGGGTAGCACGCAGTAATCCGCCATGCCAACGGGGGCTGGCCTAGACCCCCATCGTGGACTGTCATTGGGGCAGCCCCTGTGACCATTCACGAAAGCATGGAATGACATTGCATCCCTCAAGCGCACGCCTGGCGCTTTGCCTCAGCCTGACGTTCTTGAGCGCATGCGGCGGCGGTACGGATACCGTGACCAACCCTCCCGCCGCCAATGCGCAGCAAACACCGCCCAGTGGATCTGTGCAGACGCCTGCACCCACCGTGCCAGCAGACGACTGGGTACTAGATTGGCGCGACGAGTTCAACGGCAATAGCCTGGACAGCACGGTCTGGACGGCGGATCTGGGCTCGGGCGGTTGGGGCAATAGCGAATCTCAGTACTACAAAGCGCAAAACGCCGTGGTCGCTGGCGGTCTACTCACCATCACTGCCAAGCGGGAAACCGCAGGCGATGCACCCTATACCTCTGCGCGCATTCAAACTTCGCGTAAACAAAGTTTTACCTACGGCCGCTTTGAAATGCGCGCCAAACTGCCGGCTACCCAAGGTATGTGGCCGGCCTTCTGGCTGTTGGGCAATAGCTGCAATTCCTGGGGCCTGTATGGCGGCACGGTCAACTGGCCCGCATGCGGCGAGATCGACATCATGGAAATGATTGGTGGCTCCACCGGCAACGCCAGCGACTACACCACCTACGGTACCTTGCACTACCTCAACGCCGCCAACTACAACCCTGCCTTGAGCATCGGCTACCGCAACGCCACCCAACTCAGCGACGACTTCCATGTGTACCGCATGGACTGGACGCCGCAAAGCTTTACCTGGTACATCGATGGCGTGGCCTTTGGCACCCGCCTGATCACGCCCGATATGGAGGAGTTTCACAAACCATACTTCATCTTGCTGAACCTCGCCGTGGGCGGCAACTGGGGCGGCTGGGCCAACAGCACGACGGTTTTTCCGCAAACCTATGCCATCGACTATGTGCGCCACTACACCCGCCCCTGGCCCGCCAAAGGCAGCGCGGCGGGCTTGCCCTCGGTATGGCATTTGGGCGGCGACCCCAAACTCTCCGCCGCCGCTGGCACCACCACGGGTGCGCAACCCCTGGTCACCCTGGCCGAAACGGCTTTGTCTTGGTACACCCCCTATCTAAGCGGAAGCTTTGACGCCGGCGCCTGGGCGGCGCAGGTATGGACGCTGGCACCGTCCGGCTCTGCCCCGGTGCGCGCGCGCATTTACCGCCGCCGCTCCGACGCCACGGAAACCCTGCTCGGCGAAGCCCAGGTCGACCTCTTCACCAGCGGCAGCGGCAACCACAGCACCCGCTTTAACTTCACCGGCATTGCTGCCCAAAGCCTGAGCAACGAGACCATCCGCCTAGAGCTGAGCAAGCTCAGCGGGCCCGCCTTGAAGCTGGTGGTCAATGGCAACGACTTCGACTCCTACCTCAGCATGCCCTGGAGCACCAGCGGTAGCACCGGTAGCTACCCCACGCAGACGACCGTGCCATTCCCCGTACCCGTCGCCAGCACCCCGACAGGCGGCAACCCGCTTGCGGCACCGGCGACCCTGGGGGTGTATGCCGACATCCCTTTCGGCGGTACATGGGTTGGCACCAGCGCGCCGCAGGTCTATGTGGGCGGCGTGGCGCAGGAAGTGCAAACCGACGCGTTTGAGGGCAGCCACGCCATCAGCTTTAGCCTGAGCCGCGATGGCGCCGGCTGGCAGCTACTGGGTGCCAGCCAGGATCTGAGCGCCTACGCCCAGTTGCACTTCAAAATCAAAACCACCAGCGCCGCGCAGTTTGTCCGCGTGCGCATCGCGGGTACCGGCACCGTCGGTTCAGTACCCCTGGCATCCAAACTCCAGTCCACCACGGCCTGGCAAGACATCACCATCCCACTAACCGAGTTCGGCGCCGCCGCCCAAGCGCCGGTCACCATCCCCTTCAGCATCGAAGCGGTGGGCGGTACGCCAGCATTTAGCGCATTGGTGGACCAGATTTACTTCAGCAAGCCCTAAATGCCTCAGGGCCGGGCTTTTGCCCGCAACTTTGCAAAAAAACCCATAAAACCTAGGGAAAGTCCTAGGAAAAAAATCTTGCAAGCCCTTTCAACACACCGTAACATCTGTGAAAGCGCTTTCAGACTGCGCTTTCACAAAGCGCCAGTCCATCTCTTTCTCAAACGCCATAGGAGGCAACATCGTGCAAATCTCGCGTCATTCATTCACCCTGCTGGCCGGCGCTGCCGTGTCAGCATTGATTCTTTCGGCTTGTGGTGGGGGTAGTTCCACGCCGCCGGCATTGATCCAGCAAACAATCACGTTTAGCGCCCCATCAACTGCGACTGCAGGGGGCACTGCAACTCTGACTGCGACCGCGAGCTCCGGTTTGACAACGTTTACCTTCGCTTCTTCCACTCCTAGTATTTGTACTGTGAGTGGGAACACCGTATCGTTCGTGACCGGAGGATCGGCATGCTCGTTAACGGCCTCGCAGGCGGGCGATGCTACGTACGCATCGGCTACAAGTGCTGCTTCGTCCGTTACTCCTTTGAACCGGCAAACAATTACCTTTAACGCACCAGCAACTGCTACCGTGGGTGATACTGCCACGCTCAGCGCAACTTCAAGCTCGAATTTGACGACCTTTACTTTTGCGTCTTCTACACCAAGCATTTGTACCGTCGCCGGCAGCGTCGTCACCTTCGTAAGTGGGGGATCTGCTTGTTCGCTGACGGCATCGCAGGCTGGCAACTCCGCCTATGCATCGGGCACAAGTGCGGCCTCGACGGTTACTCCTCCGGCCGTGTTGGCATTTTCCACTGGCTTCGGTGCCAACAACCGCACGGTTGAGGCAGGCAAATTTGGTGGCTACAGTGGTAGCAGCCTAGATAATTGGAATTGCGGTGGTGGATCGCCAGTTTGCGGGGGTGGCGCAGATTTGGTGCCAACGGTTACTGCTGCAAATAGCCGCTTCTACTATTACTACAGCGTACCTTCTGCTCCAACCGGACAATACACAGGTATTTTTGTTCAGGCGCCAAATGTGACCGATATCAGTGCGACGGCAAATACGGCCGGTGTAACCGCTACAACACAGACAAAAATGAACTTCACATTGGGTGCCAATCCCGAGTTCTTTGCAAACACCAACCACAATGTCGCTGTGTTGCTCACACTCGGTAAATATTACTCGGTAGGAGGCGCTGCTTGTAACTTGAAGCTACTTAAAGTAATGCCGTTGACATCTGCAAGTGACACAAACTACACCTTGTCGTTAAGTAGTTTTTCTGTGAGCCAAGATTGTGGCACCGGCATCACAACAGCAAGCGCCGCATTAGGTATCTCGGCAATCTCGCAAGTTGACTTTCAAGCTAATGGCGGTGCTTCGGTATTGACTCAGGGTGGCCTGTCGACTGGCGCGAACTCGACAGTGGTAGATCAATATGGCGGTTATCCAACAACGCTTGCAGTCAAGGGCGGTATTTCTTTCAAATAATTCTTTGAATTCCAACAGTATAAAGAGGGCACTTCGGTGCCCTTCTTTTTTTTCAGTACATTTCAGACCTGATCCCATCCCACCGCTAAAAAGCAAAAGCCGCTTCGGATACAACTTTTCCATGTCGGGCAAAATCGCCTCTTTTTTGCGTACCATCGGCCTATGCCTAAGCCCACACGTCCCTTGACCGCAGCGCTGCAACGCGGCTTCACCCTGATCGAGCTGATGGTGGTGCTGCTCATCATCGGCGTGCTGGCCGCCTTGATCGTTCCCAATGTGCTCGACAGGGCGGACGATGCCAAGGTGACGGCTGCGAAGGCCGATATCAGCAATCTGATGCAGGCGCTCAAGATGTACCGCCTGGACAATGGTCGCTACCCCAGCGCCGAGCAGGGTCTGGCCGCCCTGGTGAACAAGCCCACAGGCGAGCCGATAGCACCGAATTGGAAAAAAAATCTGGACCAATTGCCCAATGACCCCTGGGGCAAACCCTATGTTTATCTGAACCCCGGCATCAAGGCGGAAATCGATGTCATGTCCTTTGGCGCAGACGGTCAGTCCGGCGGCGAGGGCAAGAATGCGGACATCGGCAGCTGGCAGCCCTGAGCGGCGCCTAGTCCGCCGTCTAGGGGGCGCTGCATTACAGCGCGGTTTCACCCTGATCGAGTTGATGGTGGTGGTGCTGATCGTGGCGCTGGCCTCGGGCATGGTGGCTATTAGCTTGCGCGATACCCAGGGCATCGCCCTGGAGCGCGAAGGCCAGCGCCTGGCAGCCCTGCTGGAATACGCGCGTGCGCAGTCCCGCTTGCAAGGCACTGCGGTGCGCTGGCGTGCCACCCGCAATGGCTTTGCCTTAGAAGGCTTGAATAAACCCGTGCCTGAGCAACCCTGGCTCAGCGAGGATACCCGCGTGCTAGACGTGCTGCCACACAAGCCAGTAACGCAATCTGCCGACCTGGACACCCTGGCAACGCTGGCGCTGGGCCCGGAACCGGTGCTAACGCCGCAGTCGGTGCTGCTGGTATCGCGACAGACCCCGGGCAATCCGGTGCGCGTGGCCACCGACGGGGTGCGTCCCTTTGCCGTCGTGCCGGCAAATGGTGTGGCCCCTGCCAACGCGGGCCGCACGCCATGAGGTATGGCCACAAAGCGCCCATGCGCCCAAGCCGCGGCTTCACCTTGATCGAAGTGCTGGTGGCGCTGACCATTGTGGCCGTGGCATTGATGGCCGGCATGAAAGCCAGCGGCGCATTAACCCTGCATGCGCAGCGCCAGACCGATGTGCTGCTTGGTCAGATGTGCGCAGAAAACGTGTTGCACCAAATGCACTTGTCGCGCCAAATGCCCGGTGTAGGCCAAAGCAGCCGCGCATGCCAGCAAGGCACGCAGACCTATACCGTAGTTCTGGACGTGCAGCCCACGCCCAACCCCAATTTCGTGCGCGTCGACGCACTGGTGCGCAATACCACCGAGCCGGTGCTGCGTCTGACCACTATCGTGGGACGCAACTGATATGTATTGCCACTACCCGCCCAGAACCCATGCGTCGCCGCCAACGCGGCCCCAGCACGGCTTCACGCTGATTGAATTATTGGTGGCGCTGGCGCTCATGGCCTTGATGGCGGCCCTGAGCTGGCGCGGCTTTGACGCCATACAACGCAACCAAAACAGCCTGGCGCTCCATTCCCAAGAAGTGCTGAGTTTGCAAAACGGCCTGGCCCAATGGACGGCAGACCTGCAGGCCCTAGAAACCCAGCCGGGCCAGAGCAGTCTGGACTGGGACGGCCGGGCCTTGCGCCTGCTGCGCAGGGGCAGCCAAAGCGCCGGCGAGGGCTTGTACGTGGTGGCCTGGGCACAGGGCCAGCGGGCGCAAGGCAATGTGTGGCTGCGCTGGTCCTCGCCGCCGCTGACCAACCGCGTCCAATTGGTAGCTGCCTGGAGCCAGGCTGCTTTGTGGGCGCAAAACCCAGGCGATGCCGAGCGCCTGCGCGAGGTCGTGATCGCGCCCATGAGCAGCTGGCAGATTGTGTATTTCCGTGGCGGCGCCTGGACCAACCCGCTTTCCAGCGCCGATCAGCTTAGCGCCACGGCCGCCGCGCCGGCCAGCGGCGCAAGTGGCGCGGTCACGGAAACGGTCAAGCAAGAGCCCGTAACCGCCACGCCCCAGGCGCAAACCAAAACCGAAGCCTTGCCCGAGGGGGTCCGGCTGGTGCTGACCTTGCCGGAAGGCGGTGCGGTCAGCGGCACGATCACGCGCGACTGGTCGCGCTCCGGATTGGGGGGCTCTTGATGCCGCGCACGCCAGAGCCCAAGCGCCAAGGCGGTGCGGCGCTGTTGATGGCCATGCTGGTTGTGGTCTTGGTGGCAACCTTGGCCTCGGCCGCGCTGTGGCAGCAATGGCGTGCTGTCGAAATCGAGAGCGCTGAGCGCAGCCGCGCGCAGTCGGGCTGGATACTGCAAGGGGCGCTCGACTGGGCGCGCCTGATATTGGCGGAAGACGGTCGTAAAGGCGGCTCGGACAATCTGACCGAGCCCTGGTCCATGCCGCTGGAAGCGGCGCGGCTGTCTACTTTTTTAGCGGTCGACCGCGGCGATGCCGTTCTGGCCGAACAGACCAGCAGCGCGCTGCTTTCGGGTCAGATGCTGGACTTGCAATCGCGTCTGAATCTGCGCAACCTGTTGGTGGGCGAGAAAGTGCATGCGCCTACCGCAGCGCAGTTTGCCCGCTTGTTCACTCTGCTGAACCTGCCTAATCAGGAACTGACACTGCTGCTAAACGGCATGGTCAGTGCGCAGCAGGCCGCCAATGCGCCGGTGGGCGTGCTTGTGCAAGCGCCGCTGGTACCGCAAACGCTGGACCAACTGGCCTGGCTGGGCCTGAGTAACAGCACCATTGCGCAGCTGCGCCCTTATGTGGCCATGCTGCCCGAAACCACCAAGGTCAATGTCAACACCGCCTCCGACATGGTGTTGCGTGCTGTTGTGCCTGGCCTGGACGCGGCCTCGGCCCAGCAGTTGCTCCAAAAACGCAGCAATAAACCATGGGAAAGCTTGGACGACTTTGCGCAATCGGCAGGCATTGCGGCGAAGTTGCTGGATACGGAGGCCTTAGCCACGCAAACCAAGTTTTTCGAATTGCGCGGCACGCTGGAGCTTGACGGCCAACCGGTACATGACATTGCACTCACGCAGCGTGACGGTCAGCGCGTACGCATTCTCAGGCGCGAACGCACCGTGGCTCCGGCGTCTTCCCCCGCAAGGCTCTAGCATGCGTAAGCCCCGTGCGCAAAGGCCCGCCGCCTACAATGAAAGCAGCGATTGAAGCCATGGCCCTACTGATCATTACCTTACCCGCGCAAGCACTCCGGTCTGCTACCCAGCTTGACTATGTGATCAGCCGCGACGGTTCGGCGCTAGATACACAGTCCAGCGCGCCGTGGTCGCTGCTACCCGCGAGCGCCCGCGCTGCGCAGGTAACGCAAGTAGTACTGGTGCTGCCGCTTGAACGTGTTTCATGGCACCAAGTGCAATTACCCCCGGGCGCTGCCCGCACCGCACGCTTGCGTGCGGTGCTCGAAGGCCTGGTGGAAGACCAGTTACTCGACGATGTGGCTGATCTGCATTTGGCTTTGCAATCGCCGCTTCCCACCCAAAGCCCGGTGTGGTTGGCCGCATGTGACAAAGCCTGGTTGCTAGACAGTGTGCGTGAAGTGGAGCAGGCCGGTTTCTTTATCTCCGCCTTGGTGCCCGAATTGGCACCGTCTGCCTTGGGTGATGGTGCTGCGCGCGCAAGTGCCCAACTCTACGCCGTGGACAGCGCACAAGGCCCGCAGTGGGTGCACAGCAGCACCACGGGCCTGACGCGTTGGCCGCTTCAGGCCGCGGCATTAGCGGCACTTCAACCCGCTGAAGACCTGCCCGTGTTCGCCGAACCCGCAGTAGCCACCCAGGCCGAAGCGCTCTTGGGCCGCCCCCTGTTTTTGCAAACCGGGGCCCAGCGTGCATGGCTGGCAAGCCAGGGCGCGTGGGACCTGGCGCAGTTTGGCATCGTCGCTTCGCGCGGCGGGCGCAGTTTTCGGCATTTCACGCAGAGCTTGCAACAGTTTTACAGCGCGGCGCGTTGGCGCCCGGTGCGCTGGGGCCTTTGGGCTTTGTTGCTGGTGCAGGTACTCGGCCTCAATTTGTATGCCTACCAGCAGCAAGCTGCGGTAAACCAAGAGCGCCGTGCCATGCAAGCGGCTTTCACCAGCACTTTTCCCAAGGTGCAAGTGGTCGTGGACGCACCTGTGCAAATGCAGCGTGAAGTCGATCAGCTGCGCCAGCGCAGCGGGCAGGTGGCGCAAGACGATGCAGAGGTCATGCTCAGTGTGCTGCTGCAAACGGCCAGCTTCCCGGCGGTGCCCACGTCTGTGCACTACCAGGGTGCTGAACTCAAGATCGAAGGCTTGCCACTGAGCAAAGACGCATTGGCCGAATTGACCCGCGCCATGCAGGCGCGCGGTTACCAGTTGCAGGCCCAAGGCGCGAGCTTGACGATGCGCGCAAAGGGCGCGCCATGATGCACGCACTGCGCAATGCGTGGCAAGCTCGATGGTCGCAAGCCAGTGCGCGCGAGCAAACCTTGGTGCGCATGGCAATCAGTGTTTTGCTGCTGGCGGCGCTGTGGTTTATCGCGCTGCGTCCGGCCTGGGTGGGCATCCATACGGCGCGTACCCAAGCGCCGGTAGTGCGCGCCCAGTACGAACAAGTTGTGCAATTACAGGCACAGGCGCAGGCCTTGCGCGCCCAGGCACCGGCCGCATCGGTCGATGCCAAAGCGGTGTTGCAAAATGCCTTGAGTGGCTTGGACAAAAATGCGCGCATGGTGGTGCTGGCCGAGCGTGCCACCATCAGCTTCAAAGACGCACGGCCCGATGCGCTGGCGCACTATCTGGAGCAGGCGCGCCTGATGGCACACACCAGCACCCTGGAAATGCACTTCTCTCAGGCCGCAGGTTTGTGGTCAGGGACCCTGGTTTTGATACTGCCTGCGCCAGGCGCACCCTGAAGAACCGCGCAGCACCATGGCACACACACCTTCCGCATTCGTCGCTGCCCCGGGCCACCAGGCTCCGTGGACTTGGACGGTAGCCGGATGCCTGGCCGGCCTGTGTCTGGCGCTGCTCTTGTTTGCACCGGCGCGCTGGCTGGCGGTGCAAGTGGAGCATGCCAGCGAAGGACGCGTGCGGCTGTCGGATGCGCAAGGCACTGTCTGGGCGGGCTCGGGTCAGCTCAGCTTGCACGGCGGGCAAGGCAGCAAGGATGTCAGCGTCTTGCCTGGCAGACTGCATTGGCGCTTGTTGCCGGCCCTGGGAGCCTTGGACCTGGAGCTGCATGCGGATTGCTGCACCCCCGAAGGTTTGCAAGTCCATATCTTGCCGTCTTGGAGTGGCGCACGCTTGCAACTGGCAGACCGCCAGTCGCATTGGTCTGCGCAATGGCTGGCGGGTTTGGGCACGCCCTGGAATACCATCCGCCCCGAAGGCCAGTTACTCCTGCAAAGCACGGCCTTTGTGGTGCAATGGGCGGCCGGGCGCTGGACGTGGCAAGGGGCGTTGCAAATTGACGCGCTGGACATGGCCTCACGCCTGTCTACGTTGCGGCCCATGGGCAGCTACCGCTTGCGTTTGCAGGACGGCTCGTCCTCGCCCTTGGAATTGAGCACGCTGCGCGGCGGTTTGCAATTGCAAGGCAGCGGCCAGTGGTCCGGTGGCCGATGGCGTTTTGAGGGCGAGGCCAGTGCCGCGCCCGACCGCGAGGAGGCGCTGGCCAATCTCCTGAACATCATTGGGCAGCGCAAAGGTGCGCGTTCGATTATCAAACTGGGTTGAAATTTCATGACAGTATTTGCGCATTTCAAAACGTCCGGTCTTTCAGCGGCCCTGGGCCTGCTGCTGTGCTGCGCATGCCTGGTGCCAGCGTATGCGCAAAGCGTGGCCCCGGCTTCGGCTGCATCTGCCGCGGCCAAGCCGGATGCGACCTACAAACGCGGCGATCACATCACCCTCAATTTCAATGCGGCCGATATCGAGGCCGTGGCCCGCACCATGGGCGTGATTTCAGGTATGAACGTGGTGGTCGATCCCCGTGTCAAAGGCCAGATCAATTTGGTGAGTGAAAAATCGGTCAGCCCGCAAGTGGCCATGGCGCAGTTCCTGACCAGCTTGCGTATGCAGGGTTACACCATGGTGGAGTCGGCAGGCTTGTTCAAGGTAGTGCCCGAGGCCGACGCCAAGTTGCAAAGCGCTGCGGTAGAAACCAATGAGAGCGCGCCTAAGGGCGCGCCTGGCGCGCAAATCAGCACGCAGATATTCAAGCTCAATTTTGAGTCAGCCAACAACTTGGTGACCATACTGCGCCCGCTCATTAGCCCCAACAACACCATCAACGCCAACCCGGTGAATAACTCCCTGGTCATTACCGACTACGCGGACAATTTGCGCCGCATCGCGCGCATCATCGCGGCGCTCGATGTCAGCAACGCCACCGAGGTGGAAGTGATTGAACTGAAGAACGCCATCGCGGTGGATGTGGCGCCTTTGGTCACGCGCTTGCTAGAGTCTGGCGGCGTGGCAGGGGCAGCGCCGGGTGCGGCGGCCGATGGCGGCTTCAAGACCACGGTGATTGCCGAGGCGCGCAGCAATGCGCTGCTGGTGCGTGCAGCCAACAGCGCGCGCATGGCGCAAATCAAATCCTTGGTCGAAAAGCTCGATCGCGCGTCCAACCAGGGCAATGGCGAGGCCGGTATTTTGCGGGTCGTCAGTCTCAAGAATGCCGATGCCACCAAGCTGGCTGCGACCCTGCGTGCCGCCATGAGCGCGGGCAGCGCCGGTGCACAAACTGCGCCTGGGGGCGGGGGCGCAGCACCCGGTGCAGGTGGCCCCTCGGCGGCCACTACAGGAGGTCAGGTGCAGGCCGATGTGGCCACCAACTCGCTCATCATCACCGCGCCGGACCCGCAGTACCGCCAGTTACGCGAAGTGATTGACATGCTGGACGGACGCCGCGCCCAGGTGTTTATCGAAAGCCTGATTGCCGAAGTCAGCTCCGATAAAGCGGCCGACTTTGGCGTGCAGTGGCAGGGCGTATTGGGCAAGGTGGGCGATGGCACCGTGGGCGTGCTGGGCACCAACTTTGGCTCGGGCGGCGCCAATCTCATTAGTTTGGCGGCGGGCGCTGCGGCGGGTACGGCACTGCCCAAGCCGGGTTTGAACCTGGGTATCGCCACGCAATACGACGGCAAATACGTTCTGGGCGCGCTGGCGCGTTTTCTGGAGAGCTCGGGTTCGGGCAATGTGCTGTCCACACCTAATTTGCTCACCTTGGACAATGAAGAAGCCAAGATCGTGATCGCGCAAAACGTGCCCTTCGTCACCGGCCAGTTCACCAATACCGGCACCGGCAATGGCGCAGTCAATCCTTTCCAAACCATTGAACGCAAAGACGTCGGTTTGACGCTCAAAGTCAAGCCGCAAATCAGCGCTAACGGCACCGTCAAGCTCACCATTTACCAAGAGGTCTCGGCCGTCGATAGCAGCTCCGCATCCAGCGCGAACGGGCCTACCACCAACAAGCGCACCATCGAATCGAATGTATTGGTTGATGACGGCTCGGTAGTGGTGCTCGGTGGCTTGTTGCAGGATAACTTCACCGGCAACAACGACAAGATTCCGGGCCTGGGCGATTTACCGTTCTTTGGCAGCTTGTTCAAGAGCAATTCGCGCACCCGAAAAAAATCGAACTTGATGGTGTTTTTGCGGCCGGTGGTGGTGCGAGATGCCGCGTCCAGCGACCGCCTGTCCATGGAGCGCTATGAGCAAATGCTCGGCGGTATGAAAGAGGCGCAACCGGCGCCCAGCCAGACCACGCCGATCAACGAAGGCCCGCTGCTGCCAGCGCTGCCCGCCAAAAACTGATATGCGCTACCCCCTGCCTTACGCGTTTGCGCGCACCCAGCAAGTGCTGCTGGAGGATGTGGGTAACCAGCTCACGCTGCATGTGCACGCCGCCTCGCTGCCCGGCGGCTTGAGTGAGGTGATGCGCAAATACCCGGTGGCCATGGTGCAGAACCACAGCGCCCCCGACCTGGTACAGCGTATCAGCGCTGCCTATGCGCAAGGCGAATCCAGCGCGGCCGCAGTCGTGAGTGAAGTGGAGGGCGAGGCCGACCTGACGCGCATGATGCAAGACCTGCCGGCCATCGAAGACTTGCTGGAAACCTCGGACGATGCGCCCATCATTCGCATGCTCAATGCCTTGTTGACCCAGGCCGCGCGCGACGGTGCCAGTGACATCCATATCGAAGCCTTCGAGCGCCATTCGGTGGTGCGTTTTCGGGTCGATGGCAATTTGCGTGAAGTGGTGCAGCCCAACCGTGCCTTGCATGCGGCGCTGATTTCGCGCTTGAAGATCATGGCCGAGCTGGACATTGCCGAGCGCCGCTTGCCGCAGGATGGCCGCATCTCGCTACGCATAGGTACCCGCGCGGTGGACGTGCGCGTTAGCACCTTGCCCAGCGCCCACGGCGAACGCGCGGTATTGCGTCTCTTGGACAAGAGTGAAAGCAAACTCAGCCTCGAATCGGTGGGTATGCAGGGCGATGTGTTGGCGCGTTTCAGCCAACTGCTGGCGCAACCGCACGGCATTATTTTGGTGACCGGCCCCACGGGTTCGGGCAAGACCACCACGCTTTACGCCGGCTTGCAACGCTTGGATACCCAGGGCAGCAACATCATGACGGTGGAAGATCCGATTGAGTACGAATTGCCCGGTGTGGGCCAGACCCAGGTCAACGCCAAAATCGACCTGACTTTTGCCAAGGCCTTGCGCGCCATCTTGCGCCAGGACCCAGACGTGATCATGATCGGAGAAATCCGTGATTTTGAAACCGCGCAAATTGCGATTCAAGCCTCGCTGACGGGCCATCTGGTGCTGGCGACTTTGCACACCAACGATGCGGCCAGCGCCGTCACCCGGCTTACCGATATGGGCGTGGAGCCCTTCCTCCTCAGTTCCTCGCTGCTGGGTGTGTTGGCACAGCGCCTGGTACGCAAGCGCTGCACCGCCTGCGCAGGTGCCGGATGTGCTGTTTGCGGGCATACCGGTTACGCCGGGCGCACCGGCGTGTTTGAGTTACTGCTCACCGACGATGCGATCCGCGCCCAAATTCACAGCCAAGCTTCCGAGGCTGATATCCGCCAGGCGGCATTGGCCAGCGGCATGGTGCTGATGCGCGAGGACGGCCAGCGCTTGGTCGATGCCGGTATCACCACACGCGAAGAGCTGCTGCGCGTGACGCGGGACTGAGCGCTAAGCGCCTCGCACCAGCACACCACCACATCGCTAGCGCTCCACCATGCCCGCCTACGCTTTCGAAGCCTTAAGTGCCGACGGTCAAACCCGCAAGGGCACCTTGGAGGCGGACTCGGCGAAATCAGCCCGCACCCAGTTGCGCACGCAGGGGCTGGTGCCGCTCAGTGTGGAGGCGGTGCAAGCGGTCAAAACCGGAAGTGCCGGGGCGATGTTGAGCCGGCGCGTGTTGGGTGCCCAAGCCCTGTCGGTGTGGACACGGCAGTTGGCCGGCCTGGTGGTCTCGGGCCTACCGCTAGAACGCGCCTTGGCCTCTTTGAGTAGTGAAGCCGAACGCGATGTCGAGCGCAACCTGGTGGCCGATTTGCGAGCCGAGGTCAATAGCGGCAGCACCTTTGCGCGGGCACTGTCACAGCACCCGCGCGAGTTTTCTGCCATCTATGTGGCGGTGGTTGGCGCAGGCGAGCAAAGCGGGAATTTGGGGCTGGTGCTGGAGCATTTGGCGCAAGACCTGGAAGACCAGCAAGTGCTCAACGCCAAGTTATTGGGTGCTGCTTTGTACCCGGCCATCGTCAGCTTGGTGGCGATGGCCATTGTGTTGTTTTTGGTGACTTATGTGGTGCCGCAAGTGGCCAGTGTTTTTGCTGGCAGCAAACGCGCCTTGCCGTTTTTAACGGTGTTGATGTTGGGCTTTAGCGAGATCGTTCGCAGCTATGGCTGGCTGATGCTGGTGAGCCTGGCTGCGGGGATAGTCGCTGCGCGCTGGGCCTTGCGCGCGCCAGACTTGCGTTACCGCTTTGATGCCGCTTGGCTGGGTTTGCCCATCATCGGACGTCTTTCGCGCAGCTATAACGCCGCGCGCTTTGCCAGCACGCTCGCGATGTTGGCAGCGGCGGGGGTGCCGATTCTCAAAGCCTTGCAAGCCGCCTCGGACACCTTGAGCAACCAGGCCATGCGCCGCGATGCGCAAGACGCTTTGGTGGCTGTGCGCGAAGGTGCGCCTTTGGCTTCGGCCTTGGCGCAGAAAAAACGCTTTCCCGGTTTGCTGTCGATGTTTGCGCGCTTGGGCGAACAAACCGGTCAATTGCCGCTGATGTTGCAGCGCGCCGCCAGCCAACTCAGCAGCGAAGTGCAACGCCGTGCCATGCAACTGGCGACATTGCTGGAGCCTTTGCTCATCGTCTTGATGGGCTTGCTGGTGATGCTGATCGTGCTGGCTGTGTTGCTGCCCATCATCCAGATGAACCAGCTGGTGCGCTAAGCCCCCCCCAAGGCTGGCGGGCTACTTCAAGCGGCCAAGGCGCTGCGCATTTGGTCGATAACGGCTTTGTAGTCCGGCTTGCCAAAGATGGCGCTGCCCGCCACAAAGGTATCGGCGCCGGCATCGGCCACGCGGCGGATGTTGTCGGTTTTGATGCCGCCATCGACTTCCAGGCGTATGTCCTTGCCGCAAGCGTCTATGCGTTGACGCACGGCTTCGATTTTGCGCAGCGCCGAATCGATAAAGCCCTGGCCGCCGAAGCCGGGGTTGACGCTCATGATGAGGACCAGGTCAATATCCTCTATCACCCAGTCCAGCACGTCTAGCGGCTCTGCTGGGTTGAACACCAGCCCGGCTTTCACGCCTTTGGCTTTGAGTGCCTGGATGCTGCGGTGGACATGGGTGGAGGCGTCAGGGTGAAAGCTAACCAGATCGGCCCCCGCATCGGCAAAGGCGGCGGCTAGGGCATCGACCGGCGAAATCATCAGGTGTACATCGATTGGTACCGGCGTGCCCGCTGCGGTGTGCGCATGCGGCTTGAGCGCCTGGCAAATCATGGGTCCGAAGGTGAGATTGGGCACGTAATGGTTGTCCATCACGTCAAAGTGGATCCAGTCGGCTCCGGCGGCGATGACGCTTTTTACCTCCTCGCCCAGGCGGGCAAAGTCGGCGGACAAAATAGAGGGGGCAATGCGGAAATTCATGGTCACATTCGCTTCGTCTTTGAAAAATGAGGCTTATTCAGGTGTGGGGGTCAAACATACCCGATTTTGCGCGTTAGCATCCGCTTATGTCCAAACCCAGCTCCGCTTACCAGTTCCGTGTGGAAGTAATTCCACAGTATTTGCCGCAGCAGTCGGCGCCGCAAAATGCTTTGTATGTGTTTGCCTACACCATCACCATCACCAACACGGGCAAGATAGCAGCGCAGCTGATCTCGCGCAGTTGGAATGTGAACGACGCCAACGGCCATACCGAAAAAGTCAAAGGCCTGGGCGTGATCGGCCAGCAGCCTTTGCTGCAACCGGGTGAGGCGTTTGAGTACACCAGCGGCACGCGCTTGCGCACCCCCACGGGCACCATGCATGGCAGCTTTTTTTGCGTTGCCGAAGACGGGGAAAAATTTGAGGTGGACATTCCCATGTTTGTGCTCGATGCACTTAGTGCCGGGCCGGGCAGTGGTGCGCGCACCTTGCATTAAGGCGCCGCGTGCCGGGCGAGTTTGAACTAATAGCGCGCTACTTCACGCGCCCCGCGCGCAAGGCGGTGCTGGGCGTGGGCGATGATTGCGCCTTGCTGCAAATTGCGCCGGGCATGCAACTGGCCATCTCCACCGACATGTTGGTTGCAGGCCGGCATTTCTTTGCGGACGTGGATCCTTTTTTACTCGGACATAAATGCCTCGCGGTCAACTTGAGCGATTTGGCCGCTTGCGGCGCCCGTCCCCTGGCCTTTAGTTTGGCGCTGGCATTGCCGCAGGCAGAAGACGCATGGCTGGCGCCCTTTGCCAAAGGCCTCTTGGCCTTGGCCGATGCCCATGGCTGCGAACTCATCGGAGGCGATACCACGCGCGGACCCTTGACGGTTTGCATCACGGTGTACGGCGAAGTCCCGGCCGATGCGGCTGCGCTGCCGATCCCCACGCAGGCTTTGCTGCGCAGCGGTGCGCAGCCGGGGGACGAGGTGTATGTCAGTGGCAGCCTGGGCGATGCGGCCCTGGCTTTGCTGGCTTTGCAAGGGCGGCTCACGCTCCCCGCGGAGCTATTGCCCTCAGCGCGAGCGCGGCTGGAGCAACCCACGCCGCGGGTGGCTTTGGGCCAGGCTTTGCGGGGCATCGCCAGCGCCTGTGCCGATATCAGCGACGGTTTGCTGGGCGACTTGGGCCACATTCTTGCGCGTTCCCATTGCGGGGCCCGCTTGGAGGTGGACAAGGTATTGCCCTTGCTCGCCGCTCGGCAGGCCTATGCCGGCGGTACAGCGCAGTTTGACAGCGATATGGGGGCGCGCACCGCCATGCAATGCGTGCTGGCCGGGGGTGATGATTATGAGCTGGTGTTCACTGCGCCGCTAGCGCAGCGCAGCACTTTGGCTGCGCTCTCGGACACCTTGGGCCTGCCCCTGACCCGAGTCGCTACCATAGAGGCTGCGCCGGGCCTGCGCCTGGTCGATGCCGCAGGGCATGCAGTGCCTCACGATTTTGCCGCCTTTGACCATTTCGCAGCCGCGCTTGCATTGCCATAAACATTGTTGGAAGGAAACACCATGTCGACGCCATTTCGCATTTCACACAGTTTTACCGTCTCGCGCGACACCCTATGGGCGGTATACACCCAGCCTGAGCATTTGTGCAAATGGATGGGACCGCAAGGCTTCACCATGCCGGCCTATGACATGGAGTTTCGCGTGGGCGGTGTGTTTTTGCATGCACTGCAGGCACCCGATGGCACGCAAATGTGGGGCAAGTGGGAATTTTTAGGCATAGAGGCACCACGGCGCCTGTCTTTGATACAGCATTTTTCCGACCGGGAAGGCGGTATCACCCGCCATCCCATGGCGCCTAGCTGGCCACTGCGTACCATGGCCAACAGCACCTTAACGGAGGAAGGCAGCGGCAGCAGCTTGCAGCTGGAATGGCTCCCCTTTGAAGCTACGCCCGAAGAGATCGCTATTTTTGATGCCAGCCACGAGAGCATGCGTCAAGGGTGGATCGGTACCTTTGCCAAGTTAGAAACTTACCTGGCCACACTGTCCTGAGACTGGTCGCTAGCACCTGCTGTTGAGTCCATGCCTGCACCTGAGACTTTGTTCCCCACGGGTGCGGGTGCCAGCCGTTTTGCAGCGCGGCCTACCTCTGCCTTTATGTTGTCGCACCCAGCCCATGTGTTTGCGATGGGCTTTGGTTCGGGCCTGGCACGCATCGCGCCGGGTACCTTTGGCACGCTCTGGGCTTGGCTGACGTTTTGGTGCCTGACGCCTTGGATGAGCGATACGCTGTGGGGCTATACGCTGTTGGCCTCCACGCTCCTGGGCTGGTGGGCGTGTGCGGTCACCGCGCGCAATATGGGTGTGCTCGATCCCGGCAGCATTGTCTGGGACGAGGTGGTGGCCTTTTGGTTGGTGCTGTGGGTCTTGACGCCAGCCAGCTTTGCGGCCCAGGCGGTGGCTTTTGTTCTTTTTAGGTTTTTTGATGCGGTCAAGCCCGGGCCGGTGGGCTGGGCCGATGCCTTGTTTCATGGCATCGATGTACACAGCGAGCGCTGGCCCTGGGCCAAAGCCGGGTGGGGCATCATGCTCGATGACCTGGTGGCCGCGGGCTGCACCCTGCTGGTGATGGCGGTATGGCGCGCCTGGTAGAGGACGTAGCCGCTGCGCTGTTGGCACGTGGCTGGATGCTGGCCACCGCGGAGAGCTGCACCGGGGGCCTGATTGCTGCAGCCTGTACCGACCTGGCCGGTTCTAGCAACTGGTTCGAGCGCGGTTTTGTCAGCTATTCCAATGCCGCCAAGACCGAATTGCTGGACGTGGACGCGGCCCTGATTGCGCGCCACGGCGCGGTCAGCGAGCCGGTAGCCCGTGCCATGGCGCAAGGGGCTTTGCAGCACTCTAAAGCGCAGTGTGCGCTGGCCGTGACCGGTATTGCCGGGCCGGGCGGCGGTAGTGCGGACAAGCCGGTAGGCACGGTCTGGTTTGCCTGGGCCACGCCGGGCGGCGTGCGTAGCGAAATGCAGCGCTTTGACGGAGACCGCGCCCAGGTGCGCAGCGCCACCGTACAGCATAGCTTGGCCGTGCTCTTGTCCTTGGCGCAAGCGGCGCCGGTGGGCTAACAATGCGGTCTGACATTCATGCGGTATGGGTCGGCGCGCTGCTGCGCTTCTTGTGATGGCGAACTTTTGCCAGACTTTGCCAAGTGCTTGGGCAAGCCGCCGTTTTACCGATGGTCACGCCATACCTGTTTGCCCACACCACATGCACAGAACAGCTTTCCAGCATGCATGACGTTATTGCGGGGTTTGCCACCAGCCTGGCTTTGATTGTGGCGATCGGCTCGCAAAACGCTTTTGTTTTGCGCCAGGGCATCGTGCGCCAGCATGTGCTGGCGCTGGTGGTTTTTTGCGCGCTGTCCGATGCCCTGCTCATCATCGCTGGAGTTGCCGGCGGCGGTGCGCTGGTGCAGCAGTACCCCGAGGCACTGGAAGCGGCCCGTATCGGCGGCGCGGTGTTTTTGGCGGCCTATGCACTGTTTGCGGCGCGGCGCGCGCTGCATCCGGCAGCTTTGTTGCCGATGGATGCACCTGGCCTGTCCTTGCCCGCGGCCTTGGCTACGTGTTTTGGTTTTACTTTTCTCAACCCGCATGTGTATTTGGATGCGGTGGTGCTGCTGGGCGCCGTGGCGACGCAGCGCGGCGAGGCCGGGCGCTGGTGGTTTGGTCTGGGCGCGGCCAGCGCCAGCCTATGCTGGTTTGCCGCCCTGGGTTTTGGTGCGCGTTTGCTGCGTCCGGTGTTTGCCAGGCCAATGGCCTGGCGCTTGCTCGACGGCTTCATCGCCGCCACTATGGCCAGTCTTGCGCTGATGGTATGGTTCGGGCAGGGAGGCGTGCCGACAGGTGTTTGACAAGGAGCCACTGCTGTGCTGAATTTCTTTCATTCGGTGTTCCCTATGCGCTATCTAGCTTTTACGCTGTGCGCCATCGGTTTACTCTGGTCTTTGCTGGCTTGGGTCGGCGGCGGCTATGTGCTTCCCGTCTTGGTGTTTGCCTATCTGGTGGGCACGGGTTTTCATGATTTGTGGCAATCCAAGCGCGCCGTTTTGCGCAATTACCCGGTCATTGGGCATATGCGGTTTTTGCTCGAATTTATTCGTCCTGAAATCCGGCAGTACTTCATAGAGAGCGACAACGAGGCAACCCCTTTTTCGCGGGCGCAACGCTCGCTGGTCTACCAGCGCTCCAAAGGCGATTCGGACAAGCGGCCTTTTGGCACGCAACTCGATACCCATGCCACCGGCCATGAATGGATGACGCATTCGGTGGCCCCCAGCGCGCTGGCCTCGCATGACTTTCGCATCACCATCGGTCCCGATACGGCGCAGCCTTATAGCGCCAGCGTGTTCAATATTTCGGCCATGAGTTTTGGCGCGCTCAGCGCCAATGCCATCAGCGCGCTCAACGCCGGTGCCAAGCGCGGCGGTTTTGCGCACGATACGGGCGAAGGCTCTATCTCGGTACACCACCGCAAGCACGGTGGCGACCTGATTTGGGAAGTGGCTTCGGGCTATTTTGGTTGTCGCAATGAGGACGGCACGTTTAACGCCGACAAATTCAAAAACAATGCGCGCGACCCGCAGGTCAAGATGATTGAAATCAAGCTCAGCCAGGGCGCCAAGCCCGGCCATGGCGGTGTGCTACCCGGCCCCAAGGTGACGCCGGAAATTGCCGAGGCGCGGGGCGTGCCAGTGGGGGTGGACTGCGTATCGCCGGCGTCGCACAGCGCCTTTGGAACGCCGGTGGAGTTGATGCATTTTGTGGCGCGCTTGCGCGAACTCTCGGGCGGAAAACCCACGGGCTTTAAGCTCTGTATCGGCCACCCCTGGGAATGGTTTGCCATGGTCAAGGCCATGCTGCAAACCGGCATCACGCCGGACTTTATTGTGGTCGATGGCACCGAGGGCGGCACCGGCGCGGCGCCCTTGGAATTTATTGACCACGTGGGCTCGCCTTTGCAAGAGGGCTTGATCCTGGTACACAACAGTTTGCGCGGCGCCGGGCTGCGTTCACAGATCATGATTGGTTGCGCCGGCAAAGTGGTCAGCGCCTTTGATATTGCGCGCCTGATGGCACTGGGTGCCAACTGGTGCAATAGCGCGCGCGGCTTTATGTTTGCCATTGGTTGCATACAGGCGCAGACCTGTCACTCCGGCCACTGCCCGACCGGCGTGACCACGCAAGACCCGCTGCGCCAGCAGGCGCTGGTGGTAGGCGACAAAGCCGAACGTGTCTATCACTTCCACCAAAATACTTTGCATGCCCTCAAAGAGCTGGTGCAAGCGGCCGGGGTGCAACACCCTAACGAGATCAACGCCCACCATATCGTGCGCCGCACCGGCGACCACACGGTGGACAGCCTGGCCCATGCCTTGCTGCGTGAAATCCCCGAAGGCAGTTTGCTCAAAGACACCTTGGACGGCCTGCCCATGGTCTACCAGCACCACTGGCCCAAAGCCAGTGCGGACAGCTTTGTGCTGCAGTCACCGAGCCTTTAGGTAAGCGCTAGCGGCCACGCTATAGCCAATCTGCCTATGGCACCTTCGCGCGGCCTTTTCAATCCGCAGTATCGCTTGGTCTTTTGCATTTAGGGCGCGGGCGTTTTCAGCAGTTGCTGCGCCACCTGCTGCGCTGTGCCAAACGCCAGCGTCAGCCCCAGCGCGCCATGGCCCGTGTTGACGACCAGGTTGTGTGGTCCGCCCTGCGGCACGCCCACTATGGGCAGCCCGGTGGGAGTCGCCGGGCGCAAGCCCGTCCAGGGTAGATCGGCATTGCCAACTTCCAAGGTAGGGAATAGGGCGCGTGTGCTGTGCTGAAGGCTTTCAATTGCCTTAGGCCGCACTAGGAGGTTATGGCCAACCAATTCGGCCATGCCGGCCACCCGCAATCGCGAACCAATGCGGGCAAATACCACCTTGCGGGCAATGTCCGTCACGTTAATGCGGGGCGCTGCATGCGCCCAGACCTGCGCAATATCCAGCGTGATGCTGTAGCCCTTGATGGGATACACCGGTAGGCGTACGCCTACGCTGCGTGCCAGGCGCGGGCTCTCGCTACCCAGCGCCAATACAAATTGGCTGGCCTCGATGGTGTGGGTGTCTGTGCGTGCGGCCACGATGCGCTGCTGCCGGGTCTCCAGCGTGGTGACCGGCTTTCCAAGCAAAAATCGCACTCCGCGGGCGCGCAAAATGCGCTCCAATTCCTGGCACAGCTTGAGGCAGTCCACCGCGCACTCGGATGCGGTGTAAATAGCGCCCGCAATGTTTTGGCGGTAGGCGGCCAGCGACGGCTCCAGTTCGCAACTTTCCTGGGCGCTCAGGGCAGACTGTTCGCTTCCCAATGCCCTTTGCAAGTCCATCTGCTTCTGCGCGGCAGCGAAGGCCTTGGCATGAGGGTAGAGCACTAACTTCCCGGTGCTGGAGAAGTCGCAGTCCGGCTGGTGTGCCGCGCGCATGCGGTCCAGGCCGGCACGGCTCAGCGCTGCCAAGTCCAGCAACTTGGCCGTAGTGCGCGACGAGGCCTGTGCATTGCAGGCCTGCAAGAATGCCAGGCCCCAGCGCCATTGCGCCAGGTCCCACTGCGGGCGAAATTTGAGCGGCGAGTCACTGGACAGAAAGAGCTTGGGCAACTGCCCCCAGATCGAGCCATCTGCCAGCGGCTGCACATAGCTGTAACTCAACTGAGCGCCATTGCCACCGCTAGCGCCCGCGCCCGGCGTCGCCCTATCGACTACGGTCACCTGCGCGCCTTGGCGGTCGAGTTCATACGCGCAGGCCAGGCCCACGATGCCAGCCCCTAAAACACACACATCCATCACGACTCCAGGTTGATCAAACGAGTATAGAAACTCGCGCTTTAATAAAAAAGCGGTTCAATACCGCAGCCACTTCGCCTTGCGTTTTCGCTAGCGCATCGGCGACACTATCTTGCGCGGCCGCCCCATCCCAACGTAGGCCGCTAGCAAGGATGCGGCCACGGCCAGCAGTGCGATGATGTAAGCGCGGTTGTAATGTTGGGAGCGGAAGATGCCGCCGCTGCCGGGTTCGGGAACCGGTACCGGGTCGTAGGGCAAACCGGCCAACAATGCCAATGCCTTCATGTCGAGCAGGTGAATGACAGGAACCTTGCGCTCAAGAAATGCACCGATCAGTCCGGCGGTTCCTGCTGAAGACGCAGCCTGGGAGCCGATGAGGCCTGGATGCAGCGCGCCATAGTCGCCTTTCGCACCACCCGAAGCGAGGTTCCCGCCGACGTTGACAAAGCAGACCGGGGTGCCGCCGGCAAGATACAGCGCCATTCGCTGTGCGATGTTGCTTTCAAAATCTACCTCCTCGATCAATGGAATCGCGCTGGCCTTGATGTGGGCTCGAAGCTGCTCGCGGATTTCGTCGTCCATATCATGGCCGGCATCGCCGGCGCCGCCGAGCGAAACTGCTGCCATCTGGGTGCGGATCTCTGTTGTATCGTGGATGGCCTGGACCATGTCCAACCAGGTAAAGCGAGGGTCGTTAGCGCCCCACATCGAAGCGCCGAGCGAGGCAATCACGACGGCGCGCAGGTGCATGACCTGCGCCGCACTCAGGACGGAAATTCCGAGGGCCGGAAACGATCCAGATAGGTTCACGGCGATGCGATCGCCGTCCTGCGCGCCACATTGCTGCAGGAGATCGACGGCAAGCGCCGCAAAATCCGGCTGCGTCGAAGTTCGCTTGGCTTCGAGCACGCCCAGGGTCGTCGTCATGCCGCTGTAGCGAATCCCTATCATTCCTGTTTCGTTGACGTCGGAGACACGATCGATCGAGATGCCGCGTGCACGCTTTTCGCGTTTGACGGCAGCCATTCCCTGTTGCGCCAGGCGTGATGCCGCTAATTTTTTTTCGTACCATGGCGATGGGGACTCCGAACTGAAATGCCCGAGACACAGGTACCCCACATAGAGTGTTACCGCCGCAGCGATCAATAGTCCATCGCGTCGTTCAAAGCCTTGAGTCCATGTGGCCATGCTGGAACTTACGGGTATCCGGATGTGACAAACGCCAGGACCACCAGCTTCAGCGCCACCGCCACCACTAGCATGGACGACAGTGTTTTCACCGCACCCTGGCGATCGATTTCGTGGGCCAGAATGCCGGGCACCAGGTATCCGATGACCAGTGCCGTACTTACCGGTAGGTTGGCCTCGGAGGCGGCCAGTCCGGTCAGGTAGCGCAACAGGAAACTGACCACCACGCACACTGCAAAATGGCGCCGGCCGAACAAGATGACCACCTCGGACAACAGCCGGACCACGCCCCAGGTGACCATGCTAAGTGCGATCGTGATGGCCACGCGCACTGGATCGTCGAGCAACAGGGCGATATACCCGGGGACGATGATCCCGCCCGGCGAAATTTGGGTGAGTTCGAGGAAGACCATGCTGGCCAACACGCCAAAGATGATCAGTTCGTCAGACATGTGAAATACCGGTGTGTGGGTGCGCCCCCCAGCGGGCTTGCCCCGAGCCGACGATGTTGCCCACGGCGAAAACTACCGCATCATGCTCCAGCGCGCAGAGTTCGGCGTAGCTTCCTAGTCGCGTGATCCGCTCCAGCGCAATCCCTCGCTTGCTAAGCGCCCGGCGCAATAGCAGCCGGCCGGCCCCAGCGGCGACAAAGGCGTCGAAGCGGTCCTGGTGCTGGACTGCAAAGTCGACGAATTGCCGAAAGCGCGCTGGGCGGTCGTAGCGGTTGTTGATCAGCAGCATTCGGCGTCCGGAGGCCATCAGCCCCTGCGCCTGCACCCAGTCAAGAATCTTCTCGGCCGATGCCGGATCGTTGGCCGCCATAGCATTGAGAAATACCAGCTGCTTACCGAACTTGCCGACGGAACGCTCGACCCTGAACGCGCCAGGGTCGGGGCGGTAGTGCGCCATGCCCTTGAGCGCCGTTGCGCGGTCGATACCCAGGTGTTGACACACCGCCAGCGCCAGCGCGAGGTTCTCGGCGAAATCCACGGCATGGCCGTGGACGTCGTCGCTGTTGGTTAGCACAAGTGAGGTCCCTTTGGATTTGGCCCGCTCGGCGAAGAAGTCGGCATAGGCGGCGTCTGCCGTAAACAGCTTGCCGCCCGTGGGGATGGTATTGCTCAATGATGCGGCAATGGCATCCAGCGTCTCGCCCATCTCGTCCAGATGATCGGGGCGCACGTTGGTGATCACGCCGATGTCTGATCGCAGCATGCGTTCCTCGCTGATTTTTTGATAGGCTGGCAGGACGGCCATGCATTCAATGACCAGAACGTCGGCCTGCTGCCGGGCCGCCAGGCGCAGGATGCGCAGTTGTTCTTTGATGCTGGGCCTGCCCCAACGCACGAGTGGGATTTCCACGCCGTTTGTATCGATGCGTGTCGGGCAGGTGCCGGTGGTCTTGCTCAGGACGCGCAACCCGCCAGCGCGCAACCCGGCGTCGATTAGCCGGCTTACCGATGACTTGCCGCGAATGCCGTTCACATGGATGACATGGCCAATAGCGCTTCTGTGTTTGCGCGCGAGGTGATTTTCGAGAACCAACCAGGCCAGATAGCCCAGACAGGCCAGTATGGTGAAGGTGGTCATGGGCGGGATGCCATGCTGAAGGGCTTGGGCTGGCGGCTTGCTTGGCGGTGGACCGCGCTGTCCAAAACTTTATCCCATGGGCCCGGCCAGGGGCGGACGAGAACCGCCAAGGCCGCCCCGTCGAACGGTGGCCCACACAAGAGCGGCGTTCCACAGGCGGTTTCTGATCCGACTGCGAGGCGCTTCTCGCCGTCATAGGTCGAGATCACGTAGCGCCCTGTCGGCAGGTCAAGGGCGAGTTGGCTCGGAAAGCCTGGCCCCGGCTGGGGCCGGGGTTCGATCCAAGCCACGAGCAGGTCTGGGAGACTCCTGCCGGATTCGATCGATGGCAGCGGTTTGCGCAAGAAAATGGCGCCTATGGCCCCGGCCCAAGCGGGGATCGCCAGGATCGAGGCATGTGCCTCCGCGAAGGCCGGACCATCGTCCGAGGCCGCGGTGAACAGCTCGGGTGCCGCCGCGCGGCCGCCAGGGCTGGCGCCGACGACGGACCGGGCAAACGCGAGGACCTGCGCACCACGAAGTCTGGACCAGTCTTGCATCTCGCCGCTGGTACTGCGCTTAGTTCAGGAAGGCGCCAATCCCACGCGCCTTCAGTTCGGCCAGACTGGGTACGCCGACGGCCTCAAAACGCGCCGTGGGTACCACGTCCGTGTTGTGCACATGGAGGATGGCCATGACGGCTTCGAGGTGGCCCCCGACGCGCATCCACAGGGGGAACTCCGCTTCGTGCCGCGGGTCGAGCAAATGATCACCGTCGTAGGAGGAAACCTGATACGGATTGGGCGTCTCGATCAGGTAAGCCGCTGCTTTCGTGGCGTCGCCCCACTCGCGGTGCGAAAGTCCCCGGAAGGTGGATGAACTTGCCTCGATCCGCATATCGATCCCGCGGTCGCCCAGGTCCAGGGCCGCGTTTGCGGCTTGCTCGATATTTTTGGGGTTGGCGATGATCAGCCAGGCCAGCCTAGAACTCGGTCCAGCCTCGTGGAGGTCGAACGCGACCGTGGCTCCTTCGCTTGCGATCAGCCGTGTCAAGGCGTAGGCCATCCTCTGCGTCAGGTTGCCATCGGCTTTGCCTGGGTGGGCGCGGTTGAGATTGCGCATCTCGAAGCCCGGAAGCTTTTCCCGGGAGTCCGGGTGCAGGTAGCTCGAGGGGTCGGGTTCACCTTGATGGGAAGGGTGCGTCAGGCGGGTGCCAACGGCGAAGGTGCGCTTGGCGGACGCCGTATCGAAGGTGTACTGACCCGGCCCAAGGTCTTTGGGATCGCGCCAGCTTGCGCCAGAGGCGTTGGCACGCGGTACCACGATGAGGCGTCCGCGCTGGACCACCGCCCGCTCCACGAGAATGGCCGCCGCGATGACCCCCGCCATCTCCATATTGTGGGTGCCGCCGGCTACGAACACCGTGGGCCCCGGCTCCTTGCCCTGCAGGACGAAAACTGCGGTATCGCCAGGCGTTCCGGCGAGCGAGGGCAGCCACTCCGAGAGCCGGCGCTGGGCCGTGACGCCGCTTCCCGGCTTCATTTCGGTCCTGAACGCAGCGTTGGGAGACTTTTGGTCGGACGACCGGACGCCGGCACAGCCTGCTGTCAGGTGCAGCAAGGGCAGGCCAATGAGGGATATAGCGGTACGTCTTCTCATGGTCTTTAAATACTCTTTGAATAGGCTGATCGGAGGATACTGGTCAGACGGGCTCGCCGCAGGCGACGCTTCCCCTGCTGTGCATCAATAGCCCAGTACCGCGCCGTCGCGGCGCGGATCAGCGCCGCCGGTAAAAATGTGTCGCTTCGGGTCGACGACGATCCCTTGGGCACCGCCGAAGAAAAGGTCGTACGCTCCCTTTACGCTCGTGGAGTAGCCCATTGTCTTGAGTTCCTCGAGGGTTTGTCCTGGAATCCGGGACTCGAGGTGAATATTCTTCTCTGACTCGCGGGTGTAAAACCGCGGAGACTCTATTGCCTGCTGAATGGTCATTCCGTGATCAACGAGATTGGTAATAAGGATCACCATAGTGGAGATGATTCGGGCGGCACCGGGTGTACCGAGGGAGGCGAAGACCTGTCCGTCCTTGAGCAGTATCGTCGGCGCAATGGTGGTCCGCATGCGTTTGCCGGGGGCGTAGGTATTGGGTCCCTTGCTTGACCAGTTCTGCATCTCGTTGTTAAGGATGATGCCGGTACCAGCGGGAATCGTATGCGCGCCCCAGAAACCGGAGATTGTCTGGGTCAGTGCAACCATATTACCCATTTGGTCTGCGGTCGACATGTGCGTCGTGCTCGGATGCTCATTGCTCGGCTCACCGGCCTTGATTTCACGGCTCGCTATGTCCAGGGGGATGTCTTGCGCGAGCGACTTGGCGTAGCCCTTCGATAGCAGCCTTGCCACGGGGACTTTGGCGAATGCGGGATCCCCAATGTATTCGGCATTGTCGGCAAAGCCCCGCTTCAGGGCTTCGGCAATCAGGTGGACGTTAGCCTTAGAAAGCGGCGCGTGCTTCACCAAGTCGAAGTTCTCCAGAATGTGGAGGCTCTCGATGACGGTCAGTCCGCTAACAGGTGGTGGCGCCGAAAGGATGTCAAATCCGCGGTAGCTCCCGCGCACCGGATCGCGCTCAATAGCTTGGTAGGCCGCGAGGTCGGCTTTGCTAATCAGTCCCCCTTTTGCCGCCATGTCGCTAGCGATCGCATCGGCCAGTTCGCCCTTGTAGAACACGTCGCGGCCCCCTGCTGCAATCTTGCGCAAACTCTTGGCGAGATCCGGATTCTTGAGGACCTCGCCGGCTTCCAGCGGCAGTCCTTCAGGTGCAAGGATCTTGGCGAGCGGGGCTTCCTTGTTGATGGCGCCGAAGTCGTCCGCAATACTTTGCGAAAGGGTGGGGCTGATGACGAAGCCGTCCTCTGCGAGCCTGATGGCCGGAGCCATAACCTCTTGCAGGCTCTTGGTTCCATATTTTTCGAGTGCCATGCACAGACCGGCTACCGTACCAGGTACTGCCACTGACAGCGGGCCCGACGATGGCCATTTTTGACCGGTTTTGTCGGCCAAGGGCGCCATCGAGCGGTAGTCGATAGCGACGGCCTTGCGCTGGTCGGCAAGCCAGATCACCATCATCCCCTCGCCACCGAGACCGTTCGCGTTGGGTTCGACAACGCTGTTGGCAAATGCGGTGGCCACCGCTGCATCCACGGCATTGCCTCCGGCCTTGAGGATCGTCAGGCCCGCTTGCGAGGCGAGCGGGTGGGCTGAGGCGACCATCCCATGTCTGGCGCTGACCTGGGGGATCTTGGTTGCCACAGCAGCAAGATCCTTATGCAGGCCAGGATCGCTGGTGCAGGCCGTAAGACCTGCACCAAGGCCGACGACGAGGAAGAGCCTAAGGAGCGCGGAATAAATCCGATTCCGATTCGTATACATAAGGCAGCTCCTAATAAGCTTGATTCATGATGCGGAGCCCCAAGTCATTGAGCCAGGCCCCTTCGTTCTGGCACCTCAGCGAGTTGCTGCGGGGCCCTAGGCGCTGCACCAGCAGCGGTTTTCGGTGATTGGAGGTAAGGGCCAATCCCCTTGTCCAGCAGTTCTTGGTAGGACGGCATAGCGCCAACAAGCACATGACGCTCTGGCATCTCGGAGGCATAGGCATCGAACACCGCTTGCGTCGTGCTGATGTGGCGGGCGACGCGCTTCTTGAGTGGTTCGCCTTGCGGACCGAAAGGAACGAACAGCCTTCCGAGCTTGTGCGCCGCCAGATACATCTCGTCCTTGCCCTCCACGATCAGCGCCTCGTTGATGACCCCACGCAAGCGGCCCTGTGCAGGATTCGTCGATTCGAAGAGCAGGGACAGCGTGTTGGTGGCATCGCCCAATTCGCGGTGCGACAGGCCGCGCAGATTGGTTGGCGACGGCTCTACGCCGATGGGGATGTCGTCCATCTCTAGGTTGAGCAGGGCGATCGAAGCGATCTTCATCGCCCTGTTATGCGCGACGATGGCGTTGACCACAGGGTATTCGGGCGAGGCCTCGTGAAGATCGATGGTGATATCGATCTTCTCCTTGCGGATCAAGCTGGTAATCGCGAAGGCGACTTTTTCGGTGAAGGTGCCATCCACGCGCCCCGGATAGGCACGATTGAGGTTACGCGTTTCTGAGCCCGACAACCTTTGTCCCGAGGATGCGTGCACATAGATATCCGGGTCGGGCCATTGGTCGGCCGGACTCGTTGCGCGCGACCCATAGCGGAACGAACGCGGTCCCGCCGGGGTGTCGATCGCGAACCTGCGCGGAGTGCCTTCCATATAGTCGGTGTGGCTCATCGCCGAGGCGTTGGCGGTGGGTATCACATACAGCTTGCCGGTCGCGGGTACCGCGTTTTCGATGAACAATACAGCGGACAGATAGCCCGCGGGTTCATTGGCGTGCGTTCCGCCAAGAAGGAGTGCGCTCGCCCCGGGCTTACCGGAGTCGAGCACGTAGACCTCGGTGTCCCCGCTTGTTCCGGCGATACCATCGAAAAAGTCCGACAATTTGCGGACCTCGGTGACGCCCGGGCCTTGGTGGATCAAGTCGGGTTGGCGCATCGTCAGCGCTTGGGGAATCACCACGCACAGGATGGCGACAACGAGGGCCAGTACCCCGACCGAGGCCACCAGGTTCTTGCGGTCTTTGAATAGTGCATTCATGGGGGGTCCTCCCGTAACTCAGACGATCATTAGTGCCCGCATGACGAGCGGAATGAGGATGAGCCCAGCATTCATCTTTAAGGTCAAATTCTTTTGGGTGAACAGCACCATGGTGATCAAGACAATCGCCAGCACGACAATCAATCGATAGGTCAGCGTCATAGTCATACTCCCAGAAAGTGTGCGATCGGATTGGCGAAGACGATCATCATCAGGCCGACGAGGATGGCCGCGATCGACGGCACCAGGCTGAGCCGAGCGATCTTCATGTAGCTGGGTTCGCCAATCAACTTGGCGGTGACCACAGGTGTCAGTGCCACCGGCGGCATGTAGCTGCCCATGGCACCTATCAGTGAAAGGGCCGTCAGCACAATAATTTGGTTCTGGCCCAGCATGGCCAGCGCGAATGGGACGCCCAGCACGCTGGCGCCGCCGTATACCGACACTCCGCCGAAGATGGGCAGAATCAGGGCGAGGCCAGCCAACATCAGAACATCCGGTAGCGACAACGCGCCGACGACAATCGCGCCCCGCATTCCGGTAAGCGTCATGACTTCGATCAGCATACCCACGCCAAAGAGGATGCCTATCACTGGCAGAATTTCGTTGACGCCTTCAAGCGCGGCCTTTAAAGGCTTGATCCGCTTGCCGGTGTATAGCGCCAGCGCCGAGCCGATCAGGAAAGTTAGCGGCAGCCGCGGGTCCGGGAACCATTGCGGGAAGGCCTTTGGGCCGATCATCAGGATGAAGACGACGAGCAGCGGGAGGTATTGGACAATTCCTTCCTCGCCGCCAGCGGCCCGACTGCGTTCGATGACCCGCGCCAGTTTGTCTTTTTCCACGTAGCGATGACCCAGATAGATGCTGGTCAAGATAGCCAGTGGGAAGGAAACAAGCGCTAATGGCAGGTCAAAGCCGATGTAAGGCAGGTCGATGCCGCCGCCGATCGTCATGACCAGCACGTTGACCGGCGGGGCGATCATGCCGTAAACCGAAGCACTGGAGATGAAGGCGCCGGCAACCAGCAAAGGCAATCCCATCTCGACCAGAATCGGTGCGACGATGGCCCCGGTACCCAGTACCGAGGCGGTGCAGGATCCGGTAATCATTCCCGGAAACATCACGACGACAGTCAGCGCGACCAGCAGTCCGAGCGGCGAACGCCCAAAGGTGACGATGATGCGGCGGGTCAACTCCGCAAGCATGCCGTTGGCCTCCAAGATCTTCATGAAGATCATCGCGGCGATCAGCACGATGCCCACGTCGAGATAGCCAAACATGCCTTCGACCAGCTTATCGATATGGAGGCCGCCGTCACCGGCGAGCAATAGGATGAGGATGGACGTCGCAACCAGGCTCAGCGAAACAGGCCACTTGGCGACAACGATGAAGACGACGAGCGATATCGCCATCAGTAGGACGAATAGCAGTCCAGTGGTCATGGGGAGACTCCGTATTGCGGGAGGGAAATGCTGGGGGTCGGGTCGCCTGCCCGGGCGGCGCTCATCACTGCGGCTGAGCCAACACCGCGGGCGACACTGGGTTCAGTGGTCTTGGGTTTGCAGCCTATTTGAATGCTTTGCCTAGCGGATCCCCAAGCTTGGAGATCTTCTCGACGGTATCGAGCGTGACTTTGCTGCCGGTCAGCTTGGTAAATAGGCCATCATCATTGGCTTCGCCAACCACAATGACGTAATCGCAGGCGGGCACGGCATCGGTCAGGAATTTATCTGACATTTCGCCGCGCCGACTTTTGCCGCCAATGTGCAGGCCGATGATCTTCATGCCCTGCTTCTTAGCTTCGGCGATCAGCAAATTGGTTCGCTCGATTTCACCCTGTGCAGAAATGCCCGCGGCGCCAAGTCCCTTGGAACTCGCGCCAAGCACCAGCAATAGGCTTTTGGCACCGGCGCCGGCCAATGCCGGCGCGGCGATCTTGGCATCCATCTTGTACGGCAGTTTGGCGCGATCTAGCAGGACCTTGACCATCTCGATGTCGGCGCTTTGGCCTGACGACGTCAGTAGCGCCGGCTTGTCGGCGACCGGTGCCTTGAGGTTGAGGGTTTGTGCACTGGCGGACGCCGCTGCGAACAACAGCGTGCAAAAGGCAATGGATAAGTGGTTCATGCTAATTCTCCTTCGATGTAAAACGGTTTTAAATAGAACGTTTCTGCCCCGTCACTGGCCGGACCCGGAGGGGGGTATCGCGCGCTACTCAGAGGATGCGTTCCAAGGGTGCTCGGTTCAGTAGGCCTCTACGTAGCCGTCGCGACGCGGATCGGCGCCGCCGAACAGGATCTTCTTGTTGCGGTCTAACAGCGCGGCATGTACGCCACCAAAGAAGGCATCCCAATCGCCTTTGAGCACAATCTTGTGTCCCATCGCTTCAAGCGCGTTCTTGGTGTTGATGGAAACTCGGCCTTCGAGGTTGTAGTCCCCAGAGTGCATTCGGAAGAAGCGCGGCGCCATAACGGCCTGCTGAATGGACATCTGGTGGTCGATGACGTTTGAAATGACCTCTGCTACTGCACCGATGATGCGTGTTGAGCCGGGCGAACCAATGGTCATGAATGGCTTGCCTTGGGGGTCCAGCACCAGGGTCGGACTCATCGACGACAAGGGGCGCTTTCCTGGTTCGATCGAGTTGGCCGATCCGGGCTTGGCCACGAAGTCGTCCATTTCATTATTCATGATGAAACCGGCACCCGGAACCATCACGCCAGAACCAAAGAAATGGTTGATGGTCTTGGTGATGGTGACCATGTTGCCCTGTTTGTCCATGACCGACAGGCTGGTGGTCGATCCCGATTCATAGCGTGACGGGTCGCCGGCCTGGACGCCGGACATCGGTTTTTTCATGTCAATGTTTGCGGCCAGCTCTTTTGCGTAGGCTTTGCTGGTCAGACCTGCAAGAGGCACTTTTTCGAAGTCGGTATCTGCCGTGTATTTCGCGCGATCGGCGAAGGCCATCTTCATGGCCTCGCTCCATACGTGCAGCGATGCAGGCGTGCCATCGCCTAGCTTAGCCATGTCGAAATTTTCGAGGATATTGAGCATCTCGATGACATGGATACCGCCAGAGCTTGCAGGGGGCGTCGATAGGATGCTGTACCCACGATATGTTCCGGTGACTGGCTGACGAATCTTGATCTGGTAGTTGGACAGGTCTTCCTCGGTGATGACGCCGCCGGCATCGCGAACAGCCGCTACGATGCGTTTGGCCATGTCGCCCTTGTAGAAACCATCTTTGCCTTTGCGGGCAATCATTTCCAGGGTGGCGCCGAGATCCGGGTTCTTGATGGTGTCGCCGGCTTCGAGTGGCAGACCGTCATTGGTGTAAAGCTTGGCGGTCGCTGGGAATTTGTTGATCTTGCCCAGTTCCTCCGTAACGATTTTGGACAGGTTGGGCGTGACGATGAAGCCTTTGCGCGCCCAGTCGATGGCCGGTTGCATGACTTGGGCGCGGGTCAGCTTCTTCGAGCCATAAGTGTCCAGCGCATAGAGCAGACCTGCGACGTCGCCAGGGACTGCGCAGGCTAGGCCACCGATCACGTTGGCCGCGTTTGTCACCTTGCCGTTTTCACCGATCGGGTACATATCTGCCTTGGCGGCGGCCGGCGCAGACTCGCGAAAGTCAATGACGACCGCGTCCTTCATGTTGACCAACTTGACGATCACGAAACCGCCGCCGCCCACGCCCGAGGCGTTGGGTTCTAAAACACCGAGCGCAAATGCCGTAGCAACGGCTGCATCGATGGCATTGCCGCCCCGGCGCAGGATGTCGATGCCTACTTTGGATGATTCTGGTTTGGCCGACGCGACAATGCCTTGCTTACCCTGCGCGTCACGGGCATAGAGATTGACCGGCGTCTGCGCGCAGGCCATCCCGGCTGCCGCCAAGAGAGACCACAGGGTGATAAATATTCGCTTCAAACAACCCCCTAAAAGAACGCACGTGTACAAGCCGAATCTACAGACCGAGCTTATCAGCGCGGTGAAAAACAAAAAAAATATAAAAGAAAAAAAAGGTGCGGCCGATGGGAGAGCCTTTTCAGCTCCGGCCTCTTGATCCAAAATGAAATCTGCCCGAGCGACCTAGGCCGCCCGACCTCAATTCAATAACACCGTATAGCCATGAAGACGATTCGTTACGCAACGCTCACCCTCCTAGCCTCCACGGTACTTTCTTTAGTCGATGGCCTAGCGCAAGCCCAGACCCCGGCCCAGACGCCACCTGACAGCCCATCGCAAGGTGGTGCAGTGGGACAAATAAACGCCGTGACGGTGACCGGCTCGCGGATTGCCAGGCTCCAAGAGGCGCTTCCCGTTTCTGTTCTCGACGCGTCCCAGATCGCGACCGTTGGAAGCGTCTCAGGGGATGATCTGTTCCGGTCGTTGCCGCAAGCCGGTGATGTGAATTTCCAGGAAGCCCGCACCACGGGCAATCTGAACGATGCGCGTGGTGACAATGCTTCGATCAACCTGCGCGGTGTTGGTACCGGTAATACCTTGGTGCTGGTCAATGGCCGCCGCCTGATCCTGACTCCGGGAACGCAGACAGAGAACTTTGTCCCCGTGCAGACTGCCAATACGAATTCGCTCCCGATTGGCGCGGTCAATAGAGTGGAGGTGCTTCGTGACGGTGCTGCCGCACTGTACGGATCGGATGCGGTAGCCGGTGTGGTCAATGTGCTTACGGACACCGATTTCAAGGGTGTCAAGCTGCAGGCCCGTAAAGGCCAAGCCAACGGTACGGACGAATCCAACCTCTCATTCAAGTCCGGCATGGAAACCAGTGACGGCGGCAATGTGCAGCTGTTTATCAGTGGTACCAAGCGCTCGGCCTTGCTTGCCAGCGACCGTGCTTTCTCTGCCAGCGAGAACAAGGTGCCGCTCATGGCAGGTACCGACTGGGCGGGCGACACCAATTTCGATAACCGTAGTACCAGTTCGCCCTGGGGCAGCTTCACGGCGGTGACGCCAGCGGGCGCGACGGTTCTGGTGCGTCAGGGCACGACAGCCCTGACGACGACTGGTGTTTTCCACGTAGAGCCCACTAGCAACACCGCCGCTGCTTGCTCGAGTACTGTTTATAGCAGCACGCTGTGCTTGCGCGCTGGCGGTCTCACAAGCGCTACTGACCCCGCCCAGCGCGCCCTGCGCTACGACGAAAATCCCGATCGTACGATTCGCGGCGGGCTGGAGCGACTCAATGCATTTACCAGCTTCCGTAAGCCCATGGGTGAGAGCGAGCTTTTCGGAGAGGCCAGCCTTTACCAGGCCAAGCTCGATGGCATGCGCGAGCAGTCGGCGCCGATCTCAAGCGCGGTGATTACGATCCCCGCTTCCAATTACTGGAACCCCTTTGGGCCGAGCACCAGCCCCAATCGCCTGGCCAACCTGACTGGCGTGCCGACCGAGGGCCTGCCGATCCGAATCACCAACTACAGGCCAGTCGATACCGGCCCACGCACCTTTACTGTGGCGGACACCATGGGACGAGCCTTGCTGGGCGCGCGCGGTGATATCGGCAAGTTCGCATGGGAAAGTGCCTTGTCATACGCCAGCGCCCGCACCGATGACAACACCCACAATGCGATCAGCAACACCTTGTTCCAAAAGCAGTTGGGGCTCAGTACCGCCAATGCCTACAACCCCTTTAATGGCGGGACGCAAGGCAACTACTCGATCGGGGACGGCACGGCCAACCCGTATTCCACGATGGCACCCTTCCTGGTGGAAGTGCATCGGATCAGCAGCACGACCTTGACTACCTGGGATGGCCGCTTCACTACGCAGGAGCTCTTTCGCCTGCCCAGCGGCAATGTTGGCTTGGCTACGGGTGTCGAATGGCGCCGGGAATCCTTCCAAGACGATCGCGATGGTCGCTTGGACGGCACCATCAAATACACCGATTCGGTCACCGGCCGGGCTTACGACACAGACATCATGGGAGCCAGCGCATCGCCTGACGTTAGTGCCAGCCGCTCGGTTATTGGGGCCTATGCAGAACTTGCCGTGCCGCTGGTCAGTCCTGAAATGGCCGTACCGGCCGTTCGATCGCTTGACCTGCAGATCGCCGGCCGCGCCGAAAGCTATTCCGACTTTGGCGGCGTAGCCAAACCCAAGGTGGCCGCACTTTGGGAAGTGATGAGCGGCGTTCGCATGCGCACTTCCTGGTCGGAGAGCTTCCGCGCGCCCAATCTGCCGCAGTTTTACAGTGATGGCACCTCGGTCTCGAATACGCGTACCGATTGGGCGTCCTGCCGCTTGAATGCCACTACCTGCGCGGGAGCGTCGACCTTGGAAGTACGCGCTGGTAACAGTGCATTGCAGCCGGAGAATTCGGAGACCAATTCGATCGGCATGGCCCTGCAGCCCTACAAGTGGCTGGGTGCGACTTTTGATTCTTGGAAAATCAAGTCGACAGGCGTAATCGGCATTCTGGGCGCCCAGAACCAGCTGATCTATGACTACTATCTGCGCCTCGCAGGCAGCTCCAACCCGAGCGTGGTACGTATGGCGCCGGTGGGAACCCAAACCGTTGGAGCCCTGGATCGCGTCAATGACAATTACTTCAATTTAGGTCCGCGCACTCTCGAGGGCTGGGACGCGTCCCTCACCATGGACAGTGGCAGCACCGAACACGGCCGCTTCCGTCTGAATGCGAGTGTGGCCAAGTTGGAAAAATATTACCAGTCGCCTTCGGATATCCAGCAAAAGCTGATGGACGCCAATGCCGCTGGCAAACTCGGTACGGGCATCACTATCACCCAGGCCGGCGACCTTGTGGGTCAAGATGGTAATCCGCGCTGGCGGTGGGGCGCGAACCTGACTTGGGACCAGGGCGCCGTGACGATGGGCATGAGCGTAAGCACCGTCGGTTCCTATAACGACAGTGGCACGGCCCTCGTGAACGGCAATTTCTATGAAGTGCCCAGCTGGACTACGACCAACGCCTTCGCCCAGTACCGCATCGCCAAGGACGGCGGCTGGTTAAGCGATACCGCTTTTCGCATTGGTGCGCGAAACCTGTTCGACAAGGCGCCTCCGATCACATCCGCGAACTACGGATTTAACGGTGCCTTGCACGACGCAGTGGGTCGCTTCATCTACGTCGAAATCACCCGCGCACTCTAGTGCGATGCGCACGCCGATACCACTGTGCTCTGGTGCAATTGAATCACCAGGCAAAAAAGACGGTGTGCTGCGGGCATGAGGCTCAGAAAATACGAGGCTTTACACAAGACCTTCCACAACCGTGGATCGGTTTGGGGTAGTGCAACTGCCCCGTTTTCAATCAATGCGTGAACGCGATACTGGTCATGCTTTCTTGTGCGTTCCAAGAAAGTTTTGGAACGCAGCACGGGCGCGGTGATGTGCCTGGCGGTGCGGTGAGCTCGGTCCGCGGCCTGGCCCAGTCCCATGATCCGGCAAGGGTAGACTCTTGCGCTTTTCATGGCTGCTGGGCTGGTGCTGCGCTGGGCCTTAGCGCTGCGCAATGGCGACCTAGCAACAAGGCGGAGGGTGCTCCTTGAAACATCTAATTGGTGCGTTCCTGATGGTCGTGGGCGGGCTGGTGCTTGCGTCAGTGGCTGGTGCCGAGGAGGTGACGATCACCTCGGTTGGTCAGACTTCGGATGGCATGCTGGTCAAGGTCTTGATGAAAGGGATGGCGGTCGACCCGGGCTATAACTCCGGCCTGTCGGCGCAAGCCTTAGGCACGCAGAAAGCGATCATCGTCGTCGTCGGCGCAAGTTCCAAGGGCCTGGGTGCTGCCGGCGTCACGCTGGATCAGGAACGCATGCGCGCCAGACTGCTGCTGCAGGAAGCCCGCAAAAAGGGCATCCGGGTGTTGCTGATGCATATCGGCGGGGCACGTCGCAGAGGAGAACTGTCCGACACTTTCATCGAGGCCACAGCAGGACTTGCCGATCGACTTATTGTCGTCGCCTCAGGCAATCTTGACGGTATCTTCACCAGAGGCCGATCACCCGGCGTGACCTTGACCGAAGTCGAAACGCCACGCGCCGCCGTACCAGTTCTGGGAGCGACCCTCGAAGAGTGGGGTGTGAAATGAAGTGCGGCTGCGCATACGCGTGCCTGCTTGCGCTTGGCGCATAGAGCCGGTGGGCAAGCGGCGGTGACTGAGCTTGACCCTATTCGGTGGCGTATGCGTCGCACTTTGGCCGCCGGCACGGTCTGCCTCGTGCTTTGGCTGGCGACCCTGCAAATTAGCGGCAGTGCGGTCCTCTATTATTTAGAACGGTTCGCGCTGCACGACGATGGTCGCTATCTGCTGGCCTCGGCAACTACCTTGGTCAGCCTGAACACCTTGCGCGCGGTTTTCTTGTATGTGGGTTGGTTCAACCTAGGCGAAAGCCTGAGCCACCTGTCGAGCAGATGGAGGCGTTTTTACTGGCTGGTTCCGCTGGCGGGCGTCCCATGCTGTTACACACTGCTCTCCCAAGTTCAGAGCGGCCTGTCATTGCATTTTGGTGCGCCTGCGGTGTTGAGCATCATCACCGTCGTCGTGATGCAGATCACCACGCGTGAGATCAAAGGCTGGATCGCCCGCTTGCTTGTCATTGCTTTGCTGGTCTTTGCCGTGCAATGGCTTGATCTTGCCCCCATGCTGTCGTACTGGGGCTTTGGCGGCGGGGAACTGTCGTCGGCCGTCAAACAGTTCGCTCTGGCCGCGGACTGGGACTGGGTGTTGGACGCGCTTTCCTTTGGCATGTTCTTTTCTGCGGCAGCCGGCGGAGGAGCCGCCGCCGCGCTGTTGGTCGGCGCCAGCCGACACAATGCCAATCTGAAGAAGATCCGGGAAAGGGATCTTGAAATCGCCACGCTGCGCGAGGATGCGATTCGGATCCGGAGCCACCGCGAAGTCCAGCAGCTGGTTCATGATTTGGCGCGACCATTGACCACCATCCTGGGGTTGGCGGACGTCATCGCCGACAGCCTGTCCCCCGGTGATTTGCGGCGCTATGCCGAACGGATTTCGCGGGGCGGCGCCAACATGAATCAGATGATCAATGAATTACTCAGGGAAGAGGCGCGCCAGCGTGTTCCCGTGTCGGCGCTCTTCGAGTACGTCCTTAGCCAGGTCAGCGCCTTCGACTGGCGACACTCGGTCACCGTCTCGGCCGACGATCGCGTGCTCGCCCAGCGGATCCACATCAACCAGATCCGGCTTTCCAGAGCCCTTGTCAATCTCCTGGACAATGCCAACTTGGCGGTGAGGGATTCGCCAGTGAAGGAGATACGGCTGGCGGCAACCATGGACGGCCATGCCTTGCTGCTATCGGTGATCGACAGCGGACCAGGGTTTTCCGAGGCCTTCTCGTCTGATTCTCGCGGAGTGTCCGAATGGGGTTCGACCGGGTTCGGCTTAGCCTTTGTCCAAGAGGTGGCCAAAAATCACGGCGGCTGCCTTCTGATCGCCAATAGTCCGAGCGGAGGGGCTGTCGTCAGTTTGCAGCTGCCGCTCAGTGAAGAGAATCGATGATGCCATTTACCTTGTGCGGCCTAGACGACGACGAATCCATTTTGTGCACGCTGGAGGCCATGGCCAAGACGCAGGGATGGTTTTTCCTGGGTACGACCCGAGTTGAGCAATGTTTGGCATGGGTCGCGCAAGAAGATATCGATATGTTCTTGCTCGACTATCACATGCCGGGCGCTAACGGACTTGACGTGCTGGGCCAAATCAAAGCGATCGCGCCGACGCTCCCAGTGCTGATCTTGACCGTCGAGCAACAGCCGCAGGTTGCCGAAGAGCTCCTGGTTGCGGGGGCCGACGATTTCATCAACAAGCCGATACATCTCGCCGATTTCTTATCGCGGATCAGCCTGCACCGCAAGTTGCACTCTTCCAAAAAGAATCCCGAGAAGGGTATCTCGCGGGAGAAAATGCGGCGTGTTCTGACTTACCTGAGGTCCAATGATCTGCCCGTCGAGATCAATGCGGTGTCGCTCGAGTGCGATATGTCCTACGCCACCGCACATCGTTACCTCGATTACCTCGTCAGGAATGGATTTGTTATTTCGGACGAGCTCCCACGTTCCGGCAAACTGGGGCGGCCAGCACACTCGTACCGGTTTCGCGGAATCGCCTCCTCCGACATACCTCTGGACTGATGCCAGGCTTGTGAAATTGCATGATCACCAAGTGCCGTGCTGGGCTAAAGCAGCGGCTAATTAAGGTGTGGGGTCTATTGCCAAGTGTTGCGCAAGGTGGCCAGTAGTTGTTCCCATGCCTGAGGGCCGGTTTGAGGATTGCGCCCAACATGGACACCTTGTCCCGGATTCACACCGTTTGCCACATCCATTCGCAGCCTTACAGTGCCGACTGGATTGTCAAAATCATGATAGCTTTCAGGATAAACGTACAAATCTGCCCCCGTTTTTTTAGCTAATTCAATGCACGGTGCTGGCGGCGTCCAGTCATCGAGTTCTGCCAACATCATGGCCAATGGAACCTGTGGGCGATAGTTAGACTTCAATGCATCGGAGCACCCAGGATAAAAGGCAATGGCAACGCTGGGCTGTACTTCTCTCGATGTGACTTTGTGTCGATTTTTGTCGGTACTGACTAAGACCGTAGTGCCGCCATGGGACCAACCAAGTAAAGCGATTTTTGCGGTGTCTGCCCAAGTTTGCGAAGAAAGCCAAAGCAGAACACCGTCTACGTCATCTGATCTGTGCGATTGTTTGATCAGGCGCACGTCAAATTTCTGGGAGCACAAACTTGTCTCCCCTCGGGATGTGAAACTATCGGGGAACACGATGGAATATCCATGGCCTGCAATCAATTGAGCCATTCCATCATGTCTGGCATTTAATTTCCCTTGATTTACGCCAATCGTGGCATAAAGCCCGCCGCATCCATGAAGAGCGACAACGACTGGCCTGGCTTGGTTCATCGGCATCCCTGCTGGATGCAGTACATGGGCCTTGATCACAGTTCCATCAGCACTCGGAATGAAAATTACTTCCGGCACTTGCGCAAAGCACCATAGCGGCAAAAAAATGAACCCATAAATCAATTGTCGAACTTGCTTGAGCTGCATATAACTGGTGTCTTTTTGTGCGAGCGGGGGTATTGTTGTAGGAATGTTTTCTTAGATTGCGCAATCGATGGTTTGAACTTTCCAATGCACCTTGGGTGCTATAACTATCTCATCGCTAGAACGTGATCCGATGCGTCAATCGCTTTATGGCATCACGCCGGGCATAAGGCCCCAGAGGCCTCTACCAAAAAATCGCCCCCACACTAGTGACACACGCTGGTGTATTTTTTGGGGAGTGTTTTAGTTTTCCCAAAACGTATACAGCGGACTGGTTGGCCGGGCCTAGGTGTCCTGCGCCCGAATCTTTTTCACGAGCGCGGTCGTGGAGTAGCCCGACACAAATGGCAGTGCCAGTGCTTTGCCGCCCCAGCTGTGCATGAGCGCTGTTTCCGGCAAGCTGTCCATCTGGTAGTCGCCGCCTTTGACCAATAGGTCGGGGCGGATTTCGGCGATCAGCGCCTGCGGCGTATCTTCGCTAAACCAGGTGACCAAGCTGACTGCGTCCTGGCTGGCCATGACGATGGCGCGGTCCATTTCATTGTTGAGCGGGCGGTCCTCGCCTTTGCCCAGGCGGCGCACCGAGGCATCGGTGTTGAGCGCCACGATCAGGCTGCCGCCCAGCGCGCGCGCCTGCGCCAGATAGACCACATGGCCACGGTGCAACACGTCAAATACGCCATTGGTAAATACCCAGGGCCGAGGCAAGTGGGCAAGTGCCCCCGCCAAGCTACTGCGCTCGCACAGCTTGCCCAGCATAGCTGGCGGGGCTGCGGCGCTGCTGGCGTCGCTCATGCCGTTTTGCTACCAGAAGTGCTCGGCTCCAAGGCGCTGCCTAGCTCGCGTGCCAGTTCTTTGCGGTATTTATTGAGCTCTTGCACGGTGCCAAAGCTGCGTTCCATCAACAGGCTCATGTTGTGCAGTATGCGCTCTACCACTTTGTTTTCCCAGACCACGTCAAAATCAATTTGTTTGTCCAGCCAGTGCTCCAGCCAGTCCGGGTTGGGCAGGCGCGCTTGCACCGTGTCGTTGGGGAACAGCGCTTTATTCACATGCAAATTGGTCGGATGCAGCGCCTGGCTGGTGCGCCGTGCGCTGGCCATTAGCACGCCTACTTTGGCAAACGCGCTTTTGGCCTCCAGGCCTACGTTTTGAATAGCGCGCTTCATGTACTTCAGGTAGGCGCCGCCGTGGCGCGCTTCGTCCTGGCTTAAGCGGGTGTAAATCGATTTAATCACCGGCTCGGTATGCCAGTCGCTGGCGCGGCGGTACCAGTGGTTCAGGCGGATCTCGCCGCAAAAATGCAGCATCAGCGTCTCCAGCGCCGGGGCCGGGTCGAATTCAAAGCGCACATTGTGCAGCTCGGCCTCGGTGGGCACCAACTCGGGCCGAAAGCGCCGCAAATACTCCATCAACACCAGGGAATGCTTTTGTTCCTCGAAGAACCAAATAGACATAAAGGCCGAAAAGTCACTGTCGCCCCGGTTATCGCGCAAAAACATTTCGGTGGCGGGCAGCGCCGCCCACTCGGTGATCGCGTTCATTTTGATGGTGTTGGCTTGCTCGTCGGACAGGGCGGCAGGGTCAAAACTGGCCCAGGGGATGTCGCGTTCCATGTCCCAGCGGACAGATTCCAATTGTCTAAAGAGTTCCGGGTAGAGCATGCAGTGCTTTCTGTGACTTTCGATTTTAGGCGGGCAAGACGGACATCAGCGCCATAAACCACTACCGCGGGTCTGGCTTTGCCGACCGCTGATTACTGACCAATTCGTGTACGAAACGGACAAATATGAAAAGCGACTCTGCAGTCGTACTATTACTGTATAGTAACTCCACTGGAGACAAGTATATGAAGGTAGCCGTTATTGGCTCAGGAATTTCCGGGCTGGCTGCCGCGCACAGGCTCAAAGGACTGGCCGATATCACCTTGCTAGAAGCGGGCGATTATTTTGGTGGACACACGCATACCGTAGATATCACCCTGGACACGCCCAGCGGCGCGCTTACCCACGGTGTAGACACTGGTTTTCTGGTGTTTAACGACCGCACCTACCCACAATTGATTGCCTTGTTTGCTGATTTAGGCGTGCCTTCGGCTGATTCTGACATGTCGTTTTCTGTGCAAACCGCCGCCACTGCCGATGCCCCGGCGTTGGAATGGAGTGGCACCTCTTTGGATGCGGTGTTCGCCCAGCGCAGCAATTTGCTGCGCCCGCGCTTTTGGCGCATGCTGCTTGACGTGGTGCGCTTTAACAAACTGGCGACCGACCTGGCCTTGCGCAATGCCGATGCAGAGCTGGTGCAGCCACTGGGTGATTTTTTGCGCCAGCACGGCTTCTCGCAGGAGTTCAAAGATTGGTATTTCCTGCCCATGCTGGCCTGTATCTGGAGCTGCCCTACCGACCAGATGTTGGCATTCCCCGTCGCCACCATGGTCCGTTTTTGCCATAACCATGGGCTGATTGCGCTGACCAACCGGCCCCAATGGCGCACGGTGCCAGGCGGCGCGCGCCATTACGTCGAAAAAATTCTCGCGGGGATTGCGGACAAACGCTTGCGCGCACCAGTGCAGTGGATTGAGCGCAAGGCCGATGGTGTGCTCGTGCAGGTACAAGGCCAAACCGAACGCTTTGACAAAGTCGTGATCGCGACGCACAGCGACCAAGCACTGGCGCTGTTGGCCGATGCCAGCGGCCTAGAGCGTCAGACCCTGAGCGCCATACGTTACCAAGCCAACCATGCGGTGCTGCATACCGACGCGTCGGTGCTGCCGCGCCGCAAAAAGGCCTGGGCCGCCTGGAATTACCAGCGCACGGCCGGCGCAATCGATGGGGAAAATGGCCCGCGCGTCTGTCTGCATTACCTGCTCAATATGTTGCAGCCTTTGCCTTTTAGCCAGCCGGTCGTGGTGTCGCTCAACCCCGCACAGGAGCTGGACCCTGCCTTGGTACATGGCCGCTTCGACTACGCACACCCGGTGTTTGACCTGGCGGCGACCGAGGCGCAAATGCGCTTGCCCGCTATCCAGGGCGGGCAGCACACCTATTTTTGTGGCGCATGGACCGGCTATGGCTTTCATGAAGACGGCTTGAAATCGGGCCTGGCCGTGGCTGAAGCCTTAAAGCCTTTGCTCACGCGCGGTAGCTGACGATGACAGCGGCGCAAGCAATGATTGGCTTTGGCCAGGTGCGCCACACCCGGCTTGCGCCTAAGCGCCACGCCTTTACTTACCCGACTTACTTTTTGATGCTGCCTATGCGCAGCTTGCAAAGCGTCCCTGGCGACCTGCCGCGCAACCGCCGCGCCGCGCTGAGTTTTTACGATAGCGACCACGGCGACGGACGCGGTCCGCAGCAGGGCGGCGCGCTGGCTTGGTTAGAGGAATTACTGCACAGCGAAGGCATCACCGACGCCGACGGCGAGATCTGGTTGCATTGCTACCCGCGCGTTTTAGGCTTCACTTTCAAGCCGGTTAGTTTTTGGTATTGCCACCGCGCAGACGGCAGCTTGCGCGCCGTGTTGGTGGAGGTAAACAACACCTTTGGCGAGCGGCATTGCTACTTGCTCTCGCAAGCCCGTTTTGGCCTGGAGCAGCGTGCGGACAAAGTCTTCCATGTGTCGCCGTTTTGCCCAGTGCAAGGCCAGTACCGCTTTCGCTTTATGGTCAATGCGCAAGGCGATCGCACCGTGGCCCGCGTGGACTACGACGATGCGCGCGGCCCCTTGATCCAAACCAGTGTGAGCGGGCAACTGCAGCCCTATAGCGCGCAAGCCGCACGCCATGCGCTATGGCGCTATCCGCTGATGACTTTTGCTGTCGTCTGGCGCATCCATTGGCAGGCGCTGCGCCTGTCGCTCAAGCGTGTCCCGTTTTTCCGTCAACCCCCGGCGCCTGAAAACTTTGTCAGTCGCTAGCTGTGTGTATCCACTATGAACCAAACCACTGCCAAATACGGCGCTGACAAGGCCGCCAGACGCCCGCCTGCTGCTGCGCGCACGGTGCTGCAATTGCTCCAAAAAATCCGCCATGGCAGCCTGACGCTGCATTTGCCCGATGGCAGTGTGCAGCGCTTTGGCGACAGTGCCAGCCCGCACGCCACGCTGCACCTCAATAACTGGAATGCGTTTACGGGTGCGCTCAAATCCGGCGATATCGGCTTTGCCGAAAGCTTTATCGATGGTGACTGGACCACCCCAGACTTGACTGGTTTACTACGCGTGCTGGTGCAAAACCGCGCTGAAGTAGACCGCATTATTTTTGGCAGCTGGCTGGGGCGCTTGGTCTACCGTATCAAGCACTTACTTCAGCGCAATACGCGCACTAACAGCAAGAAAAATATCCACGCCCATTACGACCTGGGCAATGATTTTTATTCCTTGTGGCTGGACCCGACGATGAACTATTCATCAGCCCTGTTTGGCGGCGATTTGACGCAGTCTTTGTCCCAAGCGCAAAACGCCAAAGTGCGCCGTGCTTTACAGCAAGTGGACTTGGCGCCGGGTTCGCGCGTATTGGAAATCGGCTGCGGCTGGGGGGCACTGGCCGAGATGGCAACCCAAGAGCACGGCGCGCATGTCACCGGTGTCACCCTGAGCACCGAGCAGCTGGACTTTGCGCGCGCACGTATGCAGCGCCAGGGCGTGGCAGCGCAGACGGACTTGCGTTTGCAAGACTACCGCGATATCCAGGACGGGCCCTACGATGCGGTGTGCTCGATTGAAATGATTGAGGCGGTGGGCCAGGGCTTTTGGCCGACCTATTTCGCCACCGTGGCGCGCATGCTCAAGCCCGGTGGCAAAGCGTGCATCCAAAGTATTGTGATTGCAGACGACTTATTTGAACGCTACCTGGCCTCTACCGACTTTATTCAGCAATACATCTTTCCCGGCGGCTGTCTGCCCAGTCCCTCAGAGTTCAAAGCGCAGGCCCGTGCGGCGGGCCTGGTAGTGGTGCAGGAGCACGCTTTCGGCCACGACTATGCACAGACGCTGCAGCGCTGGCGCGAAGCCTTTTTGGCGCAGCGCGAACAGGTGCTGGCACTGGGCTTTGACCAGCGCTTTATGCACATTTGGGAGTTCTATTTGTGCTACTGCGAAGCGGCATTTATGGAAGACAACATTGATGTCTTGCAGTACACCTTGCAAAAGCCCCATGCCGCAGGCTAAAGCGTTCCTGTTTGGCTTGCGCCTAGCCTTGGTAACGCTGTGCATCTGCAGCGCCGTGCAGGCCGGTGACAAGCTTACAGTCCCGTCGGAGCTCTTGCGCGACTTGGAAAAACCAGTGCTGGCCGGCAGCGGGCGCTTGCGCTGGTTGGGTATCCCGGTGTACGAGGCCAGCTTGTGGACTGCCCCGCAGTTCGTGCCCGAACGCTTTGCAGCGCATGCGTTTGCGCTGGAGATCCGCTATGCGCGCTCCATCAGTGGCAATCTATTGGCCGACACCTCGCTACAACAAATGCACGCTTTGGAAGCGCTGCCCGCTGGCCGTCAGTCCGAGTGGTTGCTGGCGCTGACCGGCGCATTTCCCGACGTGAAACCTGGCGACCGCCTGACCGGTATGCATCTCCCGGGTAAAGGTTTGCGCCTGTATTTCAACGGGCAGTTGCATAAAGTGATTGACGACCCCTTGCTCAGTCAGCAGTTTTTTGGAATTTGGCTCAGTCCGGCAACCCAGGAGCCGCGCTTGCGTGCGCAGTTACTGGGTTTGGGGAACTAGTGGCAGTGCGTTCAGAACTGCTCGAATTTCGCTGGCCGCAGGGGCTGCGCTACGGGCTGATGGCTTTGCCGTTGGCTTTTGTGGCCTTGCCGCTCTATGTGTTCCTGCCCAATTACTACGCCCGCAGTTTTGGCCTCCCGCTGGCCAGCCTTGGCGCTTTGTTGCTGCTGGCGCGGGTTGCCGATGCCTTGATTGACCCCTTGCTGGGGCGTTGGATTGACCGCCTATTTGCTCGCTCGCAAGCGCAGGTGCTGCGCTTTTCCGCGATGGCGGCGTTGTTGCTGGGATCCGGTTTTATGGCTTTGTTTTTTCCACCTGTGCGCGAGCACACTGGCCTATTGGTGTGGGCGGCTTGCGCTTTGCTGGTCTGTTACCTGGGCTATAGCGCGCTGACTTTGGTGCAACAGTCTTGGGGTGCTTTGTTGGGGGGCGATGACGCTTTGCGCAGCCGGGTGGTGGCATGGCGCGAAGGTCTGGGCTTGGCTGGCGTCATCTTGGCGTCGATGGCGCCGTTGGCCTGGGGCTTGCCTGTTACCGCAATCATTCTGTGTCTGGCATTGGCGTTGGGCTGGTTTGCCTGGACTGCGGCGCCGGCACCGCTACTGGCGCCAGCGCCCTCGGCTTCCCCTGCGGGCACTGGCTTGCACCTATTGGCGCCTTTGCGCTACCGGCCGTTTCGCGCTTTGCTGGCCGTGTTTCTGGCCAATGGCATAGCCAGCGCCTTGCCTGCGACTTTGATTTTGTTTTTTGTGCAGGACCGGCTGCAGGCACCCCCGTCCATGGAGCCCTGGTTTTTAGCCAGTTATTTTCTGGCTGCGGCGCTGGCCATGGCGCCGGTCTCGCGCCTGGTAGCGCGCTGGGGTTTGCCATCGCTGTGGCTCGCGTCCATGGGCTTGTCCGTAGCGGTTTTTGCATGGGCCGGGCAACTCGGCAGCGGCGACAGCTTGCCATTTATCGCTATTTGCGTCCTGTCAGGTTTTTGCATGGCGGCAGATTTGACAATTCCCGGCGCTATGCTGGCCGGCCTGATCAGCAGCCAGCCCGAACCCGGGCGCGACAGCGGTATTTACTGGGGTTGGTGGAATATGGCTGCCAAGCTCAATTTGGCGCTGGCCGCGGGCCTGTCCCTGCCTTTGCTGTCCTATGCCGGCTATGAGCCGGGCAGCCGCAGCGAAGCGGCCTTGCGCAGCATCACCTACGCGTATTGCGTGTTGCCCTGCCTGCTCAAGCTGGTGGCCGCTGCACTTTTGTATTTTTTGTTCATTAGGAAAACACCATGAATCGACGTCGCTTATTTGCGCTCACGCTGGCTACCGGAATGACCCTGGCTTTGGGCGGCTGCGCGTCGCAAAAACTCGATACCTATGCCCAGGAAAAACCGGTGCTCGATTTACGCCAGTACTTCAACGGCACCTTGGACGCCTATGGCGTGTTCACCGATTACAGCGGCACCGTGGTCAAGCGTTTTAAAGTGGTCATGGTGTGCACTTGGACGGGTAACGAGGGCGTATTGGACGAGGACTTCACCTATTCCGATGGGACCAAGCAAAAGCGCATCTGGCGTCTGAGCGCAGGCCCGGATGGCAGTTATATCGGGCGTGCGGATGACGTGGTCGGGGCCGCCCAAGGGCGAACCCAAGGCAATGCCTTCCAATGGCAGTACACCCTGGCCTTGCCAGTGGACGGGAAGGTTTATGAAGTGCAGATGGACGACTGGATGTACTTGGTCGATGAGCGCGTGATGCTCAACAAAGCCCGCATGCGCAAGTTTGGCCTGCCGCTGGGCGAGGTCACGCTCAGTTTTTACAAGCGATAAGCCATGGCCTGGATGCAATCTCTGAACCCGGCCCTGCGTGATTGGCGCGGCCAGTCTGTGTGGATAGTGGGCGCTAGCAGCGGTATCGGGCGCGCTACGGCTTCGGCCCTGCACGCGCAAGGGGCGCTGGTGACCGTGTCGGCGCGCAATGCACAGGCCTTGGACAGCTTTGTGCAATCCCATCCGGGCAGCACGGCCCACGTGTTGGACTGTAGTGATGCGCTAGCAGTGGCCCAGGCGGCACAGCAGTGCTGGCCCCACAGCGCGCCGGCCATGGTGCTCTATTGCGCCGGCCACTACCAGCCCATGCGCGCTCAAGCCATGGATTTGGAAGACATGCGCCGCCATTGGGAGGTGAATTACCTAGGCGCGCTTAACGTATTGCAATCAGTGCTACCTGCCATGCGCGCCCGTGGTACTGGCCATGTCAGCCTGGTCGCCAGTGTGGCGGGTTACCGCGGCTTGCCCAATAGTCTGGCCTACGGTCCCACCAAGGCGGCCATGATCAACCTGGCCGAGAACTTATACCTGGACCTGCAAGCTGACGGTATTGCGGTATCTGTGGTGAACCCCGGCTTTGTGCAAACGCCCTTGACGGCAAAAAATAGTTTTTCTATGCCGGCCTTGATCAGCCCGGAGCAAGCGGCCCAAGCCATGCTACAAGGTTGGGCGCGCGGGCAGTTCGAAATTGATTTTCCACGCCGCTTTACGGTGTGGATGAAACTCCTGCGCATCATGCCTCGGCGCTGGTACTTTTACTTGGTTGGTAAGGTGACGGCATGAACCCGCCTACCAACTCGCCTAGGCCTGCGATGCCCGCCGATGTAGCAGCACCTGCCCCAACTGCTGCGATTGCTGCATTGGTGCAATGGTTCGAGCATTTAACACCGGCGAGCGTGCCAGAGCTGCACCAGTTTTATGCGCTAGACGCACGCTTCAAAGACCCCTTCAATGACGTGAAGGGCCTGCCCGCGATAGAAGCGATTTTTATGCACATGTTTGTCGCACTGGTTGCGCCGCGCTTTGTCGTGACGGGTCAGGTGGTGCAGGGCGCGCAATGTTTCTTGACCTGGGAATTCCGATTTGGCTTTCGCAATTTCCATCAGGGGCGCGAGCAAGTGATTTTGGGCGCTTCCCACCTCCTATTCGACGGCGCCGGCAAAGTGCAGCTACACCGCGATTATTGGGATGCCGCAGAGGAGTTGTATGAAAAATTGCCGGTGGTGGGCAGTGTGATGCGCTGGCTCAAGCGGCGCGCCAACAGCTAGTAGGCTGTCGCCTGGCGTACGAGGCAAGCTGGTACTTAGAACGGCGCAGTCTCCGAAAAGCTGGGGCGCTGCGACAGCTTTTCGTAGAGCTTGGCCAAGTTCGGATGGCGCCCGCGCCAATCGATATGGGCAAAACGGAAATCGAGATAGGCCAGCGCGCAACCGACGGAAATGTCAGAAAGCGTCAGATGAATGTCGGAGCAAAAATTGCGATCGGCCAGACCGCTGGACATGGCTTCCAAGGAGGCGTCGACCTTGGCAATTTGACGGTCGATCCAGGCCTGGCTGCGTTCGCTGTCCTTGCGGCCTGCCCACATCGCCTCTAGGCGCGCCAGAATCAGCGCATCGAGCACGCCATCGGCCAGCGCTTCCCAGGTCTTGACCTCGGCGCGTGCACGCCCCGTGCTAGGTATGAGTTTGCCTACGGGCGACAGCGCATCGAGGTATTCCACGATGACGCGCGAATCAAACAAGGCCTCGCCGCCTTCCATGATCAGGCAGGGTACTTTGCCCAGGGGGTTGGATTGGCCTATGGTGGTGCCAGCAGCCCAGACGTCCTCGGTCACAAAAGCGTAGTCGAGTTTTTTCTCTGCCATCACGATGCGTACTTTGCGCACATAGGGGCTGGACGTCGAGCCTATTAATTTCATATGGTGTTGTAGTTCCAACTAGGGAGGGGCATTCTATACAGGGCGATAAGCCTACAATTAGCGCATGAATTTTTTCCCCATCGACGCGATTTCTCCCTTGGACGGGCGATACGCTAACAAGCTGTCCGATTTGCGCCCTTTGATGAGCGAATTGGGCTATATGCAACGTCGCGTTCAGGTGGAAATCGCCTGGTTTATTGCCCTGAGCGATGCGGGTTTTCAAGAATTCAAACCACTCAGTACCGGTGCGCGCAAGTACTTACTGGGCTTGGTAAAAAACTTTTCGGTGGCCGATGGGCAGGCGATCAAAGAGATTGAAAAAACCACCAACCATGACGTCAAAGCGGTAGAGTACTGGCTCAAGTCCAAATTCGAGGCACGCCCTGAGTTATTGGCCGCCGCTGAATTTGTGCATTTTGCCTGCACCAGCGAAGACATCAACAATACCAGCCACGCATTGCAACTGCGCGCAGCGCGTGGCATCGTGCTATTGCCGCAACTTGACCGCCTGGTGCTGATGTTGCGGGATATGGCGCATGCCTATGCCGATGTTCCGATGCTCAGCCGCACCCACGGCCAGACCGCCAGTCCGACGACGGTGGGTAAAGAAATTGCCAATGTGGTGGTGCGCTTGCAGGCCGCTTGCGAGCGTATTGCCAGCGTGCAAATTATGGGCAAGATGAATGGTGCGGTGGGCAATTACAACGCGCATCTATCCGCCTGGCCCGATTTTGACTGGGAAGCCTTCGCCCGCCGCGTGGTCGAAGCGCCCGAGCCCCATGGCCTCGGACTGGTGTTCCAACCCTATAGCATCCAGATTGAACCGCACGACTACATGGCCGAGTTGTTTGACGCCGTAGCCCGCACCAACACGATTTTGATCGACTGGTCGCGCGATGTGTGGGGTTATGTCTCTCTGGGCTATTTCAAGCAGAAGCTGCGCCCTGGCGAAGTCGGTTCGAGCACCATGCCGCACAAAGTGAACCCGATTGATTTTGAAAACGCCGAGGGCAATTTAGGTCTGTCCAATGCCCTCTTGCGCCACCTGAGCGAAAAACTGCCTATCAGCCGTTGGCAGCGTGACCTCACAGACTCTACGGTCTTGCGCAATATGGGCGTAGCTTTGGGTTACGCCTTGCTGGCGTATCAGTCGATGCAGACGGGCCTGGGCAAGCTGGAGATCAACCCCGCAGCCATCGCGGCCGACCTGGACCATTCTTGGGAAGTCTTGGCCGAGCCGATCCAAACCGTGATGCGCCGCTACGGGCTGCCCCAGCCCTACGAGCAGCTCAAAACCTTTACCCGCGGCGCCGCCATGACGCGCGAACTGATGCAAGGCTTTATTTCCGGATTGGCCATACCGGACCAAGAAAAGCAACGCCTGCTTGCGATGACGCCAGGCAGCTACACCGGCAAAGCGGCTGAATTGGCACGGCGCATCTGAACGCGCGGCCATGAGGGCCGCGTTTCGCTGGCAAATTTCTGGTCGGCGTATTTAGCTAATGCTCGGCCAGGCCGCTCAAGCGGCTGCTTGTTTCAGCGCCAGCGCCCGTTCATAGAGCGCATTGCGCGCCTCACCGCTGATGTCGGCCGCCAATTTCACCGCGGTCTTTAAGGGCAGTTCGGCCATTAATAAGCGCAGTACCCGGTCATCGTGCGCCTGCTCAGCCGGCCTGCTTGCGGCGTGCACCACCAAGGTGAATTCACCGCGCAGGCGCATGCTGTCAGCGCCCAGCCAATCGCTCAGCGCGTCGGCACGCATGCTGGCGATTTCTTCAAACTGCTTGCTCAGTTCGCGGCCCACTGTCAGCGTGCGCTCGCCAAGGCTGGCAAGCGCCTGTGCCAGTGCCTGCATGCGATGCGGTGCTTCCAGCAGCACAAAGGCGCGCGATTGCGATGCCAGTTCGCCTAGTGCCTGCGCCCGCTCGCCGGTTTTGCTAGGCAAAAACCCGGCAAATACAAAACCCGTGTCGCTCTCGCCGCCTTGCACCGCGCCCGCTGCGCTGAGCAAAGCGGTCACGCTGCTGGGGCCGGGCAGAGGCAGCACCCGCAATCCCTGGGCACGTACCTGCGCCACCAGGCGTGCACCGGGGTCACTGATGCCAGGGGTGCCCGCATCGCTGACGCAGGCCACCCGCGCACCCTGGCGCAATAAGTCCACCACGGTGTGGGCCGCGTGCGCCTCGTTGTGTTGGTGCAGGGCCAGCAATTGGGCGCTGCTTTTGTCGATGCCGTAAGCGCGCAAGAGCATGCGCGTATGCCGCGTGTCTTCGCAGGCGATGTGGTCGGCCAGCGCCAGCACGTGCAAAGCGCGTAGGCTGATATCTGCCAGATTGCCGATAGGCGTCGCCACCACATAGAGCGCGCTTTTTGGATAATCTTGGGCACCGGCCGCCTCTTGAGCGGCCTTCAGGGCGGAGTCAAATAATGCAATCACGCAAGGGTTTCCTTGGGGCGCAAGCCGCGCAGCCTAGCAGCAAAAAAATCGGCGATGCCGCCGAGGACGAAGCCTTGCAGTATTTACAGGATCGGGGCCTGCGTCTGCTGACACGCAATTATCGGACACCAGGGCGCGGCGGCGGCGAGATCGACCTGGTCATGCGCGACGCTGACGGCACGCTGGTGTTTGTGGAAGTGCGCAAGCGTCTAAGCACACGGCACGGCGGCGCAGCGGCCAGCGTGGGGTGGGTCAAACAACGACGCATCGTACGCGCCGCCCAGCATTACCTGCTGGGCCTGTCCCGCCTGCCGCCCTGCCGCTTTGATGTAGTGGAAATTGATTACGGGGGCGTGCACTGGTTGCCTGGCGCCTTTGATGCGGTCTAGTGGCATTGTGCGAGGGCAAAAATTGCAAGTGCCCTCGCGGTTTGGCGGTGTGCGCTCCAAGGGACAGCCGGCGAGCCACCCCTACGCCATGCGTGGCGCTCTCCAGCACAGAAGGTGCTGCCCTTAGGGCTTTGCGACTGGCGGTTATCATTGGCGGATGCTTGAACAACGCATAGAACAACACTTCATCGACAGCGCCGACCTCAAGTACCAAGCCGCCCAGGTGCTGAGCAAGCCGATTGCGCAAGCCATAGGCGCCATCCTGGCCAGTGTGACCAGCGGCGGCAAAGTGCTTGCCTGTGGCAATGGAGGATCAGCAGCCGATGCGCAGCATTTTTCGGCAGAGTTTGTTGGGCGCTTTGAACGCGAACGGCCCGAGCTAGGCGCTATTGCTTTGACTACGGATACCTCCATCATCACGGCGATCGCCAACGATTACGACTTCAACTCCATTTTTTCGCGCCAGGTGCGCGCGCTAGGTCAACCCGGCGATGTATTGCTCGCAATTTCCACCAGCGGTAATTCGGCGAATGTGCTGGCGGCGATCGAGGCCGCGCACCAGCGTGACATGGTGGTAGTGGCGCTGACTGGGCGTGGCGGCGGAAAAATCGGTCAAGTCTTGCGTGATACCGATGTACATGTTTGCGTGCCGCATGAGCGTACCGCACGCGTACAGGAAGTCCATATTTTGACGCTCCATTGCATTTGCGATGGCGTAGATGCCCAGTTGATGGGCGAACAGGAAAGTGCTTTATGAAAACGATGCAGCGATACCTTGCCATTGGTGCCGTTTTATTGGCCACGCTGCTGTCAGTGAGTGCTTGCTTTCCGCTGGTTGCTGGTGGTGTCGTGATGACCGGCTTTGTCGCGGTAGACCGCCGCACCTCTGGCGCCATGCTGGAAGACCAGTCCCTGGAATTGAAAATTAGCAGCCGGATTCGTGATGCGTTGGGCGAACGCGTGCATATCATGGTGACTAGTTACAACCGCAAAGTACTGCTGACAGGCGAAGCCCCAGACCAACAGGACAAAGAGCGTGTTGGCGAAATCGCGAAGAATAGCGACAACGTGAACAGTGTCTGGAATGAAGTCGGTGTGACGGCGCTAAGCACCGTTACCGAGCGAACCAATGACCTGGTCACCGAGGGGCGTATCAAAGCCGATCTTATCGACGCTAAAGATTTGTTCAGCAACGCTTACAAGATTGTCGTTGTGCGCGGCAATGCCTATGTGATGGGCCGCATTACATCGCGAGAGGCTAAGCGTGTCTCTAGCGTTATCAGCGGTGTATCGGGCGTAAAAAAAGTCGTCTTGGTACATGAGACCATTACCGACGACGAGCTAGCCAACCTGCATGCCAAACCGGCCAACTAAATAGACCAGCGCCAGGCAAAAAAGCTGGCGCAGCGGTCCTATTTCAGGCGTTTGATTAAGCTGGATGTATCCCAGCGCCGGCCGCCCATTTGCTGCACATCGGCGTAGAACTGGTCCACCAGCGCCGTTACCGGCAGTCGCGCGCCATTGTGCTTGGCTTCATCGAGCACCAGTCCTAAGTCTTTACGCATCCAGTCCACCGCAAAGCCGAAATCGAATTTATCGGCCACCATGGTTTTGCCGCGGTTGTCCATTTGCCAGCTTTGCGCTGCTCCTTTGCCGATAACGTCTAGGACCTGGTCCATATTGAGCCCCGCTTTTTGACCGAAGGCCACTGCTTCGCTCAGGCCTTGTACCAGTCCGGCAATCGCAATTTGGTTGACCATCTTGGCCAATTGCCCGGCGCCGCTCTCACCGAGCAAGGTAAATGCGCGAGAGAAGGCCATGGCAGTGGTTTGGACCGAGTCAAAAGCCGCTGCTTGGCCGCCACACATCACCGTTAACATGCCGTTTTGCGCGCCGGCCTGACCGCCAGAAACCGGGGCATCCACAAAATGCAATCCCAGGGTTTGTGCCTGGGCATGAAGCTCGCGCGCCACCTTGGCAGATGCCGTGGTGTGGTCCACCAGCACGGCGCCAGCGTGCATGCCGGCAAACGCACCATCGCTGCCCAGCACCACGCTGCGCAGGTCGTCGTCGTTACCCACGCAGCAAAACACGATGTCGGCACCCTGCGCCGCCTGGCGCGGGGTGGGTGCACTGGCATGGGCACCTAGGCTGCTGGCGTGGGGTGTAAATTCTTGGACCCAACTTTGCGCCTTTGCCTGCGAGCGGTTAAATACCGTAACTTGGTGTCCGGCCAAAGCAAGGTGGCCAGCCATGGGGTAACCCATAACGCCCAGCCCCACAAACGCTACTCGTTTCGCAGCTGCTGGGCTATAGGTCTTGGGGTTTACGCTGGCGGGCTGGCTCATAGATCTTCCTTATTGGACGGGTTAGCAAACCCCACACTTTAGACGATTATGAAATTTGCTATGCGCTTATGTAGGCCCGCTATACCCATTGCATGGTCCATGCACTCCAATTGCGATAGGCTAAGCCTTGGTTCCATCGCGCTGACGCAGCGCTTTTTCAAAGCGCCTCTCAGTCATTGAAAGACTCGGGCGATTTGGCATTGCGCCGCGCCTCGTCCCGGGCGATGCGCTCGGACTTGAACAGGGCCATCAGACTCTGGTCCAATGTTTGCATACCTACCCCGTTGCCCATTTGGATAGCGGAATACATTTGTGCCACTTTCCCTTCACGTATCAGGTTGCGGATGCTGTTGGTGCCCAACATGATTTCATACGCCGCCACGCGCCCATCATGTGTAAGGTTTTTGCACAAAGTTTGCGAGATCACGGCTAGGAGCGACTCGGACAACATAGCCCTAACCATGTCTTTCTCGTCCCCTGGGAACACATCTATCATCCTGTCAATTGTCTTGGCGGCACTAGACGTGTGCACGGTGGCCAACACCAAATGCCCGGTTTCAGCGGCCGAAAGTGCCAAGCGCATGGTGTCTAGATCGCGCAGCTCACCAACCAAAATTGCATCGGGGTCCTCACGCAGGGCCGACCGCAGTGCCTGCGAAAAACTATGCGTATGGGGCCCGAGCTCGCGCTGGTTGATCAGACAATTGCGCGACGTATGGATAAATTCAATCGGGTCTTCAATCGTCAGGATATGCCGGTGGGCGTTTTCGTTGATATGGTTAACCAAGCCCGCCAGCGTCGTTGATTTACCTGACCCGGTCGCGCCGCTTACCAGCACCAGACCCCGCGGCTTGAGGGCAATGTCTGCAAAAATAGACGGTGCATTGAGTTGCGCCAAACTCAAGACTTTGCTTGGGATGGTCCTAAAGACCGCTCCGGCGCCGCGCAGTTGCATAAATGCGTTGACGCGGAAACGCGACAGGCCTGCTATTTCAAATGCGAAATCAAGCTCCAGCAATTCTGCAAAGTGCTTGCGTTGGCTCTCGCTCATGACGTCATGAACCATGGCTAACACCTGTGCGGACTCCAGAGCGGGAAGGTCCACGCGCCGCATATCGCCGTGAACCCTTAACATGGGCGGTAAACCAGCCGACAGGTGCAAATCAGAGGCTTTGTTTTTGACGCTGAAGGCCAATAACTGCGATATATCCATTGTCCTGACTCCCGAACCCATTTGTAGATTGCTTACCTGAAAACTACTGCTTCAAATCCAATTTTTAATTATGTTTGAAATAAAAACTAATTTGGAAACAATTTGGCTGCGCATAGCCAATGCGTGCGAAGCCGCTGGACGCGAACCGGCCTCGGTGCGCCTGCTGGCTGTTTCCAAGACGTTTTCGGCGCAGGCGGTGTCTCAGGCCCATGCAGCAGGGCAAAGGGATTTTGGTGAAAACTACATTCAGGAAGGCGTGGACAAAATCCAGGCTCTTGCACATTTACCGCTGGTGTGGCACTGCATTGGCCCGATTCAAAGCAATAAAACCCGCTTAGTGGCCGAACACTTCGACTGGGTGCATTCGGTCGATAGGCTCAAAATCGCGCAAAGACTGAGCGAACAAAGACCACCCACGCGCGAACCGCTACAGGTGTGTATCCAGGTCAATGTCGATGGCGGGCCGACCAAGGCCGGCGTGCCACCTGACCAGGCCGCAGAATTGGCTAGCCAGATCGCAGGCCTGCCCGGCCTGCGATTGCGCGGCATCATGAGCATCCCCGAACCGGCACCAGACTTTGCCAGCGCCTTGGTGGTGCATCAGCGCAGCTTAGCCTTGTATGAGGCCCTCAAAGCACAAGGCTGTGACCTAGACACCTTGTCTTTGGGCATGAGTGCGGACTTAGAAGCAGCTATCCAAGCGGGGAGCACGCTGGTACGGGTAGGGTCGGCGATATTTGGGACCCGCAGCTCCCGCGCATAAAAAAGCCCTTACTAAACAGCAAGGGCTTGGTATCCGGAACCTACGATTTACCGGCGCATCCGCACCGGTAGCCACCTTAGAACTTAGTGCCGATGGTAATGCCATAAGACGCAGGGTCTAAGGTGACATCCAGTGTTTGGCCAGTCGAAAACGTGTTGCGGGTTTGCAGCATTGATTTACTGTAAAAAGCGTCAACAAACAACTTGTCATTGATAGTGTAGGTCAGCCCGATTTGTGGCGTAGCGATGAATTTCGAATCCACAGTGATCGTCGTCGTGGGTCCGCCGGGGTTCGTCATGGCTGTCAGTGCCGCCCCGCCTTTGGCGTTAAAGAAATACGCGTAGGTGGCGCCTATGCCGACGTAGGGGCGGAACTGACTGTCCGCCTCCATAAACCGGTATTGCAAAAACACCGTCATTGGCAGGGCCTGAACTTCCCCGATTTGTCCCGCACCTGCCAAGGCACCTGCGCCGTACAGCTTATGGGTGAAAGGCAATGCGAGCGGAACATCGATCGAGATATTGTCCGTGTACATATAGGTGACGCCGCCACTGACTTGGCTGGCCGAGCTGACATCCGACTTGGTACCTTCAAAGCTGGGCGCTGTCATCACACCGCTGGTGACTTGCGGTGCGATGGTGGTCATGCCAAGGCGGCCTAGCCAGGTGCCGGCGGATTGGGCGCTAGCCACGGAAGCAGCGAGTGCAAGCGCCAACAGCATGAGAAATGGAATTGATTTTTTCATGGGTAATTCTCCGAATAGTCCAAGGCCTAGAGCCAACCAGCCAGGGTTAACTCTTTGGACATGAGTTGGGCCATCAATTTGTGTCCGTAAGGTGTTGGATGCACACTGTCTGCGAACGCGAAGCGCGATTTGTCGCCCGCAAGCAAAGTGCTGATAGTGCATTGCGTCACGCTTAGCAGATTGGACATGTCGCAGGCTGCGTCGGTGACATTGCTGAGGCCAAATTGCGCGGGAGTGTTGAACTGCTTCTGTGACTCGCTAAACATGTCAATCATCAGCACGCCGGATTCGCCTTTGAGATCTGCGGCCAGTCGCGCGTTAAAGGCAGTCACCATCGGGAGGACCAATGCCTGTGTGCCACCCTTCACTGCGTAAGGTGTCCCGCTAGCATCCGGCATGTTGATGACCATGACCCGGGTTGCTCCCTTGGCTTTCATGTCTTTGACGTAGGCTGCAAGTTCCGCCCCTGCGGTCGTCATGGCAATCACGGCATTTTGTATACCGGTGTTTTTAACGTAGGTTTCTGCCGCTGTCTGGGCAGTTAATCCTATTGCGCCTGCATTAGCCATCGTGGCCGCAGAATTTGTGTAACCGTTGGCAGTCGCATTTTGGCTAGCGGTCCCAATGGCCGCAACAATGATGCTCGTTGGCGTTGCACCGCTGGCGCCGGCAGCCGCCGTGACCGCGGGAACGAGCGCCGCATAGGCTAATCCTTGGCCTGTTGGCGTCGATGCACCCGCAACTAATTGAGTGATCAGTGATGTCGCAAATTCGGCATTGCCTCTGCTGGTGAGGGCATCCGCTTGGGATAACAAATCGTTTCCGCCAGCCATGACGGTGATGAGCTCGGTACCGCTAAATTTCCCGCCAGTCGTTGCCAAATAATTTTGAATTTGCCGGACTACCGGTTCAGTGAGTGCTTTATCAAAAGAGCCCGCAGTGCCTGAATTGCCCGGGCCAACCGGGTTGGTAACACGCGCCCCGCCTTGCGCGTAATTGGTACAACCAGAAACCGAGGTCACCGCACGGGTAAATCCACCGATGCGGGCTGCACACGATGGCTTGCCTGTGATTGTCGCTGCAATTAACTGAACAGCTACATAGCTTGGGGTGGGATCACTTCCAATTGCCCCCTTCACGCCATTAACCGTAAATTGGCTCCCATAAGTCCCCGCATCGCTCAGGCTATCGCCAAAAGACACTACGCTGGAATACGTCACTTTGGCGGCTTGCTCCGATCCGCCACCGCAGGCCGCAAGCAGCAGTACCGTGATGGAAACGAGCCCCAACTGTTTTACAAATCGCATACTGAATGTCTCCTTGGCTTTTGAGGGTGATGTAATTTGATTAAATGACCAAATTCGCGACAAAATGTAACGTTAGCGTCAAAATTATGGAATTCGGGTATACCCTTCTAACCATGCCAAAAACTAGTCTGATAACTAGTTTGGAAATGAATCTGCCTATTTGAATTTCCCGGGCGCCTGCGCGCTCGATTGCACCGGTCGCTGCTTTTGGCGCTTGTGCAAGCTAGCTGCGGTAGCGCAGCTTCATGAGCAATATCGCCAGCGCCAATGCCAATGTGATGCCGTTGGCGATGATGATGGGCCAGGCCGACAGTAACCAGCCGTAGGCGACCCACAGGGCAATGCCCATCGTGAGCACGGTGTACATACCTAGCGAAATGCCGCTGACGTCCTTGGTTCGGAAGGTGTGCCACACCTGGGGCAGGAAGGCGACTGTCGTCAGGGTTGCGCCCACGGTACCTATGGTGTCGGTCAGGTTCATAGTGTTTTTATTGGTCCTGCGCGGCCCAGTCCACCAGTGCATCGAGGACCGGTCGAGCCGCTGATGCATTGCCATGGTTGACCAAAGCTACCACCGCATAGCGTTTACCGCTGGAGGCATCCACATAGCCTGCGATGGCGTTCACACCCAAGATGCTGCCGGTCTTGAGGTGGGCGCTGCCTGCGGCGCGGGCTTTGGAGCGCAGCAGTGTGCCGTCGATGCCGCTAATCGGTAAGGAGGCGATCAATTCGGGCATCAAGGGCGATCGGTAAGCATGTTGTAGCAAATGGCCCAATGCCCGTGCGCTGACGCGCTCGCTGCGCGATAAACCTGCGCCGTTGTCCACCAGTGGCGCATCTTCACTGCCGACGCGCGTCTCCCACCATTTTTGCAAGACGGCCCGTGACGCTTCGGCCCGTGCCGTGCCCTTGCCGCCATCGCGGCCCAGCGTCAAAAAGACTTGCTGGGCCATGACGTTGTTACTGTACTTATTGATTTCGCGCACGACCTCGGCCAAGGGTGGCGAGCGCCATTCCAGTAATGGTCTGGTCTCTAGCAGTTTGGGCGGTACCGTGCCCCAGCGTGCGTTGCCGTCCAGGCCCGCGCCCATGCTGCGCCACAGGCCTTGCACCGCGCGTGGCGCATAGCTGTTCGGGTCGGCATAGGCAATTGGCCAGATTTTTTCGCCACAGGAGGCGGGAAGGGCACCGCCAAAGCGGATGCGCAAAGGGTCAGAAAAATCTGCCTTCAAGCCCGCGCGGTAGTCATTACAAGCGCCGCCGCTTAGCGCTACGGTGTCCTGGGTTTGCACGCCCCACAAAGGCGGGTCGTATTGCACCCGTGCCACGCGCCCGGAAGGCTCGGGCGTGAAAGTCATCACGATGGATTTGTAATTGATCAGCAGCGCCTCTGGGCGCGCGTTATAGGGGCGCAACGGCTCGCCGTCAAAAGCTGCGGGGTCTTGGTCGGGTACAAAAAATGCGCTGTTATCGAGCACGATGTCGCCGCTGATGCGCGCAATGCCCAGGCTTTGCACCCGGCGCAGCAGCAGCCACAAGCGCTCCATCACCAATTGCGGATCGCCCTGGCCTTGGATGTACAAATTACCCGTCAGCGTCCCATCGCGTACCAGGCCGTCGATGTACACCGGTGTGCTCCAGCTATAGGCCGGGCCCAGCAAGTCCAGCGCCGCATAGGTGGTGAACAACTTCATTACGGAAGCCGCCTGCATCGGCGCTTCGCTGCGGTGTTGCAAACGCGGCACTGCCTTGGCATCTTGCGCGTCCACCACCAGTAATGCGGTTGCGCTTGCAGGAATGCGGGCGCGCATTAAAGCTTCTTCTAACGCCGCCGGTAACTGGGCGTGCGCCGTGGCGCTGACCAGCATGAGCAGTACCGTCAAGCCATGCCGCAAGTAGAAATCAATACCCATGGTTGATTATCGGTGGCTCTGACTAGATTGAAAGTCAGGTTTCGGGCTGTGGGTTGGCTTGTTGCCTGCCGCAGGCCTCACTTTTCTTTGCTTCGCCAAAGAAAAGTAAGCAAAAGAAAGGCGAGCCTAAGACCGTGCCCCTGCGGGGTACCTTGCGCTACTCGCATCGCCCGGGGTCGTGCGCAAACTCGCTACGCTCAAACAAGCGCCCGCCCTGATCCGTGCGCCGCTGCGTTGCTCAGCACGGCCAATGGCCCAGGAAGTCCGAATACCGCGTGTGCTCGTTCGCTTCGCTCACTTTGCACACGCTGCTTGGCGCACTGCTGCCGCAGCCGCGCCAATCCCCAATCCATTGACTACGACTGCCACGTTCCCCAATCGGGGCCAACAAACCCATGCTGCAACGCCCCGATTCAATAACCCCCCAACCTTAGCGCAAAGAACCAAATTGGGTATTCAAGCTCCCCTTCACCCCGGCGGGGGTGAAGGGGCGGGGGGGGGAAGCGGGGGACAAACCACCCCCGATAATCGACCCGATGACTTCCTCTGTCCCCGCCGCATCGCCTTTCGGCCTTTCTCCTGCCGCACAAGGCCGTATCGCTGCAGTGGTGACAATAACCATCTGGACCGCCTTCATTGTGATCGCCCGCGCCACGGCCGACCCCGCGCGTGGCGGCACGCTCCTGCCTCTGGACGTGGTCTATGCCCGCCTGTGGGGCGCGGCTTTGGTCTTGTTGCCCTGGGGCTGGTGGATCACGCGCACGGCGCGGCAGCAAGCGGATCCGTTCGCACCCGGGCGTGGCTCACTCGCTGGCGTTTCGCCCTTGCCCTGGGCTATTACCTGGCGCATCGGTTTGTTTGGCGGCTTGCTCTACGCCACGCTGGCCTATAGCGGTTTCGTATTCGCTCCGGCGGCGCATGCCTCGGTGCTCTTGCCCGGCAGCCTTCCCTTGTGGACTACTTTGCTCGCCTTGCTGCTATTGGGTGAACGCATACGCTGGGGCCGGGCGCTGGGACTGGGTTTGATTGTTTGCGGCGATGCCTTGGTGGGCGGCGCCAGCCTCTTGCATGCGTTTGACGGCAGCGGCGTGTGGCGTGGCGATGTTTTGTTTGTGCTGGCCGCCATGTGCTGGTCCATGTACAGCGTGCTGGTACGCCGCTTTGCGCTGGATGCGGTGCAGGCCACCATTGGCATTACGGCATTCGCGTTTGTGATGTACGTGCCGGCCTACACCCTGGGCTGCCTGCTGGGCTGGTTGCCAGGCCAGGTCTTGCAGGCGCCTTGGCGCGAAATTGTGTTTCAGATGGGCTTTCAAGGCGTGGGCTCGGTGGCGGTATCGGGCATTGGCTTTACCAAAATGATCCAGTACTACGGCCCGGTGCGCTCCACCATGATGACCGCCGTGGTGCCCGGCCTGTCTGCGTTGTGCGCAGCCTTGTTTTTGGGCGAACCCTTGCCTTGGAACGTGCTGGCCGGTTTGGCCTTGGTGAGCGGCGGCATTGTGTTTGGCGTGCGCAAGGTGGCACAGCCCCCGGTGGCGCTCACACCTGATGTAGTCCTTCAAAAGCCCTGAGATTGTTGAAATCCATGCAGCTTCTGGCTTTTGACACCAGTACCGACGCCTTGAGCGTGGCGGTAATGCGCAGCAGCCCGGCCGGCCCGCAGTACTGGCAACACCAGGGCGCAGGCGGCGCTGCTGCATCCGGCAGCCTGATCGCCGCCGCCATGGATTTGCTGCGCGATGCCGATCTGCGCTTGCACGACCTGGACGCGATTTGCTTTGGCAGCGGCCCCGGTTCGTTTACTGGCTTGCGCACCGCCTGCTCGGTCGCCCAGGGTCTGGCTTACGGTGCAGGGGTGCCGGTTTTGCCCGTGTCCTCATTGCTGGCGCTGGCGCAAAGTGCCCGCGCGGCTCATGCGCCGCAGGCTAACGAGGCTTGCGTAAGCGCTTTGCTCGATGCCCGCATGGACGAGGTCTATGCCGCCACCTATGCATGGAGCGGCGATGGGTGGGCGACTTTGCAAGCGCCTTGCCTCTTGGCGCCCGAGCAAGTGGCCGCCTGGGCCCAGTCCGCGCCCGCAGCGCATGCCCCAAGCATTGCGCTGCCCGGCGCGGTGCTGAACGCGCCATGGCGCGCATGGGCTGGCAATGTATTTGCCAGCTATGGCGAGCGTCTATCGGCCCCCGCTGGCCTTTTTTGTTGCGAGGCACTGCCGCAGGCCATGGCCTTGTTGCAACTGGCTCCGGTCTTGATTGCAGCGGGCGCATGCGTAGCGCCGGAGCAGGCTTTGCCTTTGTATGTGCGCGACAAAGTTGCCAAGACCACCGGCGAGCGTGCCTTGGAGAAAGCGCACAAAGCGGGCCTAGCCCAGGCCGAAGCAGTGTCCGAGTCCAGGCCTGTATCTCTTACCGCAGCCCATGCGCAGACACCCGGGACCTAAAGGGGTGGAGCGCGCCGAGGCGCGCATAGCGGCCATGGACTTGCCCAGCCTGGCGCGGGTGATGGAAGTGGAGCAGCGCGCCTATGCCCACCCCTGGTCACGGGCCAACTTTAGCGATGTATTGCATAGCGGCTACCACGCGCGTTTGCTGCTCGGTGGCGATACGCTGCTTGGCTACTTTGTAGTCATGCTGGGCGTAGAAGAGGCGCATCTGCTCAACATCACCGTGGACCCCAATTACCAGCGCCAGGGCTGGGGCCGCTTGATGCTGGACGCCGCGCGTTTGTGGGCCCTGAGCGAGGCGGCCCGCATCTTGTGGCTGGAAGTGCGGGTGGGCAATGTGCGTGCTATCAAGGTCTACCAAAGCCATGGGTTTGAAGTGGTCGGGCAGCGCAAGGCATATTACGCGGCGGGGCGCGGTCAGCGCGAGGACGCGCTGGTGATGCGCTTGCAACTCGGATAATGGCCCTATGCCGCTTTCTTTAGACGCCCGCCAACGCGCCATGCTTTTGGAGATGGGTGTGCGCGTTTGGTTGCCGGGTACCGATTTCGCAGTGGCCGATTCCAGCGCCTTGCCGGGCGCGGCCCCGGCCAAATCGCCAAGCCCCCAAGGCGTTTTGCACACCACCCCCAAGGTCCACGCGCCGCAGGCCGGTGTGCAAGCGCACAGGCCTGTCGCCGCGAGCCCAGTTGCGCCTGCGGTTGCTCAGGGGCGCAAGGCCGGACTCGACAGCCGCAGTGGCGCTACAGCGCGCAACGCGCCCGCAGTGCCGCGCGGCGATGGCGCCAACGACCTGAGCCAAATCGCCACCATGGACTGGGACGCGCTGGCGCGCACCGCCGCCGATTGCCAGGCCTGCGGTTTGTGCGCCGGGCGCAGCCGCAGCATGCTCAGCGCCCAGGCCGGGCGGCGCGCGCGCTGGATGGTGGTGGGCGATCCGCCGGGTGAAGACGAAGACGCCGCAGGCCAGCCCTTTGCCGGCGAAGCAGGGCTGTTGCTGGCCAATATGCTCAAAGCCGTGGTCGCCACGCGCGGCGAGCTGGCACCCGGCTTGGAAGCCGCCTACGTCACCACGGTGAGCAAATGCCGCCCGCCCCAGGGCCGTGTGCCACAGGCCGCCGAACTAGCCCAATGCGCAGCCTATTTGCAACGTGAAATTGCCCTCGTACAACCGGCGGTGATTTTGGCCATGGGTCGTTTTGCCAACCAGGTATTGCTGCAAGACTATCCGCAAGAGGTGGCCCTACCGTTAGGCCGCCAGCGTGGCCAGGTCTATCGCTATCAGGGTGTGCCGGTGTTGGTGACATACACCCCGCAGGCCTTGCTGCGCCAACCGGCGGACAAGGCCAAAGCCTGGGCCGATTTGTGTTTGGCTATGGACTTGTTGCAGACGCCCATTTGAAACTCGTGCAAGGGCTCTGTAGGACCCATGAAACTCCAAGTTCTAGCGCCTAGGTGGTCTTGGCCCAGGCGGTGCTGGCGAAAGCCTCAGTACCTGGCGCGCCAGCGTTTAAGCGTGCCGCTGCAATACCCGTTGCAAATAGGTGCCGGTAAAACTGCCGGGCGTGGCGGCAATATCCTCCGGCGTGCCGGCTGCGACCAAGGTGCCGCCGCCCGAGCCGCCTTCGGGGCCCATGTCGATGACCCAATCTGCGGTTTTGATCACATCCAGGTTGTGCTCGATCACCACAATCGTGTTGCCTGCATCGCGCAACTGGTGCAGCACCTTGAGCAGCAGGGCGATGTCGGCAAAGTGCAGGCCGGTGGTGGGCTCGTCCAGGATATACAGCGTGCGCCCGGTGTCGCGCTTGGACAATTCAAGCGCCAGCTTCACCCGCTGCGCTTCCCCGCCCGAAAGCGTGGTGGCCGATTGGCCCAGGCGGATATAGCTCAGGCCCACATCCATCAGCGTTTGCAGCTTGCGCGCCAGCGTAGGCACCGCCTGGAAAAAGTCGAGCGCCGCTTCCACCGTCAGCTCCAGGATGTGCGCAATGTTTTTTCCCTTGTACAGCACTTCCAGCGTCTCGCGGTTGTAGCGCTGCCCCGCGCAAACATCGCAGGGTACGTATACGTCGGGCAGGAAATGCATTTCCACTTTCACCATACCGTCGCCCTGGCAGGCCTCGCAGCGCCCGCCACCACTACCGGCGGGTACGTTAAAGCTAAAGCGGCCCGCGCCGTAACCACGCTCGCGCGCCATAGGCACTTCGGCCATCAGCTCGCGGATGGGGGTGAACAAGCCGGTGTAAGTGGCTGGGTTGCTGCGTGGCGTGCGCCCAATGGGCGACTGGTCCACGTTGATGACTTTATCGAAATACTCGATACCTTCGATGCTGTCGTGCGGCGCCGGCTCTTCGTGTGCGCGGTGAATGGTGCGCGCTGCGGCAGCGTACAAGGTGTCGTTCACCAGCGTGGACTTGCCGGAGCCCGAAACGCCGGTCACACAGGTCAACAAGCCCACCGGAAACGCCACACTCACGTTTTGCAAATTGTTGCCACGCGCGCCCAACACGCGCAGCGATTGCCACTCGCCCAAGGTGGCGCGGTGGCGCGCCTCGCGCTCTGCGCGCCGCTCGGCTGCTGGGCTGGGCGCAAAGCGCGAAGGGTTTTTGGCTTGGTAAGCGACGCTCTCTACCGTCGGTAACCACGCGCGCCGTTGCGCGGGTACGGCAATTTGCAGCGCGCCCGACAGGTATTTACCGGTCAGCGAGTTGGGGTTGTCGCGCACCTGCGCAAAGCTGCCCTGCGCCGTCACCTGCCCACCGTGCAAACCCGCACCCGGGCCCATGTCGATCACATAGTCAGCGGCGCGCATCATGTCCTCGTCATGCTCCACCACCAACACGCTGTTGCCGATGTCGCGCAAATGCCGCAAGGTGCTGATTAAGCGGTCGTTATCGCGCTGGTGCAGGCCAATGCTGGGTTCGTCCAGCACATACATCACGCCGGTCAGGCCCGAGCCGATCTGGCTGGCCAGCCGTATGCGCTGCGACTCGCCGCCGCTGAGCGTTTCGGCGCTGCGCGAGAGGCTTAGGTAACTCAGGCCTACGTCGTTTAAAAACTTCAGCCGCAGCCCGATTTCGCGCACTACTTTGGCCGCAATCTCGCCCTTGGAGCCGCGCAGTTGCAGGCATTCAAAATAGCTTTGGGCCTCCAGCAAGGTGCTTTGGCTGATCTCAAATATCGCCCGCGCCTGGCTTCCCTCGCCCACCTTCACATGGCGTGCTTCCGCGCGCAAACGGGTGCCTTTGCATTCGCTGCACGGATGCGTGCTGCGCAGGCGTGACAGGTCTTCGCGCACCAGGCTTGATTCGGTCTCGCGGTAACGCCGCTGCAAATTGGGCAGCACGCCTTCAAACGGGTGCTTTTTACTGACCTTACGTCCCTGCGAGTTGCCCGACTCCAGCACGTAGCTGAACTTGATCTCTTCCTCGCCAGAGCCGTGCAACACCGCATGTTGCACATGCGCAGGCAGACTTTCAAAAGGCGCCTCTACATTGAATTTGTAATGCCGCGCCAGGCTCTCTAGCATGGCAAAGTAATAGCCGTTGCGCCGGTCCCAGCCTTTGATCGCGCCGCTGGCCAGGCTGAGCGACGGAAAGGCCACCACCCGCGCCACATCGAAAATATCTTGCTGCCCCAGGCCGTCGCAAGCGGTGCATGCGCCCACCGGCGAGTTGAAGGAAAACAAACGCGGTTCCAGCTCGCTGATGCTGTAGCTGCACAGCGGGCAGGCAAATTTGGCGTTGAATCGGTGCTCCACCAAACTGCCATCGGCGGCGCTGCTGTCCATTTCCATCGCAATCGCGCGGCCTGCAGCCAGGCGCAGCGCGGCTTCAAAACTTTCGGCCAGGCGTTGTTGCAGCTCGGGGCGCACTTTGAGCCGGTCTACCACCACGTCGACATCGTGTTTTTCGTTTTTCTTCAGCACTGGAATATCTTGCGCTTCATAGACCACGCCATTGATGCGAAAACGCAAATAGCCTTGGGCCTGCATGTGCGCAAAAACATCTACAAATTCGCCTTTTTTCTCACGCGCCACCGGCGCCAAAATCATCAGCCGCGTGTCCTGCGGCAGGGCCAGCACCGCATCGACCATTTGGCTGACCGTTTGCGCTTGCAGGGGCTGGCCGTGGTCGGGGCAGTAGGGCGTACCGGCGCGGGCAAACAGCAGGCGCAGGTAATCGTGGATTTCGGTCACCGTGCCCACGGTAGAGCGCGGGTTGTGGCTGGTGGCTTTTTGTTCGATGGAGATGGCGGGCGACAAGCCTTCAATCATGTCCACATCGGGCTTGTCCATCAGCTGCAAAAACTGCCGCGCGTAGGTGGACAGGCTTTCCACATAGCGGCGCTGGCCTTCGGCGTACAAGGTGTCAAAAGCCAGGCTGGATTTGCCGGAACCCGACAGGCCGGTGATGACCACCAACTGGTTGCGCGGAATGTCCAGATCGATGTTCTTGAGGTTGTGGGTACGCGCCCCCCGAATACTGATGCTGGGCTGGCGCAGACTGCGCCCCAGATAGGTGCCGGCCTCCTCGCCCAGTTCGGCAGCCAAGTTGATCGGAGTGTGTGGAGTGTTCAAAACGTGCGCGCCCAGCCAAACCGGGCATTATCGCCAATACGCCGGTTTCTATGCGCCACAATGCCCGCTTTGCCCTTGGACCGGCAGCCCGTTAGAGGCCGCTTTCCAAGCCCTGGTGCCCCGCCTAGCTGGGGTGCGCTGTTCACTAGCTGCCCGATGCCTGCTACACCGCTGACTGCCCCTCGCGCCAAGCCCGCCAGCCACATGCTTCCCTTGGAGCGGCGCAGCAGTTTCTCGCTGGCGGCGATTTTTGCGTTGCGCATGCTCGGCCTGTTTTTGGTGATGCCGGTGTTCGCTCTGGAGGCGGCCAAGATGCCCGGCGGCGACGATGTGGTGCAAGTAGGTCTGGCCATGGGAATGTACGGCTTGACGCAAGGTATTTTGCAAATCCCCTTTGGCATGGCATCGGACCGCTTTGGCCGCAAGCCTGTCATGGTGGTGGGCTTGCTTGTTTTTGCCCTTGGCAGCATGCTGGCGGCCTGGGCGCCAACCCTCAACTGGCTGGTGGTCGGGCGCGCGGTGCAGGGTGCCGGGGCGATTTCGGCTGCGGTAACTGCCTTGCTGGCGGACCAGACGCGCGATGCAGTGCGCACCAAGGCCATGGCCATGGTGGGCGCCAGCATCAGCCTGATGTTTGCGCTCTCGCTGGTGCTGTCGCCCTGGCTGAACGCAGGAATCGGGCTCGATGGTTTGTTTTTTCTGACCGGGCTGCTGGCCTTGAGCGGCATTGCGGTGGTGATCTGGTGGGTGCCGCCTGAGCCCGCCGATACAGTACCCGCCAGTCGCAGCGGGCTGCTGCAGGTGCTGCGCGACCGGGCATTGGTCCGGCTGGATGTGGGCGCATTTGTGCTGCACGCGGTGCAGTTTTCTATGTGGATGGCCTTGCCGGCCATGCTGGTGCAGGCAGGGCTACCCAAAGACGAACATTGGCGCATGTACTTGCCCGCGGTGTTGGGTTCGTTTTTCGTTATGGGCAGTACGCTGTTTCCGTTAGAGCGGCGCGGCTACTTTCGGGCGGTGTTTTTGGCCTCCATCGCGCTGATCGGGCTGGTGCAACTGGGCCTGATGTACGGCGCTGCCCATGCGCTGCCGCTGTCGGGGCTGGCGATTTTGATGTTCGCCTTTTTTTGCGGCTTTAACGTGCTGGAGGCCAGCCAACCCAGCATGGCTTCGCGCCTAGCGCCTGTGGCGGTGCGTGGGGCGGCGCTGGGTGTGTACAACACCTTGCAGTCGCTGGGCTTTTTTGTCGGGGGTGCCATAGGCGGCTGGCTGATGCGCAGCGTGGGCGCGCCGGGCCTTTTTACCGTCTGCGCCCTGGCGATGCTGGGCTGGCTGGCCCTGGCCTGGGGTATGCCGCCCTCGCCATCACCGGCGAAGGCGGGGCTGGTCGGCTAGGCGGCGGGCGCTACGCCCTACGGGGCTAAGCACTTTCCCGCATCGCCAGCGGTTTTCAAAGGCGGGATAATGCCCCACTATCTTGGAGAAAAGCCATGGCATCCGTCAATAAAGTCATCCTCGTCGGCAATTGCGGCCGCGATCCCGAAATCCGTTATTTGCCCTCCGGCCAGGCCGTGGCCAACGTCAGCATCGCCACGAGCAGCCGCCGCAAAGACAAAAACACCGGCGAGTCGATTGAAGACACCCAGTGGCACCGCGTCACGTTTTACGACCGCCTGGCCGAAATTGCTGGCGAATACCTGAAAAAAGGCCGCCCCGCCTACATCGAAGGCCGCCTGAAATACGGCAAATACACCGACCAAGCTGGCATCGAGAAAAACACCGTGGACATCATCGCCACCGAATTGCAACTGCTCGGTGGCCGCGAAGGCATGGGCGGCCCCGGCGAAGGTGAAGACGGCGGCCAGCGCCGCGCCGCACCGGCAACGCGCCCCGCCGCCCCCGCCCCGGCCCGCACCGCACCTGCCGCGCGCCCGGCTAGCGGCTTTGACGACATGGACGACGATATTCCGTTCTAAACCCCGAGGGCAGCATGACTGACCGCAGCGTTCATTTGCACCGCGTTCTGCGCGCCGCACCCGACAAGGTGTATCGCGCCTTTATCGAGCCCACGGCCATGGCCAAATGGATACCGCCCTATGGCTTTAGCTGCACCGTGCACCACATGGACGCGCGCGTGGGCGGCAGTTTTCGCATGTCCTTCCACAACTTCAGCACCGGCGGCGCCAATTCCTTCGGCGGCGAATACTTAGAGCTGGTGCCCGGCGAGCGCCTGCGCTACACCGACCGCTTTGAAGACCCGAATTTACCCGGGACGCTGGAAGTGACCGTGACGTTGCAAGCCGTCATCTGCGGCACAGAAATCAATATCACCCAAAGCGGCATTCCCGAGGCTATCCCCCTGGAAATGTGCTACCTGGGCTGGCAAGAATCGCTGGCGCAATTAGCCACCCTTGTGGAGCCCAATATTCCCGGCTAAGGCGCACTATGGCAAACGTACCCAAGGTCCAAGGGCCTGCTTCTTACTTCCCCTCCATCGAAAAGAAATACGGCCAGCCCATGGCCCACTGGTTCGCGCTGGTCGAAACCCGCAGCGGCGCCAAGCACATGGAAATCGTGAATTGGCTCAAGGCTGAGCATGGCATGGGGCATGGGCATGCGAACGCGGTTGTTGCGTTTTGCTTGGCAAAGAAGCGCTGAGCGCTGGCCTTAACTTCTAACACTCGCTTGCGAGACTGCTGAATCGCGGGGGGCGCAGCGACGCGGCAATCTAGTAGCGCTTTATTGCAAATACAAATAGGACGCATTGGCGGCAACTTGGCGTCGATGGGTGCGCCAATGAAGCGCAGGATTTAAAGTCATCCTGACTTGAATAGCACTTCATTTGTGCGGCATTTATAAATCGCTAAAAAACATATACTTGCCTAAATGGCATTTAAATAAGCCTGATGTATCCACCCAATCTGGATGTATCAACCGAGTTTTACGATCTAAATTACGTTATGCGTCAGAAGGCACACCATGCTCACATTGAAAGTACTCTACGTTGCAGCACTAGTCGGCTCTGTTGCATGGTTCATTCATGCCCCTGACTACGAACCAGCCGTTGCCGCGATCACATCACTCGCAGCATGCATCGCTACGTTTCTAGTTGACCGAAAGCGAAAGCAAGCTGCGTCAATGCATCAGCAAGTAGATGGAGGGGGAATTGGCATTCAAGCGCGCGGCAACGTCACAACCGGGAACAACAGCCCAAGAACCACGGAGAAATAGATATGCTGAATAAGGGCGACGAACAAACCCAACAGGTCGGACAAGGTGCAACCGCGATCCAGGCAGCTGGAAATGTAGTCGTCAACAATGGTCTGTCCTATTCCGAAGTCCGCGCCGTCGTACTTGACGTCTTCCGCTCTAACTTCCTACAACTTGTCGGAGAAGCAAAGGAAGTTGCGCGCCAACGTGCGGAAGAGATTACCGATAAGTTCTTGGAGAAACTGCAAAATGAAAATTCAGCAGGCCTGTCGCAAGCAACTACTCCAGATTTCCAGTACGGCTTGTTCTCGGTTCAGCGCGATTTTGCGCGCACAGCGGACACCGACCTTGGCGACCTACTCGTCGACCTACTTGTCGATCGCACCAAGCACCCGCAGCGAGATATGGTGCAAATAGTACTGAATGAGTGCCTTATCGTTGCGCCTAAACTTACGAACGAGCAACTTTCTGCACTAGCAATAGTGTTTTTTCTCAAGTACTGCAACACAACTGGGATACTCACGTTCCAGCAATTAGCGGTACAGCTCAACCAGTTTGTCAGACCCTTTCTTGACACGTTGCCCCGCGGTTCAGCTTCGTATCAACACCTTGAATTCGCTGGTTGCGGCACGGTCCAAGTCACATCGAGTAGCCTAGAAGACATTCTATGGAAGCGATATCAAGGACTCTTTGACAAGGGAGTCGATGGAGCCGAGTTAAGTGGTGCGGCTTTTTACTTCAATGCTGATCAGCAACTGACTGGCCCATGCGCCCTCGATGCAAGCAAGATTCAAGTGCGAGCACAAAACTTGGAGCACTTGGAAAGATTGGTGGTGGCGTATCGCGTTTCCTCAGAGGATGCTGAAAGGCTTCGCCAAGTTTTCGGAAGGAATCGCCTAAATGCTGCAGAAATCAAGGCAAAATGCATAGAGCAACTCCCCTATTTGCAGTCTCTTTTTGATCTTTGGATGAGCACGCCTCTCCTCAACATTACATTGACCAGTGTGGGGATTGGTCTAGCACATGCAAACATCAAGCGACTCACTGGGGAATTTGCAGACCTGTCAATATGGGTGAACTGACGCATAACTCCTCTTTCAAGCGGCGCGCCAACATTAAGCCCCTACGCCGACTTGAGAGCTGAGCCACAAAACTCGGCGCGTATTCGCCAGCATATCCAACGCTAGGGTTAAACCAAAAGAAAAAAAATCAGCTTGGCGACAATACGTTTTGTATATACACTATGCACATAGCGTTCACCTGGTCAGAAACGAAGCGAGCAGCGAACGTCAAAGCCCATGGCCTTGACTTCGCAGATGCTGTGGGCGTTTTTGAAGGTGTGACGTTTACCTTTGAAGATGACCGCTTCTCCTACGGCGAACAACGCTTTGTAACCCTTGGCTTGCTCGCAGGCATACCTGTTTCAGTCGTACATACAGAGAGTGAATATGAAATCCGCATCATCTCGTTCCGAAAAGCAAGCAAGCG
>CANFLU010000007.1 GCA_947447975.1 Comamonadaceae bacterium | reverse complement strand
TGGGGTCCATCCAAAGACAGCACCTGCGAGCTCACCTGGGCGCTGATATTGGCGGCCACCCGCCAATTGGCCGAGTACAGCGCCTTGCTGGCACAAGGCCAGTGGCGCGCAGCCGCAGCGCAAGCCTTGCCCGGCGTGCTGCATGGCGAGGTATTGGGCTTGGTGGGCTTGGGCGAGATCGGCAGGCGCGTTGCGCTGGTCGGCAAGGCTTTGGGCATGCAGGTCCTGACCTGGAGCCCGAATATGACGCCCGAGCGCGCCGCTGCACAGGGCGTGCAGGCCGTGACTTTGGACGAATTGCTTGCGCGTGCCAAAGTGCTAAGCCTGCATTTGGTGCCCTCGGCCACGACGCGTCATCTCATCAATGCCGAGCGCCTTGCGCAAATGCGGCCTGATAGCCTGCTCGTCAACACCTCGCGCGCCGCCTTGATTGATACAGGCGCTTTGGTACAGGCCTTGCGCGCCCATCGTATCGGCATGGCGGCTTTGGATGTGTTTGACGCCGAGCCCTTGCCCGCGGACAGTGTCTTGCGCGACTGCCCGCGCCTTTTGCTCACGCCGCACCTGGGTTTTGTGGTGGAGCCGGTCTACCAAGCTTTTGCCGATGGCGTGCTGCAATGCTTGCAGGCCTGGGTGGCCGGCCAGCCCCTGCCTCGCTTGTTGAACGCCGCAGCATGATGCAGTCGATGTGGTCCTTGGGTTGGCGCACGTTGTGGCGCGATGTGCGATCGGGCGAATTGCGCCTGCTGGTAGTGGCCGTCACACTGGCGGTGGCCGCTTTAACGGCGGTAGGTTTTTTTGCCGACCGTTTGCAAGCCGGTTTGCAGCGCGATGCGCGCCAGTTGCTCGGTGGCGATGCGGTGATCGCCAGCGACCGCCCCGCGCCCGCTTTCTTTAGGGAACAAGCTCGCAGCTTGGGCCTGGCCATGGTGAACACCCAAAGCTTTCCCACTATGGCGCGCACCACACAAGAACAAGGCGGTAACAGCAAGCTGGTGGCCTTGAAATCGGTGGAGCCGGGTTACCCCTTGCGTGGTACCTTGCGTATTGCGGACGCCCCTGGCGCGCCGGATCGGCCAGCACGCGCCATACCCGAACCGGGTTCGGTCTGGGTCGATGCGCAACTGCTCGATGCCTTGGGCATTGGCGTGGGGGACAGCCTGCTGGTGGGCGAGCGCAGCTTGCAGGTGCAGGCCGTGATCGTGATAGAGCCGGACCGGGGCGCGGGCTTTATGAATTTTTCGCCACGTGTGATGCTCAACAGCAAGGACTTGGCCTCCACCGCTTTGGTCCAAGCTGCTAGCCGCGTCAATTACCGCTTGGCCGTCGCGGGAGAGGATGCGCAAATCAAGCGCTTTGTAGATGGTGCCAACCAGCGCATCAAGGCCGGTCATCGGGTGGAGCCGCAGACCAGCGCGCAGGCTGCTGCCAGCGATGAGACCAACAGCACCAAGGCAGCTTCAAACCAAGCGGAACAAAACGCAGCCAGCGTCGAACCTTTGCGCGGCGTGCGCATCGAGTCCACCCAAACTGGCCGCCCCGAAATGAGCCAGACCCTGGACCGCGCAGAAAAATTTCTGTCGCTGGTGGCCTTGCTAGCCGCTTTGCTCAGCGCTGTGGCCGTGGCGCTGGCAGCGCGCTCGTTTGCGGCCAAGCATTTGGACGATTGCGCCATGTTGCGCGTGCTGGGCCAAAGCCAGCGCACGATTGCCGGTGCCTATGCCTGGGAGTTTGCACTGGTGGGCTTGTTTGCCAGCGCTTTAGGGGTGTGCATTGGTTTCGGTGTGCATTATTTGTTTGTGCTGCTGCTCGCCGGTTTGGTCGATACGCAGCTACCGCAAGCCAGTTTGGCCCCGGCGGCGCTGGGCCTTGGCATGGGGCTCACGCTATTGTTCGCGTTTGGTCTGCCGCCGGTATTGCAATTGGCGCAGGTGCCACCTTTGCGCGTCATACGCCGCGACCTTGGAAACTTGCGCCCGGCATCCCTGGGCGTGCTGGCCTTGGGCGTCACGGGTTTTGCCGCTTTGCTGCTGGTGGTCAGCAGCGATTTGAAGTTGGGGCTGATTGCAGTGGCGGGTTTTGCCGGTGCGGTGCTGGTGTTTGCACTGCTCAGTTGGCTGGCCATCAAACTTTTGCGTGCCAGCGTCAACGAAAGCAGTGCGCCGCGCGCCTTGGTATTGGCTACCCGCCAGATTGCCGCACGGCCCGCCTTTACCGTGGTGCAGGTGAGTGCTTTGTCGGTGGGCTTGTTGGCGCTGGTGCTTTTGGTATTGTTGCGCACCGATTTGATCGCCAGTTGGCGCAAAGCCACACCGCCCGATGCGCCCAACCGGTTTGTGATCAACGTCAGTCCCGAACAGTCCGCAGCCTTTGTGCAAAGCTTGCGAGACGCAGGCATCCAAAAATTTGACTGGTTCCCCATGATCCGTGGCCGCTTGGTGGCCATCAACGGCACCAGCGTCTCGTCGGAGACCTATACCGAAGAGCGCGCCAAGCGCCTGGTCGATCGGGAATTCAACCTCAGCTATAGCGCCAAACAACCGGATAACAACCTGATCGTCGCGGGCCAATGGACACCTGAAGAGCCTGGCGCCATCAGCATGGAGGAGGGCATTGCCACGACGCTGGGGCTGCAAGTGGGCGACACCTTGCGATTTGATATGGCCGGGGTGGCGGTGGACTCCAAAATCACCTCGCTGCGCAAAGTGGACTGGGGCTCCATGCGGGCCAACTTTTTTGCGCTCTATCCGGTGAGTAGCTTAGACGGCGTACCGGCCACGTTCATGGGTGCCTTCAAAGCGCCTGCCCAAGTGGGTTTTGACAACGCACTGGTACGCCGCTTCCCCAATGTCACCAATGTCGATATGAGCGCCACCATTAACCAGGTGCAACGCATCCTCGACCAGGTCATACGCGCGGTGGAATTTTTGTTTGGCTTTACCTTGGCTGCCGGACTTGTGGTGTTGTTTGCCGCAGTCAGCGCCACGCGCGAAGAGCGCGCACGCGAGTTCGCCATCATGCGCGCGGTAGGCGCGCAAAACAGTTTGCTGCGGCAGGTGCAAAGGCTGGAGTTGGCCGGGGTCGGTTTGTTGGCCGGTTTCCTGGCTTCCTTGGTGGCCAGTGCATTAGGCTGGGCTTTGGCGCGCTATGTGTTTGAGTTCTCCTGGACGGTCTCCTTGTGGGTGCCGGTGCTGGGCGCACTGACTGGGGCCGCGCTAGCTTTGCTGGCTGGCTGGTGGGGTCTGCGTGAAGTGCTACGCCGTCCGGTGGTAGAAACTTTGCGCAAAGCGGCAGTCTGAAAGCGCACCGTGGACGAAGACGATGCACAAGCCCAGGCACAGCGCGCCGCAGCTTTTGAAGCCCTGGGCGGTGAGCCCGTGGTGCAATCGCTGGTAGAGCGCTTTTATGATTTGATGGATTTAGACCCGGCCTATGCCGCTTTGCGTGCGGTACACGGGCCGGACTTGACGCAGGCACGGCAAAAGCTGACTTGGTTTTTGTGCGGCTGGCTGGGCGGTCCGCAACATTACACCGAGCGCTTTGGCCACCCGCGCCTGCGTATGCGGCACATGCCCTACAGCATCGGCATCCTAGAGCGCGACCAATGGCTGGCATGCATGGACCAGGCCATGGGCGAAGTCGGCATGGCAGAAGCCTTGCGCCTGCGTCTGCGCGACTCTTTTTTCCAGACGGCCGACTGGATGCGCAACCGCTAAGCGCGTTCCTGCGCATGCCCCATCATCGCGCGCTAGTATCCGTTTCACTATGCACACTTTTAGCGACAGCGCCTTGACCGCCCTGCATTTGCTGCTGAGCCTGGACCCGGGCTTTTTGGCGATTGTGGGTCGCTCGCTGTCGGTGAGCGCTTGCGCATGCCTGCTGGCCTGCAGCCTGGGTCTGGTGTTGGGCGCCTGGCTGGGCGTAGCCCGCTTTGCGGGGCGCAGCGTGGTTTTGACATTACTCAATACGGCGCTGGCCGTGCCCTCCGTCGTGGTGGGTTTGGTGGTGTATTTGCTGCTGTCACGCTCTGGCCCCTTGGGGTACCTGGGCTGGTTGTTTAGTTTCAAAGCCATGGTGCTGGCGCAGGCAGTGCTGGTATTGCCCGTGGCAACCGCTTTAACGCGTCAGGTGGTGCAGGACGCTGAACAGTCGCACGGCGAGCAACTGCAGTCGCTGGGCGCTGGGCACTGGTTGCGCAGCGTGTTATTGGCCTGGGACGAGCGCCATGCTTTGCTGGTGGTGCTGCTGGCGGCCTTTGGCCGAGCCATTTCCGAAGTCGGCGCGGTGATGGTGGTGGGTGGCAATATCGAAGGCTTTACCCGGGTCATGACGACCGCGATCGCCCTGGAAACGTCTAAAGGCGACTTGCCCTTGGCTTTAGCCCTGGGCTTTGCTTTGTTGCTCGTGGTGCTGTTGCTCAATGCATTGGTGGCGCTATTGCAGCGCTGGGGGCAGGGCGGCGGTTTGCGCTTGGGCACTTCTGGGGCGGTGGTCTTGTGAACGCACAAGTTCAGGCCTTGGAAGCGGGTGTGCAGTTCGGCCCGGAGGGTCGCAGCCTTAGGCGCTGGCGGGCCAACACCATGGCCGCCTTAGAGGGCATCTCATTGTCTATCGCAGCCGGTGAGCGCGTGGCGGTGGTTGGCGCCAATGGCGCGGGTAAAAGTAGCTTGCTGCGCTTGTTGCATGGCTTGCTCGCCCCAAGCGCGGGGCATGTTCAATTGCAAAGCGGATTGCGCCAGGCGATGTTGTTTCAGCGGCCCCATATGTTGCGTATGCGTGTCGATAGTCAATTGGCGCTGGGGCTTTGGTTAAGGGGCACACCCTGGCCGCTGGCGCGCCAAAGCGCCATGGTAAGCTTGCAGCGTTTTGGCTTGCAGGATTTGGCCACCCGCAAGGCGCATACCTTGTCCGGCGGACAGCAGCAACGCGTCGCTATGGCGCAGGCCTGGGCCCTAGAGCCGCAGATGTTGTTGTTGGACGAACCCACGGCTAGCTTGGATCCGCATGCCAAGGCCGAGGTGGAAAGCCTCTTGCAGGCATTCGCCCAGTCGCGCCCCCTGGCTAGCTTGGTATTTGCCAGCCACAACCTGGGCCAGGTCAAACGCTTGGCCTCGCGGGTGCTATACCTCGAGCGCGGGCGCTTGTTGGCGGATTTGCCTGTCCAGGATTTTTTTGATGCAGCCGGATTGCAGGCGCAATGTCCTAGCGCTTATTTATTTGTCAAAGGGGAGCTTTCATGAAAAATTGGGTATGGCTAAGGGGCTTCACGCTGGCTGTGTGTGTATTACCGGTGCTTGTCCACGCCCAAACCGCTATCGTGATGGCATCGACCACCTCCACCGAACAATCGGGTTTGTTCGCGCATTTACTGCCGGCCTTCACCAAAGCGACGGGGGTCGATGTGAAAGTCGTGGCCCTTGGCACCGGCCAGGCCATCGACATGGGCCGACGCGGTGATGCCGACGTGTTGTTCGTGCATGACCAGGCTGCAGAGGAAAAATTTGTGGCCGAAGGCTTTGCACTGAAACGCTATGCGGTCATGTACAACGACTTTGTATTGGTCGGACCTGCCGCAGACCCTGCGCACACCAAAGGCGCAGATGTTGTGCAGGCCCTGTCCAAAATCGCCGCGGGCAACGCGGCCTTTGTGTCGCGCGGTGACAAAAGTGGCACCCATGCCGCCGAACTGCGCTTTTGGAAAATGACGCCCGCGGCAGAGGCCAAAGGCAGCGGCTACCGCGAGTGTGGCTGCGGCATGGGCCAGGCGCTCAATATGGGAGCTGCCACCGGCGCCTACGTCCTGACGGACCGGGGCACCTGGCTAAGCTTTAAGAATCGGGCCGACTTACAAGTACTGGTGCAAGGCGACCAGCGCTTATTCAACCAATATGGCGTGCTCGCAGTGAACCCGGCCAAGCATCCGCATGTCAAGGCACAGGATGCGCAAAAATTTGTCGACTGGGTGCTGTCTCCTTCAGGCCAGGCCGTGATCGCCGCCTACCGCATTGATGGTCAGCAATTGTTTTTCCCGAACGCGGGCAAATAGACGTCTTGTGCGCTTGCAGGCAGCGCCCACGCTGGCGTATGCGCAAACAACATCAAGTTTCCAAAGCTGCTGGGGTGCCGCTGCACCTTAGAATTCCTGCGCAAAACAAAACCCAAAAAAACACGCAAACCTATGAACTTTATTCAATCCCCCAGCATCACACGCCGCCAGCTCTTGCTGGGCTCGGCCGCATCGGCCCTCTGCCTGTCGCCCGGATGGGTAGGGGCCGATACCTGGCCTAACAAGCCGCTGCGCCTGGTAGTGCCTTTTGCGCCTGGGGGCAGTTCTGAAATCGTGGCCCGCGCGCTGGCCGGCGAGATGGCCAAGACGATTGGTCAAAACGTATTCGTAGAAAACAAACCTGGCGCCGCCGGCAATATTGCGATGCAAGAAGTCGCCAATTCCACCGATGAACACACCCTGATCCTGGGCCATATCGGCACGCTGGCGGTCAACCCCTACATTTTTGCCAAGTTGCCCTACGACCCCATCAAAGATTTCACGCCGATTACGCTGGTGGCCAAAGTGCCTAGCCTGTATGTCGTGCATCCGGACTTGCCGGTAAAAAACCTCAAAGAGTTTATTGCCTACGCCAAATCCAAACCCGGTCAACTCAACTACGGCTCTGCCGGTAACGGTAGCGCAGGCCATTTGGCCTTTGAATATCTCAAATTGGTCACCGAAACCTTTATGGTGCACGTGCCCTATCGGGGTACGGGCCCCATGCTGACCGATTTGATGGCTGGCCGATTGGATGCGGCATCGGTGGGCGCGCCCGCATTGCTACAGTTCATCAAAGCGGGCAAGCTGCGGTGTATCGCGACCGGTACCAGCGCGCGTTTGCCCCAGCTACCAGACGTGCCTACCGTGGCAGAGCAAGGCTACAAGGGCTTTGAAATGACGCAGTGGTACGGCTTGATGGCCCCCAGCAAAATGGCCAAAGCCAATATCGACAGGTTAGAGAAAGAGGCGATGGCGGCGACGCGGTCTAAACTGGTTCAGGACAAACTGAGCCAAGACACCGCGCTAGCAGTGGGCGATACCCGCGCCGAGTTTGAGGCCTTCATCAAACAAGAACAAGCGCGCTGGAAGCCCGTGATTGCGCGAGCCCAAATCAAGCCGGACGGCTCGTAATCGGCCGCACCGGCGCCAGCAAAACCAACACCGCGCCAGCGCCGCCTTTGTTGGGCGGGGCTTGCACAAAGGCAATGACTTCGGCCTTTTGCACCAGCCAGCGCAGCACCTTGTCTTTGAGCACCGGTGCTTTGCCCGGCGAGCCCAGGCCTTTGCCGTGCACCACGCGCACGCAGCGCAGGCCTTGCTTATGCGCATCGCGGATGAACTGGCCCATAGCCTCGCGCGCCTCGTCGCTGCGCAGACCATGTAAGTCCACTTGGCGCTGGATACTCCACTGGCCCTTGCGCAGTTTTTGCACTACGTCGGCCCCTACGCCCGGACGGCGAAAGCTCAGGTCTTGGTCGGTATCGAGCAAGCTGCTGACGTCGAACTCGTCGCTGAGCGATTCTTGCAGCGCGGCTTGCGCGTCTAGTTCGTGCTGCAACATGGTCGCCCGTGGGGCCGGTAGCTTGAGGTCGGCGCGCGCCACCGTCGGCAGGCGTTGCACTTTGCCCACGGCGGTTTCAAACAAATTACGCTCCTGCGCCGCCCGTTTGGCCGCCAGCGCCCGGGCCGCTTGCTCGGCCTTCTCCCTGGCGGCTTGCGCTGCCAGTTGGTCTTTGATTTGTTTCAGGTCTTGCAAGCCAGGCATGGGGCGATTGTCCATGCAGACGGGTCGGGCCAGCTAGCTGCCTTACACCAAACCTTGCTCGGCCATCGACAAAGACTGGCCTTGCGCCACGATGATGTGGTCCAAAACGCGCACATCAATCAGCGCCAGCGCGGATTTGAGGGTTTGCGTGAGCGCCTCGTCAGCGCGCGATGGCTGCACCGAGCCGCTGGGGTGGTTGTGCGCCAGCACCACGGCGCTTGCCTGATGGTGCAAAGCGCGCACGACCACTTCGCGCGGATACACACTGGTTTGGCTGACCGTGCCCTTGAACATTTCTTCCATCGCCAGCATGCGGTTTTGCACATCCAAAAACATCACCGCAAACACTTCATGGGGCAGGGCGGACAGATGCAGCTGAAAAAACTGCCTGACCGCTTGCGGCGAGTCCAGCACCGCCCGCTCTTGCAGGCGCTGGGCCATGGCGCGGCGTGCCAGTTCTAGCACGGCCAGTATTTCTGCGCGCTTGGCCGGCCCCAGGCCTTTGACCTGGGCCAATGCCTTGGGGTCGGTGTGCAGCAAGCCAGCAATGCCGCCAAAGCCTAGGGCCTGCGTGCCGCTCTCGGCCACCCGGTGCGGGGTGCGCAGCAATTCGTCCGCCAGTTGCAGCACGTCTTTGCCGGGTATGCCGGTGCGCAGCAGGATGGCCAGGAGTTCGGTATCGCTGAGCGCAGCGGGCCCGCGTTGCAGCAGTTTTTCGCGTGGACGGGCGTCCACAGGCATGTGGTCCAGGGGCATGGCGGCAGATGGCGTGACAGCGTTGAATGACCGGGCCGGGGCGCTGTTGCTGCGGTACCTGGCCGCTGCCCCGTGTCCATACAATAGCAGCAGATTATCCATAGCCTTATGACCCTCGACCTGCCCCGTATCCAAGCCGCTTCGTTCTTAACGCTGCACTACCGGCTTGCCGGCCCGGCGGGCGATGTGATCAACACCTTTGAGGGTAAGCCGGCCACCCTGAGCCTGGGCACGGGCGAGTTATCGCCCGAAGTGGAGCGCTGCCTGATCGGTCTGGAGGAGGGCGCGCACCGCACTTTTGACCTGCCTGCCGGAGTCGCATTTGGCCCACGCAATCCGGACATGCAACAGTGGGTGGCGGCCAGCCTGTTGCGTGAGATGGGCGACCCGCAGGAGCGCTATGCGCCGGGCGATGTGGTGCAATTTCCCACGCCGGACGGGCAGAGCAGCTATGCCGGTGCGGTGGTGGCTGTCCAGGGCGATGGTAGGGCCCAGGACGCACAGGCCGATGCTGCGGTATTGTTCGATTTCAACCACCCGCTGGCCGGTCAAGCCGTCAGCTTTGAAGTGAAAGTGATTGCTGTTTTATGAACCCTCACGGCCACAAGTCCAGCGATATTTTGAACGGCAGCGAAATCCTATTGGCCGAGCCGCGCGGCTTTTGCGCCGGGGTGGATAGGGCGATCGAAATTGTGGAACGCGCGCTCTCCAAATTTGGCGCGCCGATTTATGTGCGCCATGAAATCGTGCACAACACTTTTGTGGTGAACGACCTCAAATCCAAGGGCGCCATCTTTATCGAAGACCTGGCTGATGTGCCGCCAGACGCGACGCTGGTATTTTCTGCGCATGGGGTGAGCAAAGCCATACAAGACGAGGCGCAAGCGCGCGGCTTTAAGGTGTTTGACGCCACCTGCCCGCTGGTGACCAAAGTGCATGTAGAGGTGGCCAAACTGCACAAAGAAGGTTATGAATTCATCATGATCGGCCACAAAGGGCACCCGGAAGTGGAAGGCACCATGGGCCAGTTGGATAGCGGCATCCACCTGGTGGAGGACGTGGCCGATGTGGCCCGCGTGCAACCCGGGCAGTCGAGCAAGCTGGCCTTGGTTACCCAAACTACCCTCAGCATGGACGACGCAGCGGATATTGCTGCGGCCGTGAAAGCGCGTTTTCCGCAAGTGCGCGAGCCCAAGCAACAGGACATTTGCTACGCGACCCAAAACCGCCAGGACGCCATCAAAATCATGAGCCCTCAGGTGGACATCGTGATTGTGGTGGGCAGCCCCACCAGCTCCAACAGCAATCGCTTGCGCGAGGTTGCCCAAAAACTGGGCACGGTCAGCTATATGGTGGACCACGCCAATGAGCTGGACCCCGCTTGGTTTGTAGGCCGCAGCCGCGTGGGCCTGACTGCGGGCGCCTCGGCCCCGGAGATATTGGTGCAGGCCGTCATCTCGCGGCTGCGCTCACTGGGCGCTCTGTCTGTGCGGCGTATGGACGGCGTGGTCGAGACCATCAAGTTCCCGCTGCCCAAGGGCCTTAAGTCCGATACCGACGCCCACAGCACCCCGGCTTCATAAGCGGACCGGCCCGAGGGCCCAGCCGCAGGCCCGCCTAAAATCGTCGCTTTCGGCTTGTGCCCGAACAAATACCCATTCATCATGCTTGACATCACCCTGCTTCGCAAAGACCTGCCTTCGGTCCTGGCCCGCCTGGAAACCCGCAAAAGCCCGCAAACCTTTTTGCCTGTGGACGCATTCACTGCGCTGGAGGCCGAGCGCAAAACCATACAAACCCGCACCGAAGAGCTACAAGCCAAGCGCAATAGCCTGAGCAAGCAGATTGGGCAACTCAAGGCCAAGGGTGCGGCGGGTCAGGCAGAAGTCGATGCCGTCATGGCGCAGACGGCCGACATCAAATCCGAGCTAGAGGCCTCGGAGGCGCGCCTGGAAGTCATTCAGGCCGATATGCAGGCTTTGCTGCTCAACGTGCCCAATTTGCCGCACGAGAGCGTACCGGTGGGTAAGGACGAGCGCGCCAATGTGGTGGTACGCAGCTGGGGTACGCCCAAGGCCATGGACTTCACCATCAAGGACCATGTGGATGTGGGCGAACCCCTGGGCCTGGACTTTGACATGGGTGTCAAGCTCAGCGGCGCGCGTTTTACCGTGATGAAGGGCCCGGTAGCGCGCCTGCACCGCGCGATCGCGCAGTTCATGCTGGACGTGCAAACCCAGGAACACGGCTACACCGAGTGCTACACGCCCTACATCGTCAATGCCGAAACCCTGCGCGGCACCGGCCAACTGCCCAAATTTGAAGAAGACCTGTTTGCTGCCAAAAAAGGCGGACAGGATGCGCAGACGGCAGACAATGCCGCGCTGTACCTGATACCCACCAGCGAAGTGACGCTGACCAATTTTGTGCGGGACACGGTGCTGGCCGAAAACCAGCTGCCCATGAAGCTGACGGCGCACACCGCCTGTTTTCGTTCGGAGGCCGGCTCCTACGGGCGCGATACCCGCGGGCTGATCCGCCAGCACCAGTTTGACAAAGTGGAAATGGTGCAAATCGTGCACCCAGACCACAGCTACGCCGCATTGGAGGAGATGACCGGCCACGCCGAAGCCATATTGCAAAAGCTGGGGCTGCCTTACCGCGTGATGAGCTTGTGTACCGGTGACATGGGCTTTGGCGCGGCCAAGACCTATGACCTGGAAGTATGGTTGCCCGCGCAAAACACTTACCGTGAAATCAGCAGTTGCTCAAATTGCGAAGGCTTTCAATCGCGCCGCTTGCAAGCGCGCTTTAAAAATGCGCAAGGCAAGAACGAACTGGTGCACACGCTCAACGGCTCGGGCCTGGCCGTAGGCCGCACACTGGTGGCCGTGCTAGAAAATTACCAGAACGCTGACGGCTCGGTCACTGTGCCCGACGCGCTGCGTTCGTATATGGGCGGCGTAGAGACCTTGCACCCCTGATAGAATCGCCATCCGCTACGACAGCGACCCGGAGAGATGGCAGAGTGGTCGAATGTACCTGACTCGAAATCAGGCGTACCGCAAGGTACCGTGGGTTCGAATCCCACTCTCTCCGCCAGTACAAAGACCGCAAACCTGCTCAGCAGGCCTTGGCTGACCGCACCCGATTCGAGCTGAGTGACGAGCATTGGCGGGCGTTTCAGGCTGCACTGGTTGGTTCACGTCAAGGACGAGCCTGCCAGGCAGTGGTCTCTCCATTGGGAGTTTGAACCCAGCCCCTCTGACCCGTTTCACCTGTTCCTTTTAATAAAGGACATCAAGGCCATGGTAGGCAAAGCCTGAAATAAAAGTTCCGAGAATTGGGCCGATTGATAAATCGTACGAAAAACCCTCAAAGCCCTTCAATACGGTCCGCCGCAGGTGTTGCGTAAAACGCGGCAAGATTCACGGTACCTTCGCCGCGGGCACATTCACTTCGGCCCAAACCTGCGTCAACACCGGCTTGATGATGGCCGTGAAGGCCGCGTAAGCGGGCGGATGAAAATGCAATTTGTCTGCACGGTAGAGTTCCAGCTTGGGGTGACCATTGGCGTCGACCAGGGCAGGATTGATATCAATAAACGTGTGATTCGGCGTCGCGGCAACATAGGCGCGCACCAAGGCGTTGTAGTGATCCACCTTGTCCCAGAGTTCGACGCGATCCGGCGAGCGGGTTGTGGACACGAAGATCAGACGCGTGCCCGGAAACCGGGTCTGCACCCGCTCAGAAAACTCGCGAAAGTGGCCGAAGATCACCTCGGCTGCATCCTCATTGGCCTTGATGTCATTGCTACCGCAATAGTAGACAATGATTTTAGGCGCATAGGTCGGCACGAGTTGTTCGAAGCGCGCCAGTTGGTCCGCAACGCGCGAACCACCAAAAGCGCGGTTCAAGACTGGTAGCGGCGCCATTTGTTCAGCGGCATCGACCCAGAGCCGAAAAATACTGCTGCCCACCAACAAAATGCCGCCCTTGGCCACCGGCGTGGCTTGATCTGCCTCGGCGAAACTTTTGAATACAGGCTCATAGCGCTCCCATCGCTGCGCCGGCTTGTCAAGGGCGAAGGCAACCGCCGGGAACGCCAGCATCAAGACAAGAATAAATCGGAAGGTTTTCATAAAGCTTTTTTCTTTTGTGCTGTCCACACGGGACATACATGGATCATATGCATTTACTTGTTAGGCCATTGGCCGCGATTGATTTTGAGGAGGTCGCCGCCTGCATGGGAATGCGCCCCATGACTGCAAAATAACCCTTAAACCTTTGCAAGCCGAAGTTTCCCCATTACATTTCGAACCATCCCCCAACTAAGGAGTTAAGAATGCGTCAAATGAAATCAGTCCTACTCGTTTGCTTGAGCCTGACCGCGCTGGTCGCGAGCAGCCTCAGCTTTGCGCAAGTACTTAATTTAGGTGCCACCTTATCCGGTGCCGCTGAAGTGCCGCCCAACGCCAGCGCAGGCATGGGGCAATTGCAAGCGGAGTTTGACAAGGCAAGCCGGGCCTTGCGCTACACCTTGCGCTACAGCGGCCTGAGCGGACCGGTGAAGGCGGGCCACTTCCATGGCCCGGCAGAGGCAGGCAAAAATGCCGGCGTGGCTTTGGGCATCAACAATGCGGGTGACAGCCCGGTACAAGGCAGCGCGGTGTTGACGCCTGAGCAGGCTGCGGATTTGCTGGCTGGTAAGTGGTACATCAACTTGCATACCGCCGCCAACCCGGGTGGTGAGCTGCGTGGACAAGTCACGCCGGAGTAGAAAACATCGGCCACGGCGCTTTACGCGCCGCAGGGACTAAGCCACGCCTAGGGCCTTGTGCAGTTGGGTACTGGTCGTGGTGTACTGCAGCGCCACGGCTTGCCCGGGGCGGATGAATGGCATGGCACCAAAGGCGGCCAGGGTCGCTTCGTGAAAGCCGCACACAATCAATTTCTTTTTGCCGGGATAATGGTTGATATCGCCCACCGCAAAAATGCCTGGTGCGCTAGTAGCAAAGGTGGCGGTATCGACAAGGAGTTGTTTGCGCTCCATGTCCAGGCCCCATTGCGCGACGGGGCCGAGCTTGGGCGAGACGCCTAAAAATACCCAAAGCTGGTCCAACTTGACGGCGATCTCTTGCTCGTCGGCATCCAAGATACCTAGCGTATGAAGGCGCGCCTTGCCTTTGAAACTCTGCGCCTGCCCTGCGATAAAGCGCAAGCGCCCGCTACTGCGATGGGTGGTGATGCGCGCCAGCGTAGCCGCATCGGCATGCAGCACGTCACGCCGGTGCACCAGCGTCACGCTGCGCGCTGGGCCGTCGCAGGCATCGGCAGCGGCCTCTAACGCCGCTTGCTCGCCGCCCACGATGACGACCGATTTACCCTGGGTGTCTGCGAGTGCGGGTACTTGGTAATGCACTTGCGTACCCTCAAAGGCGTCTAGTCCGGCCAGGTGCAGCTTGCGCGCCTGAAACGCGCCCACGCCTGCGGCAATAAAAATACTACGGGTTATAAATTCCTGGCCGTTGGAGCTTTGCACGCGGTAGCGGCCATCGGCTTGCGCGACGACGCTGTCTACGGTTTGACGGAGGTGCAGCTTGGGTTTGAACGGCGCCACTTGATCCAGCAAGCGCGCTACCAGCTCGCGCCCGCTGCAGACTTTGGTACCGGGGATGTCGTAAATCGGTTTGTCTGCATACAGCGCGATGCATTGACCACCGGCTTCGGGCAGTGCGTCAACGATATGCGCCGAAACGCCTAAGAGGCCCAGCTCGAAGGCCTGGAACAGGCCTATGGGTCCCGCCCCAATAATCAGGGCGTCGATGGCTAGGGCTTTGGAGGGAGTGGCCAAGGGGCGGGCGTCAACAGATGGGCGCTGCGACCGGCCCGGTCTTAGCGGATCAGCTCGGAGAGCTTGTCGGTCTTGTCTTTCCACTCTTCCGCTTCGGGCAGCGGCGCTCTGCGTTTGGTAATGGTTTTCCAAGTGGGTAACTTGGCCAGCTCGGCATTCAGGGCCGTCATGTGGCGCTGGTCGTGTGGCACATCTTCTTCGGCGTAAATGGCGTTGACCGGGCACTCAGGGATGCATACGGCGCAGTCAATGCACTCATCGGGGTCAATCGTCAGGAAATTGGGGCCCTCCCGAAAGCAGTCGACTGGACAGACATCGACGCAGTCGGTGTATTTGCACTTGATACAGGCTTCGGTAACGGTATGGGTCATGGAAAGAAATAGGGCTGTTGGGGAAACCGGCCTGCGTTACCAGGCCAAAGTCCGATTTTATTGGCAATCGGCAGGCAAGCCTGGCGGAGGGCTTTCAGGCCGCTTAGGTGAAGTGCGGCGGGCTTTGCACGTCGCCCTGGTAAAAGCCGCTGTAGTGCGCCAACAGGCGTGCGCCGTGGGCTGCATCCTGGCCTTCGCGCAGCACTGCGCTACTAAAGCCGCTGCGCTGTAATTGCAGCAATTGGTCGATCAGCACATCGCCCGTGGCCCGGATGTCGCCAGCAAAACCGCGACGGCGTAGCACATGCGCCTGGCTGAAAGCGCGGCCATCGGTGAACTTGGGGAAATCGAGCTCGATGCAGGCGAAGCCGTCCAAGGCCAGGCTGTGCACCTCTGTGTCATTGGCGAGGCGCAGGTGGCCGGCATCTGCCGGGTCGTGTGCGCTGACAGACTCTGCGCTCAAGATGCGCAATGCGTTGGTTTCAGTACGGAGGGACATGGTAGGCAAAGGGTTAAGCACTGCTTAGGCGGCGAGTTTGGCGGTGGCATAGCGTGCGCTGTTGGCCGCGGCCTTGAAGGGGTCTAAGCCCACACGCTGCACGGTGTCGATGAAGTTCTCACCGGCATCGCGTTGGTCTTTGTATACCTCCAGTACCGCTTCGATCACGTCGACCACTTCCGCCGCCGCAAACGAGGGGCCGACCACTTTGCCAGCGCGCGCTGCGCCGCTCAGTTCGGAGCCGTCCGAGCCGCCCAGCGTCACCTGGTACCACTCTTGCCCGTCTTTGTCCACGCCCAAAATGCCGATATGGCCGCTATGGTGGTGGCCGCAGGAGTTGATGCAGCCGCTGATATGCAGATCGATTTCGCCCAGGTCAAACAACTCGTCCAGGTCCTGAAAGCGTTCGGTTATGGCCGCTGCCACCGGCAGGGAACGGGCGTTGGCCAGCGCGCAATAGTCTCCGCCAGGGCAGGCAATCATGTCGCTAAGCAAATGGATGTTGGGGCGCGCCAGTCCGGCCTCTTTGGCCGCCTGCCACAGCTGAGGCAATTGGTCCACGCGCACCCATGGCAGTACCAAGTTTTGGTCGTGGTTGACGCGTAGTTCACCGGCTGAAAACTGTTCGGCCATATCCGCTGCAGTGGATAGTTGCTGTGCTGTGGCGTCCCCTGGTGCCTGGCCTGGACGTTTGAAGGACAGGGTAACGGCGCGCAGGCCCGGATTTTTGTGGGCTGCCACGTTTTGCGCCAGCCAGCGGGAGAACTCGGGTTTTTCAAGGGCCAGCGCGCTCAAAGCGCGTTCCGCCGCGCTTTGCTCTGCTTGCGATACCGTGTCCAGCGATGGAGCGACAAAACAGGCGCTCACGCGGTCCAACTCGGCCTGGGGGATGGTGTGCTGCGCGCCCGCAGACAGAATGCGTTGGTACTCGGCCTCGACTTCGTCGAAATAACGCTGACCTTCGGCCTTGACCAAAATTTTGATGCGCGCTTTGTACAAATTGTCGCGGCGGCCCCAGGCGTTGTACACACGCACGATGGCTTCGAGGTAATTGAGGATCTGGTTCCAGGGCAGAAACGCGCGGATTTCGCTGGCAATAACGGGCGTGCGGCCCATGCCACCGCCGACCAAGACCTGAAAGCCTACTTCGCCTGCAGTGTTGCGCAGCACGCGCAAACCCACATCGTGCCAGGCGATGGCAGCGCGGTCTTCCACCGAGCCGGTAATGGCGATCTTGAACTTGCGTGGCAGGTAGGCAAACTCCGGGTGCAGCGTGCTCCATTGGCGCAGCACTTCGGCATAGGGGCGCGGGTCCACGGCTTCGTCCACGGCGATACCGGCGCGCTCGTCGCTGGTGATGTTGCGTATGCAATTGCCGCTGGTCTGTATGCCATGCAAATTCACGCTGGCCAGCAAATCCATCACATCGGCGCTTTTGGCCAGAGGAATCCAGTTGAACTGCACGTTTTGCCGGGTGGTGAAGTGGCCGCAGTGTGTGACCAGGCGCGGAGCAATGCCGTTGCCGATCTGGTCTTGGGTGCTTTGGGCGTGGGCCAGGGTGGCGGCTTCGGGGGAGTCGAACTCTCCCGCCACGCGGGCCAGGACGCGCAATTGGGCGCTGTTGAGTTCGCCATAAGGCACAGCCACGCGCAGCATGGGCGCGTAGCGCTGCACATACCAGCCGTTTTGGAGGCGCAGCGGGCGAAACGCTTCGTCGGGCAGGCTACCGGTCAGGTGGCGCTGCAACTGGTCGCGGTACTGGGCAGCGCGTGCGTGGACGAATTGGCGGTCGAAATCGGTGTATTGGTACATTTTTTGGGCTGGCGAAAAGGAGGAAACGGCTTGGTGCCTATGCACATGCCAGTCACGGCGGCCGTTTCGCTTCGCGCGCGCGGGCGTTGGCAGAATTCGCGCGACTATAGTGATGGATTCTTATTCTGAAAAATACATTATTGGCATTACTTTATGTCAAAAATGATATGTAGACACGTTGGGCCCTGGCGCGGTGCCGAAAATAAAGGAGGGTGGGGACGCCGCTGCTTGCGTCCGAGACTGGCCTAGGGTCAGACCGACAGCAGGGGCTTAGGTGTCCAAAGCCCGCAATTCGCGTATGCGCTCATCGAAATAGCTGCCCACGGTATAGCGCTCGGACAGCAGCACTTCGCGGCGGGGGTGCAAAAACAAGGGCAGGGAAATGCGGCGCTTGGCGCGGTCTGCGCCAATAGGGTTTAGCACCTGGTGCACGGTGGAAGGGAAGTAATGGCCCGAGGCCTCGGCCAGCATGTCGCCGATGTTGACGATCAAGAGGCCGAAATCGCAGGGCACGTCCAGCCAACTACCGTCCTGGCGGCGGATTTGCAGGCCCGGCTCGGTAGCGGCAGGTAGCAAGGTGAGCAGGTTGATGTCGGTATGGGCTGCGGCGCGCACCGCGTCGGCTTCCTCGGCGCCCAGCAGCGGCGGGTAATGCAAGACGCGCAGCAAGGTATGGTCGCTGCCTTCCATCATGTCGGGTAGTGGCATGGAATACAAATCGCGTACCTGCGCAGGCGAATGCTCGCCTACCCAGCGCAGCAGAGTTTGGGCTAAGTCGCTGGCCTGGGCGTAATAGTCCAGCGCCGCTTTGGATACTTGCGCCGGGTAGCGACCCCAGGGGTAGATGTGGAAAAACTCTTTCAGATCGCGCCGGTGGTAACCCTTGGCTGTCTCAGACACGGCGGGTGAAAAATAGCCGTCGTGGGTGTCCGGATCGCGCGCGTAAGCGTGCTTGGCCTCGGTTTGGAAAAAGCGCGTCCATTCGCTGTAAATGCCTTCAATCAGGGATTGCGCCAGCGGGTGGTTTTTGAGTACTGCAAAGCCGGTGTGGTGCAGACTGGCGGTGAAGGCTTGGGGCGCATCAGCCGCGCTAAAGTCGATGATGGGTAGTTCGGTGCTCATAGGCTTAGCCAGTTGCGCATAAATACATCTTCAATTGTTTGACGGCAGCTTGCGGCCTGCACCTGCATACACACCGTGGCCGGCGCCACCTCCCAGCCGGTTTGCGGGTAGGGTATGGATTTGCGCTTGAGCATGGTCTGGCCCTGGGCGAGTCCATCGGTGGCCACGCGCAATGCGCCGGTTTCGGTCTGAAAAAGCTGCGGGTCGGTCAGCGCGACAAAGGCCAGCACATCATGGCCGAAGCAGCCATGGATGGCTGCCACATGGGGATACAGATCACTGTAAAAGTTAGCGTAAAAAGCCACGGCATGGTGCAAGGTGTCGGTGGCGATATGGCGGTGGTGCGCGGCCAGTTGTTTAAACAGGGTGACCGGCAGTATCACTTGGTGCGTGACGTCCAGGCCGACCATGGTGAGCGCAAAACCGGCGCTGACCACGCGGTCTGCAGCATGCGGGTCGTTCCAGATATTGGCCTCGGCCACGGGCGATACATTGCCTGGCTCCACCACCGTGCCCCCCATGATGACCACCGCGCGCAGCAGCTGAGGCAATTGCGGTTCGATCGCCAGCGCCAGAGCCAAATTACCCAGTGGACCGACGGCCACGACCGTGATCTCTCCGGGCTGCTTGCGCGCGATATCGACGATGAATTGCGCCGAACTGCGCGCATCCAGTCGCAGCGCATGCGCTTCACGGTGTGCCAGATTGCCCAAGCCGTCCGCGCCATGGATATGGGCTGGAGGATCTTCGCCGGGCTTGCCCAAAGGGGCGGCCACGCCTTGCGTCACCGGAATGTGCCCATGCCCTGCAATAGCCAAGAGGTACAGCGCATTTTCTGCCGCCTGGGCCACGGACACGTTGCCAAATGTCGTGGTCACTCCGACGACATCAATTTCAGGGTGTGCTAGCGCGTAATACAGAGCCATAGCGTCGTCCACGCCGGGGTCGGTGTCGTAGATGACCTGGAAGCGGGCAGGAGGCTGGGGCATGGTATGGCTTGGTGGATTTTCAATCGGCTTTAAGCCACGGCCAAGCAGTAGCGTTGCAAGGCCTCCGTTGCATGCTGCGCGCCCTTGCCGGCGATCTGGCCTTGGGCCAAAAACGCCTGGACCTCTTGGGCATCGGGAACGCTGGACTGGGCTCCGGGCTGGGTACAACACAGTGCGGCCGCAGCGCTGGCGTATTCGAGCGCGATGGCCAAAGCCTGCCCGGCGGACAACTGGGCAATGAGCACGCCGCAAAACGTATCGCCTGCACCTGTGGTGTCGACTGCGTGCACGCTAAAGCCATTTTGGTAATGCAGCGTTTGACCCTGGCGCGCCACCGCACCCTGTGCACCTAGTGTGACGACCAAGGTGGAGCAGGGCAATTGCCCCATGGCGTCGATGATGCTGCCACGGCGCTGGGTGATGGTACGCAACTCACCCTCATTCACGATGAGCACGTCTACCAGCGACAGCAACTCTGGCGCAAGGGCCTGTGCCGGTGCGGCATTGAGTGCCACGTGCAAACCCGCAGCACGAGCGAGGCGGGCCGATTCGATAACCGTTACCAGTGGAATTTCTAACTGCATCAGCAAATACCGGTAGCCAGACAGCGGCGGCAAATGCGCAGCCAGCAAGCGGGCATTGGCGCCAGGCGCGACGGTGATGGCGTTTTGGGCATCGTCGGACACGCAAATAAACGCGGTCCCGCTGGCGACATCGTCAAACTCCTGCGCATGGAGGCTTACGCCTGCATTTTGCAAAGAAGCTTGGAGCGCAAGGGCGTAGGCATCGCGCCCTAGTGCTAGCACCATACTGGTGCGTGCCCCACCGGCCCGCGAACAGGCTACCGCTTGGTTGGCACCTTTGCCACCGGGGAATGTTTGCACATCGCGACCCAGTACGGTTTCGCCGGGCGCTGGAATGCGCGGTGCGCGAACCACAAAATCCAGATTAGCCGATCCGGCGACAAGTACCATCAAAAAACTTTCAAAATTTGTACGCCAATATGCGCAAGGCCGGGTCAAGCGCACCCGCCTGTGAGGGAGTGTAGAACAAGCCGCCGCCATGATGTACCGGAGCGCTTCTTGCGGCGGCATCTGCGCTCACGTATGATGAATTGTTGCCGCCGTACTTTGCAACTGCAAGGCCGCCGTGGCACACCAGCCTGGCATGCCGCTTATGTGGCTTGCTTTTTATTGAATCCTTTTCGCTTAGGAACCCTGATTATGCGCACTGCTCATGTTTTCCAAACCGGCATACTGGCCTTGTCTTTGGCTGCGGCCATCCCCGCGCTGGCTGAGCCAGCTGTTATCTACGACATGGGTGGAAAATTTGATAAGTCCTTCAACGAAGCGGCCTATAACGGCATGCAAAAGTGGGCCAAAGAGACTGGCAAAAAATACCTGGAATTTGAAATCAGCAATGAATCGCAGCGTGAGCAAGCCGTTCGCCGCATGGCCGAAAAAGGTGCTACCCCGATTATTGGCGTCGGTTTCTCGCAAGCATCGAGTATTGAAAAAGTGGCCAAAGAATTCCCCAAGCTGCAATTTGCGATTGTCGATATGGTGGTCGATGCGCCCAATGTCCAATCCGTGGTGTTCAAAGAGCAAGAAGGCAGCTTTCTGGTTGGTGTGATGGCGGCGATGGCCAGCAAGAGCGGTAAGGTCGGTTTTGTCGGCGGCATGGATATTCCGCTGATTCGCAAGTTTGAGTGCGGTTACCGCCAGGGCGCTTTGTTCGCCAATTCCAAGGCCACCGTCACCGCGAACATGACCGGCACGACCGGCGCTGCTTGGAATGATCCCACGCGCGGAGGTGAACTCACCAAAGCCCAGTTTGCGCAAGGCGTGGACGTAGTATTTGCCGCTGCCGGTGGCACCGGCATGGGCGTCTACCAAGCGGCCAAGGATGCGGGCAAACTGGCCATCGGCGTGGATAGCAATCAGAACCATTTGCAGCCCGGCACCATGCTGACCTCCATGCTCAAGCGGGTCGATGTGGCGGTGTATAACGTGGCGATGGGCCACAAGCCCGGTCTGTCTATTCTGGGCCTCAAAGAAGGCGGTGTGGACTACGCCATGGATGACAACAATGCCAAGTTGGTCAGCGCCGACATGAAAAAGAAGGTAGATGCAGCCAAGGCAGACATCATCAGCGGCAAGATCAAAGTGGCCGATTACATGGCCGATAACGCTTGCAAGCTGTAAGCCTCGCAACCCCGGCCTCGGTGGCCGGGGTGTTTGCCGGGCCGGCTTTACAGATGGCCGGTATCCATAAGCGCTTTGGCGATGTGCTGGCCAATGTGGATGTGCATTTCACGGTAGCCCAAGGTAGCTTGCATGGTTTGATTGGCGAAAACGGCGCCGGCAAGAGTACGCTGATGTCGGTGCTCTATGGTTTTTATCCGGCCGATAGGGGGCGCATCACGGTCTTTGGAAAAGCGGTGCAGATCCGTAATGCCGACGACGCCATTGCCTGCGGCATCGGCATGGTCCACCAGCACTTCATGCTGGTTGAAACCCTGACCGCTTTGGATAACGTCATGCTCGGTGCTGAGCCACATTGGCATTTGCCCAGCGCCTGCGCGGTGGTGCGTGCGCGCTTGGAAGCCTTGATGCATACGACCGGGCTGCATGTCGCACTGGATGCGACGGTGGCTGATTTGCCGGTAGGTGAGCGCCAACGTTTAGAGATATTGAAAGCCCTGTACCGGGGCGCGCGCATCCTCATTTTGGACGAGCCCACCGCGGTCTTGACGCCACAGGAAACCCAACAATTGTTTGCTGTGCTGCGCCAGTTGCGCGCCCAGGGCAGTACCGTGATTTTGATCACCCATAAGCTCAAAGAAGTGCTGGCGCTGTGTGACCAGGTGACGGTCATGCGCGCGGGGCGCGTGGTCGACGAAATGCCGATTGCACGTGCTAGCTTGGAGGCGCTGGCCCAAGCCATGGTAGGGCGTAAAGTGCAATTAGACAGACCGGCTGCGATAGCGCAGCCGCAGCGCGATGCGACGCCGGCTTTGCTCGCCCAAGGTGTGCAATTGCGCGACGCGAGCGGCGTGTTGCGCCTTGCGGATGTGGGCTTGCAATTGCGCGCCGGTGAGATCGTGGGCATAGCCGGCGTCTCTGGCAACGGACAAAGCGAGTTGCTTGATGTGCTGTCTGGCTTGGCCGCGCCCGATAGCGGCAGTATGCAAGTGCTGGGGCGCCAGTTCCAAAGTGGTGCTTGGCTGGACCCGTTTACCGCGCGCAGCATTGGTTTGGCCCATGTACCAGAGGACCGGCAGGCGCGGGCATTGGTGATGGACTTTGAGGCGTGGGAGTCTGCGGTTTTGGGCTACGAGCACCTGTCAACATATTGCCGCGCCGGTTGGATGCGTGCAGGTGCAATGCGCAAGGCAACGGCAGCCATGCAGGAGCGCTTCGATGTGCGACCGCGCAACACGGTACTGGGCAGCCGTAAGTTTTCCGGGGGCAACCAGCAAAAATTGGTACTGGCGCGCGAACTAGGGCAAGCGCCGCAGGTACTGCTTGTGGGCCAACCCACACGGGGGGTGGACATTGGCGCTATCGAATTCATTTACGCCCAGTTGCGCGCTCTGCGCGATGCGGGCTGTGCCGTGCTGCTGGTGTCCAGCGAACTGGACGAAATTTTGGCCCTGTCGGACCGGGTCTTGGTCATGGTACAGGGTCGCATGACGGGTGCGCTCGATATTGCCGATTGCAGCGAAGAGCGCCTGGGTCTCTTGATGGCAGGTGCAAGCGCATGAGCCAGCCGACGGCGTTGCCGCGTTGGGCCGATATTGGCCTTTTACCGGTGGTCTGCCTGGCCGTGGCCTTGCTGGTGGCCGGTATCGTGGTGGCGCTGGTGGGGCAAAGCCCTTGGCAAGTATTGGCGGCCTTGGTGCAAGGCGCATTTGGCACGCCGCGCGGCTTGAGTTACACGCTGTACTACGCCACCAGTTTCATTTTTACCGGCTTGGCGGTGGCGGTGGCTTTTCATGGGGGCTTGTTCAATATTGGTGGCGAGGGCCAGGCCACATTGGGCGGCTTGGGGACGGCCTTGCTTGCGCTGTGGCTGTCGCCGTTCTTGCCCGGCTGGGCCATGCTGCCCTTGATGTTGCTCGGTGGTGCGCTGTTTGGCATGGTCTGGGCGGCGATTCCCGGTTATCTGCAAGCTTACCGGGGCAGCCATGTGGTGATTACCACCATCATGTTCAACTTTTTGGCCAGCACCTTGCTGGTGTATTTGTTGGTGAACCAATTGCGCGCACCTGGCAACGTGGCGATCGAAAGCGCGGCTTTTGGGCCCTCGGCGCATCTGGTGTCGGCGCGTGAAATGCTCGCATGGGTAGGCGTCGATTGGCCGGGCTCGCCGCTCAACGCCAGCTTGCTGCTGGCATTGCTGTCCTGTGTGGCCGTGTATTTTTTTCTGTGGCACAGCCTTAGCGGCTACCGCTTGCGGGCCGTGGGCTCCAGTCCCGCCGCAGCGGCTTATGCGGGTATCCGGCCGCGTCGGCATATCGTGCTGGCGATGGCGATCAGCGGGGCACTGGCGGGCATGGTGGGTATGAATGAAGTAGCCGGGGTGAGCGGCAAACTGGTACTGGAATTTGTCGGCGGCGCTGGTTTTACCGGTATTGCGGTGGCCTTGATGGGCCGTAACCATCCGGTAGGCGTGGTGCTAGCCAGTGTGTTGTTTGGTGCGCTGTTTCAAGGTGGCGCTGAAGTGGCGTTTGACGTACCGGGTTTTAGCCGCGATATGGTGGTCATGCTGCAAGGCTTTGTGGTGCTGTTCTCCGGGGCCATGAGCTATGTCATGGCCAGGCCTTTGGCGGCAGTTCTGCGCGTATTGCATTGGCAGGGAGCCAAGCATGGATGAGACGCTCATCGCTTCGGTGCTGGCCTCGGCGGTTCGCCTGGCCACGCCTTTGGTTTTGTGTGCGCTGGCGGGTTTGTTTTCCGAGCGCTCGGGGGTGGTGGACATCGGGCTGGAGGGCAAGATGTTATTTGCCGCTTTTGCTGCGGGCGCAGCCGGTGCAGTTACCGGCTCGACCACCTTGGCGCTATTGGCCGCCATGGTGGTGGGCGTCATGCTGTCGTCCTTGCATGGGCTGGCCTGCGTAAGCTATCCGGGCGATCAAGTGGTGTCCGGCGTGGCCCTCAATATCATTGCGGCGGGCCTGACGGTGGTGCTGGGTATCGCCTGGTTCGCCCAAGGGGGGCAAACCCCACCACTGTCGGTCGATGTGCGGGTACAGGCGCATTGGCAGTGGCTCGTGCAAGCGGTGCAGCCGCTGCCTTGGTTGGGGCCGGTGATCGCGCAGGCCCTGTTGGGGCACAATCTTTTGGTGTATTGCGCCTATGCCTTGGTGCCTTTGGCCTGGTATGTGTTGTACCGCACCCGCTTTGGTTTGCGCCTGCGTGCGGTCGGTGAGAACCCACAAATGGTGGATGCGGCCGGCGTATCGGTGCAGCGCTTGCGCTACGCGGCCTTGGCCATCAATGGGCTGTTATGCGGCCTGGCAGGAAGCTATTTGGTGCTTGCCCAAAGCGCGAATTTTTCGCCGCATATGACGGCCGGGCGCGGCTTTATGGCGCTGGCGGCCTTGATTTTTGGCCGCTGGAAACCTTGGGGTGCTTTGGGTGCCTGCTTGCTGTTTGGCTTGCTCGACGCCATTGCTATGCGCTTGCAAGGCGTGGATATTCCCGGCCTGGGCGCGGTACCGGTGCAGGCGATTCAGGCCTTGCCTTATCTGATGACGGTGGTGTTACTCGCGGGCTTTGTAGGTCGCGCGGTGGCACCTGCGGCTTTGGGAAAACCTTACCTCAAAAATCGCTGATCGCAGCTTGCGCTTCACCGATCTTGCAAGCGCTGCAGGTCCAGCAAGCGGGCCAAACGCTTCGGTAGGGGCAGCGGCTCATCCATGAGGCGCGCTGCAAGCAATTCGGCGCACAAGGCGGCAAACGTGAGCCCGCGCGCGCCCATGGCCAGGCACACCCATAAGCCGTTTTCGCCGCCGCTGCTTGCTGGGCCCACCAGCGGCAGGCGGTCGTGGGAGACGCAGCGCTGCCCACGCCACAGACCCAGTTGGCCGGTTTGCAATTGCGCTTGCAAAGACGCAGTCAGGCCAGGCACCAAGTGTGCAACACGCGCTAAGTTAGCCTGGTGGCAGGCGGCATCGGTGGCGCTGTCATCGGATTCAAAACCCGCCCCGGTCAGCCATTGCAATCCTTGCGCGCCAGGCACTGCGGGCAAAAAATGGCCTTGACCTTGCACCGGCAGCGCAGGGCGATGGGGCAGACCGGCCGCTGGCCCGCTGCTGATGCTGCCGTACCTCGGGTGTAGCTGCGCCAGCGCGCGCCGGGCAGCGGGGCTCAGCGGGTGCGCCTGTGCTTGTATTTCGCTGCTACCGCTCAGGAGGCGCGCCGCATCCATGGCGTTGCACAGCACCATCAATTCACTATGGGCCAAGACCTGCCCCCGCACATCCAAAGCCTGCCAATGTCCCGCTGCATAGGCAATGCTGTGCACAGCCATATTGGGGCGCAAGCTCACCCCAGGCGAGGACAGACAAGCTTGTATCCAGGCCTTCGGTTTCAGCCACAGCGCCAGGGCTTGCCATTGGCTGGGTGCGCTCGCCTCAGCGAGCATTGCTGCACTTTGCGCTGAGGCTGCATTCGCTTTAGGGTTTTTGCCTTGGCGTTTACCCGAGCCAAGCGGGCGCAGGGCGCCACCTTCGTCCCAGTCTTCGCCCTGTGCCACCATGGTTTGCAGCAGTTGGCGCGTCAGGTGGTAGGCGCTGCGGCTTAAGGCAAATAGCGGGTCAGCGGGTGAGTTGCCGCTGGCACTGACCATTCCTGCGGGAAGGCTGGATGCACCGGCCGCTGCATGCCCGTGTTGTTCGAGCACCGTCACCTGCCAACCACGCAATGCCAATGAACGCGCCACCAGCGCGCCGCTCATCCCCGAACCAATGACCGTGCAGCGACCGGGCTTTTCAAAGCTGCGCATGCTGGCCGCGCGACTGTTACGCAGCGCCCACGGGGGGTCGAAAACCAGTGTGCCATCCTCGCGTGGCTTCCATAGCGACGCATCGAGGGCAGGTTTGGCCGAACCCGTATGGCTGCACGCAGCCCATGCCAGCGTCGTACCCCGACGTGCGATCGATTTCAGTTTATGCAGTGCACTCACTGTCCAGGCTTGTTGCGTATCTGCAGCAATATGGTCGGCTTTCATCGCCAACTGCGCCAAGCTGGCATCCCGCGGGCCAATGCATAGGGTCAGCAGCACCTGGCCTTGGTCAAAGGGCAGTCGATAAAACCCCGGTGCGGGTGGACCTGCGACCCCGAGGGCACGAAGGGCTTGGCCCAGCGCGAGGGCAGGCCCAGGCGGGGGGTCCGGTTCATCCTTGGTGGGACGCCCAGCGTTTAAATGGGCTGGTGCCGTGTATGAAGGCGCCGCTGTGGGTGATGGGTTGGCCATCTCTTTGCGCGTGGCGGGCAAGAAAATAGAGAGGGTGGTTTGCCACTGATCCAATTCCATCAGCCCGACATAGTGCAATGGTGCCGACCGCGGCTGGGTGGGGGCGCTGGCCTGCCAAGCACGCAGAAAACCCGCACCCGCACCAAAGGCGGTATCGAGAATGCAGGTGGCGCCTGCGGCCACGGGAATGCGCGTCGGGGTCGGACTCAGGCCGTTGGTGGCACGTAGCCCTGGGCGGCATCGGCGCCGCTGCCAAAGAAATGGTTTTCCATCTGGCGGGCCAGGTATTGGCGGGCACGTGCGTCGGCCAGGTTCAGGCGGTTTTCATTGACCAGCATGGTCTGGTGCTTGAGCCAGGCGGCCCAGGCTTCTTTGCTCACGCTCTCCCAGATGCGCTTGCCCAATTCGCCGGGGTAGGGCGGGAAATCCAGACCTTCGGCCTCGGTGCCGAGTTTGATACAGGTGACGGTACGTGCCATGAAATAAAACCTTTGATGTAGCGCAGAAAAGCATGCAGCCTAAAGCGCGATCTTATTCCCTTTGGCCGGCGCCCCCTTGGCAGGCGGGCGGATAATCCACAGGGTGCACTAGGCAAGCCCGCCTAACAACGTGCTTGAATGGATTGCCAGGGCTTGCAGTCTCGCAATGGCAGGCCGCCGGGTGCGCACAAGGCGGGCGCAGCCGGTGTGCGATCGCGCTAGTAAGGGATGTTTGAAAAAAGGAAAACCTGTGACTGTGCTTTTTGACTTGTTCGATGCCTACCCGCGGCGGATTTATGGGCTGACCGCTATCGTGGCGGTCTTGTTGCTGTTATTTGGTTTGTATTTGCAGCACGAAGTGGGGCTAGTGCCGTGCCCGATGTGCATCGTGCAACGCTATGCGTTTGTATTGGTGGCGCTGTTGTCGGCAGTAGCGGCTACGCGCAAGTCGCCGCGCGCTTGGGTGGGCTTTGGCGTATTGATTTTTCTGCTCTCGGGCTTGGGCGCATTTGTGGCTGCGCGCCAGAGTTATTTGCAGTGGTACCCGCCCGAGGTGTTCACTTGCGGTCGTGACTTGTACGGCATGATCGAGAGTTTTCCGCTGCAGCGTGTGATTCCCATGGTGTTTAAGGGCAGCGGCGATTGCACGGCGGTGGATTGGACTTTTTTAGGCGGATCCATCGCCAACTGGTCCTTCCTGTGCTTTTGCGATGCCGCCATCACAGCCGCGCTGATCGCCTGGCGGCACAGTGGGCTGGGTCGAAGTGCCACAGCGCCTACGCAAGCCTGAGGGACGGCTGCACCCTGGAGGTAAATGCAATGGACTGCCGCATCGCGGTAGTCCATTGCCGTGACAAAGCCTATTGCGAAGCGATTTAGCTGAGTTTTTTCACCAGCACCTGGCTCTTGCGGTCCCAGTTGTACTTGCGTTTACGCGCTTCGGGCAGCCAGTCGGCGTCCACCAGCACAAAGCCACGCTTTAAAAACCAGTGCGTGGTGCGGGTCGTCAGCACAAAAATACTCTCCAGACCAGCAGCGCGGGCGCGTTGCTCTATGCGCTTGAGCACGCGTTCGCCGTCGCCCTGGCCTTGCACATCGGGGGACACGGTGAGGGCCGCCATTTCACCGGTACGCCCCTCGGGGTAGGGGTTGAGTGCGGCGCAGGCGAAGATCACACCATCGTGTTCGATCACGGTATAGCTCGACGCATCGCGTTCTATTTCCGTGCGGCTGCGCTTGACCAAGGTACCGTCTTTTTCAAACGGTTCAATCAGCTTGAGAATGCCGCCGACATCGTCCTCGGTGGCCTCGCGCAGGCTTTCGAGTTTTTCGTCGACAATCATGGTGCCAATGCCGTCATGCACATAAACCTCCAGAAGGATGGCGCCATCGACTGCATAGGGAATGATGTGGCTGCGCTCGACCCCGCCTTTGCAGGCTGTCACGCAATGCTGCAGGTAAAAGCCCACGTCGGCAGGCTCGCGAGCGGGGGGTGCTTGCCTCAATAAGGCTTCGGCAGCGGCCAGCGGGAGTTCGGTATCTACCGGGTTGTCCTCGCTGAGCGGCTCGAGCGGGCGCTGCAAGATACCTGGTACTTCGGTCAGGAAAATGAGTTTATCGGCCTGTAAGGCGGTGGCCACCGAAGTGGCAACTTCTTCCATCGTTAAATTGAATGCCTCGCCCGTGGGCGAAAAACCAAAGGGAGAGAGCAGCAACATGGCGCCCATGTCCAGCACTTTGCTGATGCCTGCTGTATCGACTTTGCGTACCACGCCCGAGTTTTGGAAATCCACGCCATCGACGATGCCCACTGGCCGCGCGGTGATGAAGTTGCCACTGATCACCCGTACGGTGGAATCGGCCATGGGTGTGTTGGGTAAGCCCTGGCTGAAGGCCGCTTCAATCTCGTAACGTAGCTGCCCAGCGGCCTCTTGGGCACAGTCCAGCGCCACCTCGTCGGTAATGCGGATGCCATGGGAATATTTGGCTGTATGGCCTTTGGCCTTCAGCTGCTCATTCACCTGGGGCCGAAAGCCGTGTACCAACACCACTTTGACGCCCATGCTCTGGATCATGGCCAGGTCTTGCGCCAGGTGGGGAAGTTTTCCGGCTGCAATTGCTTCACCAGCAATACCGACCACAAAGGTCTGGTGCCGAAACTTGTGGATATAGGGCGCCACCGACCTGAACCAGGGCACGAAGGTGAAGTTAAAAACGGAAGTCATGGAGGGGATAATACGCTGCCCCAGCCCGTCTCAGCCCGTGTCAGCATCCCCTCCCGCCACATCCACTTTGCGCATCGAGTTTCCCGAATCCTTGCCGGTATCGGGCAAGCGCGAGGAAATCATGGCCTTGCTGGAGCGTCACCAGGTCATCATCGTTTGCGGTGAAACCGGCTCGGGCAAGACCACCCAATTGCCCAAAATCGCGCTGGCCATGGGCCGCGGCTTGTGCAATTACCCCAAAGTGTTGCCCAATGGCAAACCGGCGCCGCGTGGCAAACTCATTGGCCACACGCAGCCGCGCCGCATTGCGGCGAGCAGCGTCGCCAAGCGCATTGCCGAAGAACTACACACCCCCTTAGGCGAGGTAGTTGGCTTTAAGGTGCGTTTTCAAGACCGTTTAAGCCGCGACGCCTCGGTCAAGCTAATGACCGATGGCATCTTGCTGGCCGAAACGCAAACCGACCCGCTGCTGCTGGCCTATGACACGATCATCATCGACGAGGCGCACGAACGCAGCCTGAACATCGATTTTTTGCTGGGCTTTTTGCGCCAGATATTGCCAAGGCGTCCGGACCTCAAAGTGATCGTGACCTCGGCCACGATCGATGCGCAGCGCTTTGCCGACCACTTCGCCAGCCTGCAAGGCACAGAGGACGCCAAGACGCTGACGCCGGCGCCAGTGATCATGGTGTCGGGGCGTATGTTCCCGGTGGAGCAACGCTACCGGCCTTTTGAAGAGCGACGCGACTACGACATCAACGACGCCATTGCCGAAGGCGTCGATGAACTTTGGCGCGGTGGAGCGGCTGGCGACATCCTGGTATTTCTGCCCGGCGAGCGCGAAATCCGCGAGGCGGCAGACCATTTGCGCCGCCATCTGAGCCACCAGCCGGTCTTGCGCAATTGCGAAGTTTTACCCCTGTTTGCCCGCTTAAGCCAAGCGGAGCAAGACCGCATATTTGAAGGTCATACCGGCAGACGTATTGTGCTGGCTACCAATGTGGCCGAGACGTCGCTAACGGTGCCCGGCATCCGATTCGTCATAGACAGCGGTACGGCGCGCATCAAGCGTTACAGCTTTCGCAGCAAGGTAGAACAATTGTTGGTCGAGCCTATTAGCCAAAGCTCGGCCAACCAGCGTGCTGGGCGCTGCGGGCGGGTGGCCGACGGTATCTGCATACGTCTGTATGAGGACAAAGACTTTGTCGGACGCGAGCGCTTTACCGACCCGGAAATTTTGCGCTCTTCGCTGGCGGGGGTTATCTTGCGCATGAAGTCGCTGCGCCTGGGCGCGGTGGAGGACTTTCCATTTTTGGAGCGCCCTTCGGGCCGCGCAATGGCCGACGGCTACCAGTTGCTGCAAGAGTTGGGCGCGGTGGACGAGGCCAATGAACTCACGGCGCTGGGCCAAGAATTGGCACGCCTGCCCTTGGATCCGCGCGTGGGCCGGATGATTTTGGAAGCCCGTAAACGCGAGGCCTTGGACGAGGTGCTGATCATCGCCTCGGCGCTGAGCGTGCAGGATGTACGCGACCGGCCCATGGATGCGCAAGCCCAGGCGGACCAGGCGCATGCCAAGTTTGACGACGAAAAAAGCGAATTTTCTGGTTATCTGAAGTTATGGAAATGGCTTGGTGCTGCGCGCGGCGACAAAGCCGAGGTCAGCGGCGCGCACAAGCTGAGCAATCGCCAGTTTGAGCAATTGTTACGGCAAAACTTTATCAGCGTACGTCGTTTGCGCGAATGGAAAGACATCCACAGCCAGTTGCTCACGGTGGTGGCTGAGCACCAATGGCGCATCAACACAGCGCCCGCGTCCTATGAGCAATTGCATTTGTCCATGCTGGCCGGTTTGCTGGGCAATGTGGGTTGCAAGTTGGAGGCTGAAGGCCAGCAAGGCGAATACCTGGGCGCGCGCAGCATCAAGTTCTTTCCCCATCCCGGCGCGCATTTGGTGAAGAAGCCGGGGCGCTGGATTATTGCGGCTGAATTGGTCGAGACCACGCGTTTATTTGGGCGCGGTATTGCGGCGATTGACCCGCAGTGGATTGAACAAGTAGGCGGCCATTTGCTCAAAAAGCAATTGCTGGACCCGCACTGGGAGAAAAAAGCGGCCGAAGTGGTGGCGCTGGAACGGGCCACTTTGTATGGCATGGTGGTCTATAGCGGTCGACGCGTGAACTACAGCCGGGTTGATTTGGCCGGAGCGCGAGAGATATTTATCCGCCAGGCGCTGGTCGAAGGCCTATGGGAAACGCCGCTGCCGTTTTTGGCGGCGAACCTGAAATTGATCCAACAAGTTGAGGATTTGGAGCACAAAGCCCGGCGCCAGGATGTACTGGTCGATGACGCATTGATCTACGCTTTTTACGACCAGCAACTGCCCGCGGATGTGTGCAGTGGCTATAGCTGCGAGCGCTGGTACCGCGAGGAAGTGAAAAGGCAGCCCACACTGTTGATGCTGACGCGCGAAGAGTTGATGCGCCACGAGGCAGCGGGCATAACCACCAGCCAGTTTCCCAAGGCGCTGCGTTTGGGCGGCGTCGATTGCGCGGCCACGTATTTACATGAACCGGGCGACGCGCGCGATGGCGTGACCGTCACCGTGCCCTTGTTCGTACTCAATCAGGTTAATGAGGAGCGTTGCGAATGGTTGGTACCGGGCATGCTCAAAGACAAAGTGCAGGCCTTGCTCAAGACCTTGCACCAAAGGCCGCGTTCGCGCCTGGTACCGCTACCGGAGACGGCGGCGCGCATGGCGCAAGTGCTCAACACGCCCGAACGCTTTGGCGCAGGTGGCCTCATCGATGCCCTGCTCAAACTGGTGCGCGAGGCCACGTCGCTGGACATTGTGCGGGCCGACATCAAGGTGGACATGCTGGCTGCGCATTTTTTTATGAATATCCGCGTGGTCGATGAGCATGGCCGTCAATTAGGGCAGGGCCGCAACCTAGGGGCACTCAAGGCGCAATGGGGCTCGCAAGCGCGTGGGGCGTTCCAGGCCTTGGCGGCGCTCAAGCTGAGCGATACCGTGCCCACGCAAGCACCGCATAGCCAGGTGTCTTTGCAGCCCGGGGCAGCGCAGGGCGGCAAGCGGCAGGGCCATGCGGATGCCCCGGGGCCGCAACCACGAAACGCACAAACGCCTCCTGGCGCGGCGAAGGCAAAGGCTGCGGCCCCGGCGGACCGCGCCCAAGGCGCAGCCGCTACCCAGCTCCCCAGCGCCGAGCAGCGCTATATCACTTGGACGTTTGGGCCATTGCCCGAGTTGCTGGAAATACGCAAAGGCGAGCATGCGGTGATTGGCTTTCCGGCGCTGGTCGATGGTGGCGATGCAGTGACGCTGGAAGTGTTTGATGAGCCGCAAATCGCCGCGAGCAAACACCGTAGCGGCTTGGTGCGCCTGTTTGCTTTGCAACTCAAAGACGCCATCAAATACCTGGAAAAAAACATCCCGGACTTGCAAAAAATGGGAGCAGCTTTCATGCAAGTAGGCAAGGTCGATGGCAGCAATGCCGGAGGCGGAACCGTGGAAGAGCTGAAGGCCTACATCATCGCGCTGGCGCTGGAGCGGGCGTTTTTGCTGGAGCCATTACCCACGGACGCGGTGGCATTTCAAAAGCGTTTGGACGAAGGCCGTGGCCGCCTGACTCTGATCGCCAACGAAGTGGCGCGTATGGCGTTGACGATTTTGCTGGAGTACCAAAACGCGGCGCGCAAAATCAAAGACAGTAAAAACGCCGCTGGCGCGTGCGAGGACGCCGGTGCCCAATTACAGCGGCTGGTGACCAAGCGCTTTTTGCAAGCCACGCCCTGGCCGCGCTTGCAGCATCTGGCCCGCTATCTGCAGGCCATCACCTTGCGCTTGGACAAATACCGCGCCGACCCGGCGCGCGATGCAGCCCGCCTGGCCGAGTTGCGCCCGCTGGAGCAGCGCTACTGGCGCTTGGTGGCCGAGCGCAAGGGCGTGGTTGATGAACGCATGGCCGAATTCCGCTGGCTGATGGAAGAGCTGCGCGTCAGCTTTTTTGCGCAAGAGCTGCGCACCCCCCAGCCCGTCAGCGTCAAGCGCCTGGAAAAAGCTTGGGCGCAGCTGGGCAGCTAAAGGCTTTACTGGCCCATGCGCCAGATAGTGGTCGAACGTGCGCCACTTCGGCAAAAGGCCAGTACCGGGCCGGGCGCGTCGGCCACGATGGTGGCGAAGCGGGCAACTTGCTCGGGCGTGATTTGGCCGCTGATTACCGGCAGATAGTGGTACTCCAGGCCCGCCGCCTGCGCGGCCTGGGCCATGGCTTCTGAGCTGGGTTGATCGGGCCCGCCTTCGCCATCGGGGCGGTTGTTCACGACGGTGCTAAAGCCTTGCGCCGCGATGGCAGGCATGTCCTCGGGGGCGATTTGCGGTGCGGTGGCAAATTGCGCGGTATGGGCGCTGATGGTTAGGGACATGGGTGTTTACTTTCAAAAATTTCTACATCAATCAGATCGATGCGCGACACCTTGGCGCATGCACAAATTCGCTAAAGTTTGGCTAAGCGCTCTAAGGCTTTGCGCAAGGTCGCCTCTTCCTTCGCAAAGCAAAAGCGCACTATTTTTTGGTCGAAGGCGTCGCGGTAAAAAACCGACATCGGGATGGCCGTCACGCCGATTTCAATCGTGAGCCACCGGCAAAATTCGGCCTCGCTCCTATCGCTCACTTGCGCAATGTCTGCGCACTGAAAAAACGTACCTTCGCTGGGTAGCAGGCGAAACCGCGTCTGTGCTAATCCTTGGCGAAAAAGATCGCGCTTGCGCTGGTAGAAAGCGGGCAATGCTAGGTAGTGGCCCGGCTCCTGCATATAGGCCGCTAAACCGTATTGCACCGGCGTGTTCACCGTAAATACATTGAACTGGTGCACTTTGCGTAGTTCGGCGCTCAGGGCTGCCGGGGCCGCCACAAAACCGACTTTCCAGCCGGTGACATGGTAGGTTTTGCCAAAGCTAGACACCATAAAGCTGCGCGCTGCCAGGCCGGGGTAGCGGGCCACGCTTTCATGCGGCGCACCGTCATAGACCATGTGCTCGTACACCTCGTCGCTGATCACCAGCACATCGGTCGGCGCCAAAATTTCCTGCAGGCGCAGCATGTCGGCCTGGCTCCAGATGGTGCCGCTGGGGTTGTGGGGCGAATTGATGATGATGCAACGGGTGCGCGGGCTGATGGCCGCGGCGATCTTGTCAAAGTCAGGGCGAAAGCTGCCCGGCGTCAAGGGCACGCGTACCGCCACGCCACCGGCTAAGGCGATATTGGGCAGGTAGCTGTCGTAGCAGGGCTCCAGCACGATCACTTCGTCGCCGGGGTGCACCACCGCCAAGACGATGGAAATAATCGCCTGCGTGGCCCCGGCGGTGATGGTGATTTCGTCTGCGGCACGGTAGCGATGACCATACAGGTGCTCGACTTTGTCGGCCACGGCTTCGCGCAGGCTGAGTACCCCGGCCATGGGCGGGTACTGGTTGTGCCCTTGGCGCATGGCCTGGCTGACGGCGTCCAGCAAAACCGGGTCGCAAGCAAAGTCTGGGAATCCCTGGCCCAAATTCACCGCTTGGTGCTCGGTGGCGAGTGCGGACATGATGGTAAAAATCGTGGTGCCCACCTCCGGCAGGCGACTTCTCAGCGCTGGGGTCGTGACAACTGGAGCGGCCGAAGCATTCTGTGGCATGGGGAGTACGGCGCGTGGTGCTTGGGGGGGAGGGAGGGGGTTAAATGTCCGAATCGGTGAAGTGGCCGCCCATGGCCCGCTCCACGGTGCGGCGGCTTAGGCGGTCGCTGAGCAGCTCGGTAAAGGTGTAAACAAAATTGCGCAAATAGGCGCTGCGTTTGAATGCCACGCGCGTCATATTTTGGCCAAACAAATGGCCAGCGGGGCGCACCACCAGGCCACTTTTTCCGCCATCCGCTTGCAAGTCGCGTACCGCCATTTCGGCGGCTATGCCTAAGCCTAAGCCTAGGCGAACATAGGTAGTGATGACGTCCGAGTCAATGGCCTCGAGCGCGATGCGCGGCTGTAATTTGCGTGCGGCAAAGGCGGCATCGATTTTGGTGCGACCGGTAAATGACGGGTGGTAGGTGATCAAGGGCTCGGCGGCGACGTCGTCTAGCGTGATGCGGGTGCGCGCGGCCAAGGGATGGTCTACCGGCATGACCAACATGTGCTGCCATTCGTAGCAGGGTAGGGTTACCAGTTCGGGATAGGAGGCCAGAGATTCGGTGGCGATACCGATTTCGGCTATCTCGTCGATCAGCATACGTGCCACCTGGTCCGGCGCACCTTGGTGCAGGCTGACATTGACTTTGGGGAAACTTGCGCGCAGGCTAGCCACTTTTTCGGGCAGCACATAGCGCGCTTGGGTATGCGTGGTGGCGATGGATAGGGTGCCGCTGTCCTCTCGGCTGTATTGCTCACCGATACGTTTGAGGTTGCCCAGTTCGCGCAATATCAGATTGATGCTGCTCACCACATGGCGTCCGGGCTCGGTGACGCGTTTAAGGCGTTTGCCATGGCGTGTGAAAATTTCAATGCCTAGCTCCTGCTCCAACTCAATAATCGCTTTGGAAACGCCGGGCTGCGAGGTGTGCAAGGCCTTTGCCGCTTCGGTAAGGTTCAGGTCGTGGCGTACCGCTTCCTGGACAAAGCGAAATTGGTGCAAGTTCATAACTAAATTAAGCTAAAGAATCGATTCATTATGCACTAATTTTAGTTTTCACCCGTCTTAGCCCAATGCGATATCCGCCAGCAGGTCAATCAGTCGCGGGTCTTCACCCACCGCGGACTGCATCCGGAATTGGACGGCCGGCCAATGCAGACGTATCTGAGCCATCAGCGCCGGTAGGTCTTCGCGCGCATGTTTGCCCACACCAAGAAACATCGGGACGATGGTGATGGTGAGGACGCCCTGGCCGATTAGGCCAGCGCACGCGGTCTGCAAATCGGGCGTGCTTAGCTCTAGGAAAGCGCAGGCCACTGGCGTCACCGGCGCGCGCAAGGTGATGGCATCGGCCACGGCTTGGATGGGGCGGTGCCACAGTGGGTCGCGAGAACCATGGGCAAATAAAACAATGGCGCTTCGGCCGCCTTGGTCGGGTTGGGTCATTGACGGGCCACGAGCCAACCGAAGGCGGCCAGTGAAATAATGCAGTAAATGAGGCCGGGCAGGGCGGCAGTCAGCCAGGCTTGCCAGCCCTGCAAATACCCCAAGTCACCCACCAGATTGTTGAGCAACACAAAACTAATGCCTGCCATCACACCGATAAACACCATAGGCGTAGTGCCTGTGCTGCGAAAGTGCAAATAGGCAAACGGCAGGGCGAGCATGGCCATGACCAGGCAGCTCAGCGGATAAAACACTTTTTTCCAAAATTGGATTTCATATTTTTGTGCCGACTGTCCATTGGCATTGAGGTGACGTACATATTGGTAGAGGTCTAGCGTCGCCATTCGTTCTGGACGCAGCAGGGCCGAGGCCACCATTTCGGCGCTGATTTGGTTAAGCCAACTGAGCTGCGCATGGCGGGTGGTGCTGGCTTGGGCTTGGGGCGTGCCCATATTCACAAATTCCGTGCGTGTCACATCTAGCAAGGACCAGGACTGCCCGGGCCCGAACTCGGCACCGGCAGCCTGCATCACCGATACGATGTGCCCCTTGTTGTCCAGTTCAAAAATGCGCACGCCTTTCATTCCGGTAGTGCCCTCCAGCGCCCCCACATTCACCGAAAAGCTGCTGTAGGTTTGTTTGTCTTTGATCCAGGCCCCAGTGCGTCCGAGGGAAATTTGACCCAGCGCCTGGGCTTTGATCGCCTGTGCCGTCTTATCTGCCAATGGCGCCAGGTAGTCCCCTAGCGCAAAAGTCAGGGTTACAAACCCGAGGCCCAGCAATAACAGTGCGCGCAGAGCCTGCCATGGGCCAAGGCCGCTGGTGCGCAAGATGGTGAATTCTGAACTTTGCGCCAGCCGGGCCATCACAAAAATGGTGCCAATGAGTACCGCAATCGGCATCAACTCATACAGGTGGCTGGGAATCATCAGGGCGACATAGACCAGGGCCTTGCCTACGGTGTAGGCCAGTGCCTTGTTGTTTTCTATGGCGTTGAGTTCATCGGTCAGGTCAAAAAACAAAAACAGGGCGCTAAATGCAAAGAGCACCAGCGCCACGGCAGCCAGCACTTCCACATAGAGCAATTTACGTAGCGTTTTCACCGACTGGCTCCAGCGCGCCAACGCGCGGGCAGGCGCAAGGCCCAATGGTTGTGGCGCAAGGTCAGCCAGAACAGGCTGAGTGCGAACATGCCACCATGCAAAACCAGCAACACCGGCACGGCGGTCATTTGCCCGGTTTCCACCCAGTTTTTACCCAAAGCCAGCATATTGAAATACACCAGGTAGACTAAAAACGCAAACACCAAATTGCCTGCCCGGCCCACGCGCGGGTTAAAGCCAGAAACGGCTAGGCCCAAAAAAATGACATTCACCGCCGCCAGAAGAAAACCGGCGCGCCAGACTAGTTCGCCACGGTGGGCCGGTAGCGGGGAGGCCACAAGTTCGGCCGTGGGCAGGGTGTATGCGGGTATGAAATTGCGAACCGTGGGCGCAGCAAAGCCGAGCTTGATGGTGTAACGCTCAAACGTGCTGAAATTGCTCTCGCGGGTATCCATGGCGATTTCTACGCGCTGCCCGTTTTCCAGAATCAGGCGTTTTTGTCCTTCATCGACCTGCACCATGCCACGGTCAGCAGAGGTAACGGTTTCGATACCTCGCTCGCGGCTTACCAGAAATACATTGATTCCTTGTTCTTTGTTGGAGCTGTCTTTGTCGATAAAAAATACCTTGTCGCCATTGGCCGACTCCTGAAACTGGCCGGGCTCGACCCGCGAGACATCGCTGCGCTTTTGGAACTGGTCGCGCAGGTCTTCGATCTGGCTAAAGGCCCATGGCAAAACCACCAAGGCCAGGGTCAGGATCAGGACAAAGACCGGCCAGGCAAAGTGCAATAGGGGACGGATGAGCGAGGCCAAACCCCGACCGCTGCTCAGCCAAATGACCATTTCGCTGTCGCGGTACATACGCGTGAGTACGCTAACTATCGCCAAAAACAAGCTAAAGGACAGTATTGCGGGCAACTGAGACAGCACCGTGTAACCCATGATGATCATCACATCCGTGGGGTTGAAGACCCCGCGCGTGGCTTCGCCCAAAGTCCGGATGACGGTCGTGGTCATCACCACGGTAATCAAAATCACCAAGGTCGCACCGAAAGTGCGGGCGAGTTCCTTGCGGATGGAGGAATGGAATAACATGGACGCCGTAGAAAGGGTCAATTATGAACTTCGAAATCAAAGCCTTGGAAATGGCCGGCGCCGCCGCAGAGAAATGTGACTTATTGTTGGTGCTGGTTCCCAAGGACTTTAAGCCGGCGAAAGACGCCGCGTCCCAGCTCATTGGTGCCGCCCTCAAGTCGGGCGACCTGGAAACCGGCGTGGGCAAATGCCTGGCCCTGTACCGTCCTGCCCAATGCGCGGCCGTGCGTGTGGTGCTGGCCAGCGTTGGCGAAGGCAGCGCCCGGCAGGTAAAAAGTGCGCTGCAAGCGGGCTTGGGGCTAGGAAAATCTGCCAATTTGAAGCGCTTAGTCGTGTGTTTTGCCGGTTCTGCCAGCGCTGAGGCAGTGCGGGCCGCCGTTCTTGCAGTCGCCGACAACACCTATGTGTACACCACCAGCAAGTCCAAACCGCAGCCGCGTAGCCTGCAAAAAGCCCTGATCGGGGTGGCCAGGCTGGCCGAGGTGAAGCCCGTGTTTGATCGCGCCGTTGCGGTGGTTGCCGGGGTGGAATTGGCCAAAGAATGGGCTAATCGCCCTGCAAATTTGGCCACGCCCACCGACCTGGCCAATGCCGCGCAAGCACTGGCCAAGCACCCCAAGATCAGCTGCACCGTTTTGGGGCCGCGCGAGGTGGCTAAGCTGGGCATGGGCTCGTTCATGGCGGTGGCCCAGGGCTCGGACCAGCCTTTGCGTTTTATCGTGATGCGCTACGAAGGTGCAGCCAAAACCAAAGCCCCAGCCGTGATCGTGGGCAAAGGCATCACCTTTGACAGCGGCGGCATTTCGATCAAGCCTGCGCCTGAAATGGATGAAATGAAGTTCGATATGTCTGGCGCTGCCAGCGTATTGGGCACTTTCAAGACCTTGTCGCTGCTCAAACCCGCCATCAACGTGGTCGGGCTCATTCCCTCCTGCGAAAACCTGATTAACGGCAAAGCCGTGAAGCCGGGGGACGTGGTGACCAGTATGAGTGGCCAAACCATCGAAATCCTGAACACCGACGCCGAAGGCCGCCTGATTTTGTGCGACGCGCTGACCTATGCTGAACGCTTTAAGCCCACGGCGGTGGTGGACATCGCCACACTGACCGGTGCCTGCGTCATCGCCCTGGGCGCGGTACGTAGCGGCATGTTCTCGGACCAAGAAGATCTCGCGCAGGCCCTGGCCAGCGCTGGTGACCGCGCCCAAGACCTGTGCTGGCGCATGCCCTTGGACGAAGACTACGCCGAGGGATTGAAGACAAACTTCGCCGATGTGGGCAATGTCGCCGGACGTGCCGCCGGTGCGGTGACCGCGGCCAAGTTTTTACAACGCTTTGCAGAAAAGTTCCCTTGGGCGCATTTGGACATCGCAGGTAGCGCCTGGAAGAGCGGAGCCCAAAAAGGCGCGACCGGCCGACCGGTAGGCCTGCTGGTGGAATATCTCCTAGGGCCTGCGAAAGCCAAGTGACGCAGGTCGCTTTCCATATTGGTATCGACGACCGGGTGGGCTATGCCTGCCGCCTGGTGCGTAAAGTGCTGGCCAGCGGGGCCAAAGCCCTCGTCCTGGCCGATGCGGCGACGCTGCGGCGCTTGGACGAGGCTTTGTGGGTTAGCGAAGCCGCGGGCTTCACGCCACATGCCATGGCCGGCGCCCCGACCACGATTGCGGCCCGCAGCCCCGCCTTATTGGCAGAACAGGTGCCAGAGAACTTGGCGAGCGACGCAGTATTGATCAATATGACTGGCTCCGTGCAGAACGACCCCCATAGCCGTGAACGGCTCATTGAGCTGGTGTCCGGTGAGGAATTCGACATTCAAGCGGCCCGCCAGCGCTGGAAAACCTATAAGCAGCGCGGCTTTAGCTTGGTGAATCATGATGTACGCCACGGGTCCACTATGAAGACCCCGGACTCGGGTTAAACTCGCGCACTCCGGAGAGGTGGATGAGTGGTTTAAGTCACACGCCTGGAAAGCGTGCGAGGGGTAAAACCCTCCGCGGGTTCGAATCCCGCCTTCTCCGCCAGCGTGTCAACTGGACCGATGCTGGCACCCCAATGCGCTGGGGTGATGTGCCTGATTATCAGGACTTAAAGTACTGGCCCTGATCGGGCGCGGTCGATTAAAAGCATTAAGCTGACATAAGCTGAGTGGCAATATGCGGCTCTCAAATCCGTCGCTTGATTAAATCCAAGGTCTGATTTCTTATTTGATGATATTTTTCTAAAATTAAATATTTATATAAAAGAAAATACGCTTATACACTAACGGCGTACAAGCATAGCGACAACAGTGCCCGAGACATTGGGATTCTGTAATAAAGGTAAGGGACGTAACTTGATCCGCGCCGTCCACGAGACAGTAAGACGATTCGTAAGTACTTGATTTACAATATAAGTGCCCGCCAAAGGTGTTTCATTGGGCGCAATAAGAGCTTGCTAGTTCATCCCAATCATACGGATTGCGATCTTGCGTTTTGATCCGAATCGGGTATGCTACGTCCGCCTCTCCATTACTTGTTTGTTGGTGTCGCGGTAGGCGCATGTTCTCTCGAAGTGCGCCATTGTTCCCGGGCAATTGCATGATCTAATTAGGGTTTTCGCCGTCCCTTGAAGGTGAGTGCAGTTAGCAAAAATAAGAGGAATTCGTTGGAATGAGAAATTTAGTTTTCGGCTTCATAGCAATATTGATTTCAGGCCATGTTTCGGCCCAAAATCAACTTCCACCATGTCAGGGAAATGCTGTTGCTTCCTGGAATAATTGCTTTGGCCGTTGGCTCAATTTGAATGGTGACAAGTATGAGGGCGAGTGGCGCAATGGTAAGCCTCATGGACAAGGTATCCACTCATTTCAAAGCGGTGAAAAGTACATAGGCTCCTGGATCGAAGGAAAATATGAAGGGTTTGGCACGCTGATAGCCTTAAATGGTTCAATCATCAGCCAAGGTGCCTGGCTTGCCAATCAGCTTTCGAATCCTCCAAGCACGGCGACTGCGCAGGTAAATGATGCGCAGCGCCTTCAAAATGAACGTAAAGCGGCCCAAGCAGAAGAAGAACGTATTCGCGTTGCAAAGGAAATAGAAAAATCGAAGCAAGCGATACCCCTTGCGCTCCGTGCAACAGCCAGTGCACCCAATAGCTATGGAGAGGTTACCCTTTCTATCAGCGCCAATGCCGAGGTTGTTTCCCTCACGATTGATGGTGAGGAGCAGGACAGTGCGCCTGGCGGCTTGTATACCGTAATTCGAACTGCTTTAGCCGGACAGGAAACCAAATTTGTTATTGAAGGGCGTGACAAATTTGGAAATACCGATTCGAAGGAATTGGCGGTCTTTAGGCCATTGGTCGATGGGAAAGAAATTTTTCCCCGCTTAAATGCGTCCAATTTGCGCCCGCAGCGCCCTAGGGATGCAGTTGCCATCATTATTGGCATACAGGATTACCAACGGGTGCCCAAAGCCGACTTTGCAAAAAACGATGCATTGGCCTTTTACGACTATGTGCTGCGTATGGGCTTGAAACCTGAAAATATCAATTTATTGCTAGATGCCCAGGCAGATGACATCAGCATGCTCAAAGCCTTTAAAAATTGGTTGCCCGTGCGAGTCAATCGCGACAAGACGGAGGTATTTGTTTTTTTCAGCGGGCATGGATTGCCCTCAGAAGATGGGAAATTGTATTTATTACCTTATGGTGTAGATAAAGATTTGCTCGAGCGTACCGCACTAGCCCAAAAGGAAATCGTAGCGCACATTCAAAGCGCGAAGCCCAAAAGTGTGACGATGTTTTTCGATAGCTGCTACAGCGGACAGACGCGGGGAGGCAGCACTTTGCTTGCGAGCGCTCGACCGCTAAGTATCAAGTCGGTTGAAAACGCATTTCCTGATAACTTCACAGTGATGTCGGCCTCGGCAAATAGTCAAATATCGAGCTCCAGTCCTGATTTAAAGCACGGCATATTCAGCTACTACCTTATGAAGGGGCTAGAAGGCGAAGCCGATGGTGCAAAAGACGGCACGATCACAGTTGGGAAATTGCAAAATTATATTTTCGATAAGGTATCACGATTTGCCATGAAGATGAATCGTACGCAAGAGCCGCAACTTGTTGGGGATAGTGCAAAAGTCTTGGTGTCTAATTAGAATGAGAAAGTTATTTCTTTTATTAGCACTGCCTTGTCTGTCAACTGCGGTATCCGCGTTGACTATTCAAAATGGGTTTATACCCGATCTGGGTGGCAAGAATCTCGATGCGGTAGAAACTAAAGCGGAGCCCACGCCGGTGCCGGCGCCGGTCAATGTATCGCCCCTCAGCCTAGACTGTGCCGAATGTCCCCCCTTGGTGAAGGTATCGGGTGGAAGTGCCCGTTTAGAGTCATTGTCCGAGCAGGGGCGAATTTTTCGCGAAGTGAGTTTAAAACCCTTCGCGATTGGTAAATCAGAGGTCACTCAAGACGAGTGGTACGAGTTAATGAGTTACAACCCAAGTATAGATAAGGGTAAGACCAAGCCGGTGGAAGATCTCTCTTTGAGTGATGTCGAAAAATATATTAATAAATTAAATAAAAAAACTGGTCAGAAGTACCGCCTACCGAGCGAAACAGAATTACATTATGCGCAGGTGACCGCCCAGGGAACTACGTGGAGCAAAATCTGGAGCTGGACCTTGGATTGTTGGCATGAGGATTACTCGGGTGCGCCAGCGGATGGCAGCCCATGGACAACGAACTGTACCGATAACTACAGAACTTTGCGCAACGGAAGTGCAGCTCGAATTTCTGCACGGGGTCGCACATCGGTCAAGTTCGGCGACAACCGAGACGACAGTCGAATCATCGTGGGATTTCGCTTGGCGCGGGATCTTTAGCGCATGATTGCGCATTATGTAATTCGGTTAAATAGGTTGAACGATGTGAGCATCGCGCCAAAGGGCATTTCAATCATGAAATTCGGAAATGCTGCATGATAAGTATTTGCAAAAGCTGGTTCTTCTATGGATTATTTGCGTGTTGCCTAGGCAACACGCAAGCTGAAATCGTGCGCGCTGACGGTGAGTATCTATACGGACCGGAGACTTCCCAAAGCGCTGCCTGTAAATTGGCGGAAGATAAAGCGAAAGTTGCAGCCCTAGCTTCAATTTTTGGTGAAGCGGTTTCAAGTGAAGAGCAGCAGTTCTGTAACGCAACGACCGGCAAGCAATCGGACAGCCGGTGTGAGTTCAATCGGGTGGCATGGTCACTGGTGGAAGGGGACATCCGCTCGGTTTTGAATCTCAAGAAAAGAATCGAGCCGCGTGGAGACGCCACAGCCTGTTTAGTTAGCCTGGACGCTGACGTCATTATTCCTTCAAAGCGACCCGACCCAAATTTCGATGTGAAGCTAAGAATAAAGCAGAATGTATACCGTGTGGGTGATGATCTTGCATTAACACTTGAAAGTACGGAGCCCGCCTACTTAGCAATTTTCAATTGGCTGCCGAATGAAAATAACAAGGTGCACCGCATTGCTAAGCCAGGAAGTGGCAATGGTTCGGATTTGGGCTTACTGGTCAAAAATTCCGAGGGGCGACTTAGCACGGAGTACGCTTTAGTTGCGTCGTGGTCCGACCTGTATAAGGACGAGAAGCGCTTGTATGACGAATGGCTCATTGTTATTGCAACAAAAAAGCCTCTCAAATGGCTAAGCGCCTACGATTTGGATGATTTCAAAGCCAAGCTCAGAGAGATACCCCTGGATGAGCGCAGGGTGTTAAGGCGGGGATATCAGTTGGCAAGATGAAATTCATCGGCCAAATATCTTTCATGTGGGATGGTAGTTTTTTTATTATTGAATCTCAGTAATAATTATTTTTTTATTTTGTGGTTTTCAACAAGGAGTTAAAAATGGTAGCAGTTCATCGTATCTCAATGCTCGCTTTAGTTGCAGCGGGTTTAGTCGCTTGCGCAGCCAAACCCGGCACAGCCGAGTTTGTTCAGAAAAAAGAAGAGGAGCAGCAGAAAGAAGCTGTCAAGGCGGTTGCGCAAACTATCTCAAAGGCGCCTGTTTGGTACACCCAGCCCCCGTTGGACGTAAACGCGATTTACGTTACCGCTACCGAATTGTCCTCCGATATGCAAATGGCCATGGATGCCAGCGTGCTATCTGCAAAGCGGACTTTAGCCGGACAGCTCGGCGATCGCGTGTCTTCCAAAATGACTGATTTTGCATCGCAGACGGGCGTCGGTAGTGACACACAAGTGATTAAGGAAATTGAGCGCGTTACCAAGAGCGTAGCAACCGACATCAATGTGGCAGGTTATGTCCGTGAAAAGTCTGAATTGGTACAAGAGGGCACCAAGTACCGGGCCTTCGTCCTGCTGCGTTACCCCGTAGGAGAAAGTAACAAAGTGATTGCTGACCAGGTTAGGAAGAGTGCTGTTTTGGACGCCAAGGTTAAAGCGTCTAAAGCTTTTCAAGACCTAGAGCATGAGATTGAAGTTGCCAAAAAGAAATAAATTTATCAGCCAATTATGCGCTATTTAATAAAAACTTTACTGGTATCCACTGCAGTAATTGTTGGCCCAGTGGTATCCGCGACGCCAATTGTTACTGTAGAGGAGGCTTTAGCATCACAAAATGCGGTAGCCATGGCGCCTGTGGATTCCACGCCAGCGAATCCACTGGCACCGCTTATAACGGTCTCATCCCCCGAAACCTTGGATATTCCGGTCAAGAACCCTTTCAATATTGAAGTGGTTATGAAGGCGCAAAAAGACTCACAGCTGAACTTCAATAGTTTCAAAGCGCTGTACGGTGCCTTTAAGTTAGATATCACCGATCGCTTGCTGAAAGAGGCTGCTAAAACCTTGAATGGCTTAAAACTCAGCAATTTAGAGGTGCCCGCTGGAAAACACAAGATCGTTCTTCGAATCAGTGATAACCAAGGGCGAATTGCGGAGAAAGAACTAATTATTAAGGTCGAATGAACGCAAAAACATGGTTCGTCATTCAACAAGTCCTTTTGAATTTATCAATCGGACTGTTCTTGCATGTTCACGCGGCAGAGGGTGCGATTGCCCTGCGAAATGCCAGCGTACTGGTTGCGGCGGGTCATTTCAAACAAGCAGTGGCGATATTGAAGGAGTTTGATCCGCAAACCCCAGACGAAGAGCATAGTGTCAACCTGTTGACTGGCAAAATATATCTTGCGTTGGAAAAACCGGCTAAAGCCTTGGATTTTTTTGAATTAGTTGATTCGCAGACAATCGATAATTATGAGGCGATGATAGGTATCGCCAATTCCAATCTGAAGCTTGGTAAATTTAAATTGGCTGAACGTTATGTTCAAAAAGCCAAGAAGGTCAACACCGAGGCGGTCGAACCTGATTTCATTTCCGCACTCATTGGACTTCGCAACGGCAGTCCAGGCCTGAGTGGGGAGCGATTGAATGAAATTTTGAAAACGCGTCCTGCATCTGAGGAGGCGCTGGTTGCAAACGCTAAATTCCTTGCGCTGTCAGGCGAAATAGAAGCGGCTAGGAAAAAGGTGGATAGTTTCTTAGCGAAGTATCCCAATTCCCCTGATGTGCAGGACTATTTGGCCGATATGCATTATCAAACAGGAAACAAGACTGAAGCGAGTAGACTGAAAGCCCTTGCCGCTGAGTTGTATGACAAACAGGGAAATGACTTTAAGCGCGATACGCTACTCGCTTGGCTGAATGTTGCTTCTTTTGCGCCCTTGCAGCAGGCTCCAAAACCAATGGGCCTTCCGGTGCAGCCATCGATTGAAGTCCAGCCCGTGCCACTGCCCTCGAAACCAGAGATGGTTGCAGAGGCTCCAAGGCCGAGCCCAGAGCTACCAAAGCCAACGCCTGACACCACAAAGCCAACTCCTGAGAACCCAAAGCCTAGCCCAGAGGCTGTGAAGCCGGTTCAACAGGCTAAAGAGGAAGCGGCAGCAAACGCAGAGGCCTTGCGACCGGCCAAGATTTCACGCAAAGAAACCAAACCCAAGGTAATGAGTCCTGTTGATAATGAATTTGCACCACCGGTAGAGCGTTTTCCATTTCCGGCTAATGCCAGCATAACGGGCGGAAGTGGATTTATTATCGATTCCGGTAAAAAAGTAGTTACCAATAAACATGTTATCGAGGACGGTAAAGAGTTTGCCATTCGCACCGGACTGGGTGAAGTCATCAAGGCACGTGTATTATTTATTTCGCCCTCCGATGACATCGCCATATTAGAACTGGATCGGCCGCTGCCTGCTGATCGTGCCATCCCTATTGCCGCCTATGCCAAGCCGCGCGTAGGGCGCAATGTGGTGGTGATGGGATACCCGCTTTGGTACATGCTTGGGGAAGGATCTCCGTCCTTAACCAACGGAATGGTTTCAAAACGCACGGGCCTAAAAGACGACCTGGGAACATTCCAACTTACGGCAAAAGTAAATAAAGGAAATTCTGGCGGACCCGTATTTGATTTATTCGGCAATGTCGTCGGAATAACCGTTGGTAAGCTAGACAACAAGAAAATCCAAATTGAAGAAGGTTTTATTCCAGAGGATGTGAACTTTGCAATCCATGTGGATCGCCTTCCCTCTGTAGCCAATGTTCAGATTACCACGGCTGACTCAGTCGGACCTGAATTAAGTACGGAAGAACTTTATCAAGTAATGTTGGGCCGGGTAGTAATGGTCGCAACGTATAAATGATGTCCTGTTGCCAAGCTTATAGAAATACTTAGTGCGTTTAGAGGTCGCCCAACTACGAGAGGTTCAAGAACTGCCCATCAAGCTGAGCCTCATTTGTTTTCCAGTCTGCGGCGTAGCTAGCCCAACACCATGTTCGGAGTCGAGTCGGAATAGCCTGATTTCTTCTGACATTGTTTCTTCCTGATTAATATTTTGTCCTTGAGTATTGAAGTCTGCAGAATAAATACTTCAAAATCGCTCTTGATTGATATACTGAACGCCAGACGACCCAGTTCACAAGCGTTGAAATTAATTCACCTACTTAATTCTTCAAATAGATTTATATATTATCTTTGAAAATAAATAAAATAATGAAATATATTGTATTATTGTTATCTATTGTGACTGCGGCCCTCATGGGATGTGGTGGTGGCGGCGGTGGCGGCCCTATCACTCCTAGTCAAACGTGTAATGATTCAGGAGGGCGTGGCAGCGGAACGGGCTATTCGGTGACTGTCAATGTGGCGGGGCTGCCCCTTGGTGCAAGTGTGACATTGAACAACTCTAACTGTGACACACAAGCCATATCCGGCACAGGTCAGTACATTACCTATTCGTTCGCTACGGAATTAATTCAAAGCACACCATATTCGGTCACGGTAACCAAACAACCTACGGGGTATTTTTGTTCGGTGCCCGCAGGTGCTACATCGTCCAAAGATGTTATTGTTCCGGTAAGTTGCTCCCCAAGTGGCTCGACTGGTTCATGGACCTTGGGCGGAAGTGTCAGCGGTCTAGCTACCGGGCAGAGTGTTTCATTGCTCAATAATGGGGCTAACTCGCTAACGTTAAACGCTAACAGCAACTTTACTTTTAGTGGTACTTTATCTAGCGGTTCAGCCTATTCGGTGACCGTTGGGACGCAGCCGACAGGGCAGACTTGCATGGTAAACAATGGCACGGGGACGATCTCTGCTTCTGTATCGAATATTCAAATAACTTGTTCCACCAGCCCTCCGCTCACGCTCGGCGGTACCGTAACTGGGCTTGATAGTGGGAAAAGTGTTTCCTTGCTCAATAACGGGGCGAACCCGCTGACTGTTTCAGCCAATAGCAGCTTCACCTTTAGCAATACATTGACTAGCGGGTCTGCCTATGCGGTCACGGTGGGAACGCAACCGACGGGACAGACCTGCACGGTCACTAATGGCAGCGGGACAATCACGGGTGTTGTGTCGAATATTCAAGTGACTTGTACTTCGAGCAGTACACCGCCATTTTCCCTGGGCGGTACGGTGAGCGGTCTGAGTATCGGTAAACAGGTCGTTTTGCAAAATGGCTCCAGCACCGTCACAGTGAATGCAAACGCCGTTGGTGGAAACGTGGCTTATGTTTTCCCGGTAAACCTGGCCAAAAATGATGTGTACGCGGTTACTGTCGCCACCCAACCGGTCGGGCTAACGTGTACCGTGTCAAACGGCACAGGATCCGGTGTCGTAGCACTGGTGAGTAACGCCAACGTGACTTGTAGTTCCACGACCTTTACCGTGGGTGGAACGGTGAGCGGGCTCACATCGCTTCAGCAGCTTACCTTGTTAAACAACAGCGCAAACCAAACCAACGTAAGTGGCAACGGGGCATTTACCTTCAGTACCTCGGTCGCAGCTAACAGCAGTTACAACGTCACGGTGGGATCACAGCCAAGTGCTCAAACTTGTACCGTGAGCAAAGGCGCGGGGGCGGGCGTCACTGCGAACGTGTCAGACGTGTCGGTTATTTGTAGTTCGTCTACTACCATACCTTCTGGAACTATCAGTGGACTGAACTCTGGTCAGCAAGTGACCTTGAAGTTAAACAATGCCAACCCTATTGTTGTTTCGGCCAACGGATCATTCAACTTCACTTCTGCTTTAGCCCAAGGAAGCACCTACTTGGTTACTGTGGGAACACAGCCCATAGGCCAGGTTTGCAGTGTGAATAACAGCTCCGGTACAGTGGGTGCCAGCGTAAGTACTATTCAAGTCATATGCAGCGCTATGGGCTATACCGTATCCGGATCCGCGTCGGGCCTGACGTCCGGGACCCAGGTGACCTTGCTCAATAACGGTTCCAACCCCCAGACCGTAACCTCTACATCGGGCCCCTTTACCTTTGACGCGCAAATTGCCACGGGTGGAAGTTATGCAGTCACCGTAGGTACGCAGCCTACCGGAATGGTTTGCAGTGTCTCGAATGCCAGTGGCACCATCACCGGATTTGTCACCAATGTTTCTGTTAGTTGTGTTTCCAGTCCGGGAGCGAACTCCCGACCACTTGGCTTCACGGTCACGGGCCTAGGCACTGGAAAATCCTTAACCTTAACGAATTATTTGATGGGCACTCCATTGGAATCGTTGCCCTTGAGTGGCAATACAACCTCTGCGTTTGTCACGCAAATCACCGTCGGAAGCACCTATAACGTAGCCGTAAGCACGCAGCCAGTCGGGCAAACCTGTACGGTGACCAATGGTGCCGGTACGATGACGACTTTGGGCGCCACGTTAGCGGTAGCGTGTGCCGATACAACCTATCCAGTCAACGTCACCGTAACCGGTCTGGGGACAGGTAAATCCGTTGTCTTGAAGGACAACCTAACCGATTCCCTAACTGTTAGTACCAATTCCACAACGGTATTTGGCACCCGACTCACTAGCGGAGCTACCTATAGCGTTACCGTAGGCACGCAACCCACTAACCAGACCTGCACGGTGACCAATGGTGCCGGTACGATGACGACGTTGGGCGCTACTGTGGCGGTTTCTTGCGCCGACAACTATGCCTTAAATGCGACTGTGACTGGCTTAGGCGCGGGTAAAACCCTGACCTTGATCAGTAGTCCCAATGATTCTTTGGCAATAAACTTCAATTCGACGACAGCGTTTGCCAACCGGCTCACCAGCGGGAGCCCTTACAGCGTAAGCGTTGGCACGCAACCGACGAACCAGACCTGTACGGTGACCAATGGTACGGGCATCATGACGGCATTGGGAGCTACGGTCACGGTGGCTTGTGCGGATAATTACCCAATCAACGTAACTGTCTCAGGGATGGCCGCGGGCAGAACTATTTACCTCACCAACAACTTTGATTCGGTGATGTTTTCTGCCAATACGACGGCAACGCTTCCTACACGACTGACCATCGGAAGCGCCTACAACGTAAGCTTAGGCGCTCAATCAACCGGGCAGACTTGCACCATTACCAATGGTACGGGATTGATGACTGCGAGTGGCGCCAATGTAACGGTTACTTGTGCAGAGACGACTTATCCGGTCAACGTCACCGTGACAGGCTTGGGAACAGGGAAAACGCTGACTCTTTCGAATAATCTTATAGATAATTTGGTGGTTAGCACCAATACGACGACGCCCTTTGCCAACCGGCTCCTCAACGCAAGTGCCTACAACGTAACGGTTACTGCGCAACCTAGCGGACAGACTTGTACCGTTAGCAATGGCTCTGGCACCATCACGGCATCGGCGGCCACTGTGACAGTCACTTGTGCGGATACGACCTATCCAGTCACTGTAGCGGTCACAGGCCTGGGTAGCAGTAAAAATGTTATCTTGAAGAATAACCTCACCGATTCCTTGACCTTTACGACCAATACGTCGACGGCATTCGCCACGCGACTGACAACCGGCAGTGCCTACAGCGTAACCGTTGGTACCCAGCCCACCAATCAAACCTGTACGGTCACCAATGGTGCTGGAACGATGGCTTCATCGGCGGTCACATTGTCGGTGGCGTGTGCAGACAACTATCCACTGAACGTCTCAGTTACGGGTTTGGGGGTCGGAAAGCTCATAATCTTCAAGAACAATCTGATCGATACCTTGACCGCGGCTGCAAACACGATTTATACGTTTACCACGCGCCTCGTAAACTTGATGTCATTTAGCGTAACGGTCGATACACAGCCAACAAATCAGACCTGTACCGTGACCAATAGTACCGGCACTATGACAACATCAGGCGCGACGGTGTCGGCGGTTTGTGCGGATAACTATCCGGTCAATGTAACAGTGACCGGCCTGGGCACAGGTAAAACGCTTGTCTTGTCCAATACCCCAACGGATTCCTTGACTTTTAGCGGCAATACCACCACTGCGTTTACCAAGCGACTCACCAATGCAAGTTCTTACAGCGTGGCGGTTACAACGCAACCTACGGACCAGACTTGTACAGTTACCAATGGTACCGGCCTCATGACGACGTCGGGTGCGAGTGTGTCGGTGGCCTGTACGGTAAATACCTATCCAGTGAACGTGACTGTCACTGGCTTGGGCACCGGCAAATCCGTTATCTTGAAGGACAACCTGACAGATACCCTGACTCTAACTACCAATACGACCACGTCATTTACTACCCGTTTAACAAGCGGAAGTACCTACAGCGTAACGGTTGGAACGCTACCAAGTGGCCAGACCTGTACGGTGGCAAATGGATCAGGGACGATGGCCTCCCCCGGAGCCAATGTCACGGTGGTATGCGGAACAAATGTAGTAAGTTTGTCGATACCTTCAACTAGCGGTCCTTGGCTTGTTTCCGCTAATCCGTCGAAGCCATACTCTTCCTATTCTGCCTCTGCGCCGGTTGTAGTTTTGCTAAGCACCTACAGTTTGACTGTCGGAAACACCATATATTTAAAATGTACCGGCGGAAGTGGAGGTTTTTGGACTGCTGACCATCCTTGCATTAGTGATGTAATGACAAATATCAATACTACTGATAATCCAACATACTACATACCAGGTTACGCTGATCCAGATCATGAAGCACAAATTATCGGAGTTTTTGCAAATAGCTCGGGCGTAGTAATTGGTAGTCCTTTTATAATTTCTGAAATTACAAAATCGGTGGTCATTCCTTCAGGTGCGACTCGAATTCAATTTGGTATAAACGATAACTATCACGCTGATAATACGGGAACTATAAATATGCTATTAAGCTATTAATCTGTAGAACGTTATTATGTTTCCGGGGAAATATATTACCAAAAGGTCCATCTCACATTGAGGCCAAGTAAACTCACGCGTATACCCCTCAGGACTGGATGGAAGGCCAACAACTTCCATGTCTAGGAGCGATATGGTGAAGACGGGCCTTTTGGGCTATTTGTCAGAAAGCCAAGCGCCGTAAATCCGGTCCGCCAGTGCATGGCTACTACCTAAATAGCGCGCACTAGACGACGCCATAGCCTCCAAACTTTGCACGCTTTCAGGCCAACGCTCCACCAAGCGCTGAAAGGATGCACCCGGCTCAGCCATCCAAAGTCCGATTTTTTCAGCGGTGATTTCGATATGAAACTGCATCCCCAGATGCGGGCCTATGACAAAGGCCTGATGCATGCATGCAGGCGAGGAGGCAATCAGCTCTGCGCCGGGCGGCAAGGTTACAAAGCTGTCGCGGTGCCATTGGTACACCCTGTGATCGTTAGCCACTGTGTCAATCCCGGCAGATAGCACGCTTTCGCCAAACCAGTAGCGTGCGGCGGCGCTGCTGGCCGTATTCAAAGGCATCCAGCCGATTTCAGGCTGCATGGCGCGTTCCACCTTGCCGCCAAAGGCGCGGGCCATCAATTGCCCACCCAGGCAGTGGCCGATGATCGGTACGCCCAATGCGTCTGCCTCGCGCATCAGTGCTTCAGCATGGCGAAGGGAAGGGCGCTCGTCATTGGCGCTCCACTCACCACCCAGCACCGCCATGCCGCGGTAGCCGTGGACAGAGGCGGGATAAACCTCGCCGTCGTCGGCACAGAACACGTGCCAGCGGATGCCCTGGGTATCTAGCCACTGGCCCAGATAGCCCGGGCCGTCATCGGGCAGGTGCTGCAGAACTAAAACCTCGGCGGGCTGGTCGTGGGGGGTCCGCATATCCCTTAACTCCAAACGCTGAAATGTTTAGGCTACATGCGCACCAGCGGCTTGGCTGGCTTGTACGGGGATAGGCACTGGCGCACCCCATTGCAGCGCCAGTTGTGTGCCTTGCAAGATGGCGCGTTTAGCATCCAGTTCGGCGGCTTCGTCGGCGCCGCCTATCAGGTGAACCGTGGCCCCGCCCGCTGCCAGTGCGGCTTGCAGTTCGCGCTGCGGCTCTTGCCCGGCGCAGATCACGATGGTGTCCACCGGCAAGGTCATGGGCTTGTCGCCAGCCACAATGTGCAGGCCCTGGTCGTCGATGCGCTGGTAGCTGACCAGGTTCATCATCTCCACATCGCGGTTTTTGAGCGAGGTGCGGTGTATCCAGCCGGTGGTTTTTCCTAGCCCATCACCCACTTTGCTTTTTTTGCGCTGCAACAGGTAAATCTTGCGCGGGCTGGGGGCGATGTGCGCCGTTTGCAAACCCCCGGCACTGGCATAGCTGCGGTCCACGCCCCATTCTTTGAAAAACTGGTCGGCGTCCAGGCTGGAGCTGCCGCCCGCGTGCAGCAAAAACTCGGCCGTGTCAAAGCCTATGCCGCCCGCGCCAATCAGCGCCACGCGCTGCCCGACCGGGCATTTGTCGCGCAGCACATCCAGGTAGCTGCGCACCGAGGGGTGGTCTATGCCCTCAATAGCGGGTGTGCGCGGCGTCACCCCGGTGGCTAGTACCACTTGGGTAAATCCTGCGTCCAGCAAGTCTTGCGCACTGACGCGCTGGCCCAGGCGCAAGGTGACACCGGTCAAGCTAATTTGCTTGGCAAAGTAGCGCAGGGTTTCATCAAACTCTTCTTTGCCGGGCACTTGTTTGGCGATGTTGAATTGCCCGCCAATCTCGCGGGCCGCGTCAAACAGGGTGACGTCCAAGCCGCGCCGCGCGGCCGTGGTGGCAAAAGCCAGCCCGGCCGGGCCTGCGCCGACGACCGCAATGCGCTCGAGCACAAGCGCAGGCGTTTCGATCATCAAGGTCTCATGGCAGGCGCGCGGGTTGACCAAGCAGGAGGTAATCTTGCCGCCAAAAGTGTGGTCTAAGCAGGCTTGGTTACAACCTATGCAGGTGTTGATCTCATCCGCACGGCCTTCGGCCGCTTTACGCACGAAGTCGGCATCGGCCAAAAAAGGGCGCGCCATCGACACCATGTCGGCCATGCCATCGGCCAAAATTTGCTCGGCCACTTCGGGCGTATTGATGCGGTTGGTGGCCACCAGCGGTATGCCTACTTTGCCCTTGAGTTGCGCGGTCACCCAGGCAAAGGCAGCGCGGGGTACTTTGGTCGCGATGGTAGGAATGCGCGCCTCGTGCCAGCCGATGCCGGTGTTCAAAATCGTTACCCCGGCTTGCTCCAAGGCCTGTGCCAGTTGCACTACTTCGTCCAGCGTGGAGCCGCCTTCCACCAGGTCTAGCATAGAGAGCCGAAAAATCACAATGAAATGAGGCCCCACAGCTTGGCGTATGCGGCGTACGATTTCCAATGGAAAGCGGATGCGGTTTTCATAACTGCCCCCCCAGCCGTCCTCGCGCTGGTTGGTTTGGCGGGCGATAAATTCATTGATGAGATAGCCTTCTGAGCCCATGATTTCCACGCCGTCATAGCCCGCGCTTTGGGCCAGTGCGGCGCAGCGCGCATAGTCGGCAATGGTTGCTTCGACTTCTGCTTCGCTTAAAGGGTGCGGGCGAAAAGGGTTGATGGGCGCTTTGAGCGCGCTGGGCGCCACCAACTCGGGGTGGTAGGCGTAGCGGCCAAAGTGCAGTATTTGCATGGCGATCTTGCCGCCTGCGTCGTGTACCGCTTGCGTTACCACCTTGTGTTTGTCCGCTTCCTCTTGCGTAGCCATGCGCGCGCCGCCGGGCAGGGGGCGGCCCCGGTCATTGGGGGCGATGCCGCCGGTCACGATCAGGCCTACGCCGCCGCGCGCGCGCTCGGCATAGAACGCGGCCATGCGTGCAAAGCCATTTTTGGCTTCCTCCAGACCCACATGCATGGAGCCCATGATGACGCGGTTCTTGAGTTCGGTAAAACCCAGGTCCAGGGGCTTGAGCAAATGGGGGTAGGGGTTCACGCGGGCGTCCTTGGGCGATGGCTATTGAATCAGGCCGCCCTGCACCGCAGGTGCGCAAAGCGGCCAACAAGAGCGGTATTCTCTACCATGTGCCCTAAGCCCTCAGCGCGCGCAAGCAGCTGTAAGTCTTTGCGCAAGGCGCTGTATCTCTGTGCAAACTCCGTTCATGAAAGCTACTGTGGAGGATCTTCCCCCCAACACTGCGCCCCAAGCGCCCAGCGCCGTGCGTCCGCGCGATGCGGCCAGTTTGCTGATTTACCGGCGTCAGGGTAAGCAGCTTGAGGTGCTAATGGGCAAGCGCAGGCCGGGTGCGCGGTTTTTGCCCGACGTGTATGTATTTCCCGGCGGCGCTTTGGACAAGGCCGATACGCACAAGATATTGGAGGCGACGGCGAAGTCTGCGCCGCAGCGTGCTACCGGGTCGGGCTCGGCGCTGGCGGCGCACTGGGTGCAAGCCATGGCCGCGCGCCACCCGCTGCACGCCGCCGCTTTGCTGGGCGCTGCCTTGCGCGAGTCGCATGAGGAAAGCGGCTGGCGCTGGGCCGATGCCGCAGTACCAAGCCTGAACAAGACGGGCTTTTGCTACCTAGGCCGCGCTATCACCCCGGCGCAAAGCCCCAGGCGTTTTCATGCGCGTTTTTTTGCCGTACCGCAAGAACGCATGCAACAAGACCCGCATGCCGATGGCGAATTACTGGACTTGCGCTGGGTCGATATACGCAACCCGGAGCAATTGCCCATCATCGACGTCACTGAATTCATGTTGGCCGAGCTGCGGCGCGAGCTCACTGGCCAGCGCGCAGACCTGCCCTTGCTCTGTTATGTCAATGACCGTGTGCGCATACGCAGGTGCCCCATCAGCCCTTGAGGGTGAACAGCGGAATGTCTTTCTGCACCGAAAGCGCATCGAGCTGCTTGCAGGTTTGGCCTTTAACAAAGCTGGCAATGGCGCTGTGGCTTTCAGGACGGGACATGCTGCGGACATCGCTTTGCGATTGGCCTGCTGCCTGCATCAAGCGCTGGGCGAAATGCGGCTCTAAGGCCGCGAAGGCGACGCGCCCGTCTTTGCAAGGGTAAATGCGGTAGCCGGCATGGCTGCCGCCCACGCTGCCCTTGGCGGTGGTCAAGCCCCATTGGCGCGGCAGCGCCAGGTAATGCGCGGCTTCGGACAGAGCGACTTCGATATGCGCGCCTTTACCGCTGGACAGGCGCTGCATGTGCACTTGCAAGACCGCTTCGCTGGCCATGAGCGATCCGCCCATGTCCGCGTACAGCGAGGGCGGGGTGTCCATGCCAATGAGCAAACCGGCTTCGGCCATATAGGTCAAGTCATGCCCAGGCTCCTCGGCGCGTGCGCCCGGTGCGCCGACGATGGCGACCATGCTCAGTGTGGGGTAACGCTTTTTCAGGCCCACCCAGCCCAGGCCCAGTTTGTCCAAGGCCGAAGGACGAAAAGAGGTGAGCAGCACATCGGTACGCGCCAGCACTTTGTGCAGTTGGGTCTGGCCTTTGGCGGTTTTGAGGTCGGCCTGCATCACGCGGATGCCTTGGTGCAAGGTGGTGTAAGCGGGCAGGTTGTACATGCCCATAGGGTCGCCCGGCGTACCGGCTGGCATGCTTGCGGGTGCCGGGGGTTCCAGCTTGCTGCAGGTCGCGCCCATGGCTTGCAAACGCATCATGGCGGCGGGCCCGGGCAGGTTGAGCGCCAGGCTGAGAATGCGCACACCTTTGAGCGGACGCAGGATTTTGGGGGCGGTGCTTGGGGTCTTCATAGTGGCCACTGTATGCGAAGGATGGGAAAAGTTTCGAGCGCAGGCGTTGGCTGCAATACCAAGCGAGGGGCTCAGACCCCGTTGGCTATCTTGGTAGCCCCGCGCGCTTGTTGCGCCCACGTGGCAAACCAAGCCAGGGCCACTGTATCGGGGTCATCGGCGGCCAGCGCATCGAGCACGCAGACCTCGCCGACCAATTGCGCGCCCAAGTCTTGCAAGCGGTTTTGAAACGCTTTTGCGCCACCGTAAAAAGTATCGCCATAGCTGCTGTCGCCCAGCGCCACCAGGCCAAAACGTACATGGCCCAGAAAACGCGCATCGGCGTCCAGGCTCTGGTACAGGCCTTGGGCATTGCCCGGTACGTCGCCGCTGCCGGTGGTCGAGCAGCACAGCACCAACAGGCCGGGGGTGTCGAAAACGGCAATAGACAGGTCTTGCATGTCCAGCACGTGGGCGCTGGCGCCATGCTCAGGCGCGGCAAAGGCCAGGGTTTGGGCAATCTGGCGGGCGTTTCCGTGAACGCTGCCAACCAGCAGGGTGAGTTGCATAAGCGGGTGAGGGAGGTGAAAAAGGCAGGCCCGCATGATAGGGGCAATAATCAGCCCATTGTGCTAAGGCGTCGCGCTGGGGATATGCAATGGAGCGACGGGGCGTTTAACTAGGGGGTGCCGGCTTGAGTTCTGATTTTTTGAGTGCGGATTTGTTTCCGGAATTACCCAAAGTGCTAGTCCCACCCCCGCCGCGCAAGCGCAAACCTGCCGGGGCCAAAGCGCCCGCAAAACCTTCTGTCAACCCATCCCAGGTAGTAACTTTGGCAAACGCAGCCACGCATCTATCCGCAAACCCATGGACCGACCCGCAAGCTTGCGCGAGCGTATTGGATGCCCATCCCGACTACCGGGTCCTGCGCCGCTTGCCCGTACGGCTGGATTGGGGCGGCGCGCCGAGCGCGGGCCGCACCTGCGTGTTGATTTTGGATACCGAAACCACCGGCCTAGACCAGTCCAAAGAAAAAATCATTGAGCTGGCCATGCTGCGCCTGGAGGTAGACAGCGCCACCGGCGTGCCGCTGGGAGCGGTACAAGTGTTTGACGAACTGGAAGATCCGGGCCGTGCCATTCCCAAAGAAGTGGTCGCCTTGACCGGCATTACCGATGCCGACGTGCAGGGCAAGCGCTTGGACGAGGCACGCATCGCGAGCATGCTGGAAGGCGTGGATGTGGTGATTGCCCATAACGCCGCGTTTGACAGGCCGTTTTGTGAGGCGCGTATCCCGCAGTTTCGCGATCTGGCCTGGGCTTGCTCGTTTGCCGATATCGACTGGAAAGCCCAGGGCCGCAACTCCAGGAAGCTCGAAGCGTTGGCACTAGAGTTGGGTTGGTTTTACGACGCCCACCGCGCTGAGATGGACTGCCATGCGCTGTTGGCCGTGCTGTGCGCGCCGCTGCCAAAAGCGCACGAGCGCAATGGCCTGTCGACCCTGCTGGCGGCAGCGCTGAAGCCCGCATTGCGTTTGTACGCTACCCATGCGCCCTTCGATTCCAAAGACTTGCTCAAAGCGCGCGGCTACCGTTGGAATGCCGAGCAAAAGGTCTGGACCACCCGCTTGGCCGACGAAGCTGCGCTGGAGGGCGAATGCGAATGGCTCAAGACCGAGGTCTATGGCGGTCGCCACGCGGTGGTAGCCATAGAGCAAAGCGATGCCCGCGCCAAATATTCGTCACGTGGCGGACGCATGGTGCAGCGCCAGTTATAGACTTCATTCCATGTCCTACCAACTGATCGGCCTGCAAGCGGCCAAAGTCCGCAAAGTGTTGATCAACGGTCGTCTGGTGCCCTCTGCCATGCACAAGACCGCGCAATCGGGTGCGCTGGCCGTGGGGCCGCTGGGTTTGGAGGCGGATGAACAGGCCGATTTGTCGGTGCACGGTGGCTTGGAAAAAGCGCTGTACGCCTATCCTCTTGCGCATTACGATTTTTGGCGCGCAGAGCGGCTAGCGGCGGGGCTGGGCGGCATAGACGACGGCCTGGCTTTTGGCGCGCTGGGGGAGAACTTGACGCTGCAAGGTTTGCTGGAAAGCGATGTCTGGGTGGGGGATGAGTTGCACTTTGCCCATTGCCGTTTGCGTGTTACCCAACCCCGCGAGCCCTGCTTTAAGTTCAATGCGTCTATGGGCTTTAACACCGCGTCCAAGCGCATGGCGCAAACCGGTTTCTGTGGCTTTTACTTGGCCGTGGACCAAGCTGGCACCTTGCAAGCGGGCGAAGCCTTCACCCTGGTCCCTGGCCCGCGCCGCGTCAGTATTCCCGAGCGCTTTGCGGCCAAAATGTTCAAGCATTTGAGATGACGGTTGGATAGATGGCGGGTGAACACACTCCTGGCGGCAGGTAGGCGACTTATCATTTCCACTGGCCTACCGTGGGCTCAGCCATACTTTATGTAAAATATTTATCCTTTTAAACTAAATTCAGGGATTAAATATGTTAAATTTTTTTAAAACCACACCAGTTTTGATAATTTTCTCGTTGCTTGCTGGCTGCACTGCGGCGAGGTTGGTGACTTCAAACGAGCGCTCCGTCATCGTCGCTGGCGCAGGGGAAGCATGGGCGCAAACCACGCCGATTGCTGATGCAGAGTGCGCGAAGTATGGGCGCAAAGCACAGTTTTTGTACGACAAAGAAGGCTTTCCGCGTAAGTATTTCTATGACTGCGTTCGCTGAGAACTGAGGGGCGCAATCATGGATAGAAATTCAAACAACCACAGTACTTCCTGACCGCACGGAGGATGATGTGGCGGTTCATGGCGATCGGCACGACCGACTATTGGTGTGAAGCGCTTTCTCAGGGGACAACGTTTTTATAGAGTAACGTAGCGCCGTATTTGCACTGCAAGGTTTTTGATGGGCGATTGAACCGCTGCCTGTCTATGTAGGATGAGGGCACCCGGACGTGAGTTGGTTTATGCCGGGCATCGGTTGCGTAGTCAAGCTTGCAGGTTGCATTCCCGCCGCAGCAAGGCCAGCGCGTCGTGCAAGGCGTAGTCGGCGTCGCTGCGCAACACCGATAGCGCGTCCTCGGTGAATTCGCTCCACATCCGCAGGTAGTCGCTTTGGTAGGCGGAGGGTGCATGTTCGCGGATGAAGCCGCTCGCGCGCTCCGCGTCCATGCCAGATTTTCGGATTTTTCGGATTAAGGTCGCCGCACTTTTTTCGTTGAGCAAGGTTTTGGGTGCGCTGCCCGCGGCCACACACAGCAAAAGCGTGAGCAGCGAGCCTTCGTCCTCATGCCCTCCGGTAGCCTTACTCCAAGCGGCAGAGACTTGGCGCTCAAAGTCTTCCACTTCGGCCAGGCCGTCTTCCAGCCAGAAATAGCGGCCGGTAAAGGCAGGTGTTTGGCCGAACAGCTTGCGCGCTGGCGTGTTGGCGTCCATGATGCGCGCCCAGTCTGCTTGCAAGCTGTCGGCGACGGCACGCAGCGCAGGCGCAAAAGCCGCAGGCATACCCTTGGGCAAGGGCAGGGTCGGTGCTTGCGCCGCGGCGGCGAATTTTTTGCGCAGCACGGCAATAGTTTGTTCAAAGGCCGGCCAGTCCGGCACCACGCTGCGCTTGGCCAGCGACCAAAGCAGGGCGGTGCGCAATACGGCCTCGGCGTCCGGCGCTTCTTCGTGCAGGGTGTCGGCGTCCAGCTCCCATTGCTGTGCGCACCAAACAGCCGCATCCATCACGCGGGCGACCTGGTCCCGCTTGGCACGCTCTGCGCGGTAGTCGGCGTGGTTGCGCAGGCTCCAGCGCTCTAGCACGGGAATGTGTTCGTCGCTAAAGCCACGTCCGTCCTGCATGCCGAAGTGGGTGTTCTGCGGCATGGCAATCATGGCTTTGAGCATGTCGGAGCCGCCTTTAGAGCGTGATAGCAGCGAGTGATCACGCAGCGCTTGCGCCGCGCGGTGCAGATCGCCTTCGCAGCTTTCTTGCAAATACAGGCTCACTAAATTAACGATGCGCTCGCGCGCTTTTTCCAGGTCCGGTCGCAAATACTCGGTACCGAAATAGCGCGCGATTTGCACCATGCCTTTGGGCGCTTCGGTGCGCAGGGCGTCCAGGCGCTCGGCGCCGATCAGGCCATGGGCTACCCCATAGGCCAGTGCTTTTTCAAAAAACGGGCGCTCGTCAAACAGTGCTATGCCGCTTGAGGCATGGCCATCCGTGCTGGGCGCGGACGCTTGGGATGTTTTAGCCATGGCGCAAATGCTTGGTGAGGAAAGAATTTTTTACCACGGACTAAATGGCCGACTCTTCATCGGCGTCCAAAGCAGCAGGAGTCGCCTTGCCTCTGTCGGTGTCGCCGGTTTCCACTTTGCCATCGTCCTCGTCCAACTCAAACTCTTCGCCGCGCCCGGCATCGAATGCGCGGGCTTTTGCGCGCAACACCAGCAAGGTTTCGATGAACAAGTCCACGCATTGGTAGCGCAGGGTGTAGGCCATTTGCATCCAGTCCTGGTCCGCCACTTCGTCTTCGTCGATGCGCGGTTTGGCATAGGCGTTGGCGTACAGGTCGGCCTCGGAAATCATGTCGCCGTCGTCCTCGGCCGTGTCAAACAAACCGGTGCGCGCAAAGGCCTCCACGCGGCTCCAGCGTTCGGCAAAGTAATCGGCCAGGGCTTCGCTGCCGCCCTCTAAATCACCAATAGCGCTGAGGAATTCCACCGGGTCACCACCGGGGCGAAAGATCACGGAGTTCACCATGCCACGCAAATGGGTGCGCGATAGGTCTTTGTACTGTTTTTCGATGACTACGGCCCTTGCGAACTGCTGGGGGGACACCAGCAAATTGACCACTGATTCTTTGGAGTTGTCGTACTCGCGGATGACGGCCAAGATATCTTTGGGCGGCAGTTGCTCCAGCACCACCATCAAGGCGCTGTCGCCTTCGGCGTCGGCCAGCTCCACCAGCGCCGATTCGGCGCCCGAGATATCGCCCGCGGCAATCAGGCTTTGGGTTTTAGAAATCAATGCAAGATGTTGGCTCATGGCTATTCCTCTATCAATTCGTTGCGCAGCTTTATTCCTTGCGGTCAAAGCCTTGTTCGGCCATCCAATCATTGCCCGCTTCTTCGGCAGCGCGGGCTTCTTTTTCTTCCTCAGAGTCTTGGTCCTCGCCTTCCTTGTCGTCGTCCTCATCGTCACTCGCAGCTACGGCTGCCGGCGTGTGGTGGAACAAATACTCCATGCCCGCTGCCAGCACCATCAGCGTGTCGCCTGAGGCGTCTTTGCAAAGCTCTTCGGCCAGGCCTAAGGCCCAAGGCTCCAGACTCACATGGGCTGAGAGTGAGGCCCAGTCGGGCAATTGGCTTGGGTCTTTGGCGACCAGCGCGTCCATCAGCGCCGGTTTGCTAAAGCGCATGCCCTGGTGGAAGACGATGGCCACCATTTCCGGGGCGCTGGCCATCATTTGACGCAAAAACGGCAACTCTTTGCGGCGTTGGGACAGACGCTGGCGCAGCACGTTTTTGCCTTCGGAGTCAAAGGCCATGTCATTGATTTCCGCTTCGTAGCTGGAGCGCAAAAGCGCGAAATAGGGCGAAATTTTCATAAATGGTCTATCAGTGGCTTTGGAGCAGCTTGTCCAAATAAGGGTTCCAAATCTCGCGCGCGGTGTGCAGCGGGTCATCGAGCAGGTTGCGGCGGCGGTTGTCGTCGTAGGCCTGGCGCTTGGTCTCGTCGCTAAGCACTTCATAAGCCTGTTGCACCGCCCGAAAGCGCGCAGGGGCGTCCGGGTCGCTATTGCGGTCGGGGTGGTAGGTGGCGGCAAGCTGGCGAAACGCCTTCTTAATGTCGGCGATGCTGGCGCTGCCGCGCAGGCCCAGGGCGCTGTAATGGTCTGTCATAGACCTCTATTGTCGCTGGCTTGGAAACTACGTCGCTATTGCCGTGCGGCGCAGCGCTGGCCAAGCAACCTAGGGCGTGCAACGCAAGCTGTCACCTATTTACCGTGGCGCTAGCGGGGACCTGTTTACACTGGCACCATCACCTTGGGAGGCTTGCATGGCTGTTTCGGATATTCGTAGTGCTGCACCGATGGCCAGGCCCATACCGCAGCGCCTGGACCACCCGCGACCGGTGGAACCGCGCCGGATAGAGCCGTCGCGCGCTGCACCGCAGCGTGTCGAGCTCCGCCAAGAAGCAGTCCGCGTGCAAGACCGCCCCGCACCGACTTCGCAGGCCAAAGGCCGGCATGTGGACATCCGGGCCTGATGCGACCAGCGCGCGGGGCCGCAATCCCGCCTGGCAGATAGGCCCATGCATGGCGGCCAGGCAAGACTTTGTTCTGCATTTATCGATTTATCCGCGTCGCAGCTGACTATTTTTTCCTACTCAATGAAGGCATTTTCATGAACCGTGTCCTGGCCCACACCGGCGCCCGTTACCCCATTGTTCAGGCCCCTATGGGCTGGATTGCGCGTAGCCCCTTGGCCAGCGCCGTGTCCCGCGCCGGGGGCCTAGGCATCATCGAAACCTCGTCGGGCGAAACCGAGAATTGCCAGCGCGAAATCCGCACCATGGTCGAAAGCGGCCTGCCATTTGGCGTGAACCTGCCCATTCGCTTTTTGAAAGACGAAGCCATGTTGCGCTTTGTATGCGAAGTTGGCATCCGTTTTGTCACCACCTCGGCCGGTAGCCCGGCCAAGTTCATTGCGCCGCTCAAGGCCGCCGGTATCGTGGTCTATCACGCGGTACCCACGGTGGACATGGCGCTGAAATGCGTAGAGGCCGGCGTCGATGGTCTGGTCGTCGAAGGCAGCGAGGGCGGTGGCTTTAAAAACCCGGAGGAGGTCAGCACCCTGGTGCTCTTGCAGGCGATACGCGAGAAAGTGGATGTGCCCTTGATCGCCGCAGGCGGCATGGTCGATGGCCGTGGCATGGCTGCGGCCTTTGCCCTGGGCGCCGAGGGTATCCAAATGGGCACCCGCTTTGTCGCCAGCCTAGAAAGCCCGGTGCATGCCCATTACAAAGAGGCGATTGTGGGTGCGGGCACCACGGGCACCTGGATGCTCAACACCAAGTCCAGCCCATGCATACGCGCCCTCAAGACCGAATTTACCCAAGCGATTCACGAGGCGGGCCTGATGGGGCCGGAAAGCTTTATGGGCATTCAAAAAGTGTATTTCGGCGGTGACATGAACGCCGCCCCGGCGCTAGCGGGCCAGTCCGCCGGACTGATACACCAGGTGAGCAGCGTGCAAGACATCATCACGCAGACGGTGGCGCAATTCCAAGCCATTTCCCAGCGCATGGGCGCCATGGCACAGGCGGCTGATTTTGGATAAGGGCGTGGAATGAGCTTATCACTTGGCTAAACGGGCGATGCCATAAGTGATTAAAGTGTGGGCGCTCAGACGCATATTGAAATAATTCCGTTCAGCTCTTCGCATGCTGACTCAAATACCGTTGGAGGTACTTGTTTCCACGCGTGCGGCCGAGCACCACGGTCGCGCCAGGAAAATGACTTGGGCTGGTGTGCTAAGACATAGCAGACTTCGCCTTTGGGAGATGTGAATCGCACGGCAAATGGGTTGCTTTCATTGCTCGGCGCATGGGTCATCGGCAATCCAATGACCAGATTGGTGCGCTCATTGAATGCCTTGGACGACAGCACCAACATCGGATGCTCGTCCTTCATTTCTGTGCCGACCTGTGGATTGAAGTTAATCCAGATCATGTCGCGGCGATCAGGCACCCACAGCTTAGCTGGGCTCGCCATCAGAATACTTCAGCGCCGACCCGGCCGCTGACCATGACTTCACCCCCGTGAATATCGGGGTCAAACGCCTTGAGTTTTTGGGCCAGCGTCAACTTGGGCTTGCCGACGGTGCGCAAAAACACGCCGCCATCCACCACCTCCACCTTGATCGGCAGCCCGCGGGTAAAGCGGGCTGCTTTGGCTACCGGGGCGGTAATGCGCACGGCGAGGCCATTGCCCCACTCTTGAACGGTCTGATCAACGGAAATGGCTGTGCTCATAAAGCTACCTCTTCGAAATGTTGATACGAGTTTATACGCCGCCATATGCTGTGTCAACGTGTTTCAACATCGTGTTGGGCTACGGAGGGTCTTGCGCCACCTGGCCGTGATAAGGGCGCTCCTAGCAGGTGCTTGCTGGCAGAGCCTAAATCGGCAAAGCCACCAAATCATGTCCCTGGGTGCCCACGATGCGGGCGCGGGTGAATTCACCCACCTTCAGGGTTTTGCTGATTTTTTCGGGGGGTAGCAGGCGCACCACGCCGTCAATCTCTGGGGCGTCAGCGTAGCTGCGGCCTATGCCGCCTTTTTTGCCCAGACCAGGGGCCGAATCCACCAGTACTTGCATGGTCGCGCCGATGTGGCGGCGCAGGCGCTCGGCAGACACTGCTTCGGCCACGGCCATAAAGCGGGAACGGCGCTCCTCGCGCAATTCTTGGGGCAGCATGCCCGGCAAGTCGTTGGCGCTGGCGCCGTTTACCGCGCTATAGGCAAAGCAACCAGCGCGGTCGATTTGCGCTTCGCGCACAAAGTCCAGCAGGTGTTCAAACTCGGCCTCGGTCTCACCTGGAAAACCGGCGATAAAGGTGCTGCGCACCACCAGCTCGGGGCAGGCTTGGCGCCAGGCGGCGATACGTTCCAAGTTGCGTTCGCCACTGGCCGGGCGCTTCATGCGCTTGAGTACATCGGGGTGGCTGTGCTGCAGTGGCACATCCAGATAGGGCAGCACGCTGCCCTGTGCCATCAGCGGCAGCAGTTTGTCCACCGTGGGATAGGGGTAGACATAGTGCAAGCGCACCCAAGCGCCATAGGGCGCGGCGATCTCGCCCAGTGCTTGGACCAGTTCAAAGGTACGGGTTTTGATCGGCTTGCCGTCCCAAAAACCGGTGCGGTATTGCGTATCCACGCCATAAGCCGAGGTGTCCTGGCTGATCACCAGCAGTTCTTTCACGCCGCCTTCAAACAGCGCGCGCGCTTCATTGAGCACATCGCCAATCGGTCGCGATACCAAGTCGCCGCGCATCGACGGGATGATGCAAAAGGTGCAACGGTGGTTACAGCCTTCGCTGATCTTTAGGTAGGCATAGTGGCGCGGCGTGAGTTTGATGCCGGCAATGCCAAAGCCTTGGGGTACCAGATCGACAAAAGGGTCGTGCGGCTTGGGCAGGTTCAGGTGCACCGCGTCCATGACTTCCTGCGTGGCATGCGGACCGGTGACAGCCAGCACCTTGGGGTGCATTTGGCGTACCAGGTTGTTGCCCGCGTCATCAGCGCGTGCACCCAGGCAGCCAGTGACGATTACGCGTCCGTTGTCGGCCAGGGCTTCGCCAATCGTGTCCAGGCTTTCTTTCACCGCATCATCAATAAAGCCACAGGTATTGACGATGACCAGGTCTGCACCCGCAAAGGTTTTGGAGGTCTGGTAGCCCTCGGCGCTCAGTTGCGTCAGGATCAGCTCGGAGTCGGTCAGGGCTTTAGGGCAGCCCAGGCTCACAAAGCCTACGGTGGGCGCGCGCGCCACGCTGGTGCTTGCGGTGGTATCAAGAGTCATGGAATGTAGGGACAAAAATAAAAATGCACCCGCCAGGGCGCGCAGGGCAAGCGCTTAGCGCTTGATGCCAAAAGTGCCCAAAAATTGCTCGGTTTGCTTTTGCATTTGTTCCTGCATTTGCTGGAACACATTGGTACCCATGACACCGGGCACGATAGGTACCGGCATTTCCATCAGGGTTTGCATATTCTTTTCCATGATGCCACCCATAAATCCCTGCATGGAATGCCCATAAAAGCGGATGATATTGGCCAGCACGGGCGCTGTGAACATGGGCGAGCCACCAGCCTCTTCTTCCAAAATGATTTGCAGCAAGATGCTGCGCGTCAGGTCTTCAGACGTTTTGGCATCGAGCACGGCAAACGCTTTGTGGTCCATCACCAGTTGCTTGATTTCCGCCAAGGTGATGTAGCTCGACGTGTGCGTGTCGTACAAACGCCGGTTGGGGTATTTTTTGATGACGCGCTCGGGCAGGTCCTTGGGGGCTTCTGTAGTTTTTGGCATGGCGGTCGCTGGGGGCGGGGCGTGGTGCTGTGGAGGGCGCATTGTAGGTAGGCCCCGCTGAGCACAAGCACAGGGTTAGCCCTGAGTGGCGCAAGCGGGCCTATTCCCGTGCTTTGCCGCGCAGTTCCTTGATCGCGCTGCGCTGGCTTTTGTCATCTAAGCGCCGTTCTTTGGAGGCGCGGGTAGGACGCGTGGCGCGCCTTGGCTTGGGCGCCAGGGCCACGCTTTGCACAATGTCCTGCAGGCGGGCGTAAGCGTCCAACCGGTTCATATCCTGGGTGCGGTGGCTTTGCGCCTTAATCACCAGCACGCCCTCGGCGGTAATGCGTTTGTCGCGCAGGGCTAGGAGCCGGTCTTTCACATCGTCGGGCAGCGAAGAGGCGGGAATGTCAAAGCGCAAATGGATAGCGCTGGAGACTTTGTTGACGTTTTGCCCCCCGGCCCCTTGGGCGCGGATGGCACTGATGTCCACCTCGGCTTCGTCGATGGCTATCAAAGGGGCGGCAGCGTCGGACATAGGGCGGTTACACTGAATCAGGCTTTCAACATCAACTTTGCACAGGAGAACACGCCATGGCCAAAGGTCAGCAAAAAACCAATAAAGAGGCCAAAAAGCCCAAGAAGGATACTTCACCGCCCAAAGCACCGAGCGGCGGCGAGCCCGTGCGCGCCACCATCACCACGGCAGTGATACCGCGCGGCAAGATTAAAAACAAATAAACCGCAGGACCGTCCCGCGCAACGCACCGCTGGGTGCGTTTTTTGTGGAAGGTCCCTGCAATGCAGGGCCTATGCAACTTCAAGAGGTTTTATACAGTCAGGGCTTTGGCACGCGGCGTGTCTGCGCCGGGCTGATCCAGCAGGGCTATGTGCAGGTTTACGGCGGCCCAGAAGGCAGCGCCGCCCAACCCTGCACCGACGCGGGCGCTCAGTTTGAGCCGCAGGGTCTGCGCTTTCGGGTGCAGGGCGTGGACTGGCCCTATTGCGACAAGGCCTACGTTCTGCTACACAAACCAGCGGGCACCGAATGCTCGCAAAAACCCTCTACCTACCCCAGTATTTACACCTTGTTGCCTGCGCCATTGCGCACCCGGCCACAAAAAGCAGCGGTGCAGGGGGTGCAAGCGGTAGGGCGCCTAGACCAGGACACCACCGGTCTGTTACTACTGACCGACGACGGAAAGTTCATCCACCGCATGAGTTCGCCCCGCCACCATGTGCCCAAGGTGTACGAGGTGACGGTCAAACACCCTGTGGACGACAGGCAAATAGGCCGTTTGCTCAGCGGTGTGGTACTGGACGACGACCCACAACCCGTGCGCGCCGCCGCGTGCGAGGCGGTCGGCCCTTTGCATCTTCGCCTCACCTTAACCGAGGGCAAATACCACCAAGTCAAGCGCATGGTAGCGGCTGTCGGTAACCGCGTGGAAGGCCTGCATCGATCGCAAATAGGCGGCCTGTCCCTGCCCGCTGACCTGGCCCCCGGCCAGTGGTGCTGGCTGGGGCCCGCGCAATTGGCGCTGCTTGCGACACGCTGAAGGGCCTGGCCTGCGACGGGTAAATCGCCCCGCCCGTTACACTTAGAGGCTATTGATTGATAAGGCTTTTGTGAATTCGTCGAACCCTTGGACCCGTTTTTTACCCCTGGCATGGTTGTTTTGCACTGCGATTGCGGTCGCCAGCGATAAACCCCCGCCGATATTCGTTCTCAACTCACTCGATGCCACGGTCAGCGTCATTGACCCTTCCACCTGGAAAGAGACGCACAAGATACCCACCGGCAAAGAGCCGCACCACCTGTACCTGACGCCCGACGAAAAATCGCTCATAGTGGCCAATGCGGTGGGCGATTCCATGCTGTTTTTAGATCCCCGCACCGCTGCCGTCCAGCGCACCGTGCACGGTATTTCTGACCCCTACCACCTGCGTTTCTCGCCCGACATGAAATGGCTGGTCACCGTGGGCAACCGGCTCAACCATGTGGACATTTACCACTGGAACGGCAGTGACATGACGCTGGCCAAACGTATTGCGACCGGTAAAACCCCCAGCCATGTGTGGATCGATAGCACCAGCACCTTGGCCTACGCCACTATGCAGGAAAGCGACGAATTGGTGGTGATCGATCTGGCCACCCAAAGTGTCAAGTGGCGGGTGAAAACCGGCTCGCTGCCAGCCGATGTGTTTGGCACGCCGGACGACAAAACGCTTTTGATCGGCATGACTGGCGGCAATGGGGTAGAGGTGTATGAGCTGGGCAAAGGGGCCCCCAAGCTGAGCAAGACCATCAAAACCGGTGCGGCGGCGCACGCGTTTCGCAATATGGGCGATAAGCGCCACGTTTTGGTCAGTAACCGGGTAGCCAACACGATTAGCAAGATCGATTACCAGACCCTGGAAGTGGTCGACACCTACCCCGCGCCGGGTGGGCCCGATTGCATGGATTTATCGGCTGACGGGCGCTATATCTACGTGGCTTCGCGCTGGATCAAAAAACTCACTGTCATTGATACCAGCACCCGCAAAGTAGTGCAGCAAGTGGCGGTCGGACGCTCGCCGCATGGCGTATGGACGCTGGACCACGCCCCGCGTTGATTCACACAGTTTGGCGCTGCGGCGGCATGCGTCTGCGTGTTGCTAGCCGGCACGCAGCCATCGCCCTGCTCGCGACTGGGTTAACTGGCGCGGCATGGAGCCAAAGCGATTGTAAAAAGCCGGTGTACCTGACCCTGGACACCGGCCATATGGAAGTGGCCCCCTTGATCGCCGATACCCTGCGTAAGCACCAGGTGAAAGTAACGTTTTTTGCGGCCAACGAACCGACCAAAACCGGCGACGGCACACTGGGTGAACACTGGGCGCCTTGGTGGCGCGAGCGGGGCCAAGAGGGCCATAGTTTTGCGTCTCACACCTTCGACCATGTTTATTGGCGTGCAGACCTGAACGGCGGCACCGACGAAGCACAGTTTGTGGTGCAAGCTTCGGCAGGTAGCCAATCGGGGCGCAAGATGCACTACAGCGCCGCACAATATTGCGCGCAGCTCAAGGCCTCGGCCACGCGCCTGAGCGCGCTCACCGGGCAGCCTGCCTTGCCCTTGTTCCGAGCCCCAGGCGGCAAAACCTCGCCCGCATTGCTGTCTGCTGCGCGCGATTGCGGTTTTGCGCATGTGGGCTGGGCCGATGCCGGTTTCCTGGGCGACGAGTTGCCCAGCGACAAATACAGCAACCAGGCGCTGTTAGCCAAAGCGCTGCGCGATATCCGCAGCGGCGACATACTCATGGCGCATCTGGGCATTTGGTCGCGCAAAGACGCTTGGGCGCCCGCCGTGTTAGAACCTTTGATAGTGGGTCTCAAAGAGCGGGGGTTTTGCTTTGCTAGCCTGCGCAGTCACCCCAGCTACCTGGCCTGGATTGCGGCCCATCCCGGATAAGGGCTTGCCATGGATACCCTGATCGACTACTTTGCCACGGCGCAGGCCTGGTTGTTCGAGGCCTTCGTTGGTCCCCTGGTGTTTGCGATGGGCTTGGGTGGTTATCTGGACCAGGCCTTTAGCGCGACGGAATGGATGCTGCTTGGCCTGCTGGAAATTGCGGTCTTGATCAGCGTGATCGGCCCTTTGCAGCGCTGGCGCCCGGCAGAGCCCGTGACCGATGTGGCCACCATACGCACCGATATTTTCTACACGCTGTTACACCGCTTGGGTCTGTTTCGTTTGGCATTGTTTTTCATCGTAGATCCGCATTTGGATGCCGCTATCGGCGCGCTGCGTGTCTGGGGACTGCCCACTTTTCACCTGGACGATATCTGGCCGGACGTGACGGGCCATGCACTGGTCAGTTTTGTTTTGTACTTGCTGGTATTTGACTTTTTCAACTACTGGTTTCACCGTGCCCAGCACCAAATATCTTGGTGGTGGAGTTTGCATGCGCTGCACCATGCGCAGCGCCAAATGACCATGTGGAGCGATAACCGCAACCACTTGTTGGACGATGTACTGCGCGATGTTTTTTTTGTGTTCTTGGCCTTGCTGATCGGCATGGCACCGGCTCAGTTCGTGGCATTGGTGGCTTTGATGCAGCTAAGTGAAAACCTGCAGCACGCCAATTTGCGGGTATGGTTTGGCCGCATCGGTGAACGCCTGTGGGTCAGCCCACGTTTCCATCGCATGCACCATGCCATCGGCATCGGCCACGAAAGCCCGGCGCCCCGTGCCGCCGGTGCGCCTGCGGTATTGGGTGGCTGCAACTTCGGGGTATTGCTGCCCTGGTGGGACATGCTGTTTGGCACGGCCGATTTCACCCTGGCATATCCCGCCACCGGGGTGCGGGATCAGGTGGAGCAAGGGCGTGACTATGGTCAGGGCTTTTGGTCACAGCAATGTCGTGGTGTATTGCGTTTATTGGGTCGGGCCTGAGGTTTCTCGTCGACAATGCGAAAAACCAAGGAGGCATATATGGGTTTGTTGCTTTCGTCCTTTTGGCGGGCGGTGTTGTACTGTCTGCACCCCAAAGTCATACTTCTGTCACTGATGCCCTTGCTTCTGGCCATGGGGGCCGCGGGTGTGCTGGCCTATTTTTTCTGGCAAAGCACCCAGGAAGCCGTGCTTGCCATGCTCGATGCGTCGGTGTTTGTCACGAGCCTGGCGGCCTGGTTATCCGCTGTTGGGCTGCCTGCGCTGAAGACCATGCTGGCGCCTTTAATTCTCATTGTGGTGCTGACGCCATTGGTGGTCGTGTGTACGGTACTGCTGGTTTCCACCACGATGACGCCGGCGTTAGTGCGTATCGTGGCCAGCCGACGTTTTGGGGCATTGGAGCGCCGCCATGGGGCTTCATTTGTCGCTAGTCTGGGTTGGTCCCTGATTTCCTGCGCCTTGGCACTGGTTGCCACCATCGTGTCATCACCAATGTGGATCGTACCCCCACTGGTATTGGTTTTGCCGCCGGCAATTTGGGCTTGGCTTACCTACCGCGTGATGGCTTTTAATGCACTGGCCGACCATGCCAGCAGTGCGGAGCGGCAAACCATTTTGGCTACCCACAAAGGCGCGCTCATGGCCATGGGCTTGGTGGTTGGATTTTTGGGGGCGACGCCCAGTCTCTTGTGGTCCATGGGATTGATGGCGATTGCCATGGCGCCCCTGTTGTTGCCCTTGTCGGTATGGCTTTATACCGTCGTGTTTGTGTTTGCTTCGCTTTGGTTTATCCACTATTGCTTAGCCGCCTTAGGCGCATTGCGTGCGGCGCACGAAGCCGAGCTTTTTGTGCCAACCCGGCCGCTACCAGAAGCGGAGTCGACGCCCATACAGACTGTAGCGCCGGCCGCGGGGCTACCTCCACTTTCCTGAGCCTTCCATGCACTTTGGCCTGATCATCATTGGCGACGAAATACTCTCGGGCAAGCGTGCCGACAAGCACCTGCCCAAAGCGATCGAACTGCTGGGCGCACGTGGTCTGCAAGTGGCCTATGCGCATTACCTGGGTGATGAACCACAGCGCATCACCGCAACGCTGGCCGATGCATTTGCCAGCGGCGACGTCGTGTTTTCTTTCGGTGGTATTGGCGCAACGCCCGATGACCATACGCGCCAGTGCGCCGCCGCCGCGCTTGGCCTGCCCCTGGAGTTGCACCCGGGTGCTCGCGACCTGATCTGGGAGCGCATGCGCGACATTGCCTTGGAAAACGGGCATGCCTTCGAGCCCGAGCGGCAAGACAATGTCCACCGCCTGGATATGGGCCGCTTTCCTCAAGGTTCCACCTTGATTCCCAACCCCTACAACAAGATTGCTGGTTTCAGTTGCCAGGGGCAGGGTGCTGGCGCTGTCCATTTTGTGCCGGGCTTTCCAGTGATGGCCTGGCCGATGATGGAATGGGTCCTGGACACCTGTTACCAAGCGCATTTCACAGGCGACGCGCATGTGGAGTTGTCGGTTATCGTGATGGGCGCTATGGAAGCGACGCTCACGCCGCTAATGCAAAGCGTGCAAGACGCCCACCCAGTCAAGGTGTTCAGCCTGCCCAGCGTTGACCATCCACAGTACGGGCGGCATATCGAGTTGGGTGTCAAGGGAGCGCCTGATGCGGCAGGGCCGGCGTTTGAAACGCTAAAACAGGGTCTGGTCGCATTCGGCCTTGTCATGGGCCCTGAATTGGTGCGCAAGTAAACCAAACCCTATTCCGTCAATTTTTATGCACTTATTCGGTGCAATAATGTGCGTAAATGGTGCGTTCGAAAAATTCACCCATCGTGAGCGGCCTAGGGCCACAAGCCGGACAAGGCAGAATACGGGGTGGAGAAAGCGCTTTGTACGCGCCCTGAGGGCGCTGGCATAGAAACTGCGATAACTCGCACGCAATCCCTTTTTTACAACCGTGCAACAGGAGTATTTGATGGCCAAGACCGTCGCAGATGTGATGAAAATGGTGAAAGAGAATGAAGTCAAGTTTGTTGACTTCCGCTTCACCGACACCCGTGGTAAAGAGCAGCACGTGACCGTGCCCATCTCGCATTTTGATGAAGACAAGTTCACATCCGGCCACGCCTTTGACGGCTCGTCGATCGCTGGATGGAAGGGCATTGAAGCCTCGGACATGCAGCTCATGCCCGACGCCAACACCGCCAACATCGACCCTTTCTTTGAAGAGACCACCCTGTTCATGAGCTGCGATGTGGTCGAGCCTAGCGACGGCAAAGCCTATGACCGCGACCCCCGCTCTATCGCCAAGCGTGCTGAAGCCTATCTGAAGGCCTCTGGCATTGGCGATACCGCTTTCTTCGGACCCGAGCCAGAGTTCTTCATTTTTGACGACGTGCGCTGGAACACCGATATGTCGGGCACCTTTTTCAAAATTGACGAAGCCGAAGCCCCTTGGAACAGCGGCAAAGTGATGGACGGCGGCAACAAAGGCCACCGCCCCACCGTCAAAGGCGGTTACTTCCCCGTGCCCCCGGTGGACAGTACCCAGGACATGCGTGCAGAAATGTCGTTGATTTTGGAGTCATTGGGCGTGCCAGTGGAAGTGTTCCACCACGAAGTAGCGGGCGCTGGTCAAAACGAAATCGGCACCAAGTTCAGCACCCTGGTGCAGCGCGCCGACTGGACCCAGATTCTGAAGTATGTGGTGCAAAACGTGGCCCACAACTTTGGCAAAACCGCCACCTTCATGCCCAAGCCCATCGTCGGCGACAACGGCTCCGGTATGCATGTGCACCAGTCCATCTGGAAAGACGGCAAAAACCTGTTTGCCGGTGACGGCTATGCCGGTTTGTCGGACTTCGCCCTCTATTACATCGGCGGCATCATCAAGCACGCGCGTGCGCTCAATGCCATCACCAACCCCGGCACCAACAGCTACAAGCGCTTGGTTCCTGGCTATGAGGCGCCGGTCAAGCTGGCTTACTCCTCGCGTAACCGCTCGGCATCGATCCGAATCCCCTTTGTGGCCAATCCCAAGGGCCGTCGCATCGAGGCACGTTTCCCCGATCCACTGATGAACCCCTACCTGGGCTTCTCGGCGCTCATGATGGCTGGTTTGGACGGCGTGGAAAACAAAATCCACCCCGGCGAAGCGGCCACCAAAGACCTGTACCACCTGCCGCCGGAAGAGGATGCATTGGTCCCCACCGTCTGCCACAGCCTGGACCAAGCGCTGGACTGCCTCGCTGCCGACCACGCCTTCCTGACCAAAGGCGGCGTGTTCACCGAGAGCATGCTCGAAGCCTACATCGAACTCAAAATGGGCGAAGTGACGCGTCTGCGTCAGTCCACCCATCCTATTGAATTTGATATGTATTATTCGCTGTAATGCCGTCTTCGCGACGCGCCGCTCAGGCCTGCAGGCAAGTGCTTGCAATCCTGGCGGTGGTGTCGCAAGACCTCGTAGGAAAAGACGGCTGCGGCCGTCTTTTTTATTGAACCGCCCGATGCCACGCCCCTACCTATTGCTGCGCTGCGTATTGCTTCTTGCCGCATTGTTTGGCAGCGGCGCCTTCGCGCAAAATCGCATTTATCGTTGCGGCAACGAATACACCAATATCGTCACCCGTGCCCAAGAAAAATCTTGCACGCTGATCACCACTGGACCGGCGAGTGTGGTGCCTGCCGACAAAGCATCGGCTGCCAACCTAGCGCGCCCGCTTGCTAGGCAGGATGCACCGGCGCAACGCGCGAAAGATATAGAAGCGCGCACTGTTTTGGAATCTGAGCTCAAGAAAGCTCAAAGCCAGTTGGCCGAAATCCAACAGGAATACAAGGACGGCGAGCCTGAAAAATTGGGTGCTGAAAGCCGCAACCACCAAAAGTACCTGGACCGCAAAGCGGAGCTCAAAGCCCGCCTGGACAGGACTGAAGCGGATATCGCCAGCCTACGTCGGGAGCTCGCGCGCTTACCCAGTGGCTTGGCCAGCACGCAATAAAGCTATGCCAGTCAGCACGCGATTCCAAAGCTTTGACCTGCTCGCCAGTCTCGTGGCCGTGGTGCAGGCCGACGCAAAGGTCGTGTTTTCCAATTCCGCACTCGAAGATGCATTGGGCATTTCGCGTCGCGCGATCGAGGGTGCCAGTTTGGCCGAGGTATTTACCGAAGCGAACGGGCTGCATGAAGCATTGGCCGGGGCTTCGCACCATGCGTTTGCAGCCTTGCGTTACGACGGATTTTTGCGGCGCAATGGGCAGGATCTTCTGCCCGTCCATGTGATCGTGACCGACTCTGATGCCAAAGGCTATTTTGTGGTGGAACTGGTGCCCCAAGAGCAGCAAACGCGCCAGGACCGCGAAGAACGTCTGGCGCAGCAGGCCTTGGCGAACAAAGAATTGATACGCAACCTGGCCCACGAGATCAAGAACCCCCTGGGCGGCATACGCGGTGCAGCGCAATTGCTGGAGATGGAAATCGCCGCCAGTGGCCTGAGCGAGTACACCCAGGTCATCATCCGCGAAGCGGACCGCCTGCAGACCCTGGTAGACCGATTGCTCGCGCCGCACCGCCGCCCGCACATGGTGGGTGATGTCAATATCCATGAAGTGTGTGAACGGGTGCGCTCCCTCATCGTGGCCGAATTCCCCAAGGGTTTGCGGGTGATGCGCGATTACGATATTTCCATCCCCGAATTTCGGGGTGATCTGGAGCAACTGATTCAAACCGTGCTCAATATTGCGCACAACGCCTGCCAAGCCCTGGCCGAACGCATGGCCCAAGGCGATGCGGAGTTGACTTTTTGCACGCGCATCGCGCGCCAGGTCACATTCGGAAAAATGCGTTACAGACTGGCACTGGAATTGCATGTCATAGACAACGGACCGGGCGTACCCGATTCGATCAAGGACCGCATCTTTTACCCCCTGGTTTCGGGCAGAGACGGCGGCTCCGGTCTGGGGCTGACATTGGCGCAAACCTTTGTACAACAGCACCATGGCCAGATCGAGGTCGATAGTCAGCCAGGCCGCACGGATTTCAAAATATTGATCCCCTTACCGTAGTTGGAAACAAAAAAGAAAGCACGCCGATGAAGCCGATTTGGATCGTAGATGATGACCAGTCCATACGCTTTGTGCTGGAAAAAGCGTTGTTGCGCGAGCAACTACCCACCCGTAGTTTTTCGAATGCACGCGATGTGCTGGCCGCGCTGGCCAGCGACGACGAAGTGCCGCAAATTTTGGTCAGCGACATCCGCATGCCAGGGGGCTCTGGCCTGGATTTGCTGGACAAAGTCAAGGCCAAACACCCGGGACTGCCGGTCATTATCATGACTGCGTTTTCCGACTTGGACAGCGCTGTTAGCGCATTTCAAGGCGGCGCATTTGAATACTTGCCCAAGCCCTTTGACTTGCCCAAAGCAGTCGAACTCATACGCCGGGCGGTGCAGGAAAGTCAGCGCGAAGAGTTTGCCGAAGAGCGCATGGCCGATACGCCCGAAATGTTGGGCCAGGCACCAGCCATGCAGGATGTGTTTCGCGCGATTGGTCGCTTAAGCCAAAGCAATGTCACCGTCATGATTACCGGCGAATCGGGCTCGGGTAAAGAGCTGGTGGCCCGTGCCTTGCACAAGCATTCGCCTCGTGCCAGTGGCCCTTTTGTGGCGATCAACACCGCGGCGATTCCTAAAGAGCTGCTCGAGAGCGAACTCTTTGGCCACGAGCGCGGCGCCTTTACCGGCGCACAGGCGCAGCGGCGCGGGCGCTTTGAGCAGGCCGACGAAGGCACTTTGTTTTTGGACGAAATCGGCGACATGCCCTTCGAGCTGCAAACCCGCTTGCTGCGCGTGCTCAGCGACGGACATTTTTATAGGGTGGGTGGCCACAGCGCTATCAAAGCCAATGTGCGTGTGATCACTGCGACGCACCAAGACCTGGAGCTGCGCGTGCAGCAAGGCGCGTTTCGCGAAGACTTGTTTCACCGCCTCAATGTTATCCGCTTGCGCTTACCTGCGCTGCGCGAGCGCCGCGCGGACATTCCCATGCTGACCCGCCATTTTTTGCAGCACAGCGCCAAGCAACTGGGTGTGGAGCCTAAACGGATAGCCGATAGCGCGTTGGCGGCCATCGAAAACTTTGCCTTCCCCGGCAACGTGCGCCAATTGGAAAATATGTGCCACTGGCTGACCGTCATGGCACCGGCCCAAGTGATTGAGCCCAAAGACCTGCCGCCCGAATTTGGTGTGTACAAGCACCAGAGCGCGTCGCAAGCCACGTCCGATACTGCGCCTGATGGCACCGCCGTGGTGCGCAGCAACGGTTACGCGGAGCCTATAAGCCCATCGACCGCAATGTCCAGCGACAGTGCTGCGGCCGACGTAGCGCCTTTGGCCTGGCCGACGTCCGACACGCTGGGTCGCGCACCCGCTGCGCCATCCCCGCTGACCGGCTGGGAAGTCGAACTTGAAGACGAAGCGCTGACATTGCTGCGCACCGGTCACGTCGAGGTCTGGGACACGCTGACCCGCCGCTTTGAGGCGCGCATGATTCAGGCCGCACTCACCAACACCCGTGGCCGCCGCATCGAAGCGGCCACCAAGCTGGGCATTGGCCGCAATACGATCACCCGCAAAATTCAGGAACTTGGTTTAGACAAAAAACTCGCGCTGTCGCCGGAAGAATAAATTCGCGGCCTTTGCCGAGATGCAAGCGATCACTTGCTGGTCCGTATTCACTTGGGCACCCAAGTGGCTGCCGCGTCGCTCTCGCTGATGGCGGTGACGCGGCTTTTTTATTGCGCGGCCGCGCCATCGAGCGTCAGCACGACGGGCGTGTGGTCGCTGGGCCTTTCGTTCTTGCGCGGCGTTTTGTCGATGACGCAAGCGCTGGCCCGTTCGCGCAGTGGCTGGCTGATCAAAATATGGTCTATGCGCAGCCCCCGGTTGCGCCTAAAGGCCATGTCGCGGTAATCCCACCAGCTATAGCTTTTGGGCGGCTGCGGGAACAGGCGCAGGCTGTCGTGCAAGCCCATGGCCACCAGCGCGCGCAGGTGGTAACGCTCCTCCTCGGTACAGTGGATTTGTTCGCGCATGCCTTCAGCATCCCAGACATCGGCATCGTCAAACGTGATGTTGTAGTCGCCCATCAGCAGCAATTGTGGATGCGCTGCCATTTCCGACTTGACCCAGGTGCGCAGCGCCTTGAGCCATTCCATTTTGTATTCAAACTTGTCGCTACCGGGCGCCTGCCCGTTGGGAAAATACGCGCCAATGACGCGCACGCCCTGCACCGTGCCGGTGATAACGCGCGCCAGCTCGTCTTCAAAACCGGGAATGTTTTTCACTACATCGGTGGCCTCGGTTTTGGTCAGCAAGGCCACGCCGTTATAGGTTTTTTGCCCAAACCATTGCGCCTGGTAACCCGCTTGCGCAAAGGCCTCATGCGGAAATTTATCGTCGGTGAGTTTGGTCTCCTGCAGGGCCAGTACATCGACCGGGTTGGCGCTCAGCCAGTCCAGCACCTGGGGCAGGCGCACGGCTAAGGAGTTGACATTCCAAGTGGCAAATTGCATGGTTTAAAGCGGTGTGGCGCGCTGGTAATGCACAAAACTATAGGCCAGTCCTTGGGCCGAAACGTGGCTTTCGCGGCTAGCCTCGCGCCAGGCACTGCCCAGCTCTGGTGCAAAGGCATCGCCTTGCACTTGCAGGTCTATTTCGGTCACGACCACGCTGTGCGCCAGGGGCAGGGCCTGGGCGTAAATTTGCGCGCCGCCTATTACCCAGGCGTCGGGCGCATCGCCGCAATAGGCCAAAGCATCGTGCAAAGAGGCCGCAGCTTGCGCGCCCTGGGCTTGCCAATGGGTTTGGCGCGTGACGACCAGGTTCAAGCGGCCTGGCAGCGGGCGAAATTTGGGGGGTAGCGAGTCCCAGGTTTTACGGCCCATGATCACGGGGCATCCCAGGGTGTGGCGTTTGAAGTGCGCCAGGTCTTCCGGTAGGTGCCAGGGCAGGGTGTTGTTAGCGCCTATCACTCGATTGGCGGCGCTTGCGTAAATCAAATGCAGGCGGGTTTCCATAGCCAGTGCTTAGACCGCTACTGGCGCAGCAATGGCTGGATGGGGGGTGTAGTCCAGCACTTCAAAGTCTTCGTAGGCGTAGTCAAAAATACTGGCGGGCCGGCGCTTGATATGCAGCTGGGGGTAGGCCATTGGCGCACGGCTGAGTTGCAGTTCCACTTGGGTGTGGTGGTTGCTATAAATATGGCAGTCGCCTCCGGTCCAAATGAAATCGCCCACCTCCATATCGCATTGCTGGGCGATCATGTGCGTCAAGAGCGCGTAGCTGGCGATATTGAAAGGCACGCCCAAAAAAATATCCGCACTGCGTTGGTAGAGCTGGCAGCTCAGGCGTGGCTTGCCATCCGGGCTCTGGGCGGGGGCCACATAAAACTGAAAAAACGCATGGCAGGGCATCAGCGCCATTTTGGACAAATCGGCCACGTTCCAGGCGCTGACAATCATGCGACGCGAGTCTGGGTTGCTTTTTAAGGTCGCCATCAAGTCGCTGATCTGGTCGATGTGCCGTCCGTCGGGTGTCGGCCAACTGCGCCACTGCACGCCATAGACCGGGCCCAGGTCGCCATCGGGCTTGGCCCATTCGTCCCAGATGCTGACGCCACGCTCTTTGAGCCAATTATTGTTGCTCGATCCCGTCAGAAACCACAGCAATTCCTGGATGATGGAGCGCACATGCACTTTTTTGGTGGTGACCAGCGGAAAACCTTCTTGCAGATCAAATCGCATCTGGTAGCCAAACACGCTGGTGGTGCCGGTGCCGGTACGGTCCTGCTTGTGCACGCCTTGGGTATAGGCATGGCGCAGCAAGTCTTCGTACTGTTGGCGGATGGGTCGCTCGGTAGGGCTGGTCATAGCTGCGTCTGAAGTGAAATATGCGGCGTACTGGTGTAGCCGGCGGGAATACCAAATTGTAGGCGGCGCATTGGCCGGGCCTGCGCTAGCTGCGTGCCAACATCCGCCCCGGATTGAAGGTATTGTGCGGATCTAGCGCCGTCTTGATAGAACGCATCAGGCCCATCGCCACTGGCGATTTGTGCTTTTCTAGCTTTTCGCGTTTCAGGCTGCCAATGCCATGCTCTGCGGAGATGGAGCCGTTAAACGCATCCACCAGTGCATACACCACGCCATTGACCGGGCCTTCCTGCTCGCGCAAAAACTTCTCGGCGTCCTGCCCGTCGGGTGCTTGGACGTTGTAGTGCAAATTGCCATCGCCCAGGTGGCCATAGTTCACCAGCCGTATACCGGGAAAGGCCAGCGCCAGCGCGGCATCGGCCTGGGCCACAAACTCGGGGATGCGCGATACCGCAATCGAGATATCGTGTTTGATATTGAGGCCCTCTTGCGCTTGGGCCAGCGGAATGCTCTCGCGGATATGCCACAGCGCCCGCGCCTGGGCCATGCTTTCGGCCACGACGGCATCGCTGACGCAACCGGCCTCCATAGCCGCTTCCAACAAGCTTTCAAACTGGCTGCGCGCGTGTTCCTCGGACTCGTTGTCCGAGTTTTCCAGCACCACGCAGTAGGGGCTGCTCTCATAAAAAGGCACGCGCTGCTGCGGGAAATGCTTGACGACCAACTTCAAAGCAAACTGCCCCATCACTTCAAAGCCGGTCAGGCCAGCGCTCAGGTGCTGATGCGCCAAGCCCAGCAACTGCACCGCCGCGTCCAGCGAAGGCACGGCAGCCAAAGCGGTCAATTGCGATGTGGGCAGCGGATAGAGCTTCATCGTGGCAGCCGTAATCACGCCTAGCGTGCCTTCCGAGCCGATAAACAAATGGCGCAAGTCGTAGCCGGTGTTGTCCTTGCGCAAGCCGGTCAGGCCGCTCCATACCTCGCCTTGCGCCGTTACCACCTCCAGGCCCAAACACAATTCGCGGGTATTGCCATAGCGCACCACCTGCGTGCCGCCAGCATTGGTGCCCAAGTTGCCGCCTATGGTGCAGCTGCCTTCCGAGGCCAAGCTCAAGGGAAATAAAAACCCGGCTTTTTCGCATACCTCTTGCAAGTTTTGCAGCACGCAACCGGCTTCCACGGTGATCGTCAGGTTGCCGCCATCGAGCGCGCGCACGGCGTTCATGCGGGTCAAGCTCAGCACGATTTGCGTGCCGCTGGCATCCGGGGTAGAGCCAACCACCATGCCGGTGTTGCCACCCTGGGGCACGATGCTGACACCCGCTGCGGCGCAGGCTTGGACGACTTGCGCCACTTGCGCGGTGGTCGCAGGGCGCACGACGGCCAGCGACTTGCCGCGCTCGCGTTTGCGCCAATCGAGCTCATAGCCCGTCAAGTCGCCTTCGGTCAATACATGTGCATCGCCCACAATGGCGCGCAGTGCGGGGAGTAGGGCAGCGGGTGGGTTCATACGCTTGGTTTAACTCGATTCGGTAGGGGGCGCTTCGCTCAAGCCTGCCGCTTTGGCATCACGCTGGCGCAAGCGCACATGCATCAGGCAGGCCACAAACAGGATCAGGCACAGGGCGATTTCCAACATGGCGCAGTAGTTGCCTGGCACTTTATCGCCCCAAGCCCGCACCACGCCTTCGGTAAAGTACAGCCATACCAGCATGGATACCCAGCGGTAGGTGTACATGCGGTTTTTCAGCAGCCCGGCCAGCGGTAGGCACAGAGGCAGGGCTTTGAGCGCCAGCCACGAGCCACCGGGCCGCAGCGGTGCTGCCAGCAACTCCCATACCAAGCTGAGCACGATCAGCCCCAGCAGACTACCCACTGCCAATGCGCGGCTGATATGGACGTGGGTTTCAACCGGGGCGCTAGGCGCCAACGCCGGCTCGAAGCTAGGGGGGATCGGGGAGGAGGAAAGAGGTGCTTGCATGTCGGTGGCATCATAGCGGCCATGCAAATGCTTCCCCGCTTCCAACTTTGGCTGGCTGATGTGCGCCATGTCCCCTGGCTACCGGCCCTCAAAACCCTGCGCGAGCGCTTTCGTGAAGACCGCCTGGGCCTGACTGCCAGCAGCCTGACCTTCACCACCACGATCGCTCTGGTCCCGCTGTTGACGGTGGCCTTGGCCGTGCTCACGGCCTTTCCTATGTTTGCCAAGTTTCAAGACGTTCTGCAAAAGTGGCTGGTCACCAGCCTGATACCAGACGACATAGCCCGTCAGGTGCTGGGCTACCTGAGCCAGTTTTCGCGCAAGGCCAGCAAGCTCGGGGCCTTTGGCCTGGGCGCCTTGGTGCTCACTTCGCTGGCACTGATTTTTACCATTGACCGCACCATCAACAGTATCTGGCGCGTGCGCACCCTGCGACCCCTGGGTCAGCGACTGCTAATTTACTGGTCGGCGCTGACGCTGGGCCCTTTGATTTTGGGCGTCAGCATCAGCGTGAGCTCGTATGCAATTTCCGCCTCGCGCGGCCTGGTCGAGGGTATGCCCGGCGGCGTGGGCTTTTTGCTGGATACCACGCAGTTTTTGATGGTGGGCGGCGGTATGGCCGCTATGTTCCATTATTTGCCCAATACACGGGTGCGCTGGGGCCATGCTTGGATGGGCGGTCTTTTTGTAGCCACGGGCCTAGAGATAGCCAAGCGCCTCATGGCCTGGTACCTGGAAACGGTACCGATGTATTCGGCGGTCTATGGCGCCTTTGCTACGCTGCCTATATTGTTGGTCTGGATTTACCTCTCTTGGGTCATTGTGCTCTTGGGTGCGGCCCTGACGGCCTATGTGCCCGGCCTCATCGCGGGCTTGCCGCCTAGACGTCAGGGGCCAGGCGCGCACTTTGCATTGGCGCTGGCCCTGTTGTCCGAATTGGGTGCGGCGCGCACGGATGCTGTCCGGGGCATGACGACGGCTGCCTTATGTGAGGCCCTGCATGTGGACCCGCTGGACTTGGCCGATGTGGTGGACACGCTCAAAACCATGGACTGGATCGGTAAGCTACAAGAAAGCCTAGGCGACGACGGCGGCGCACGCTGGGTATTGTTGGTCGATCCGGTGCAAACCCCGGTAGCGCCTTTGGTACAAAACCTCTTGCTGGTACAGGACGCACACAGCGGCAATTTCTGGCGTACCGCCTTGCGTCCCGGCTGCACACTGCATGAAGTGATGTAGAGCTGGCTGGCCCCAGCCAAGGGCCGCTCAGTGACACCAGAGTCGTCCTTGGCAACCATCGCCATAAAGCGTACATCCCTGTTTTTAACGAGAAAGCCCCTATTTCTAGGTGTACCATTGCGCCCCTGACGCAAGGCTTTGGAGCGCTTGAGTTTGCAAGTATTGACGAATAGAGAAACATTGTTGTTATGCATAGTAAAAAGAAAAAGCTACTCCAGCATTTGCGTACCGAAGTCTTTTGCCGATTAGGCGTATCACCTGTCCACGGTATTGGCGTATTTGCGATTCGCGCTATTCCCAAAGGCGCCAAACCGTTGAAGTCGCGCCTGAAGATGCATGAAATTAAATTCAACCATGCTGAGGTCAGTTCTTTGCCGCCGCAGGTGCGCAAGGAGTTGGACATGTTTTGCTATTACGACAAGCACCATATGCTGATTCCGGCAATTGGTCTGAACGCGATGAATATGGCGGTTTACCTGAACCATTCGAAAACGCCTAACCTCAAAATGCGCAAAGATGGCGACCTGATCGCCCTGCGTGACATCCAACAAGACGAGGAATTGATGATGGACTACGACGACAGTTTTGGCGAAGTCCACACCTTTGGTCCGGGGGTGGACGACTGAGTGGCGACGGCCCCGCAGGCATAAAAAAACCGGCAATCAGGCCGGTTTTTTTGTGGGCACGGGCGGCCAAGCCGCAGTTTCAGACTAATCCGAGCGCAGCCGATAAACCTGGTTCCAGTCTTCGCGCTTGAAGTCAGTGTGCAGGGGCGACGTCGGGTCCAGCGCTAGGGGGTGGTCCGGGTCGGTCATGGCCAGGGCAAAAATAGGCTCGTGGTCGGTCACAAACAAGGCTTTGTAGCCATAGTCGCCCACCGGGCCGAGGTTGTAATAGGCATAGCCCGCTTTTTGCGTCCAACGCGAGGCCAGCAAGCAGGCATAAATACCGGGCGAGCGGTTACGGTACGCGGTGTTCCACTGGCAAAAACTGCCATACACCTGGTCACGTTCGGGCATGACGATGGATACATCGCTGAGCACCAAGTCGCCATTTTCAGCGTGGGCCTGGATAATCAAGACATCGAGCTTTTGAACGTAATCCACGAAACCGGCAATCTCCTGGTCATGGATTTCGTAGGCGGTGAAATGCTCACGGCCTAGATCAAACACATCTTCTACCGACAGGTCGCGTCCTGGCACCAATCGCTCAGTCACGGTAAAGCTGCGGCACAGCTTGTCCAACTCCTTGAACTTGCGTGCGCGCCGCTCATCGGTCCAAAACTCGGGCAAACCAGCATGCACCAGTCCGTACTTATCGTTGATCGGCACGCCATAGTTGCCTTCGGGGGGCAGGGCGTAAACGATAAACGGTTTTTGTGCCGCCGCCAGCATCTGGGGTGTCACGTCGATATAGGGGCAAAGGCCATCCCAGCGGCTGGTGTAGTACTTGGTTTGCTCATGGAAACTTTCCACGCACAGATTCTCGGGCGTCCAAGTCTGGTGCGCCAGGGTTTGTGCTTCACTGTGGTCAAAACCGTTCAGCGCTTCTTGGTAGTTGGCAGAGGAGTACAGATCAGTCGTCATGGGCTAGGGTTCCTTTGGCTAGGCCTTGGCTTGCAAGGGTTGCAGATCAAAGTAGTCTGAGTCGATGCGGTGGTTTTCGCGCAAAAACGCCGCATCACTGGCGTGCAGTGCCTTGAGGGCACTGTGCATTGAGGCCAAATGCGCGGAGGCCTCGCTGTGGGGATTGGACAACTGCCGCTGGTATTCCGGCATCAATGGGCAATCGCTGTCGTAATAAAATTTTTTTTGCTTCGGGTGATAAGACAGCGGGTAGAGCTTGCAGCTCAGTGGCTTGTCATCTCCAAGGGTGCAACCTTGGTCGCCCAAATGGGTGCATTGTGTCTCTATACACACGCTACCCATCGCCTTTTTTTCAGTGGCGGTAAGGGTGATATCCAAAGGTGGAAAGCCGGGTTCTATGTGGCAGCACTGCCTGCACTGCGCGCAATGGTCAAACAGCACTGGTGTTTCCGACGATTGCAATGCCGCTACTGCGGCGGAATTTGGAGGATACAGATCCGTTGCGATTAATCGCAATGTCTGAACTTGTGCAAAAGTGCAAGGCCTGCAACTCTGTTTCCAACATACTCGTTTTGGGGACCTAATTTTCTAGGCGCTAATAGTATGTGCGATTTTTACACGACTTACATAGTTTTGTAACACTTTTTCAAAAATTTTTTCAAACTATTTCCACCACAAAAAATGGCTACCGCTTGGTCATAGTGCAGGTGCAAAGATCAACTCGCTTTTGAATCGGGCAGCGCGATCATCATGCAACAAAGCAAAAGAACATACACCTTTGCGACCTGTATGCGCCGCCTTGCGAATCGCGCATTGCTAGCCAATGCTTTCCTGTGCCGAATACGAGGCAGCGCTGCGGGTGATCAAGACCCAAGTCCAAGCGCTTAGACTGCGCAGCAATCGCAACCTGCACATCACCCCAACACCATGTGCCTTATCGCTTGGAACTGGCAGCCCGGCACCGAGCAGCCACTCTTGCTCATCGCCAATCGCGACGAGTACTACGCACGCCCCACGCGCCCCTTGCACCATTGGGAGGGTGCGCCTATTCGCGCGGGCAAAGACCTGCAAGCCGGTGGCACCTGGCTGGGCCTTGCACCCGGTGGCCGCATGGCGGCGCTGACCAACGTGCGCGACATACGCCAGCAACGCGCAGACGCCCCCTCGCGCGGCGCATTGGTCAGTGATTTTTTGAGCGGGCAAAGCAGCGCATCACAGTACCTGGAGAGCATCGCTGCGACCGCAGCGCACTACAACCCTTTCAACCTGCTGGTCTACGACGGCCAGACCTTGCTGGGCTTTGAAAGCCGGGGTGCGCGCATCGTCGCGATGCAGCCCGGTATTGCCGCCGTTTCCAATGCCGGTTTCGACACCCCCTGGCCCAAACTGCGTGGGCTCAAAACCGGTCTGCAACACTGGGTCATGCAACAGGCCCGTCCGCAAGCGCCAGGCCCTGCGGCCTTGTTTGCCTTGCTAGCCGACAACGCACCCGCGCCCGATGCACAACTGCCCGACACGGGCATCCCTCTAGAGCGCGAGCGGGTGCTTTCCTCTGCCTTTATACGCAGCAGCGACTACGGCACCCGCGCCAGCAGCCTGGTCATGCTGCGGCGCAGCAGCGCACGCTTTATCGAACGCAGCTTTGACGCGCAGGGCTGCACTGGCGAGGTCAGCCTAGACCTCTGAACCGCGCAGGCCAAGGTGGCCAAGCAGGCTTGGCCTGCGTCGACCCGTCCTGCGAACTTACGCGGACGCGAAATATTCGAGGCAACTATATTTAAAAAGGCAATAATCGCCGCTCATCAACAGGGATGCAGCAGCGATGACAGTCACGCTCAACAAAGACGAAATATTGCAACGGGCCTATGGCTTTATGCGCGAGTTTTCCGATGCGCATTACGAAATGGGCGAGGCGCAAAACTTTATCCGAGGCTTGTGCGAGGTATTCGGCTTTTCCAATAAGCGCCTGGTCAGCTTTGAGCAGCGGGTCAAAAAGCTGGGCGGCAAAAGCGGGCGCATCGACGGCTTCTACCCCGGCAAGCTGCTCATTGAAATGAAATCGCGCGGTGAAAACCTGGACGAGGCCTACCGCCAAGCGACCGGCTACCTGCCAGGTTTGCCCGACCCTGAACTGCCCGAATACTGCCTGGTCAGCGACTTTGAAAACCTGCACCTCTACAAGCTCTCGGCGCACGCACCGCCGCTCAAGCACAAGCTGCCCGACTTTGCCAAATACATAGACAGCTACCTGTTTCTGGCCGACTACGAACCGCAGGCCCAAAAAGACCAAATTGCGGTGGACGAAAGCGCCGCCCGCAAAATCGCGCAACTGCACGACGCCATGCGCGCCGGCGGCTACCTGGGCGAGGACTTGCAGCGCTACCTGGTGCGCCTGCTGTTTTGCCTGTTTGCCGAAGACACCGGCATCTTTCAGCGCCGGGGCGATTTTGCCCGCTACATCCGCCAGCACACCCGAGAAGACGCCAGCGACCTGGACGGCGCCTTGCAACGCCTGTTTGACGCACTCAACCGCCCGCCCGAAAAACGCCCCCGCCACCTGCCGCACGAGCTAGAAATATTCCCCTATATCAATGGCAGCGTGTTTGACGGCCACTTGGCGCCGTGCTACTTCCAGCCGCAGGCGCGCCAGGTGTTGCTGGACTGCGCCGAAAACTTCGACTGGTCGGACATCAGCCCGGCGATCTTCGGCTCCTTGTTTCAGGCCGTCATCCACCATGACGACGAAGGCGTCACCGGCAAAAGCAGCAAGCGGCGCGAACTCGGCGCGCACTACACCAGCGAGACCAACATCCTGCGCGTCGTCGGCCCGCTGTTTCTGGACGAACTCCAAGCCCAATTTGCCGCAGCGCGCAGCCAGGGTGGCAACGTGGCCAAGCTGCAAGCGCTGTTGCAGCGCCTGCGGGGCCTGAACTTTTTGGACCCGGCCTGCGGCTGTGGCAATTTTTTAATCATCGCCTACCGCGAAATCCGCCGCCTGGAACTCGATGTGGTCGAAACCCTGCAAGCCATAGACCGGCGCAACGGCGGCGTGTCCTACACCCTGGACGCCAAAGAGTTTGACTACATCCAGTGCGATGTGCACCAGTTTCATGGCATCGAAATCGAGCCCAGCGCCGCCCACATCGCCACCGTCGCCCTGTGGCTGACCGACCACCAAGAAAACCTGCGCGCCAGCCGCGCCCTGGGTGGCAACTTCAACCGCCTGCCGCTGGTGCGCCGCGCCAACATCGTCCAAGGCAACGCGCTGACGCTGGACTGGTCCGGCGTGCTGCTGCCGGAGCTGTGCGACTATGTGATGGGGAATCCGCCGTTTCTTGGAAAAAGCTACCAAAGCAGCGATCAAAAGCGCGACCTCAGCGCTGTGTTGTTTGGACTGCAAGGCGGGGGCGATCTGGATTTTGTGGCCGGCTGGTACGTAAAGGCTGCCCGCTATCTGGTGGATGGGGCGGCCCGCACGGGACACTCGGCACTTCAAATGCCCCAGGCGCAACTGGACGGGGTTTATGCATCCTTGCCTGCACACCCAGCCAACGCGCAAAACGCTAATCCCGATAAAACGCTGCGCCGCACATCCAAGGGGCCCAAAGCGCTTCTGCCCGCCGCGTCAAATGCCGAGAGCATGCCCCTGCATGCCCGCACCCGCTGTGCCTTTGTGTCCACCAACAGCATCACCCAGGGCGAACAGGTCGGCGTACTTTGGGCTTGGATGCTGGGGCAGGGCATGAAAATCCAGTTTGCCCATCGCACCTTCCAGTGGAGCAACGACGCTAAGGGCGTGGCTGCCGTGCACTGCGTGATCATCGGCTTTGGAACTGAAGACCACGCCGTCAAAACCATTTACGAATACGAAGACATCAAAGGCCTGCCGCATGCCGTGCCTGCCAAGCGTATTAATGCGTATTTGGTGGATGCGTCCGATGTGTTGTTGAATAAACGCCGCACGCCTATTTGTCCGGTTACTGAAATGACTTACGGCAGTAAACCTACTGATGGTGGCAGTTTGCTAATGAGCAACGCAGAAAAGGAAATATTGCTCACCAAGGAGCCACAAGCTGAAAAATGGATACGCCGATTTTTGGGGGCGGACGAGTTCATAAACAACACAGATCGTTGGTGCCTGTGGCTGGTGGACTGCCCACCCCAAGAACTTCGCCTGATGCCTGAGGTCATGAAACGTGTCCAAGCCGTCAAGGACATTCGACTGGCGAGCTCGGATAAGCAAACAAAAATTGATGCTGCGACGCCATCGTTATTTCAAAAGATCAGACAACCTACAAGTAATTACCTGTTAATCCCCCTCCACAGCTCGGAAAACCGGCACTATGTTCCCTTGGGTTTTTGTAATCACGAAACCATTTGCGGGAATGCGAATTCAATGATTTCTGATGCCACGCTTTTCCACTTCGGCGTCATGACCAGCCGCATGCACAACGCCTTCATGCGTTTCACCTGCGGACGTCTTGAAAGTCGCTTCCGCTATTCCAACACCATCGTTTACAACAACTACCCCTGGCCCGGCTTCGCTGGCGAGCCACTCAGCGACAAACACCGCACCGCCATCGAACAAGCCGCCCAAAGCGTGCTCGACGCCCGCGCCCAATTTGCCAGCTCGTCACTGGCCGACCTCTACGACCCACTGACCATGCCCCCGGCCCTGCGCAAGGCCCACCAAAAACTAGACACCGCCGTAGACGCCGCCTACCAACCCAGCGGCGGCAAAAAGACTTACGCCTCCGACGCCGAACGCGTGGCGTTTTTGTTTCAGCTGTATCAGCGCATCACCAGCTTGCTGGATACGGCAACCGTTAAGAAAGCGAGATGTTCAAAATAATGTCCAAATTCACTTATTTGGCGCCGCCAACAGCTTAAAAACATATGTCATCCAGAACATATACCGAAGACGAGATTCAAGATCTTACTGACCGGGTTTTCCTTCTTAGAGAAAATTTGGAAGGAGGGAATATGCAATTCGCCAACCAAGAACTGGCGGACGGCTTTCGTAGAAGTTTTGAGGCGATACGTCTCAGACCTGATGGCAAGGTCGATCCGACATCTCTTGATGGTCGCATCCGTGCTATGACCCTTGCGATTATTGCGATGAAGCAACGTGATGAAGCCAAAAAGTCTCTCAGTCTGACCCAAATACAGGAGGAATATTTCAAATTTCTCTTTCGAGAATTTGGCTGGCTATATGACCAGATGAAAAAAGCTGAGGTCACTCCGATGACTGCCGCCGAAATCACTGCACGAAACGATCACATGATGCGGAACCTTACCGAAGCATTGCCGGAGATGGTTGACGTCATTCGAGAGTTTTGGCTATCTGTAGGTGATGTAGCTGGCTACCATCTTCAAGACAGTCAACATCTCAAAGTTGTATTCGCAGGAGAAGTTTTTCCTGCATATTGGGAGAACGCAGTCTCAACAGCCGGGCTCTATGTTGACACGATCATCCTGCCTTGCCCCATCACTCGGTTAGGAACAATGCTGAAGGGAGCGCCTTCAGAAAAGCTAAACAAGCTAGTAATCAATCACGTACTCACCGCAATGACCTACAGGGACATTGCCCTTGCTCAAGTCGACCCGCCGATTGCAATGATCGTCCCCAACCCAGATGATGCCGACGACGAAGATAGAGAGAGATTGATACTTCGTGCGACTTCCGCCATATGTGCCCACGCAAAGTACCTGTTCGACCGAACCTTTGAAAGTGTTAATGAGTTTCAGGAATTCTGTATTCATTTAAAGACGGTAGATCAAGTCATGAAGGAGCTGAAGCGTCCTGACCGCTTGATATTCGACACGCGGTGGGGAACAGACCCGGTTCAGCAGATTTCGATGTCGATCAAAGAAAATTCTGATTTTCCCGGGATGGATCTGCAGAACGCGGGACACCACGTCTTCGCATCAAGTATCGGGAGAATGCCGCAGGCACTTGGTGCACAACAGGCAGCTATCCACTTCGGTGGGTCTCCTTTAATCAACGCGGAGACTTCATGGTTGCACTTTACTTGGCTGCTGGAATATCAGGGAGCGCCACGCGAAGACAACTTAACCAACCGCCACAGTATGCACGTGGTGCGCGCGCTAACATCTGAGGCACATAACAATCTCGAATGGCTTGGTAATGTCCCACCAGAAACTGTGTTGGATATCCGCAAGCGCGGCCTGGCTGATGAGCTGCGAGAATTACTCGGGCACGGGGTATCGAGCCTTATAAGTATTAATCCCGACAACTACTTCCGCACAGCAGATCAAGTCGTAGACAACCTAAACTCAGCGTTTCTCAAGCACCAGCAGGCGCTAAAAGATGCGAGGCTACAGAAACTTAAACTGTACGGTGTTGACGTAGCTGCATGCGCAGCAACTGGCACAGTCGCGGTCGCGGCCGCATTGACGGGGAACGTGACCTTGGGCGCAATTTCTGGTGCTCTCGGCATTGCTGGCCTCCCAAATTTCAAGGATATCAAGACGAAGTTCAAGCAGATCGCGGACGAAGATAAGGCACGCCGAAACTCCCCTACGGGCCTGCTTTTCAGTCATGTCAAGCGACGTTAAATAGAGCCAAGTACGATAACAATCTAAAGCTGACCTTGATACAGTTGCGCGCAACGAACCAGCCTCATTCACTGCTGCCCTGCAAGCTGCCGTTCTGCCTTTGCCCAACTTGTCATTGCCCTAGCCCTATCCTTCCATCGCTTGGCAATATTCTGCTTAGCGCTCGTCACCTTATCGAGCAATCACACGAACAATCCAAGATACTTGCGCTTGCCCCTCTCACCGCGATACCCATCACTGATTCAACCCTGTTTGTCTACCTCACGCGCAGTGCGATAGCCCCCCGCGCCCTTCACATACGCCAACAACTCCCCAAAAAACGGACTAGAGCAAAGCGTGGACGAATCGCCCACCAGCAGCAACTTGCGACGTGCGCGGTTCATTCCCACGTTCATGCGGCGGATGTCAGACAGAAAGCCGATCTCGCCTTGGGGGTTGCTGCGCGTCAAGGTAATGGCAATGATGTCGCGCTCCTGGCCCTGAAACGAATCGACGGTGCCCAGGCTGAGCCTGCGTTGCAGCAGAGGGTCATGCGGGCGTCAAAGGCTCCATGCGCACCACGGCACGCGCTCCCACGGCGCTGGCAAAACGTTGGACTGTTCGCATTGATGGCGTGCCCCTGCCACTTTCGATGCGTGCCACCACGCTTTGGGTCGTGCCCATGCGCGCGGCCACATCGCCTTGCGTCAGGCCCGCTCTCACACGTGCTGCAATCAGTTCACGGGCCAGCTCAAACTCGGGCGCTTGTGCGTGGTAGGCTTGGCGAACGGCGGGGTTCGCCAGCAGTTGGGCTTTAACTTTTTTCAGGCTTTTCACGTCGATTCCTCCAAGCGTTTCAATGCGGTTTCAATCGCGCTCCTATTTGGACTGCCTGCGCTTTTAAGCCCGAATAAACACCACGCGCCAGAGGCCGGGCAATGGTTTGCAGCGCATCCAAAACTGTTACCGCCGAGGGAAGAAATAGCGATTGCGGAATTTGCAAACTACTGTATAAAATAACAGTTTTATTGGGCGCAATATGAAGAAAATTATCTCCCCCAACGAACCCGCGCACCATATCGCGGTGTTTCAGGAAACCACCATTCGCCGCATCTGGCACAACGAGGAATGGTGGTTTGCCATTGTTGATGTGGTGGGTGTGTTGACCGATTCAGCAGACCCACGGCAATACATCAAGAAAATCCGCAGCCGTGACCCTGCCCTGGATGCCAACTGGGGTACAACTTGTACCCCCCTTGCGCTGC
>CANFLU010000006.1 GCA_947447975.1 Comamonadaceae bacterium | reverse complement strand
TGCTGGTCTCAACCAAGGCGCCATCAGCGGTTTGAAGCTGGTTGATGCCGTCGTTAACGTTGCGCACGGCTTGGTTCAGACCACGAACCTGGGAGGTCATGTTCTGACCGATGGACAGGCCAGCTGCATCGTCACGCGCTTGGTTGATACGGTTGCCGGTAGCCAGTTGCTGCATGGCCGTACTCATGGCCTTGGCATTAACCTTTAGGGCATCCTGCGCATACTGGGACGAGGTGTTGGTATTAATGACTGGCATAACAATTCTCCAAAAATATAACGGTAGATAAATCAAACTTGTCAAACAAGGTAGAGAGAGGATTCTCTTTATCTACCGTCACAAAAAGTTTTTTCTTTCTGTTATTTAAAGCATCGACAGTTCAGTTCAAAACTTTAATGGTTTCTTATTTTTTTTACGCAATTTTGTTGTAAAGAATGCCCTTATACGCATCAATTTGATGCGCCATCTTCAGTACTTGTTCGGTGGGAATTTGCCGCACCACTTCACCGCTATTCGCGTCGGTCACTTTAACTACGGGCGTCTGCTTCGAGTCGTCATAGGAAAAGCCTAGTCCGCGCTTGGAAGCTTCCATCTGCTTGTTGAGCATGCCGATGGCCGCACTCAAATTCTCACGCACCTTGTTAGGGTCGAACTTGATTTCCGGCGACTTGGGCACTTCCAGTTTGAGTTGCACCGGGGCTTCAGCCTTCGCCGTCGGTTGTGCCGCGTTAACTGTCGCGCCTGTCGTGATTTTTCCTGGCGCTAGGGCATGGGCGCCGGCGATATTGTCAATGTCTGATGCCATGAGGTTCCGTCCTTTCAATAAATCCGGCAAACCGGAAAAGGGAAGGGGGACGCAACTCAAGGACCACATACCCCCCGTACAAAGGGGGAATCGACATCAGAACTGGAAACTTGAGGGGTTTAAGGAAAATTTCCTTCAATCCGCCTATTTATTGGTGTACATCGCCATCATGCCGGCAAAAGTGCCGGTCAGGCTGGTCTGCGTGGCCTTGGATTGGCCCACCATACTGTCCATGGCGGCAAACTGCTTTTGGTAGCGCGCTAATAAGTGCTCCATGCGGTCATTGAGCGCGGTCAGGTCGTCCTGAAACTTGGTGATCCTGGTATTGGCATTGGTGGTTTCTGACGTCAATGAGCCGCTGGCACCAAGCATAGTCCCAAGCAGTTTGCTGGCGTCTCCGGCCAAACCCGAGGGGGTGGTGTCAAAGGATTTCTGGTCTTCCTGATTGCCCGAAAGCAGGGTAATAGTGTCGCTGAACTTGAAATTCAACGCCAAATCCATGGTGACTGAGTTGGCCTTCAGATTGCCGGCTTTGTCAATTTCAATGCCAATATCGCGAAGCGCTGACAAACTGTGCGCTGGCCCCGTGCCGTTTGTACCGCCGGCAGTGGACGAAGTCCCAGTGACCATGGCGCGTAACTGATCGCGCAAGCCGCGCACGGTTGAATTATTGGCCAATGTGCCGCCATAGGTATCCAACGTAGACTTGGCGTTGGTTACCTCGTTAAGCAAACTATTGGCATCGTTATAGGCAGTCACTAATGCCATCAGCTTGCCTTTTGCCACGCCCACATCGTTTGTCAGCGTCAAGGTCGCCGCGTTGCCGGTGGCCTGGGCCACGCCGTTGACCATATTGGCGTTCGTACCCACCAAATTGAGGGTGACACCCTCAATGACGTCGCTCACCGCATTCGTGCTACTTTTGACGGGAATGCCATCGACTTGCAGTAGTGCATTTTTGGCCTCTTGCAAGGTGGTGGTCATCGAGACGTCCTGGGCGGACTGCTTTTCAACAAAGTCCAGTGCGCTGCCATTGTCTGTGTACAGGCTAAAGGCGTTGCTACTTCCTGATGCACCCCTTACCGAAAGTTTCCCGCCAAAATACGTAGCCTGAAGGCCAACATTGGCGTTATTGACCGCAGTGACAAAATTGTTGGGGGTAGGTGGGTCCACCACGATAGGGTGCGCCGTATCGCCATTCAAGGTCAAGGTGATTGCGCTCGACGTAATGGCCGTATCACCAAAGGCAAAACTCTGTGAGGACTGGCTGATTTGGGGTTTGGATGGGGAAATTCCACCAAAATCCAGCCCTGTTGCGTCGGTGCTAATGGTGAACGAATTTGACTTTCCGGTTGCGCCGGTTACCATGATTTTGTAACCGTTACCGGTGTTGACCAACTGCGCAGTCAAGCCTTTGTCTGATTTATTGATGGCATCAATCACGCCCGCTGGCGTTGCCGTGCCAACGACAATGGGATTGCCTGTGTCGCCATTGATATAGATATTGCTCAGATTGACAATGGCCTGATCGCTGGTCGCATAGCTTTGCACTGACCCACTTCGCTGCTCTTGCGCTAGCTGCGTAACCAATACCGAATGGTTAGCTGGCGCTGCGCTGCTAGTCGCCGTGGGTGTGAAAACATTCGATTGATTGGTACTGGCTTTAATAGCCAAGAAGTCACTTTTATCTTTCAAGTCGTCAAACGCGGCCTGCACATTGGTCAGCGCATACTTGACCGCAGAAAAGCCGGAAATGACGGCCTGATTCTTGGAAATATTTTTGTTGATGGCTTCCGTGCGAGGTACTTTTTCGGCATCCACCAAGCTTTGGGCCAGCGACGTGACATCAATGCCAGAGCCACTGCCAAGCTTGTTAATAATCCCGGCCTTGGTGCTGGCGGCGCTAGTGGTACTTGTCGAACTCGTGCTGGTGCTAGACCCAGACGCACTCGCTGTCGCACTCGACCCCGTCGTAGTCGTCGAGGATGATGATACGGAAGTGACCATGATTCTTCTTTAGTGATCGGGTATCGGCAACAAACGGAATAACTTGAGCCGCACTTAGCCAAGGAACTTAAACAGCGACATCTGCGATGTCTTGGCAAAAGTACTCTGCGCCGCCTCCAGCGACAGCATCAGCTTTTGCATATTCGTCACGGCCGTCGTCATGTCCAGGTCTTCGACATTGGAGAGTCCCAACTTCAAGCTCAATTTGGTATCGTCCACCACCGCGCCTTGTTGCTCTACCACCTTCATATCGGTACCGACCTCGGCCTGTGCCATGACGACGCCACTGTGCAGCGCGTCCATTTCGGTCAAGCCGCGCTGCATTTCACTGCTGACGCCGTTGTCAACACCATGAATCAAATCATCGACCGCCGTGAAAAACCCGTAGCCTTGCTCTGAGTTGTCGGGGTTGGTTCGCACCACCCGGACAAAGGCATTGGTTCCGGGGCGGTTCAGGGGTAGGGTGCGTTGCTCGCCCACCGCCACATGCATGCGCGTTTGGTCACCGGTGTACTGGACGTGACCCTTGGAGTCCTCGGTAAATGCCTTGGTAGTTACTTTGCTGCCTGAAAAAATGTAATTCCCGCTCGCGTCCGTACTGTTGGCTAGGCTCAGCAGCTGGTCGCGCAGACCTTTCATTTCGGTGGCAATCGCTTTGCGGCTTACCGTTCCCTGGGTCCCGTTATTGGCCTGTATAGCCAACTCTTTAATCCGCACCAATACCTCGCTGGCGGTGGTCAGATTCGCGCTTTCCGCATCGAGCCGAGCTTGCAACTGGCCTAAGGCGTTGGTGTAGGTGTCCTGTCGCGCGATGACCGACTTAAAGCGCGTGATGCTCGCGGCCTGATTGGGCGCATCGCTAGGGTTGAGCACCTGTTTTTGCGCTGCAATTTCTTGTTGTGATTTGGCCAGGTCATTTTGTATATTGACCATTTGCTTGCTGGCGCGATCAAAAAGGTAGCTGGTGGATACTTGCATGGTGATGTTTCCTTGACTGATTACACGCGCAGCACGGCTTCGAATAATTGGCTGGCAATCTGCAGCACCTTGGCTGAAGCCTGGTAGGCTTGTTGATAGCGGATCAGGTCTGCTGCTTCTTTATCCAGACTGACGCCCGAAATCTCGTCGCGCGATTTAATGGCCTGCTCGTTAACCACCTTGAGGGCGGTTTGTGAAATAGTTGCCTGCCTGGCGATATTGCCCATCTCGTTGACTTGGTCGATATAGGAGTTGGTCAGTGTCTTATTACCCACGACCGCTTTGGTTTCCAGTTCCGATATGGTGAGCAGGTTGTCGTTATTGCCCAGCCCGTCCTTATTGCCGTCCAGCTTGAACACATCATTGGCTTTGGGCACCCCGGTAAAGGAAATGTTCAGCCCTTGAAAGCTCACGCCGGGGTTGAGCATTTCTGGATTGAAAACGCGCTCGGCGACCACGGTAGCGTCTAGGCCTGGTTGGGTAGTGTCTGTGGATGAGATGGTGTAGTACAGCGCTCCCTTGTACTTGGCCGGATCCTGGAAAAATTTGACATTCAAGGATTGGGTACGCAAATTCTGCTTGGCATCGGCCGCTTGTCCTGAGTAGGTGGCCGCGACGGCAGCGTTACCCGGTCCAGTCACAAAGATCAAAAGGTCATCCTTGACTTCACCCGTCACAAATGCGCCGGTGCGAAATCCCAATTGCGCCAATTGGGTGGGTGAGCCCGCCCCAAAGCCTAATTGAATGGGCCCAGAGGGCTTGAAGTCATGCTTCACCCTGAAGGTGGTTGCAATTTGGCCCAGCGCAGTCACCAAGGAAGTTCCGGTGGCATCCGAGGCCACGGCAGACGTACGAATATCCTGTCCACGGTGCGGCTCGTCATTTCTGATCTCTAAATCACCCTGGGCATTGACGGTCGCGATGACGCCTGCGCCGCTCACGCTGATGTTGTGGGCCAGGTCCTCCAAAGTTGCAACGCCGAACATCGTGACTTTTTTCCAGATACCCGCATCCTTGATGTAAAGCGGTTTGTCAAAGCTGACCTGGTCCTTCTTGATGGTCACCGTATTGATAGGCTCGGCGGGCCAAGACCCATTGCCTATCCCAAAGGCATTGGCCTGGTAGGTATATTGGTCATTGGCATTCCCGACGATGGGGCTACCGTTACTGAATGTCTTGGCAGTAGACCCCAGGGCCGTCACCGAAGTGCTGGAGTCGTTATTGACACCAGTGGCCGAAATACGGATGTTTTGGCCCAGGTGCAAGGCGTCATTTCGCAGCTCTAAATCGCCATCGGTGTTCACGATAGCGAGAACGCTTGCACCGCTGCTATTGATTTGGTTAACCAGGCCTTGCAAAGTGGATACGCCCGACATAGGCACTGGTTTCCAATCCGTGGCATCGCCTGAGCCATTGAGGTACAAGGGCTTGCTGTAATCAATTTGGTTGGACTTGATGGTCGCCGTGTTCGTGGCGATATTGCCTGTAATGCGTATCTTGGGATTGGTGTCGTTGGCTGTGCTGCCTAGTATGAGATTGCGGCTGTCATCGCTCAATCGCGCCGTTACTTGGGTCTGGCCTGCCTTGGCATTGATGGCCCTAGCGATCTCAAGCATGGCGGCCCTAAAGCCTGGCATCGCCAGACTAAGCGCTTGTTTGTAGTTCTCTTTTTCCAGCGCGGTCGCCGAGGCGGGCGGTGAATCCGGCAATTTCGGAATCCGGGTTGTTTTCAGATCAATAGGCTGTCCATTGATCATCAAGCCTTTGGTATTTAAGACTCCATTCTTATCGGTCCCCAGATCGATGCTTGAGGTGTTGATCGTTACCGCATCAATTGCCGGCTTAATTAGGTCCACTTTGCCATGGAAGGTCGTGGAGCTGATGCCCAAGGCGGTGATCGAGGTCAGTCCTGGGCTGTCGGAAAGCGTCGCCGAAATACTGATATCGTCGCCAGGGTTAGGCACTTTGAAGGTTCTTGGCGGGATGCCCAAAGCCGTCATCGAGCTGCCCTGTGGGGTATCACTAGCCTCGGTTGAAATACGGATGTCCTCACCGGCGCGGTCTGCTGTCCTACTGATGACCAGGTCAAAACCGCTCAAGCGCGCCTGGACGCCTGCGTTGGCACTGTTGATGGCCGCCACCAACTCTTCGGGCGTGCTTATCGAAGCCGTTTGGATTTGCGTCCACGCGTTGCCGTCCTTGATAAACAGCGGCAAGCTGTTTGCGCCGTTGTTCAGAGGAAGTTGGCTGATATTTAAGGATATATCGTTTGATTTCACGTTGTTGGTGATAACCATTTCACCCGCCGCATTGACGATGGCTTCGACGCCTGCGTTCGCTTGGTTGATGGCCTTCGCCAGCGCGGCGGGCGTGTCCGCTCGCGTGGTTTGCACAGCCTGGCCTTGGATGTAAAGCGGCATGCCAAACCGGATATCTTGCGGTTTGACCACAATCACGTTGCTTGCCTTGGCAGTTACCCCGGTGAGCGCAGTGGATTGGTTAATCCAATTTGCAATCGCAGACGATTGCAGCGCAGTGCCATTGCTTGGGGGCACCAGATCGCCTAGTGCGTGGCCATTGAGCGTGAACGAGCCTTCCGGAAAATACCCATTGGGTGGAGGTGGCATGGTGTTTTTCGTCAGCGAGGCGATGCGGTTTCCGCTCAATACGGCGGGCAGATAGTTGTATCCGCTCACTGCATCCTTGCTGTCCAAGATGGGTTCTGCAGGTACGACGGCCTGCGCGCCGTAGAAAACATTCATGCCCTTGTAGCCAAGGACGTGTGTGCCATCGGCCGATATGCCGGATTGGTTCAGATACTCATCGCTCAGTGTGGCGCCTAGCGCAAAGCCGTTTTCCTGCTTGACCAAATTGTCCTCGGCCAGCGCACTGATATCGCTTGAACCCAGAATATGCCTACCGTCGCGCGTGTAGATTTGCAGTTGCTGGCCGGGCTGCATATTGTCCAAATACACACTGACATCTTGCATGCCGAGATTCACTGCGGCCACGCTGGTCACGCCCAGGCTGGAGCTGACGTTGATTGGCCGTGCAATTCCCGTGCTTGCGTTATTGAGTAACACGGTTTGCAGTGCCGCCGGTCCCGCGACCGCAGTAGCGGCACTGTTTCCCGTGGTGGCTGCCGGACTCAGGTCGTAGGTGACCTTGGCATTGGTTCCGCTGGGGTTTTCTGCCCCCTCGACCACCCTGAATTGGGCGCCGGCCGCGACCATCAAGGGGTCATCGAAGGCAACCTGCATACCGCCGGCGAGGTTGATGGCTTTGGGGTCAAACGTAAAAATGGTCTGCCCGGCGTTGCCGTAACCATCAACACCCTCCTGGTGGATCGTGTTCACTTCTTTGGCAAAAGTTTGCGCCAAGCCATCTAGGGCAGTGCGGGAGCCTCCCAGCACTTGCGATCGGAAGGCCAATATGCCCGACAGCGATCCACTGGTAATTCTGCTGAGCGTGCTGGCTTTGCCATAAGGGTCCAGCACCAGTGCTACTTTTTCCGTAGAGGCCGAATCGTAATTGGCCTCGATCATGTACGATTTTTGGTTGTCCACCAACACGTCTGCATTAATGGTGGGCCCTACGCTGACCGTCACGATGCCGTTCGGTTCAAATCGCGTGTTCATACGCGCGAAGACAGATAGCTGTTTGAGCAATAAATCGCGCTGGTCTAGCAAATCCGGTGGCTGCGACGCCTCATTTTTTTGCTTGGCCAATTGCGTATTGACCTTGGCAATTTGGTCCGTTAATGTGTTAATTTGCGTGATCGAGCTGTCCAAGTCCTGCTGCGTTTGCTGTTGCACCAGATCGAGTTGCGACGAAAGCTGACCAAAGCGGTCCGCCACGCCCTGGGCGTCTCGGATAAAACCGCTGCGTAAAACGGTAGATGCCGGGTCCCCGGAAAGATTACGCGCCGATGCGAAAAATGCATCAAACGCCGTATTCAAGCCCATGGTGGAACTGCCCATCACATCCACCACGCGGTTGGCATAGTTCACCATCGGACCTTGGGCCTCCAGGTCGCTGGTGGTGTTGCGCAAATTGGATTCGACAAAGGCGTCGTATTGCCGCTTGATACGGTCCAAGGCAACGCCAGAACCCAGAAAGGCGGCGCCGTACTTGGTGACCGGCAAGGCGGAAAGCGAGACGTCCTGGCGCGAATAGCCGTCCGTCGAAACGTTGGCGATGTTATTACTGACCGTGGTCAGCGCTTGCTGATAAACCGAAACCGCGTTCCCGGCAATGCCGGCCATATCTGTCATGGCTTGGCTCCGTCAGTGGCTTGGCTATGGGTGACCATCAGGCCTGTGGGCGAGGCGGCCGATACCCCGGTCAATGGCATAGCGCCGCTTGGTTTGGGCAATGGCGCCAGCGTGGGTGTGGCAGCTTGCAAGGCGATGGGGCTTGCAGGCGGTGCTTGCAATGGTATGGCCTGCGCCTGGCGCGCCTGCAGCATTTGTGCGGTGCTGGGCTGGGCGGCGTTGGGGTCGGGCATGTGTTTGACCAGCATGTCGGCCAGCCCTAAGGAATTGCGCTTGGCCATCGCCAAAGAAACTTCTTTGTCAAACATGCCCTGAAAGGTTTCCTCGGCCGCCGATTCATTGAGGCCGCTTTTAGGAATTGCATCGCGCATGGTCTTCATCATCATCTGCAAAAACATGGCCTCGAACTGCTGCGCCGTTTCGCGCGTGGCGGCCTTGGCATCGGTGCGTGCCTGGCCTTTGAGCTTGCCTATCCCACCAAAGTCCAAATAGGAGCCGGTGACAGCAGCAGCCGAAGGGGGCATGGCGTTGGTGAGCGGGTCCATGGGGCAGGGCAGTCTTGGTAAGGGCTAACAGCTAAAGGGCGTTGATCAGATCACCAGCAACTCGGCGCGCAAGCTGCCTGAGCTTTTGAGGGCTTCCAAAATCGCAATCAGCGCCGAAGGCGTTGCGCCCACTTGGTTCACTGCATCCACGATCTGGCGCAGGTCGACGCCGGGCTGGAATAAAAACATAGGCTTGTTGGGCTCGCCGACCTTGATCTCTGCGTTTTGCACGTCTTTGGTCGTACCACCGGAAAACGCGCCGGGTTGGGACACTTCGTTGGTCATGGCGACCGACACGGTAATCGTGCCGTGCGTGACCGCAGCGGCCGTCACTTTGACATTGCGGCTAATCACCACGGTACCGGTACGCGCATTGACCACCACACGGGCAGGGGGCTCGCCCGGTTGCACGTCGATGTTTTCGATCATGCTCATGAACGAGACGCGCTGGCTAATGTCCATAGGCGCGCGCACCACGATGGAAACACCATCCAAGGCATTGGCCACGTCAGAACCGAATTTGGAATTGATCGCCTGCATGATGCTGTTGGCGGTCGTGAAGTCGCTTTCACGCAAGTTCAGCAGCACGTTGTCTGATTTGTCAAAAGAATTGGGTACCACCCGCTCTACCGTCGCGCCGCCAGGGATACGTGCCGAAGTGGTCACACCAATCGAGACCTTGGAGCCCGCGCCGCCTGCGTCGATGCCCGTAGACGTCAAAGCCCCTTGGGCCAGGGCGTAAATTTGCCCATCCACCCCGCGCAAGCTGGTCAGCAGCAGGTTGCCTCCGCGCAGGCTAGAAGCTGCGCCTATGGCCGATACATTGATGTCGATGCGCTGGCCCGGTTTGGCCATGCCGGGCAGGTCCGCCGTGATCATCACCGCCGCCACATTGGCCAGCTCGTCACTGCCGCTGGCAATGGCGTTGCTAAATTTGTCGATGTCATTGTCCTGGTTCAAACCCATGCGGTTGAGCAAGGTCTTCATGCTTTGGCTGGTGAAGGTGGCTTTTTTGTCACCAGTACCTTGCAGGCCCACGACCAGGCCATAACCGATCAGCTGGTTACCGCGCATGGCGGCCATGCTGGTCAAGTCCTTGATGCGGTCCGCATGCGCGGTGGAAAAGCTGGCGGCCCACAACAAGGCCATCAGGCTAATGAGTCGGAAAAAGGTTTGCATGGTGCGTTACCGGTAGGAGGTACTTGCTTAGAAGGGCATGAACTTCAGGATGCCGCTCGTGCCCCAGCCGGCGCGGCTGGAGGCCGCTTCATCGCCTATGCCGCGGTAGCTGATTTGGGCATTGGCCAGGCGGCGCGAAAGCACCGTGTTATTGGGTGCAATGTCTTCGGGCCGGACCACGCCAGAGACCTGAATCACTTCGCTGCCCTCCGATAAGGCCACTTGTTTTTCACCGCGCAGCACCAGGTTGCCGTTAGGCATGATTTCGATGACCGATACCGTGACCGAGCCCGACAGCGTCTGCTCCTGATTGGTTTGGCCCGAACCGTCGTGGTTGATGGAACTGCCCATTTCTGGGCCCAGGTCGCCAAAAATATTCAATAGGCCTTTGGAGGTGACTTTGGCACCCGCGGTTTTCTTCAGGGTCGCGTTTTGTGAGCGGTTGGCGCTGGTGTTTTCGGCCAATAGCACCGAGACCAGATCGCCCACCACATAACTGCGGCCTACGCCGAAAAAGGCTTCGCTGCGGCTGCTATTGAAAATGGCGCCGGTGGCTTGTTTGGGTTGCGCTTCGACCACGGGGTAGACCGGCTTAAAGCCTTCGCTGTGCACCAGCGGCTGGGGCGGCATCACGGAACAGGCGCTCAAGGTCGCCACCAGCAGGGCCAGGGCCAGGCGCCGTATCAAGGTGGTGCAGGGCATTGCGATTCTCCGAAAAAGGGGTGGCAGGGCTGAAATCTGGGTATTTGCCTGTCGTCTTTTCGGACAACTGGCAAACTCTTGCCATGATTCGCAATAAATGTGCCAGTGCCCCAAGCCCTGCGTGACGCGCGCCCAAGCAAAACGGCCTCTGTGTGCAGAGGCCGTTAAGGGGGTAAGGTGCGTAGCGTCGGTAGCGCGGTTTACATGTTCTGGTTGATGTACTTGAGCATGCCGTCGACTGCAGAAATCGCCTTGGAGTTGATTTCGTAAGCGCGTTGGGTTTCGATCATATTGACCATTTCTTCCACCACGTTCACGTTAGACGCTTCCAGCGTGCCTTGCATCAAGTTGCCTGCGCCGTTCACGCCAGGCTGCAGCACCTGGGGTGCACCGCTGGCGGGGGTTTCTTTCATCAGGTTTTGGCCTACGGCCATTAAACCGGCTGGGTTCAAAAAGCGGGCGATCTGGATTTGGCCCAGCACCGCTTGCCCACCGGTATTGAGTTCCACCGACACCGTGCCGTCGCGACCAATCGTGATGGTGGAGGCATTAGGCGGGATGGTCAGGGCCGGTGACAGCGGGGAGCCGCTGGAAGTCACCAACTGGCCGGTAGCCGATACCTTAAAGCCACCATCGCGGGTATAGGCGGTGGTGCCATCGGGTTGGGTCACTTGAAAATGGCCTGCGCCGGAAATCGCGACATCCAGCGGGTTCTGGCTGTTAATCATATTGCCCTGCACATTGAGCTTTTCAGTCGCCACAATGCGTACACCGGTACCGAGCATCAGGCCGGTAGGCGCCTGGGTGTTGGTACTGGTCTGGCCGCCGGCCTGGCGGATATTTTGGTAGAGCAGGTCTTCAAAGACAGCACGGTCGCGCTTAAAACCGGTGGTATTGACGTTGGCCAAATTATTGGAGATCACGTTCATACGTGTCTGCTGGGCGTCTAAGCCCGTCTTGGCCACCCACATTGATGCGTCCATGGTGCGCTCCTTGGAAAAATTAAAAGATTACAAGCCCACAAGCATTATTTGGGCCAGGTAAAACCGTCAGCTGCTCTTCATCATGGTCGCGCCCGACTCATCGCAGGTCTTGCTTTCCTTGATCATGTTCACCTGTTGCTCAAACGAGCGGGCTTGGTCCATCATCTTGACCATCACCGAAATGGCGTTGACATTGCTGCCCTCCAAAGCGCCCGATGTCAGGCCAGGCTTAATAGGGCCCGGCGTGATGTCTTGGCCCTTGGGCGCACCGGCAACCGCAAACAAACCGTCTTCGCGCCTTTGCAGTGGTGTGGTGCTGGAATCGCGCAGCAGGAGGTTGGCAATCAGCACCGGTTGCACCGTACCAGCCTGTGCTGGGTCTACACCATAGACCGAGCCATCCGCGTTAATCGTTACTTTTACACCCAGTGGCACGGTGAGGGCTCCGCCATTTTCGGCGCGCACCACATTGCCGTTGCCAGTTTCCAGCGCACCAGCGGCGTTCACCCGCAAGTCGCCTCGGCGGGTAAAAGCCAAGGTGCCATCCGGAGCGGTCACTCCCAACACGCTGTGTGCGCTTAAAGAGATGTCCAGGTCGTTACCCGTCACCATCACCGGGCCCGCCTTCATGCTGATGAAGTCCTCCGTGAAGGATTGCGGTTGATAGCGAGTTTTTAAACCAGGGCCCTCCACCTCAATCGCGCGTACCGAGGCCTCAAAACTCCGCTTGAAACCCACGGTCGTGGCGTTGGCCATTTCGTTGGTCGCCATCTGACGCGCCACGCGCTGCTCGTTGATGGCGGCCACCGCATTAAAGGCTAAACGATCCATGTCCGCTGCTCCTTAACTGGTCATTAGCCTAGGGCTTAGGAACGCAGATTAATAATGGCCGACGTCATCGTCGAGCTGGTCTCAATCGCCTTGGCATTGGCCTGGAAGTTACGTTGCGCGGTAATCAAGTCCACCAACTCTTGCGTCAAGTCCACGTTCGCCCGTTCGGTTGCACCGGCACGTAGCGTTCCGAAGCCTGCGCTACCGGCAGTACCCAGAATAGGTTTGCCCGAAGCGGCAGAAGCCAAGAAGCTCGAGTCACCAATCTGGCGCAAGCCGGACGGGCTGGAGAAGTTGGTCAAGAGAATCTTGGCCAGCGACTTTTGCGTACCGTTGGAGAAGGAGGCGCTCACCAAACCGTCGTTTCCGATGGTCACACCCACCAGCGAACCTTCTGGTGCGCCGTCCTGGGATTGTGATAGCACCGCAAACGGAGAGGTGTACTGGGTCGATGCCGCGTAGTTCACGTTAATCGTCAAAGCACCTATACCACCTGCCAGATACACCGTCTCGAGCTGGGTACCCTTGATAGGGGAGTAAAGCTTACCGGCCGTGTTAAAGGTCAGCTCGCCTTTGTCCAGGTAAATGGGCGACCAGGCGGGCAGACCGGTAAAGCCGTCGCCGTTGGTGGTTTCCTTACCGTCTTTGTCAATGTACTTGGCTTGAGGGGCACCGCTGACCACGTCATAGTGCTGCGAAGGCTTAATCCAGGTAGAGGTCGCACCGCGACCGGCTTCCACCTGGTCCAGACCCCAAGCGGTGTCGCCCGAGATCTTGATGAAGGAATCCGAACCCGTGGTGCCCGAGGTGAACACAAATCGGTTGTTGGTGTAATCGAAGGTCACCTTCACGCCATTGACCGTGGCAGGCGAGGCCAAGTTGGGATCATTAGGATCGGGCTCATCGCTGGCCAGGTTATTGATGCCGCGCTGCAGTTCCCGCATAAAGGATTCGAGCGAATAGGTCGAGCTGGGCGGAATCCGCACCGTACCCTTGATACCGTCTACGGTGACCACGAAGCTGTTATTGGTTTCGTCCACGTTAAAGTTATTCGTCACGTTCACGGTAGGCGGTTTGCCCACGGCGACCGCGGGGAGCGAGGTCACGCCACGCAATGCCACTGGGGACTTGGAAATCTCTACCTTTTTCAGCCCCAGCAGCTTGAGGCCATCGGCGCTGACATCCGTGATGGCGATAGAAGAGTTGTCTCCTGTCGTACCGGACTTCACGGTAAAGGTCTTGCTCACCGCGTCATAGCTGACGGACATGCCATAGCGCTGGTCGGTTTGCGAGCGCAGCGGATTTTTGTTGTTGGGCAGCATCTTGACGCCGGACAAGCCATTGGAGTCCAGCGTCTTGGGCGTACCGGTCAGGTTCAAGATCGTGTTGGTGGCCAAATACGCGCCGGTCGATCGGTTAACGCCCGCGCCGATGGAAATGATATTCGCGCCTGCGTTGGTGGAGTCGGTGATCTTGAAGCTTTGGGTGTTGTAATCGTAAACCACCTTCATCGGAGAGGAGGCAAGGTTTTGGTTAAGTAGCAGCGGGGTTCCCGCAGTGATGCCTCCACCTAAGATGTCGGTCGGAAGCAGGTCCGGCGTACCCCCGCCGCCGGCAAATTTCACGTTAATAAGCGCATCCGCTGGGCTAGGGCCGGGGTGGTATTCGGTTACCTTTGCAAAGGTCGAGGCCACGGTTTTCGTGACTGCTCCCGTGGTCTGGGTGAATGTATTACTAGGGTCAAAGGCGCGCATTTCGGGCGCACTGTTTGCATAGGTAAATACCAGCTTGGAACTGTCCAGCGGGTCTAAAGCAATATCCGTGATGGAGTGGTCCTTGGCAAAGCCTGGATCAAGGGCGAGTATTGCTGCTTTCTTCGCGACAACGGCCGCGGCCAGACCTGCAGGGGTGGTCCATGCAAGTATCGGCGGATTGGCATTCAGGTCGGGAACGGGTTTGACCAACTCCACCCCCATAAAGCTGGCTTTGTCGGCAAGAGCGTCCACGCCGGCCGTAATTTTGGTGGTCGCCTGGGGAGACCAGCTCAAGATTTTTGATGTAATGCCGAAGTTCGCAGCGCCCGTTGCTGGCTCATGACCGGTAAACTTTAGGCGATCAGCCAATGCAATTTTGTCAAGGGACACCGGTGTTCCGGCCACTGTTTGGTCATAGATCAATACCAGTGTCGTGCCGTCCGTATCGGTAGGGTCGATTTGAATATCCGTGACGCCCTGGAGCGCGAGAGAGGTTTTCGGCGACTGGTCTGCCAAGATGGCTTTTTTGTTGGCGATGACAAGTAACGCCGTCTTCGCTGCAGAATCTCCTGGCGCAGACCCTTCTAGCTTCACGCCCTGAAACTTGGTCGGCTCTTCGCCTGATCCCATGGTGCCCTTAATTTTGAAAAAGGTCTTGGGAAATTGGTTGTACTCCAGTACTACCGATTGGCCGTCCGCGCCCAGCGAAATGTCGGTGATGCCGCGTTCGATCAGTTTAGGGTTGACCAAGATGTCCGCTTTGTTATTGACGATTTTTTGTGCCGTCTGTAAGGCAGTATCGCCCACCAATTGGCCTGGCTCTGAGGGTAGTTGGTAGCCAAAAAATGTGGCAGCGGTTACATCTACGCCCCCGACCTTGGTTGGCGTAACGGCACCGCTCAAATCGATGCGCTGGCGTGCATGGCCGCCCAACACCGAGTTGTTCACTTGCGTTTGGAAAATGTCTTGTAATTCTTCGACGCCGACATTGGACGGGTCCTGGAAGCCGGCCAGCGTGATGGGAACTTTGATTTCGCTACCAATGCGTGAGTCGGTGAGCGTTAAATTGGTATCGGGGTTCGCGAACAGCGCTGTCGTGGAGGTGAAGTTAAAGCTGGTCTCATCGCCGAATTTACGATTCAAATACTTGGTTGCTTCGGCGGCGACGGCGGTACCGTTCAATATTTTGGGAGAGTCTTTGAGGTAGCTCAAATCGACGGTGACCGGCTGTGTCGATCCATCGACTTTCACCGTGAACAATTTGCTCAGGTCCAGCTGCGAACTCTCCACAATTTTGGCAAAGGTGTTTTCACCACCGGAAAGATCCACTTGCGAGGGGATACCCGAAATGGCAGCAGGTGCCGAGATGCGCTTGTCGGTCAATTCGTCGAGCGAGATCAACTGGGTTTTCGCCGTGGTCAGCTCGTCTTTCACTTCTTTGTAAGACTTGATCTGTCCATATTGGTTCACGTATTGCAAGTCACCATTGAGGTCGGTGGACTGGGCCAAAGCCGCTGACACCTGGTCGTCACCCACATACACATAGGTTTGCCATTTGTTAAACGGGCTGTTCTGGTTCGCGTTTTGGGTTTTCGCGTAGTAAATCGTGGCCAAGTAGCCATTACCACCATTGTCATACACGGTAAAGGCAGTGGACTTGTTGTAACTGGCCGGGTTGGTGCGGCTAAAGGGCACGTCGATAACCGCCGCGTCTGCAGGGAAGTTCAGGCCCAGGGACACCAAGGAGGTCTGTTTGGCTTCGCCGGATGTTTTTTGCGGAATGGTCAACACCACGCGGTCATTCACGTTCGCACTACCGGTCGAGTCCACTGTCGCCGCCATCAAACGCTGGCCTGCCGAGTTCACCACGTTGAACTGTTCGTTCAGCGAGAAGGATCCGTTACGGGTATAGGTGTCTGTCAAGCCGTCTGCAGAGCGCAGCGGGAAGAAGCCGTCACCGGTAATGGCCAAGTCCAGCGCGTTGGAGGAGAAGGAAATATTACCCTGGCTGAACTCCTGGCTCACTTGCTTCAGCGACACACCCTGACCGACGGTACTGGATGATTTTTGCAGAGGCGAAGTAGCAAAAATGTCGCCGAAGTCAGCGCGTGAGCGCTTGAAACCTGTGGTACCCACGTTGGAGATGTTGTTGGCCGTCACGCCCAACATGGCGGTTGCGGCGTTTAGTCCGGTTAGCGAGGTATAAAAAGACATGGTGAGGTTCTCCGGGTGTTGCTAGGGTGATTCGTAAAGTTGTTGGTTCGGGGCTTAGCCGTAGATGCGCAGCGCGTCGGCCAGCTTCATGGTTTTGCCGCCGTTAAATTGCAGCAATACCGTTTTGTCCGGCTGTTGGCTCACGCCAATGACGCTGGCCATGGTGCTGACCACCGGGGTGGTTTGCACGCCCTGGCTGACGGCAGTGGCTTTGAAGCTGTATATGCCATCGGGTAATTGGTTGCCGGCCTGGTCTTTGCCGTCCCAGGCCCAGGTCATGTCGCCAGCGGTTTGGGGGCCGGCCGTGACCGTGCTGACCAAAATGCCTTTGGCGTCGTACACATTCATGGTGATGCCGCTGGCGCCATCGGGCAGGCTGACTACGCCTTGCACCGGTTGGCCGCTGGTCAATTGCGCCGGGCCATCGGCCACCGACACTTTTTTGCCGATCAGGTTGGCGCCGCTGAGCATTTGGCTGCTGGACATGCTGTTGACAAAGTTGCCCAAGGATTGCGACATATTGGTCGTCGCTTCCAACTGCGAAAACTGCGCCAACTGCGCCACAAAGGCCTCGTTTTTCACCGGGTCCAGGGGATCCTGGTTTTTCAGCTGGGTAGTAAACAGCGTCAGAAAATCTTTTTGACCCATGGCGCCTTGGCCAGTTTGCGCGGTCAATTTGGCCTGCGCGTCTTGCGCAGTGGTGCGAATGCTGTTGGGCACCGCGGATGACCAGGCGCTGTCGGTTGCCGCTGAGGTGTTGAGCAGGTTGAGGTTGGCCATGGTGGTCTTTGTGGGTTAATCAGCTTTTGATGATGTCCAGCGTGCGCAGCGTGAGCTGGCGCGCGGTGTTCACCACTTCAACGTTGTTTTGGTAGGAGCGGGCCGCAGCCATCATCTCCACCATCTCGGTCATTTCATTGACGTTGGCCAAGTACACATAGCCGTCTTTATCGGCCGCAGGGTTACCCGGGTCCGACATGCGCGAGATAGGCTTGGGGTCGTCGGTAATACCAGCGACCTTGACGCCGCCTTTGTTGACCTCGGGCGAATTCAGCTGCTGTTCCATGATGGTTTTGAAGGTGGTGCGTTTGGCGCGAAACGCGCTCGCTTCCGTGCTGGCGACCGCCCCGGCATTGGCCAGGTTGGACGCGGTGGCATTCATACGCGCGGTCTGCGCATTGAGCGCTGAGCCCGCAATACCAAAGATGTTGTCCAGTGCCATGCTTAGTCTCCCCGCAATGCTTTGCGAATGCCGCTGATGCGGTTTTCCAGGATGCTTAAAGTGGTTTGGTAGTCGGCTGCGTACTGACCAAATTTGGCCTGTTCCACCGGCAATTCCACCGTGTTTCCGTCAAAAGAGACGTTAAAAGGAATGCGGTATTTCAGCCCGTCAGAAGTCTGGTCCGGGGCTTCGGTCAGGTGCCGGGTGTTGGTAGTGACCACGTCGCCTTCGCTGGCACTTTTCATGATCGACTTGAAATCGATGTCCTGCGCTTTGAAGTGCGGTGTGTCTGCATTGGCAATATTGCGCGACAGCACTTCCATGCGCTGAGCGCGCACGTTCAACGACTTCTCGTTGAGGCTGAAAGCTCGGTCAATAAAGTTCATGCCACTGGCTCCATTGCATTAAAGTTTTTCGCCGGAATGCCGACACTCAAGGGTGAAGGTATGCCGTATGGGGTCATGACTTGCAAACTTCATGCCACCTGCGTTTTGCCGCTGCGGCTGCATCGCCTGTCCTCTGGGGGTCCCCCCTTTCACCTGCCTAGCGTGGTTGGAGCGGCAAGGCCTTGCCGTTGCCTTACTAAGAATGAAGGAATAGGCGCGGGACTGCCGACACCCTAGGCCCATGACGCAGCCTATGGGAGGCTGTCTTCTACGTATTGTTGGGCCCGTTGCGCCTGTTGGCGCAGCGAAGGCGGCAGCATCTGGCCCAGCCGCACTGCAGCGTTTTGTAACAAGCCTTGGCGGATCGACTGGCGTGTGATGGGCGCTGCGCTGTCGCTGCCCACGTGCAGGCTACGTGCTTGCGGTCCGGGAATGTTGAGCGGGGCGTTGAGCTGGTTTTCCGAGCGGGATGCCGGGTTGAGTACGGAGAGGTACAAATCTTCGAGTCCTGCCGGCCCCTGGGTCTTGAGGCCCACGTCCTCGAAATACTTGTCCACCAAGCTAAGCTGCTTGTGCACGCTTAAGTTGAGGATGGCTTTGGGGTTGTGCGCAAAACCTGCAGAGGCAGCGCCACGGGCCGGGCCGTCGCAAAACTGGATGATGCCATGGCAGCGCTGGTTGCTGGCGCGCGGGTTCATGCCGTCGCTCTCCATCAGCGTCATGCGGGCAAAGTCGTCTGGCTCAAAACCATGGTTCTTGGACATGTCCAAAATCTTGTCGTACACCGCCACCTTTTCCGCCGGCGGAATAAAGCCTTTGGCCACCGCGCGGTCCAGCGTCCTTACCAGCACCGGATGGTCTGCGTCGGCCGAAGGGGCAAAGGAGGCGGGTATGGTGTTGCGCACTGGGCTGGGCATATTGACTTCGCTCGTGCGGCTCATAGCCATTTGGGCAGGCGTCAACATGCGGGCGGTGTTTTGCAAAACGGCCGCTGCCGTAGCGTTGGGGTTGATCGGCGTTGGCGCAAGATGCATGGCGGTGGCCGGCAGGCCGCGGCCGGGCCCTGCGGTTCCTAGAGCGGCTAGCGCTGGCTCCAGGGACGACATGTCAATCTTCTGGCCGGTATAAATGCGGTTGGCGTTGCCGATGCCATTGGCCTGCGCCACTTGCCGGGCCAGCTGAAACTCCTGTCCGGGGTTCAGGGTCTGCCCTTTTGCTTTGGCGACGTCGCGGACCATGCCAATCAGCGTATCGCCGGCGTCCACGGTCACGCTGTGCGCGCTTTGGAGGGTTTGTAAGGTCTTGGAAAACCCGCCGCCTGCTGCGATGCGCCCAGCATGGGCTCCCAAGGCCGTGTGGCGGGGAGCCGCAGCGGCTGCGCCGGTAAGTCCGGGCTGCGGGGGAAGGGTGTTGCGCTCGAGCATGGTGCTGAATATGGGGTGTAACCGGTGTCTATTGGGGCAGTAAGCGTTTCAATGTGTAATGTTCGTAACAGGTGGCACTTTTCTTGCGCGTACTCAGGTCATCATGCACGCTGTCGTAAAACCAACACCTTTCCAAACATCTATGCAAGGGCTGTGCCATTGCTTGGCGGCTGTGTGGCCGGGCTTGGGCCGCCCAGGATGGTGGGTCGTACTCTGGTCATTGCTAATAGGCTGCGCCTACGGACAAACCGATGCATCCAATGCCTTGCAGAGCAAATTGCTCAGCGAAGTGGGCCAGTGGGCACAAAAAACCCACCAACTGGAGGCGGATCAATTTAGTTTTGCCCCGCTGGACGCACGGGTACAGGTCCAGACCTGTGACCGCCCCCTGGTGATGGATTTGCCCTTTGCCACCCGGGAAACCGTGCGCGTGCGTTGCCTAGGTAGCCCCTATTGGCAGCTATATATGCGTTTGCTGCTCAAACCTGGTGTCACGGTGGCGGGCGTGCAAGCCAGCGCCCAGCAAGGCTTGGGCCCGGCTGCGCCAGGCAATGTCGCCGCCACAATGCCCAAAGCCGCCGCCAGCGCGCCCCCTGTCATGCGCAAGGTGGTAGTCGCCAAGCAATTGCTGCGCAGCGGTATATCGGTCACTCCCGATATGCTGGAAGAGCAGGAAGTGCCGGCGCAGGGTGTGGATTTACAGGCGGTTACTTCAGTTAAGGATTTAGAAAACGGCGAAATGGTGCGTGATATGCAGGCTGGCGTACCGCTGCGCAGCCACGACGTGCGCCGGGCTATATTGGTTAAACAAGGCCAAATTGTCATCTTGACAGTGGGCCAAAGCAGCGGTTTTGCCATCTCGGCGCGGGTGGAAGCACTGCAAGATGGCAAAATGGGAGAACAAATCCGCTTAAAAAATCCCGAGTCGGGCCGAATACTAAGTGGGGTGGTGACCGGACCCAATGCCGCGCGCGGTTTATGAAAAAATAATTGCGAAAAGGCCTCAAGTTTTGTTTTCTACGTCCGATTCAGCTGTGAGAGAAGCCCCGTAAACGACTTCCGAACATGAAGCGAGCCAAATATGACTGATCCGATATCCAACAATTCCCGGCCTGTGCAGACCGATGTATCTCTGCGTAAATCCCTGGAGAAGGCCAAGGGCGGCGGTTTTGCGGGCGCGGTGGCGCCGACAGCAGCCTCTGAGGCGGAAATTACGGCCAGCAAATCGGCGGCTGCAGAGCGCGGTGCGGAAGTGCCGGGATTCAAGAAAATCACTGAGCGTCTAAAGAAAGAGCCTGAATTTGACCGCGCCAAGGTGGACTCTATCAAGCAGGCCATCCAAAATGGGCACTACCCGCTCAACCCGCGCCGCATCGCCGAGAGCTTTGTCGCTTTGGAGAACCTGATCACCAATTAAGCGCGGCTAGATCCCACCTGAAAGTTTGCATTGACCGAACCCACCGAACAAGCCAACGAACTGGCCCGCCAGCTCTCTGACATTTTGGAGCAAGAGTTTGAGGTCTTGCGGGTGCAGGATCTGGATAAATTCGAGGCCTTGCAACCTATCAAAAACGAATTACTGAACGAATTGACCCGCCTGGCACCCCCCGCGCACGAGGTGCAGACCTTGCCCCAATGGCAAGGTTTTCGCGAAACCATGATCGCCTGCCGCGATGCGCACCGGCGCAATGCGGTGCTGATGCAGCGTAAATTAGAGGCCATCCGCGGTACCTTGCAAAGCCTGCGCCTAGAAGACCCTAGCAGCTCGGTAGAGGTCTATGACCGATTGGGCCATGTCTCGCGCTTCTCCCGTAACACGGGGTACAGCGACGCCTAAGCTTGTGCGTGCACTTAGGGTGCGCTAGGGCTTGCAAATCCATCCAAACCGTCCAGACCACTGGACAGCTCGTCAAACATGGCGGCCGCTTCGCTAGGCATGTCTTGGGCCGGGGTCTGGCTGCCCGCCTCACCGCTAGACGCTGTCTTTTCATCCCCAGGTTGCATGCCTTTGAGCCAGTAGACCCAGGACAAAATTACCGACACGGCGGTAAACAGTTCTGCCGGAATTTCCTGGTCCACCTTCAAGCGGCTGAGCAAGGCCAGCAGTTTGGGGTCTTCCGTCACATACACGCCGTACTCGCGGGCCTGGGCAATCATTTCCAAGGCGGCCTCTTCCTCCCCTTTGGCGGTGACGATGGGCGCACGGGTTTTCCCGTACTCCAAGGCGATAGCTTTTTTGATCGGTCTCATGCGCGCATGTCCACCACTTCGCCGGGTAGGGCCAGGGGTTGCAGGAGAGGTTCAGGTGCTGGCCGTTCGCCCAGGTGGGCGGAAAAAGAGCGCAGCGTCAAGCCCGCTTCGCCCAGGGTTTTGCGAAGCTCGGCCTGGCCTTGGCGGGCAAAGTCGATCACTGCGGGTCTGACGGCCCACATCGACAAGGCCACGCTGTCCCCGCCCAGAAGATCGGCTTGCAGCCATAACTCGCCGTAGTCGCGGCTATTGGAATGCATATTGACGGTGTACCGGGACTCCTCGTCTTCGCTGCTGCGCTTGCGCTCAAAGGCCAGCTCCACCGGGGTGTGGTCCACAAAGGGCAGCACGACGTTCATGGACATCTCGCCCATATGCTGTGCCTGCATGGCCGTCAGCTGCGCGGCGTCCAGGTCGGCTATGGCGCGCTTGACCTGGTGCATACCTGCCGTATCTTCTTCGGTTTTGTCCTCCATCAAAGACAAAAGCTTGTGTAGCAAAGGTTTGAGGTCGTTGGGCGCTGGATTGCGAATGCGAGGCAGGCTGGTCTCTGAACCCAGTGCCGCCCGCAGTGCGGCGCTGATGGCTTCGGGGCTGAGTTTTTCCATGCTCAGCCGCATGTTTTGCAATTGGTTTTGCAATTGCGCTTGCACTTCGGGTTGGTTCGCTACCTTAGACAATAAGGCGTCGAGCCCGCCGGGTTTGAGCAGGTCGCGTACCTCGGCCATACCCGGATTGCGGTACATCAGACTGCCAAGACGGGAAAACTTGCCCTCGCTGGGGCTAACGGGCGCCCACGCCAGCCCCGACAAGGCGCTGGCCTGCAGGTTTTGCACTGCAAGGACGGGGCTGCTCGGTGGCGTAGCGGGCGCGGCAAGGGCCTGTGGGTTACGCTCAGGCGCTGCTTCGTTGTGCGGATTCGGGTTAGGCGGGGGCTGGTTATTCACGGGCCGCGCCTGGGCCTCTATCAAAGTGGGCAGGCCCGGGTTGCTGTAGGCGCTGGCTTTGCCATTGATCAGCACGAGGGCAACGCTGCCATCTGGGTTGGCCTGTGTTCTGAAACTCAGGCGTTGGCCCACTTCCCAACCGGGCACCCGGGCGATGCCCACTTGCCGTCCACGCAGCATCAGCACCATTTCGTCAGCGCGCGATTGCACGGTGGCTTGGACGATCTGTCCGTCACGCAGGTTCAGGGCCCGTGCGGTGACCGCCTCCACCAGTGTCGGTGACGCAGGCCCTTGGGGGAAAACCGGGTTGATGCGTACCGGCTGCGCCGCCGCATCGCTAACGGGGATCACGGGTATTTGACCCAGCGCTTACGCTCTTCGGGCGAGGATGGGACTGGACGAGGGCTCAGGTCGGCGGGCCCGGACATGGCCGCTGGCGTGACGCTTGCGATCACATTGCGCAGCAGCTGGTCGTGATCGGGGACTATGAGGGTGGCACCATTGCGCAGCTTGGGTACCTTCCCCGCGAGGATGGCCTTGGGGTTTTGCTCCATGAAAGCCCGACGCAAAATAGTGTTGCTCAGCGGGCTGGAAGGCATGGTTTTCGCAATGACCTGGTCCAGCGTTTCGCCGGCTTTAGGTTTATAGGTTTGTCCAGCGGGGGCGGCGCTAGTGGCGACCGGCTTTGCCGGCGTCGCATCGCTTTGCGCTCGGGCTAAGGGGACCATAGCGCACAGGGCCAGAACACAGGCAATGCATGTGCGCAAGGGTGGCAGGGGCGGTGTAAAAAGCATCGTCGGGGTGATTCGCAGGTCGGCGCAAAGCTTAGCACGAGACCCCGGGGCCTTAGGGTGCGTCCTCAGCGGCCCAGGCGGCCCAGCCTGTTTTCACGCTTTGTGCGGATCCAGCGGTAGGTACCAGTTGCGCGTAGTGTTCGGTGACGTATTGCACGCGGGCCATCACCGTTTGTTCCGTGTTGCCTGGCTCCAAAGGCCGTTGCTGCAGCTTGGCCGCGTCCCCAAGCACCCAGGTATCGCCCACGCGCACGCCGGCGGCACCCCCCAGATTGATACGAAATTGTTTCCCTAGCGCCTGCGTTACTTCGCCGACCACGGTTTGGCAGGCCATTGTTTTATAGAGCTCCAGCGCGTTGTTTTGCGCGTGTTGCTGCGCTTGGGCACGTGAGCCATTGCTCAACTGGGTAACGCCCCAGCTCGCGTCCTGCGCGATCAAGGTTAGGGGTGTGTTCAGCAGCAAGACCGGCTTTACCTGGTTCCGTGCAAGCAGGCGCATTTGCAGTTCGACCCGTACAGCGGGCATATTAAAGCCCCAGTTGACGCGCGGCGCAGCGCGGGCGCTTTCCTCGGCCAGCATGGGAGGACGATCACTCGCATGGGTCCAACCCGGGTTCAGCTCCGACGACCTGGGAAGCGCGACAACCGTCAAGTCCAGTAGCCAGGGCAGGTCGTCGATACCCGCACCCAGTAGCGCTTGTTCGTAACCGCTACGCCCATCGCTACGGGGTTTGGTGGTGACGCGCCAAACGGACGCCGTGGCGCCGGTACTGCTCAATTGCTTTAGCCAATGGCCGCGCAATTCTTCGATCATGTTTTGCTCTTCGGCTGTAAAGCGGCCGTTGACGTTCCATTGCACTCCGAGCACATGCTGCATTCGACCCGCGCTGGCCGATTTGCAGCTGCCAGGTGCCGCAAGGGCACCTGCGCCAGCCGTCTTAGCGAGGCCCTTAGCGGCGCTGTCCTGCCACTGCAAGTTGGCGCTGGCTTGGCCATCGCTGTCGGTCGTGTAGCCAATAACGCGAACACCGCGCACCTCCACACCGGAGCGAAAGCTGCTGCTTTCGCGCAAGACGCCCTGTGCGTCTATCCACTGGGTGGCGGTGACTTTGGTCGGGCCTTCCAAGGCGGTCTCGACCAGGCTTTTACGGATAGCGGAGAGTTTTTCTTCCATGCTCAGGTTTTGCGCCCAAGCACCCGCGCCGCTGGCGGCCAGCAGCAGCGTCATCAACAGGGTGCGTAGGCGATGCATGGTGGCGTACCCGGCGATTGATTAACGGCTTTTCGCAGTCAGTTGCGTCAGGTACAACATGCGCAAGTCCTGCACCGTGCTTTTATCGAGCGTCAAGGTAGTTTCGTAGGTGTCGTCACCACTGGGTGTGATGCTGACCAGGGTGGCGCCATAAATCACACCTTCCACCTTGCTGCGGAAAGTGTCGTTTTGCACCACCATATCGGCGACCGTGGCCGTCGCATCGAGGCGCAGGCCATAGACCTGTTCGGCTAGCGAGCGGTATGCGTCCAGCTTGGCTGCACGAATCGCCATCAGGCGCTGTTGTGCCGGGACTTTGCTATTTTGCACACTGATAACGGCATAGCCCGTGGCAGTCAGGCTTTCGCGCCGTTCCACCAGTGGCAAATTCGGAACCAGCAATTCACTAGGAACCTTGAGCATGGCCGGGCGTTCGCTAGCGAATTTGTCTAGCGCGCCTTTGTCTGCAGCGGAGTCGTCGAGTGCGCCGCTGGCCATTAATTTTTGCAAAGGTGAAACCTGACATGCGCTTAGCGCAATGGCGGCCAGGGCGACGGCGATTAATTTTGTAGCTTGCATACTCAATCCTTGTAGGTACTCTTTCCGTGAATCGGCACAAAACCCCAAAGCTTGAGCGTTCAGGCCCGCATGGGTGGTGAGGGTTTGTGATGTTGTGGCGTTCATGCAGCGCGTCTCATGGCATCGCTGTCGGATGCGGTCTGGACGTCCGTTGCACTGGTGCGTGCCGGCAGCGCAGTAACCGGTGGTGCGTTTAATGCTGGTGCAGGGGCTGGCGCCGGTGCCTGGCCTGCGGCTGCGCGGTACCACTGCAATGCTTGCGCGTAGTCTTGCTCCGTACCCTGGGCATTGGCGTACATGGAGCCTAAGTTAAATTGCGCAGCGCCGTCACCCAGCGCGGCGGCGCGCTGGTACCAGGCCAACGCTTGGGCCGCATCGGCAGGGAGGCCTTGGCCGAAAAACTGCATACGGCCCAGGGTGTAGAGCGCATCGGTATCACCCTGGTCTGCCGCTTGGCGCAGCCAGGGCAGGGCTTGGGTAAAGCGGGCGTCGGTGGCGTCGCCGAATGCCAAAGTCCAGCCCACATTGAACTGTGCCTTGGCCAGACCCTGTTGGGCGGCCTGATGTAGCAGTTCCAGCGCCTGTGTTTGGTCGCCGATACGATCTTGGTAAAGGGCCAGATTAAAGCAGGCCAAGGGGTGCTGTTGTGCAGCAGCCTGGCGCAGCCATGGGACTGCTTGTTCTGCATCCGCAGCGCTTTGCAATAACGCCACTGCCAGATTGTTTTGCGCTTGCGGCAGGCCTGCCTGCGCGGCACGCACATAGTGGTGTTGGGCTAGGGCGGCATCGGCTTGGCAGCCCAGGCCGCTGGCGTACAGCAGGCCAAGGTTGAAGTCGGCCAGCGGGTCGCCCTGTTCGCTGGCCTGACGGTAGTTTTCCAGCAGGCGCGCATAGTCGGCCGCGCTGGCACTGTGCTTGGATTGCTGAAGGTTCAGACGCTCTTGCGCCGCAGGATGGCCCTGTGCGGCTGCCAGCTCGAGGTAGGCTAATGCGGCGGTTGGATCGCGCAGGTCTTGCGGGCCCTCTGCGAGCAAAACCGCAGCGGCGTATTGCGCAGCCACATCGCCGCGCCGCGCAGCTTCGCGGTAGTGTTGCAAGGCTTGCGCCTCGTCTTGTGCCAGGCCGCTGCCCGTCGCGTACGCCACACCCAGGTTGTGCAGTGCGGCGGCGTTTTCTAGGTCCGCACTGGCTTGGTATAGCGCGTGCACTTGGGGGTCGGCTGGGTCTTGGCTGGCGCGCAGCACGGCCAGGTTGAACATAGCTTCGCTTAAGCCCTGGTCGGCGGCGTGTTGCCAGCACACTTGGGCTGCTTGCAGATCCTGCGCTACGCCCTGGCCTTGCGCCAGTGCCACACCTTGGTTGAACTGGGCAAAGGCGTGGCCTTGTTCGGCAGCCAGCGCGAAATACTGGTAAGCCTTGGCGGCATCGTGCGCACCGCCTTTACCCTGGCTGTACAAAATGCCTAAGTTGTATTGCGCCAGCGTATCGCCCTGGTCGGCAGCCAATTGGTACCACTGGCGCGCCAGCGTGAAGTCCTGGCTCACACCCTGGCCTTGGCTATACATGGCGCCTAAATTGCACTGCGCCATCGCGTGACCCTGGTCCGCCGCCAGGTGCATCCATTGGCGCGCCTGGGTGCTGTTTTGCGTCACGCCCTGGCCGATCTGGTACATCAGCCCCACCTGAAACTGCGCCTGCGCCATGCCGCGTTCTGCCGCCATCTGGTACCACTGCAAGGCTTCGGCGTAGTCCTGCGCCAGGCCATAGCCGTTGGCACTGAGCGTACCCAGATTGAATTGCGCTTGCGCATGGCCCAGCGCGGCGGCGGTGCGGTAGTGCATCAGGGCCTGCGCCATCAGGCCGGGCGCATCGTCATCCTCTTGCATGCCGCTGCTGTCGGTGCTCGCACGGCCCTCGCTATCCGTCTGAGCGCACAGTACGGCCAGGTTGTAATGGGCATCGCCATGGCCTTGCTCGGCCGCTAGCGTGAAATAGGCCATGGCCAGCGACAGGTCCGGGGCTATGCCCTGGCCGTGGGCATACATCAGGCCCAGGTTGTATTGCGCCGGGGCATCGCCTTGGTCTGCGGCTTTGTGGTACCACTTGGCGGCCAGTTCCGCATCGCCTTCGATGTCCTTCCCTTGTGCCAGCAAGAGACCTAATTGAAACTGCGCATAGCTGTGGCCTTGCACGGCGGCCGACTCCAGCCATTTGCGCGCGCCTGCCGCATCCTTGGCAATGCCTTCACCTTGGAGCAACATGCTGGCCAGGTTGAACTGGGCCGTCGCATGCCCTTGCACCGCGGCGCGCTCAAACCAATAGGCGGCCTGCGCCGCATCACGCTCGACGCCCTGCCCATTGGCGTACATGAATGCCAGGTTGGTTTGCACATCGGGCAGCCCCTGGGCTGCGGCCAATTGGTACCAGTGCAGTGCCTGCGCATGGTCTTGCTCTACGCCCTGGCCGTTGGCGTACATATAGCCCAGGTTGTACTGCGCAGGCGCATAGTCTTGCGCGGCGGCTAGGCGATACCACTTGAGCGCTTCGGCGTAGTCTTGGGCAACCCCTTGGCCATTGGCGTACATGAACCCTAGGTTGTTTTGCGCAGCGGCGTACTCCAGGGAGGCCAGCGGCCGCGAAATACGCAGCGCATTGGCATAGTCTCCGCGGCGGTAGGCGGCGTCGGCGTCGGCCAGCAGATTTTTCACGCGCGCACTCCCACGCGATGCGCTCGCCGCGCACAGCTTGTGGGGAGGGTGCGGGCCAGGCTCATTCTTGGTGTTGGCTTAACAAAGGCAGGGCCTGGTGTTGTACCGGATGGGCCTGGTGCTCGACCGCGTATAGCTTTTGGCCGTGCGGTACATGGGCTTGGCGCGACACCACCAACGTGCTTTCGGCCAGCCATTGCGTTGAAGGGCCGCGCGCGGGATGGGCTGCCGCCTCCAGATGCTGGGCTTGGCTGGGCTGGTGTTTCACCTCGGTCATAGCGCTTTCCTGTTGCTGCCGCGGCACAGGCCTTGGCGTTTTTACGTAGTTTTTTTGACGCCTGCGTGCTTGGCAGACGATGCATCTAGACGGTTATGCAAGTTTTGTGCCTCCTAAACCCGGCTTCCCGGCCGTATCAGGACGCGGCAGGCTCGTTTTGTGACGGCTTTTCCTGCAACAGTGTCACGATGTCGTCGCTGCTCAGGTGGTGGACATTGAGCCCCTGGTGCTGCGCCACAAGACTGGGAAACCAGTGGTCATCCAAGCCGAGGTACAGCGCGGTGCTCCAAGGTAGACCCGTGTGGGCGCTCAGGGTGGCCCAGTTCAGGCGCTCTGCGTAGGCCGTCAAGAGCGGTTCGGACCAGGGTATGTGCGTATTGGCGCTCAGGCGTTCCCAGTCCCAATGCTCTGCATGCTGGGCCAGTAATTCCTCGCTCCAGTCCAGGGCGGCGCTGCTGCTGGGGCCACTCCAGTCCCAGTCCTTGGCATGCTGCGCGAGCAACGCGCTGTTCCAGGGCAGCCCCGGGTTCCAACTAAGACGGTCCCAGTCCCACTGATCTTGCAGCGCGTCCAGGATGGCCACGCTCCAAGGCAAAGCGGGGTTTTCGCTCAAGGCTTCCCAGTCCCAGGTTTGCAGAGGGGCGGGTGGAGCCGATACAAGCGGCGCACGCAGCCAATCCGGGTCGCTCCATTGCGCAAGCAGCGCGTCCCAAGGCAGTGCGGGGTTGCTGCACAAGGCGGCCTGGTCCCAGCGCGCCTGCCAGGCTGTCAGCAGTTCGAGGGTCCAGGGCAAGTGGGGGTTGGCGCTCAAGGCGCGCCAGTCCCAGAGATCGGCATGGCGTGCAATCAGATCGTGGCTCCAGGGCAATTGCGCCTGGCCGCTGAGGACCTGCCAGTCCCAATGCGCCGCATAGCGGGTCAGCAGGTCTTCGCTCCAAAGGAGGCTGGGCTTGGCGCTGAGCCAGGTCCACTGCCACCGGGCAGCAAAGCGCTCCACCAATGCCGCGTCGCCCGGCAAGGCGCTATTGGCGCTCAGGCCGGTCCAGTCCCAGCGGTCCCGGTACTTGTCCAACAATGCGCCGGTCCAAGGTAGACCGGTATTCCAACTGAGCGCGTTCCAGTCCCAGCGGTGCGCATTGGCTTCAATAAATGCGCCGGTCCAGGGCAATTGCGCATTGCGGCTCAGTACCGCCCAGTTCCAACGATAGACAAATTGTTCCAATAAGGCCTGGCTCCAGGGCAGGCCGGGGTTGGTACACAAAGACTGCCAGTTCCAGCGTTCGGCGTAGCGCTCAATCAGCGCACCAGACCAGGGCAAAGCCTGGTTTTTACTGAGTAGTTCCCAATCCCAACTGTCGCTATGCGCTTCGATCAGGCCGTCTGACCATTGCAGCACGCGGCTGGCGCTCAGCATGCGCCAATCTTTGCGCAGTCCCAGGGCTTGCACCAGGGCCGCGTCCAGTGGGTAATGCTGTTGCAGGCAGGAGGCTAACAGGGCAGGGCGGTCGCGAAAAAATTGCAAGGCCTGGCTTTCGTGCAAGCCAGCCAAGGTGTGGGCCACCATGTCCATGCGTTTGCGCTCCATCGGCGTCAGGGCGGCGGCAGGTGATACTTGTAATTGCCCCATGCTCAGCTTTGATGGATGTGCGCAATGCCTTCAACGCGTGCTGCTTGCAGCGCTTGGCGGTAGCGCTGGACTTCCGTTTGCAGGTGTTTGGCTTGTTGGGCGAACCACAGGTCCCAGCGGCCTTGGCTTGCCAGGGTGCGCCAGGTGGGGCTTTGCAAAATTTCCAGGCGGTGTGCGTGTTGCTGCGCCAAGGTGCTTTGTAGCGCGCTCAATTCCAAAACCCAAGGGACCGGTGCGCGGCTGGCGGGGGCGGTGTCGCCTGGCGCGCGCGCGCTGCTGGCCTCTTGGCCCCGTTCTAATTGCGCGCGCAGACTTTGCAGGCCGCGCAAATCGCTGGCCTGGTAACTACGCTGCAAGCGTTGGAACAAAGCCTGAGCCTGTTGCTTTTCGAGCGCGGAGTCGACGCGGTCCGGGTGGCATTGCATGGCCAGTTTGCGGTAGAGACGTTTAAGTTCCTGTTGCGCATGCGGCTCCAATTCAGGGGGCGTATCCAGGCGCGCGTCGTCAGGGTGGCTTTCGGTATAGCGGTTGAAACTTTCGTCGGCATGCTGTGCCTGGGCTTGACGCTCGGCGCCGCCAAAGCGGGCGTGCATCTGGGCCAGGTACTGGCGCTTGAGGTCCAGAAACTCGCGCAGCAAATCGCCAATGCTCGCGTCCTGCTGTCGGTCAAAGCTTTGCAGAGTGCGCTGCATTTCGTCCAGCTCGGCTTGCAGCGCCAGGCTGTGACAATGCAAAAGTGCACTTTGCCAGGAAGCTGTGCGTGCTGGTAGGTCGGCACTAAGGATCAGGGCCTGGCTGCTGGCAGGCATCGGCGCGGCAGGCATGGCAGCCTCTGCCCCCTGCGGTACCAGGGCCTCAAGGCCTTGCAGGCAGCGCTGTGCCAGGCCCAAGTCACTTTGGCGCACTACGCCGGCGAAGTCTTCGCGCGCGAGCGTGCTTAAGTCCGCCAGTGCGCCGCTGAGCACCGTATGACCGTCGATCACGCACACGGAGGTTTGCAAGACGGGCGCAGTAGGGTCTAGCCACAGCATTTCGCCCCCGGCCGCGCTCAGTCGCTCCCAGGCGATGGACGATTGGCGGTTGGCCGATGTATCGGGTACCAGAAGCCGTAGCGCGACGCCGCGGCGGCGCACTTGCAACAGCAGCTCAAACCAATGGCGGCTGCAATCATGTGCCAGCGCGCACACCACGTGCTGGCGCGCACCGGCCAATACCTCTTGCACTGCACCGGTGGCGTCGGCAAAGTAGGCTTGGTAGTCGAGGTCCGTGGTGTCGTCAAACATGGTGCTGCGAATGCGGTGTGATGGGTAGGGGTAGGCGCTGGCAACCGGCCTGGTGGCGCGGCTTCAGAGGCGGCAGCCCACCTAGTCAAAGCCGGCAAATTGTTCCTGTATGCATTTGCGCGCCATGTCCTGCGCTTGGGCGATTTGCGACGGTGTCATTTGCTGGGCTACAAATTCGCGTCCGCTGGCCGCTTGCGCATGGCCGCTGACTGCACCCACGTTAAACCACATATGGGCACGTACAAAGTCTTGCAGTACGCCCATGCCATTGGCATACAGCCAGCCCAGCGCCGCCTGGGCATCGGCCTGGCCACCTTGCGCCGCTTTGCGGTAACAAAGCAAGGCGCGCTGGTAGTCCGGTGCTTGGTCCGCCCCTTCTTGGTAGAGCGCGCCCAGGTTGTACCAGGCCAGCACGTCGCCCTGGTCGGCCGCTAGTTGCAGCCATTGCATGGCCACGGTCCGGCTGGCTAGGGTCCCTTGGCCATTGGCAATCATCACGCCCAGGTTGTACTGGGCCTGCACGTCGCCCTGGTCGGCGGCCAATTGGTACCAAGCCAGCGCCGCGGCATCGTCCTGCCCCACGCCCTGTCCGGTGGCGTACATCAAACCCAAATTGAATTGGGCCGCCGCATCGCCTTGCTCGGCCGCTTTCTGGTACCAGTGCAAGGCTTTTTCGGTGTTCAAGTCGGCGCCCTGGCCGCTGCTGTAGAGGACACCCAAGTTGTACTGCGCCGCTGCATCGCCCAAGGCCGCTGCCCGTTCATAGCAGTCCAGGGCTTTCCCCAAGTCCACCGGCATTCCTTGGCCATTGGAATACAAAAAGCCCAGGTTGAATAAAGCGTGCAAATGGTTTTGGGCTGCGGCCAACTGGTACCAATGGCAGGCCTGTTGCAGGTCTTGTGGTACCCCATGGCCGTTGGCGTAAATCACGCCCATGCCGTATTGTGCGGCTGCGTCACCTGCGGCCGCACCACCTTGGTAGCACTGTAGGGCAAGCCCAAAGTCCTGCGGCACCCCCTGGCCGTTGGCGTACATCACGCCCAGGCCGCGCTGTGCACTGGTATCACCCTGCTCGGCGGCCGCCTGGTACCACTTGAGCGCCTGCTGGTAGTCGCGTGCCGTGCCTTGACCGTTGGCGTACATCACGGCCAGATTGGTTTGGGCGTAAGGCAGGCCTTGTTCGGCAGCGGCCCGGTACCATTTGTGGGCTTGCGAAAAATCTTGTTGCACGCCTTGGCCGTGGGCGTACATCACGGCCAGATTGGACTGTGCCTGTGGCACACCGTGTTCCGCTGCTTGGCGGTAGCAGTCCAGCGCGCGCGCGAAATCCTGCTCCACCCCTTGACCCTGGGCGTACATCAGGCCCAAATTGGTGAGCGCGGCAAGTTGCAAATCGGGAGCGAGTTCGGTCACAGCGGTGGTCTATGTTTGAGCAGCATTGCCAGACCTTGGCAATGCCATCGGCATCGGGTCGAGGCTGATTATGCAGTTTGCGTACCAACTAGCACGAATTTATTAAAAGACGTCTAAAACACGGGTAATTCGTGTAATTTAAGAAACAAATCATGAAAAATTCAAAAAAACACTGGTGTACTGTCTGAAAACTGACACTTACTGGTATGATTTTGCCGTAAGCCCCGATTAAGGCGCTCTCTTCGAGGCGCGGGGGCCTGTCCCACACAAGGTTCCATGTCGCGAAACGCTATCAATTTTATTGGTGAAAGTGATGCCATCCGGGCCATCCGGGACCTCTTGCCTGTGGTGGCGGCATCGAGTTCGACCGTATTGATTACCGGTGAGAGCGGCACCGGCAAAGAAATTGTGGCGCGGTCACTCCACGATTTGTCGCACCGGGCCAACGCCAATTTTGTGCCGATCAATTGCGCAGCCATACCTAAAGATTTAATTGAAAGCGAGCTGTTTGGGCACCGCAAAGGCGCCTTTACCGGCGCCGTGACCGATCGGGTGGGGCGCTTTGAGTTGGCGCACAACGGATCGATCTTTCTGGATGAAATCGGCGATTTGCCGCTGGAATTGCAGGTCAAATTGCTGCGCGTTTTGCAAGAGCGGGTGATCGACCCGGTAGGGGGCACCAAGCCGATTCCAATTGATGTACGGGTGATTGCCGCCACCCACCGCGACTTGGAGGCAGAAATTGCCGCTGGGCGGTTCAGGGAAGATTTGTATTACCGGCTCAATGTGCTTCCGCTCAATACGCCACCATTGCGCGAGCGCGCCAATGACGTGCCTTTGCTGCTGCAATTTTTTGCCAAACACCACGCCGGAGCGGGTGAAAAACCCATCACCTTCGCGCCGGACTTTACCTACGCCATGCAGTCCTACCAATGGCCTGGCAATGTGCGGGAGTTGTCCAACTTGATTGACCGGTTCAGCACCTTGTTTGCCGGTCAGTGCCTGGAGTTGAAAGATTTTTCAAAGAGTTTGCTACCCAAAGGCATGTTGGCCTACAAAGCGCTGGCCGATGTAGGGGAGTTGCCTCAGATGGATCCGGCCTTGGCCGCGGGTGCTTTCGGAGATGGCCCTACTTCGGGCGGCTTGTTCGACGAATTATCCGATGAGGACGAAGCCGAGGACGAACCCAATCAGGTCGAGCAAATGACATTTATGTCCCAGGCTTTACCGGTCTTACCACCCGAAGGTTTGTCTTTGAAGCATCGGCTGGCTGAAATCGAGCGCGACCTGATTGCCCAGGCCCTGAGCCGTACCAATGGCAATGTATCGCAGACGGCGCGCATCCTGAACGTGCAGCGCACCACCTTGATCGAAAAAATCCAGAAATTTGGCCTGCGCGAAGGCCCTTAGCGCTCTGCTGCGGTCCAGCCCGGGGCCAGGCTTACTGCGTTTCGGGCGTTTTGCCGGTGTTTTGAATGCGCGGGTATTGCACCACTTTTTCTACTGGTTTTTCGGGGGCTTTGGGCGCAGCGTTGGGCGCTGTCGTGCTGCCGTTAGGCGCTGCCGGTTTAACGCTGGCTTCTGCGGCTTTGAGCTGGCGAACCAGGGCTTCTGCTTCTTTGCGTACCGCGGCCGGATCGGGCCGGGCCGGCGCTGGTGTGCCCACTGCGCGTACCTGGTTGCTCAGGTTGCTAATGGCGCTGGCCTGGGCTTGCAGCTTGCTGTCCAAGTCTTTGATCAGCTTGGCCACATCGGGTGTTTTGTCTTTGTCTTTATCGTGGGCGGCCGGTTTGGCAATCGAGTCGGCGGCAGCCTGCACCCCGCGCATGACTTCGTCCAGGCGCAGTTCGATTTTGGTTTGCGCGCTGATGATGGCGTCTTGCTTGCTCGCCACTTCGCGAAGGGCTTCGCCATGGCCGGTAAATAGCTCCAACCCTTCGTCCATGGCGATCACGCGCTTGCCCACGGCGATCAGCATGGCGTCGGCCTGGGCTACGCGCTGTTGCAGCCTAAAGGACATGAAGGCAAACACGCTCATGGCCAGCACCATCAGCAGGCCAAACACGGCCAGCACAATGATGAGGTACATTTTTTGACCGGCATAGCTCTCGATCAGCTGGGTAGACGCGCCATGCATATCGCCGGCTGCTTTGGCCGCCATGCCCGCGGCCCGGTTGGCCAGTTCGGCAGAGTCGAGCATGGTGGACTTCATTTCCGCCATGTCCGCGTCTTGGGTTTCGTGTGCCGCATGCGCAGCTTCGTGGTGGTCTGCGTGATGCGCATCGCCATGGTCGTGGTCGTGTTCGCCGCTATGCAGCGCACCGCCTTCATTGCCGTGTTCGGCGTGCGCATGCGCAGCGTCACTGCCGCTTTCCTCGTGCAATACGGGTTCCGTCCCGCCCTCGTGTGCAGTGGCATCGCTAGTGGCTGCCGGTGGCGCGCCGCCGATGGCTTCGATCGCCGAGGCTTCATCAGGTGTCAAGGTGCTTGGGGTGTCAGACATAGGGTGTTACCTCTTGGTGGCGCGGGGGCTTGGGTTTAGCCGCCCTTCATGAGCGCATCGAGCGCTTTGAGCTGTACACGGATCGCGTCGTTTTCAATCTTGAGTTGAATCACGCGGGCGGGGAAATCCATTTCAACCATTTCTTCGGTTTCAAATTCCGCTTCTACGTCGTCCGCCAAGGCACTGGCACCGACTGCGTTGTTGGCGTTTGCGGCCGGCGCTGCGGATTTAATGGCAACCGTTTTAAGTACGGTCTTTTCCTGCGGCGGCAACTTGACAATATTGTTGGCTGCAATGCTGGCACTTTGCAAAAGAATGGTGTTTTCCGGCGCTATGTCCAAATCTTCTTCGGCGATGTTTTCGTCTTTGGCGACGCGCCGGATATCGGTGCCTACGTGCGCGGATTTACTTTTGGCAACATTGCTGCCTTCGGGCATCTCCACATGGTGGGGTGCATGGCTGGGAAAAAATTCTGGCTCGCTCATCGCTTGTTCTCCCCGCGTCGCTGGTTGCTACCCACCAGGTTGTCCTGGGAAAACTGTTCTTTCATAAAGCGCGCCGAGCGGATTTGCGGGTCTTTGGGCACACCCGGGCTATCGGCATAGGCACTGGCATCGCCTAGCGAGCTAAAGGGGCCAGAGACTACCGAGTACTGCAGCGCGGGCAGGTTGGGCAGGTAATTGGCCACGATGCGCGCACGCCGCAAATTGGGGTGGGCCTGCAACCAGGTATTGGCCTCGGCATAGCTGGGAACAATCGTGTGCTGGACCAAGAAAGTGCCAGCTGGCATCTGTCGTACCCAGGCTTGCCCCGCCTGGTTTTGCGAAATGGTGGCTTCGTCAAGCGCCTTGGGCGCTTCTTTCACTTCTTTTGCTGGTGCTGGTTCAGTCACAGCCGCGGGGGGCTTGCCACGCGCACTCGTACTGGGAACAATCGTTTCCACCTCTTCGATCGCTTTAGGTGGGGGGGGGGCTGCCGGCGGCGCAACTGCCGCCACCGGCGCGCCAGCGGGCAGGTTCGCTGCTGCATTGCCTTCGCTTGCAGCGGCTGCAGGCTTGGATGCCGGGGCGGCGGGTGGGCTGTTGCTAGCGGCACCAGCAGCAGGCGTGCTGCGGTCACTGTTGGTACGCAGCAAATCCCGCAATTCCTGGACAGCTTTGTCACCGGTAGGAATAACGCCGTACAGCAGGGCCACCCCGAAACCGCACACTAGCAGCAGTACCGACGCGAGGCCGGCCCACAACCAGAGTTTGCGCGCTGGCGCGCTGGCCGGTGCCAAGGCCTCTTGGTCAGCGGCGCTGCCTTGTGGCTCGGCAGGTGGCGTTGCCGGTGGCGGTTCGGCCACCAGGTCGGGCATGGCCATGGGGTGTGGTACCCGCTTTTTTGGCGGTGCGATCTGGCGCAGCAGCGCCCCCACCACACCCTCGCGGCCTTGCGCGCGTGCCTGCTCGAGCAAGACCTCGGATTGCTCTTCCGTGGGCGGCTCGATTTCCCAATTCAATATGCGGCGGCCGAAAGCGGCCAGTAGTTTTTGTTTCTGACTGGACGCATTAAACAGCATGACTACGCGGATATTGGCCCCCGGAAAATGCTGTACCAAGCGCGCTAGCAGCTGGATTTCATTGTCCGGCAATGCGCCCGCGTCGTGCACGATCCAGATTTTGGGCGGGGCGTTATGGAACTTGGCACCCATCGCGTCTTCGATGGAGTAGTCCTGTAGCACTTCGTTAAACCGGGTGATCAGCGCATCGGCACTGGCGGGAAAGCACACCTCCAGACCGATGTGCGGCGCAGCTTCGCGCAGACGAGCTACCAGCAATTTCCCGTAGTGGTCCAATATGGCGTCAAAGCCACTGACTAAAGACAGGCTCATATTGTCTTGCACCAATGCAGAGACATAGCCCTCTAGGCGCATGCGGTCGGCAACGCGGAACAACAGCGGCTGCACGCCCGCGATACTGTCGTCGCCAGGAAATTGAAGTTCGGTCATGCGGGTACTGCCTCAGGGTGTAAAGGCTTGCCATCGGTGTCAAATAGCATGGAGGGCGGCAGTTTGGGGGAGGGACGGGCCATGGGATCGACGCCGGGCTTGACCTGGGCCAGGCTGAACACATAAGCGATCACCTGCGCTACCGCAAAATACAAGGCCTCGGGGATAGGTTGGTCCAACTCGGTGGTGAAGTACAGCGCACGCGCCAGTTCGGGCGCAGCAAAGATTTCGATACTGTGCGTTTTAGCTTCTTCGCGTATGCGCGCCGCCGTATGGTCTACACCTTTGGCCAGCAGCAGCGGCGCACCATCTGAGGTCGGGTCGTAAGACAGCGCGACCGCAAAGTGTTCCGGGTTGGTGATGATGACGTCGGCCTCTTTGACCTTTTGCATCATGCGTGCAGTGGCCACTTCGCGCTGTCGACGGCGGATTTGCGCCTTCACCTCGGGGCGGCCTTCCATATCTTTATGCTCGTCTTTGATTTCCTGCTTGGTCATGCGCATACGCTTCATAAAGCTGTATTTTTGGTACGGTACATCGATCATCGCGATCAGTACCAGACACAGCGTGAGCCACATCACCGACTCGGAAATCAGGCTGCCGGCTTTGGCCAGGGCCGGCTCTATGGCCATGGCGCCTAGAGCCATCAGTTCGGCGAAATGGTGGCTGAGCAAATTGACCAGCACCGTGCCAATCAAGACCATTTTCAGAATCGATTTGATGAGCTGGACAGCCGCATCCGCGCCGACGATTTTCTTCATCCCCGAAATAGGATTGAGTTTGGAAAAATCCGGCAGAACGGCCTTGAGCGAAAACAGGAAACCACCGGTCGCGCCCGAGGCCAGTATCGCTACGACCATGGTGACCAACATCAGTGGCAAAACCAGGAGCAGGCCGTGGAGTAACTGGCTGCCAAAGGCTGCGGGCAGCAGCATCGGTGACTCGAGTAATTTGCGGTCAAAGCTAAAGCCAGCGCCGAAATATACCGAGAGCTGCTTGAACCAGACTTCGCCCATCATCAGCAGCATGAAGACGCTGCAAATCATGACGGCTGCAGCCGGCAGTTCGCCGGAGCGGGCGACCTGGCCATCATCGCGCGCACGCTTGAGGCGCCGCGCGGTCGGGTCTTCGGTGCGATCGCCGCTGTCATCTGCCATGGCTTAGCCTCCGGCAGGGCTGATCTGGCCCCGTATTTCCATAAAGCCCTGCAGCCAGAGCCACTCAATGCGTGCGCCCATGCTAGGCAGCGCGACCATCATGACGGCAAAGCCAGCCACGATCATCACAGGTAGGCCGAGGGAGAAAAGGTTCAGGCTGGGCGCCGCGCGCGTGGCCACGCCCAGGCCGATGTTGATAAACAACATGGTCACCATGATGGGCAAGGCCATCAGCACTGCACCCAAAAATATCATGGAGCTCCATTTCACAAAATGCGCCCAGGCGGTGGCAGTGAGCAGTCCTTTACCAATGGGTAAGCTGCTAAAGCTATCCACGACCAATGCCAGCAGCATGGTGTGTCCGCCCAGACCGACAAAAATCAGTGTGGACAGAATCAGTACGAACTGCGCGATCACCGGTACATTACCCAAGTTGGGGTCCATCAACATGGCCATGGACAAGCCCACGGCGGTAGAGATGGACTGTCCTGCCAACAAAATAGCGGCGGTAATCACTTGTAGTGACAAGCCCATAACCAGGCCGATGGAAACTTGGTTAAAAACCTCCACCAGCCCTGCAGGTGAGACCGGGTCGATGGTTGGCCAGTCAAACAGCGGGTAGACCATCCAGGTCAGTGCCACACCCAGCAGCACGCGCATACGGGTGTTCAATGCGCGCAGAGAAAAAATCGGCGCCGACAACAGCAGCGCAGAAATGCGCAGCATAGGCCATAAAAAGGTATAAAACCTTTCAATGATGTCGGCGGCCAGCAGGTTCATGGTGCGCAAGGTCCCCTGGTGCAGCGCTCAGGCGAACAGCGTGGGAATACGTTGAAACAGGCTGCGTGTGTAGTCCACCAAGGTGGCAAGTTGCCAACTGCCGACCAGCGCCAGCGTGATGGCCAGGGCCGCCAGCTTAGGTATGAAGCTCAGTGTCTGCTCATTAATCGACGTCGCCGCCTGGATGATGCCAATGACCAAGCCTACGGCGAGCGAGACGCCTAACAGGGGTGCAGAAATAAGCACTACCATCCAAAGTGCCTCGTGGCCTAAATCTACAACGGCTGCGATATCCATGTTTTTTCTCCAGTTGCAATTTAGGTCACAAAGCTGGCAGCCAGCGAACCCATGATCAGGCTCCAACCATCTACCAGCACAAACAACATCAATTTGAAGGGCATAGAAATCATCATGGGGGACAACATCGCCATACCCATGGACATCAGTACGCTGGCCACAATCAAGTCGATCACCACAAAGGGGATGTAAATCAAGAAACCGATGGTGAAAGCGCTTTTCAGCTCGGAGGTAATAAAGGCGGGTACCAGCGTCGTGAAGGGCACGGCATCGGCACTGGCCACATCCTTGTTGCGGGCCATTTGCATGAACATGCCAATATCGTCTTCGCGCGTTTGCTTGGTCATAAAGCTGCGCATAGGCGCTTCGGCGGCGGCCAGCGCTTTGTCGAATTTCATACCCTGCTCCATATAGGGCACAGCGGCGTTCTGGTAAACCGCCTCCAACGTCGGTGCCATGATGAATAAGGTGAGAAACAGGGATATGCCTACGAGCACGTTATTGGGCGGCGTCTGGCCGGTTCCCAGGGCCTGGCGCAAAATAGACATGACGATGATGATGCGCACAAACGAGGTCATCATCAGCAGCAGCGAGGGCAGCAGCGTCAGCACCGTCATCAGTGCCAGCAATTGCAAGGACAAGCTGTACTGCGTGTCTTTGCCGGTGCCGGTCACGTTGACCATGGGGATGCCTTGCGCCCAAGAATAGGCAGGCACTGCCAGCAAGAGCAGCAGCAGAAGGCTGGCGCCGTATTTAGCTTTCACTGAGCGTTCCTTGCGTGCTGCCAAAGGGTTCAACTTCACCCAAGGCCACTAGTTGTTGCGGGCCGATACCCACGAGTACGTGTTTGTCGCCGACGCGCAGCAGTGCGACTTTTTGGCGGGGTCCGACATGAATGGTTTCGCGCAGTTCCAGTAAGGCCGGGCCCTTATGGCGCACCTGCATGTCTTTCATGCGACGCAATAGCCACAGCATGCCGCCCAAGAGCAGCAATACCAATACAAAGCTGCCGCTGACCCGTAGCCAATCGACTCCGCTCGCGCCGGCCGTGCCCATGCTACGCCTACAGATTCTTCATCCGCTCGGATGCCGGTACCACGCGCGTCAGGCGTATGCCATAGCGTTCGTTGACCAGCACCACTTCGCCTTGTGCGACTACGGTGTTGTTAATGAGGAGATCCAACGGCTCGCCGGCAATGCGATCGAGTTCGACCACGCTGCCTTGTGTCAAGCGCATCAGGTCTTTGATTTTGATCATCGCGCGGCCCACTTCAATGCTCAGCGTGACGCTGATATTTTGCAGAACTTCGGGGTTGATCTGGTTTTCTGCGTCGTGGCTGGCGGCGCTTTCGTCGGTCAGTGCTTCGGTCATAGGATGTTTCCTCAATCGTTAGGATTTGCCTGGGACAACGGCACGTTCAACCTGAACGGCCACCTGGGCGCCCAGCGTGCCCACATGCACCTCAAAGGCCGGAATTTCATTGGCTTCAAGTACCGCAAACTCGGGCTTCTTGAAATACAAAATATCGCCCGCTTGCATGGACTCGACCACGCGCAGGGTGGAGTTGATATAGCCCAGCACCACGCGCGCTTCCATGCAGGAGCCGCCCACGGCGTCTTCCAGTTCGCCACGCCATTGGCGGTCAGAGTCCTCGTTACCGTCGCCCGACTGCACCCGGCTGCGCAAGAGTTCACGTACCGGTTTGAGCGAGGTGTAGGGATGAACGATGTCAAAAAAGCCCACGTTCTGGGTTGCGGTCTCCGTCTCAAAACGGCTCAAAATCACCAAATCGTTTTCGTCGGCGATCTGCGCAAATTGCGGGTTGATCTCGGAGCTGACAAACTCGAAGTCCACTGGCATCAGTGGACTCCAGGCTTCTTTGAGGTTGCGAAAGGTCACGTCCAAAATCATATTGATGATGCGCGTTTCCATCGGAGTGAATAGGCGTCCGGGTGAAAGTTGCCCTAAAGTGCCTTTGCCAAAGCCACCAAAAAAACTGTCTAAAGAGCTAAACACAATGGTGGGATCCATCACCATGAGCGTGAAGCCGCGCAGCGGGTTCATGCGGATGACATTGACCGACAAGGGAGCGCGCAATTCCTTCACATAGTCGCCGAACTTGACGATCTGTACTTTGGTGGGGTTGATGCGGGGGCTAGTGCGCAATACATCCATCAATTGAGGACGGAACAAGCGAATAAAACGCTCATTAATCATGTCAATCGAGCCAACATTGACGCCCAGGCTGCTATCTTCGCTGGCCAGGTCGTGCTTTTTCACGCGGGCCGCCGTATTAAAGCCGGTATCTACCGCGATCGAGCCGTCATTCACCCCTTCGGCCAAGGCCGAGAGTTCATCAGCGGAAAGCAGGTTATCGGCCATAGTGCAAAGCGCGTTATCGGTGGGGTCGGTATTTACTGGACGATAAAGTTGGTGAAATTGATTTCTTCGACGCCGCCGAAGTCCTCATATTTTTCCAGCAATGTATTCATCACGTCGGCGACCTTCTTGGCCAAGTCCTTGCGGAAGTCGGGCTTGGCCAGGTCTGCCTCGGTCGTCATACGCATGGCGTCCATGATGGCCGAGCGCAGTGCAAACTCATGCTTCTTCACATTTTCGATCACGCGCTCGTCGTAACGGGTCATCAAGGCGATTTGCACCGACATCACTTTTTTCGATCCGCTGAGGTTGACCAAAAATTCGCGTTCCAATTGGAAATAGGTGTATTCAAAGCGCGGGCTGTCCGGTGATTTTTTATTCAACTTGGGCGGGCCGCCGGCATCTTTGGCGTCGCCTTTTTTGTCACCATGACCACCACCACCCCCGTGGGCGTCAGCAGGCGCGCCATGGGCGTCGGCTTTTTTCTCGCCGTGGCCGTCGGCCGCTGGTGCACCGTGGCCGTCGGCCGCTTTTTCACCATGGCCATCGCCGCCTTCGCCTTCCAGCATGGCCTCGGGGTTAGGAGGAGGCGCAAAAAATCCGGTTTGCTTGGCGAGCAAGAGCGTGCCTACCACCGTACCGGCGATGAGCACAATGATGCCTACCACTACGCCAATAATCAGTGCGATTGGCTTCTTCGGCTTGGCTTCGCCTTCCGCTTCCGGTTCTGCTGCTGGTGCTGCGTCTGCCATAAGTTACCTCTCAATCTGGGTTCTTCAATTGCAATCGTTTTCGGGCCGGCCTTACGCCAATAGATTCAGACCATCGCCCTGCGCAGCCGGCGCCGGAGCGGCCGTCTGGACTTGCGCTTGGGCAGCGGCTTTCTTGTTATCGGCGTTTTGCCCGCTCTTGAATTTTTGTCCGGGTGTCGAATTTCCGCCGGATTGACGGCCTGAATCCCCATTCACTACCACTGAAGCAACTGTTGTGCCAGTTTGTGTCAGTGTGTCGCGCAAACGCGCAGAGCCTTGGGCCATCAATTCGCGGGTGACCGCGTTATCCGAAGTAAACGTGGCATCCAGGCCTTTTGCGTGCATATCCAACTCGACGTCGATGCGACCCAGGGCAGCCGGTTGCATGCGCAATTGCATCTTCCATTGACCACGCTCGATTTGGGCCATCAGGCGCCGGGCCATGGCCTCGCCCAGTTGGTCGGCCACCTGTTGGTACTGGGCAGCGCGCTGCTCGGCCAGGGCTTGCGGTGTGGCCGCTTGCGCTTTTTCGGCGCCTTGGCTTGGGGCGAGGTTAACGCTAGGGCGGCTCTCGGCGCCGGCGCCGCCAGGCAAGGTGGGCTCGGCATCCGATTCTTGTGCCTGATGTTCTTCCAGGGCCTCCAAGAGCAGCCCGGAGGGCACCTCTATGCGCACGCTTTCCCACAGGCTGCTGGTGCGTGCTGGCGTTAGTGTCGGCGCACTACCGGCCGCTTGCACGGCTAGGGCGCTTTGGCTTGCCAGTAACTTTTCGTTTCCTGTGACAGTCGCTTGCGCTGCGTTTTGGCTAGCGGCAAGGGCTGCACCGGTAAGCGGCTGTGTATTGGGTGCCAGATTCGGCGCTTGGGTGCCCGGGGCCAAGCCCAAGCCGGCAGGGCTTGTGCCGCCGCTTGCGGCCTGGACTTGCAATTTGGCCAGCAGGGCATTGCGGGCTGGGTCATCGGAGGCCGGTAGTTGGCCATTGGCTTGCATTTGCGCGACCAGTTTGGCTTGTGCGTCATCGAGTGCGGGCGAGGGGCTTTGCGCCAGGCCCGCAAGTGTGTCGGACACTTTTTGGCCTGCTAGCAGCGCAGACCAGTTGATGGACTTGGATTTGCCCGCCATCTGTGCCAGGCGCTGGGTAATGGCCTGGTCTGGCGGCACCAAGCGGATTTGCAGGTCGCCTGCGGTTTGTTCGGGCAGCCGCAGTTCGGCTTCGACGCCGCTGGTGCGCAGCGGCGCGTTGGTTGGGATCAGTGCTTTAGCCGCTGCCAGGGCCAGGGCACCAGTTTCGACCACGTCGACTTCTCCCGCGCTCGTGGGCTTTTCAATGGACAGGCTGGTCACCGTCACGCGTGAAGCATCCAAGTCCGCGGTCTGCTGCAGGGGCACCAAGCCTAGGCCTGCCTGCACCGCAGCGGCCAGTACGGCTGCCGCATCCTGGTCTGCCTGTAGATGGGGTCGGACGGCTAGCGGCCCGCGTTCGGCGGCCGTTTTGGCGCTGGCGGGGTCAGCCCTTTGTCCCGCCAGCAAGGCGCTCAGCGCAGAGGATGTGGCCAGCGGAGCGATGGGGGCCGCTTGCGCCTCTAGCAAGGGATTTATCGCAAGGGGCGCGTCCACCGGCGGCACGGTCGAGGCTTGCAAGGCGTCCAAACCGGTAGCAGACACGGCTGTCACAGCCAGTTGCGGCGCGCTGGCGGCCGTGGCGGCGGATTGCAAATCCGCAGCCTGCCTCGCGAGCGATTCAGCGCTGATGCTAATGGCCGCCGCTGCAGCATTTTGCGCGCGCAAGTTCAACCAGTTTTGACCGGCGATCGCCCCAATGGCCTCTGGCGAAGCGCCTATTTGTAACAGGTCTTTGGAACTGGCCTGGGCCAGCGCCATGGCGGCTTGGGGACTTCCGGTATCGGCGAGTTCCGGGGACGCAAGCCCCTTGAGCGCTGGGCTGCCCATGCCGCTTACGCCAAAAAGCGCTTGTACCGCCGATTCGCCCAAACCCTGGGCCCGCGCGAAATCAGCCAAGCTGGCTAGGTCGGGCAAGGGGGCGTCGGTCGTGATGACATTGAGCTTATTGCCAAGGCGCAAGACCTGCAAATCGACGGATTCGCTGGCCGATGGGGCAAGGGCTTGCCGTTCGAGCTTGAGCATTTGCCCATTGAGCACCCCCGCAAATTGGGCCCCTGAAGGGCTGATGTCACCCGTGCCAGAGCCGGCTAAACCATCATTTCCCCTCGTAGACGGGGTCGGAGCGGTCAAAAAATTCGTCGTTGGGTCCATGGAAATTTCCATCCTTGAGCGAGCCACTAGATGTGGCAATGCCATGTGTAACGCAAGAAACGTGACTGGTAAGGGTTTGCCGCCATGCCAGTTTGGGATCAGGCAGTCAAAGCTCGTGGCATAAAGCTTGCTTCAAGACCTTGACACCCGCTAAAACCCAAGCCTGCACACTACTTTAACCTGCCGATTTCTACCCAATACTGACTATGAGCACGCTGACCCTGTCGACAATCCGACAAAATTTGTCCAAGTTCAACTTCAATGACCTGAGCATCCCGGCCCTGGTTTTGTTGATCATGGGCATGTTGGTCATCCCCCTGCACCCCATGGTGCTGGACGTGCTGTTTACCTTCAATATTGCGTCTGCGCTGCTGATCATCATGATCGCTATCAAAGTGCGCAAGCCGCTGGAATTTTCATCCTTTCCCTCGGTGCTGTTGTTTGCCACCATGCTGCGCCTGGCGCTTAACGTGGCGTCGACACGGGTGATTTTGGTCAATGGCCACGAGGGCCACGAGGCCGCTGGCAAAGTCGTTGCCGCCTTTGGAGAGTTCGTGATTGGTGGCAATTACGTGGTCGGTTTCATTATTTTTGCGATCCTAATGATCGTGAACTTCTTCGTGGTGACCAAGGGCGCAGGACGCGTCTCCGAGGTCAATGCCCGCTTTACCCTGGACGCGATGCCAGGCAAGCAAATGGCCATTGATGCAGACCTGAACGCTGGTGTGATTGATCAGGACACGGCCCGCCTGCGGCGCGCTGAACTCGGCCAGGAGTCGGACTTTTTCGGCTCCATGGACGGTGCCTCTAAATTCGTCAGCGGCGATGCCATGGCCGGCCTCTTGATTTTGATTATTAATTTGGTCGGCGGTTTGGCTATCGGTATTGGTCAGCATGGTTTGTCCCTGAGCGAAGCCGGAAAGATTTACTCTCTGCTGACCATCGGCGATGGCTTGGTAGCCCAGATTCCTTCGCTTTTGTTGTCTTTGGCCACTGCTATTGTGGTGACGCGGGTCACGACCACCGAGTCCATGACCGAGCAGGCCTCTACCCAGTTGGGCAACCCCACGGCCTTGTTTGTCACCTCCATCATCATGGCCGTACTGGGCATGGTGCCGGGCATGCCCCATTTGGTGTTTATTTTCTTATCCGCCGGTAGTGCCGGTTTGGGCTGGATGTTGTTGCGGCGCGATGCCGCCGCTGATTCACCGGAAAAAGTGGCAGAAGCCGCTGCTGTTGCCGCCGCCGAGCAGCCCAAAGAACTGGATTGGGAAGACCTGGACCAGGTGGACCTGGTGGGCCTGGAAATCGGCTACGGCCTGATACCACTGGTCAATGCCGAGACCGGTGGCCAGTTGATGACGCGCGTCAAAGGCGTGCGCAAAAAATTGTCTGCCGAACTGGGCTTTTTGATCCAGCCGGTGCGTATCCGCGATGCCCTGAGCATCGACCCGGACAGCTACCACATCGTGCTCAAAGGCGTGGTGCGTGGGCGCGGCAAGGTCAAAGTCGGACGCGAAATGGCGATCAACCCCGGTCAGGTCTATGGCAATTTAGAGGGAACGCCCACTACCGAGCCAGCTTTCGGCTTGGAAGCGGTATGGATCGAGCCCTCCCAGCGTGACCATGCGCGCGCCCTGGGCTACACCGTGGTCGATGCAGCCACTGCTGTGGCCACCCATTTGAACAAGGTATTGCGTGATAACGCGGCCGATTTGCTCAGCCACGACGAAGTACAGCAATTGCTGGACAAGCTGACTGCTAAGTCGCCCAAGCTGGTAGAAGACTTGGTGCCGTCCAAATTGTCGTTGGGCGTACTCACCCGTACTTTGCAAGGCTTGCTCAATGACTCGGTCTCGATACGCGATATGCGCACGATTGTGGAAACCCTGTCCGAAGTGAGCGGCCGCACCCAAGAGCCAGAGCAATTGACCGCATTATTGCGGCCACGTCTGGGCCGCATGATTGTGCAAAACCTGCTTGACGAAAAAGAAACGCTTTCGGTGATGACGCTGGATCCTTCACTGGAGCAATTGCTGCACAACGTGCTGCAACAGCAAAGCCAAAACCAAAATGTGGTCATGGAGCCTGGACTGGCCGAGCGCTTGTTTGGTGCTTTGCGCCAGGGATCCAAGGATGTGGAAGACCTGGGCCACGCTGCCGTGCTGGTCGTCTCACCGGCGATCCGGCCTTGGCTGGCCAAGGCCGTACGCCACCGCGTCAGCGAATTGGTGGTCTTGTCCTATGCCGAAATTCCAGATGACCAGTCGATCCAAGTCATTCATACCGTGAGTGCGGATAACCAGCAGGCCTGATCCCCAAGGATCGCTCTGACACCTATAACTACTTAATGCGGAACAAGCACCATGGAACTCAAACGCATACTGGCCCATGACATCAAAAGTGCCACTGACAAGGCCATGGCCTTGTATGGCCGCAACGTCCTGGTGATTTCCAATCACATGGTCGGCGGACAAACCGAGTTGGTGGTAGCGATCGATATCGAAGAATCCCCTGAGCCCGTGGTGGCAGCCAAGCCCAGCGAAGCCACTACCGATTTCAAGCGCCATTTTGCCCAGGCACAAACCCAGCCTAAGGGCCAAGCCCAAGTCGCCAAAACGCCGGCCCCTGCCCAGTCCCTGCCACTGGTGCAGCGCAAATCCTCAGGCCGCGAGGACTTTGCCAGCCGCGAAATGATGGATTTAATCCGCGAGGAACTGGCCGCTTTGCGGCGCGAATTCCAACAGACCCAGCAAGCACCCGCTTGGAACCATGGACAGCATATGTCCCCCGAAGTGGAGGAGCTGATGGCTTCCTTCACCCGCGCCGGTATGCCGGGCGGATTGCGTACTTTGCTCTTGGATACTGTGAAAGACATGCGCAGCGAGCACGAGGCCTTGATGGCGGTACGCAGCCAACTGGAGCAGGTGTCACACCGTCCCAGCATGGAACTGCCGCAAGCGGGTATCCATGTGGTTGCCGGCCCCTCCGGATCCGGCAAAACCACCATGGTCGTGCGCTTGGCGCGCGAAGTGGCCACGCAACAGGCAGCGGCCAAAGTGGCCATCATCAGCTACCGCGACGAGCGCGTGGGCGCCTGGGCCCAGACCCAGGCCCTGGCCAATCAAATCGGGATCGAATGCTTTCGGGCGGACAGCGGTGCCGCATTAAGTGCGCTGCTGGCGCAGTTAGCAGGGCGCAGCCTGGTGCTGATCGATACCTGCGGTACCCATATGGTGGAGCGGGTCATGGAGATACAGGCGGTCTGCCCCACCTGCATAACCCACGCCTTGGTGGCGGCAGATGCTTCCACCGCCACCTTGCGCCGCGCTTTACGCGTCTCTGGCATCCGCTGGAACAGCTTAATGGTGAGTAAATTAGACGAATCCGTCCAGCCCTGGCCCCTGGTCGAGTTTCTCTGCGATAATTTTCTGCCGCTGTCTGCAGCGAGCGATGGAGCCCAGTTGGGGGCTTTGAGGCGGGATTTGAGTGCAGCTTCGTTGGTAGAAATGGCCTTGGCCCAGCTTTCGCGGGCGCCCGAGACCATAGGCCCCATTACAGCCATCGCCCCGATCCAGGTTTCCAAACCCCTTGCGGTCAAATTGCCGCCGCCGTCGCCACGCCTGTTTTCGCCTGCAAGCCCTCGGGGTATGCGTGGGCCCTTCAATTGAGAATTTCGCTGGAAAAGAATGACTAAAACTGCTCGTACCGAGGTGATCGGCATCGCCAGTGGCAAAGGCGGCGTCGGTAAAACGACCGTGGCCGTTAATTTGGCGATTGCCCTGCGCATGATGGGTCACCGCGTCATGTTGTTTGACGCCGATATGGGCCTGGCCAATGCCCAAATCGCGTTGGGCTGCGTGTGCCCCTTCAATCTGAGCCACTTTATGAGTGGGCAAAAGACCTTGCAGGAAATTATTGTGACCTCGCGCCATGGCGTCATGCTGGTGCCTGGCGCTTCCGGCGTGAAAGAACTGGCTTCGCTCACCCGGGTGCAGGCTTCGCGCATCGTTCAGTCTTTTAGTGCGCTGGAAGACGAAATTGACTACCTGATCGTCGATATGGCCGCTGGCATTTCGCCCACCGTCCTTACCTTTATGGGTGCTTGCCAGCGCCGTTATATCGTCGTGCGCGACGACCCATCCTCGATCGCCGACGCCTATGGAACCATCAAGGTGTTGATCCAGGATTACGACCTGAACGAGATTTATATCGTGCCCAACGCGGTCAATAGCCAGGCGGACGGTCAAAACCTGTACCGTCGCATCAACCAAGTGTGTGCGCAGTTCCTCAATTTCACTACCCGTTACTTAGGTTCGATTGAAAACGACGACGCCATCCTGGCGGCCCACAAAAAATACGAGCCGGTGCTCGAATTTGCCCCCCGTAGCAATAGCGCGCGTGACTTCAAGCGCCTGGCCAAGTCCATCACCCAGATGCCCCCCATTGCGAATTTCTCGGGCGGTATGCAATTTTTCGTTGAACGCCTAGTGCGCCACCAAGACTAAGTCCTATGGCGATTGCCACCAAGCTCTACGATGAGGTCCATGATGCCAGCGAAGCGCTGGTCATGGCCCATTTGGGCATGGTCAAACGCGTGGCTTTGCACCTGAAGGCGCGGATCCCGCCATTCATGGAGCTCGACGAGCTGATGCAAGTGGGCATGATCGGCCTGCTGGAGGCTGCGCGCGCCTTCGACCCGACCAAGGGCATCGAATTCGAGAGTTTTGCCCTCAGCCGTGTGCGCGGCGCTATCTTGGACGAAGTACGCCAGCTGTCCTATTTGCCGCGCTCGGCAGTGGCTTTTAACAAGTCTGAGAACGAGGCGATCAATTTTCTTGCTAGTGAACTGGGCCGTACCCCTACGCAAAGCGAATTGGCCGAGCACATGGGTGACGACCTTGAGGAGTTTCAGAAAAAGCGCGGCAATGCCAAGCGCTTTGAGACGCTTTCCATGGAAGTCATCAATGACGAAGTGCTGGGAATCGCTGACGAGCGCTCGCGCCAGCCCGATGCCATCGTCGAGCATGAAGATTTCATGCGTGCCGTCACCGACGCTATCGCGGAACTGCCCGAGCGCGACCAACTGCTGATGTCGCTCTACTATGTGGAAGAGCTCAATTTGAAGGAAATCGGCGAGGTTTTGGGTGTGACCGAGTCCCGTGTCAGCCAATTGTTAAGCGGTATTGTTAAGAAGCTTCGACTATCCCTGGGAATTGAAGAAAAGGCCAAGTCCGTGCCTAAGTCCAAGTCCGGAGGGTAAATTCATGGTCGATGATGCCCCCAGCCTCAAGTTTTTGCGCCACTCGTCGATGTCTACTGTGTACAGCAACCCAGTAGGAGATTCAGTTATGCGAGTTCACTTTAAAGCGATGGAGTCTTACGGCTCCGACAACCTGGCTTCCCAGGCTTCTGTGGCCAATAACGTGGCCCTGATCCAGATGCTGTTTGACGGCCTGGTCGATAGCGTGTCGCAAGCCCAAGGTCACTTGACCCACGGCAAGATCCAGGAAAAAGGCAAGGCCATCGCCCGCGCCAGCCGCATTGTGGTCGGTCTCCAAGGCGCCTTGGACTTCACCCGTGGCGGCGAGTTGGCACAAAACTTGAATGATTTATACAACTACGTCACCAGGCGTCTGATTTTCGCCAATGCGCACAACGATATGGACGCTTTGAAGGAAGTTCAGCACCTGATGTCGGAAATCCGGTCAGCCTGGGCGCAGTTGCCCACTTTATTGCCACAGCAAGCGCAGTTGCACTGAGCTGAGGGTGTTGGCGAGCCGACAGGGTCGGCCGCCAAGTGAATTTTTTGCGGGCCACCTTTGTGTGGCCTTTACAGGTTTGTGGTTAATCAAGTTGGTCACAATCCGTCCTTTTGGGAACGACTATGTTTGGCATCTTCGGGGTTGTTTTCTTGAATGTCTGCGTTTTCGCCAGCTTCATCGTGGGCGGCGGCAGCATGGCGCCGTTTATCCACGCGGCGCCCATTGAAGGATGGTGTATTTTCGGTTCCGCCTTGGGCGGGATGTTTTTGGGAAACAGCCCAGACGTGGTCAAAGCGGTGTTTGCGGGCATTGGACGATGCTTTAAGGGCTCCAAGTACCACAAAGATGACTACCTGAACACGATTTTCTGCGTGTCCAAGGTGATGAAGACCCTCAAAACCGAGGGCGCTGTGGCCCTGGAAGCCCATATCGAGAACCCGGAATCCAGCGCCATTTTTGGCGAATACCCCAAAATTATTGGCGACCACGCCCTACTGCACCTGATTTGTGACACCGTGCGTTTGATGGTTGTCTCCCAGGGCACGATCAGCACCATGGCGGTCGAAGAGATCATGGACAGCGCCATCAAAACCCACCACCACGATGAACTGAAGGCCTCTGCCGCTATTGCCACTTTGGCTGGCGCCTTACCAGCACTGGGCATCGTGTCCTGCGTGATGGGTGTGGTGAAAACCATGGACAACATTGACCAGCCGCCTGCGATTCTCGGTGGACTGGTGGGTGCGGCGCTGGTGGGAACCTTTATCGGCGTGTTTTTGGCTTATGGATTTTTCGAGCCTTTTGCCAAGCGCCTAGAACAAATTATTGAAGACGAAGCCTGTATGTACGGCGTTGTCAAGCAAATCATTGTCGGCACCTTGCACGGCCACCCCATGCCCCTGATTCTGGAAGCTGCGCGCGTCTGTATCAGCCACCACAACCAACCTAGTTTTGCCGAAGTATTTGACGGGCTGCGCGGGAAGTAAGCATGGCCACTGAAGCGCCGAAGGAAGAAGAAGTCCCCGCAGGTGCTGCGCCGGCGGGCGCCGAAGATGTTGCGGCGCCAGAAGAGGACGCGCCGCTCGCCCCCATTATTGTCAAGAAAATTGCCGCTGCGCACGCCGGTGCCCATGGTGGCGGTTGGAAAATTGCACTGGCCGACATGATGACGGCCATGATGGCCTTCTTCTTGTTGATGTGGATTTTGGGTGCCACCAACGATTCGCAGCGCAAAAGTGTGGCTGACTATTTCAAGCCCGCTTCACAAAGCGCCATCACCATGGGTGCCTTGGCCGGCTCCAACGGCATCATGGGCGGACGCTCGATTATTGATCCCGATGGTTTCCCCTACACCGCCAAACAAACCGGGCTCATGGAGCGCCTGACGCCAAAGTCTGAGGGCGGCCCTACGGAAAATGACCCTTCACCGAATAGCGAAAACGCAAGGGATAACGACGCCAAAACCCAAAACCAGTCACCCGGGACCGGAGAGGGTGAAGGCGGCGGCACCGGCACAGGCCAGGGTGGTGAAAAAGGAAAAATGGACCAGATGGAAAAAGACGTCAAGGAGGCCATGGCGTCCAACCCGGCCTTGGAACAGCTGCAAGGACAGGTGCAGTTTGTCCGCGACAAAGACGGACTGCGCATCGAGGTCATCGACAAAGCCGATTTCTCTATGTTCCCGCTGGGAACTACCAAGTTGCAACCCAAGGCGCAGGCTTTGCTGGGCGAAATCGCCAAATCGCTAGCGGGCATGCCCAACAAAATTGCGGTGCGCGGCCATACGGATGCCACGCCCTTTGCGAATAAAGAAGGCAGAAATAACTGGCTGCTGTCTGTCGAACGCGCCGAAGCGACGCGCTCGGTGCTGGAGAAAAACGGCGTCAAACCAGACCGCTTTGTACAAATTGAGGGCGTGGCCGACACTGTGCCCTACAACCCCAACGACCCCAAAGATGCGCGTAACCGGCGCATGAGCATCACGGTCAAAAAAGAATAAGAGCCCGGCAGCACTCACCCGCGGTGCAGACTTATTCGCAGCCCTTGAATTCGCGCTTGATGCAGGTCTTGGCCCAGCGGCGCGCAATCACCAAATCCGTTTCACTGATCTCGGCGGTCACTTTTTTCAGCGACTTGCCCGCCTCCGGATGCCCCGACTCCTCGGCGATAATGAACCACATCGCGGCCTTTTGGTAATCGCGCTCCAAGCCTTCGCCCTTGTAGCCTTGCCCGCTGGAGTACAGTTTGCCGAGCTGGAATTGCGCCTTGGGCTCTCCTTGCGCGGCAGCCCGGCGCAGCCACACCATGGCCTTGGGGTAGCTCTGCGGTGTGCCCTGGCCAAATAAATGCATCAAGCCTAGCAAAGACTGCGCCTCCCGGTCTCCGGTATCGGCCACGATTTGCCATTTAGCCACCGCACTGGCGTAGTCTTTGCGCTGGTAATCGGCATAACCGTCTTCCCACAGTCCCGCATGGGCCGCACTACAACACAGAATCGCGCTGCACAGCGCACGCCGCATGGCTGAAGGTAATAACATGGCTATGAACTCCGCATCATATTTTTCATCGCAGCGGCCATCACTTTGGTGTTGTCCGGCTGCTGCACCTGCACATCGGAGCCTGCGGCGGATCGGGACGGCGCCTCGGGCATAGGAGACATACCCGCTGCGGCATTGGTGCTATCGGGGCCAACGATATTCGTCATTGCGGCGGTGTCCGCTCCAAGGTCTGCTTGCATCACGGTTGCCCGGTACAGGTTTCTCAATTGTGGCAAATTACCCCACATGTCCTGCCACTCCAAGTCAAAGGGCAGGCCCATCCAATTACCCGATTTTTTCAGCGCGATGACGCAATGCTGTATTTCTTCCCGGTTGACTTCTACCATGGCGGTTTCTTCATGGCTCAGGCTGGTGCGCTGGCGTGACTGGATATCTGCTTCCAGTGCCAGCAGCTGCTGATAACAGCGGGCGCGTTCATTGCGCAAAAGGGCGCTGGCTCGCGCGTCGTCGGCCTGGTCGCGCAACTTATTGACCTCGCGCTTGACGGCCGCCAGGTTTTGCAGTGTCAGGTAATAAAACACGGCAGCGCCAAGCACTGCAACAAGAAAGAAAAATATCAGCAATACCAGTGTAAGGTTCATGGCATCTGGCGTCTGAGACGCATCAGGGGTTAATGCGGCCCCCAGCATACGGAGCCTATGCCTCTAACATCGGCACGAGCAGAGTGTAGTTAAGTCTCCAAACCCAGAAAAGGCGTGGGGAACAGGGGTGTGAAAGTCGCCAAGCCCAAGGCACAATAGGCGCCATGCTGATTCATCCCGCCATCAATCCGGTTGCCTTGCAACTTGGGCCCGTCGCTGTGCACTGGTACGGCCTGACTTACCTGGCCGCTTTCGGCTTTTTTATGTTGCTGGGGGCCCGTCGCCTGCGCCATGCGCCCTTCGCATCGGATGCCAATTGGAGTTTTCGCGATGTGGAGGACGTGCTATTTCTTGGTGTGTTGGGCGTAGTGCTAGGCGGGCGCTTTGGTTATTGCCTTTTCTACAACCCGGCATATTACGCGGCCCATCCGATTGAAGTTTTGTACGCTTGGCGCGGCGGCATGAGTTTTCATGGCGGTTTGCTGGGGGTGATTTTGTCCATGGCGTGGTTTGCCTTCGAACGCAAACGCTCTTTTTGGGCGGTGGCCGATTTCGTGGCCCCATGCGTGCCCACGGGCTTGGCTTGTGGGCGGGTAGGCAACTTCATCAATGGCGAGCTGTGGGGTCGTGTTGCCGACCCGCAGCTGCCTTGGGGCATGGTGTTTCGTGGTGCCGGCGAACTGCCGCGCCACCCCTCGCAGGTCTACCAATTTCTGCTTGAGGGACTGCTGCTGTTTGTGCTCTTGTGGTTGTACGCGCGCAGCGCACCGCGTCAGGGCCGGGTATCGGCAGCCTTTCTTATAGGCTACGGTGCACTGCGCTTTGTCGTGGAGTATTTCCGAGAGCCCGATGCCCATATCGGTCTATTGCAAATGGGCTTGAGTATGGGCCAGTGGCTGTGCATTCCCATGGTCTTAGGCGGTGCCGCCTTGTGGTGGTGGTTCGGCACGCGGCCTGCACCGGCGGCTCCCTAAAAAGGCCTAGCCCGTGGCTGGAACTATCGATTGGCAGGCCAGCGGCGCGCTGGCTACGGTGACGCTGTCTAACCCTGCACGCATGAACGCGATGACCCGCGCGATGTGGCGGCAACTGCGCGAGGTCTTTTCGCAAATTTCCGAGCGCACGGATTTGCGTTGTGTGTTGGTGCAGGGCGGGGGTGCCCATTTTTGCGCGGGGGGCGATATTTCCGAATACCCGACCTTTCGCTTTGACCCAGCCGCGCTCATGCATTTTCATGAAGCTGAGGTCTGGGGCGGTTTGCAAGCCATGCTGGATTGTCCGCTACCCGTGTTGGCGCTGGTGCGCGGCAATTGCATGGGGGCGGGTTTGGAAATTGCCAGTTGCTGCGATCTGCGGCTTGGCGCTGCCAGCAGTGTGTATGGCGCGCCCATTGCCCGCTTGGGCTTTCCGATGGCGCCGCGCGAGGCGGCTCTGGTGCAGCAGGCCGTTGGCCCTGCCACGGCCCAAGCCATGCTACTGGCGGCCGAACGCTTTGACGCTGCGCACATGCTCCAATGCGGTTTTCTGGCCTGGAATACGCCCGATGCGATGGTGCAAACCCAGGCCGATGCATTGCTAAGGCGCATGGAAGGACTCTCGCCCCAAGCTGCGCCGCCGGTACCCGCCGCAGGAGCCCACGTCGCCTGCGGACTATGCCTATGCGCCAAGCCGGCAACACCGCGAGGGCGTGCAAGCGTTTTTAGACAAGCGCCGGCCGGATTTTTGACATATACGCGAATGCTTTGGTTTGTGCACTGCCAGCTTGTATGCTGGCGCACGGGATAAGTAAAACACTCTCTGAAATCGGAAGGTTTTTTGATGCAAAGCGTGCTCCTGCTGGAAGACAATCCGGTCAACCTCAAGTGGCTGGAAATGTTGGTGCGCCGTCTCGATCATGCGCAATCCATCAGTTTTTCTGACCCGGCAGCTGCAATGGACTATGCGCGTTCCCATCAGGTGGATTTGGTGGTGCTCGACTACCTGATGCCGGACATGAACGGGCTGGAATTTATTGGTGCCTTCCGTGCGCTGGACGGAGCCGCTTCCATTCCCTTACTCATGATCACCGCGCACGACGAAAAAGCCGTGCGCTACCGTGCCTTGGAGGCCGGCGCCTACGATTTCTTGCCTAAGCCCGTGGACGCAGCCGAATTTTTGGCGCGCGCACGCAATATGCTCAAGTTGCGCCAAGCCAGCTTGCGCCTGGCCGACCATGCCGCCGGTTTGAGACGGGAAGTGGAATTGGCCACCCGCGAAATCCGTGAGCGCGAGCGTGAAACGGTCATGGCGCTGGTCAAAGCGGCGGGTTACCGCGACTATGAAACCGGGACGCATATTGCACGGGTGGGGCAATACGCTTTTCTGATCGCCAAGGGCCTGCAATTGTCGGCCCAGGACCAAGCCTTAATGCTGGATGCGGCCGCCATGCACGACATCGGGAAAGTAGGTATTCCCGACCATATTTTGCGCAAACCAGGGCGCTTGGACGAGGACGAAATGCAGATCATGCGCCAGCATCCCAGCCTGGGTTATGAATTGCTCAAGGGCAGCAGCTCACGGTTACTCCAGGCCGGCGCCACCATTGCCTTGGGTCACCATGAAAAATACGATGGCAGCGGCTACCCCCAAGGCCTTCGCGGGCAGGACATCCCGCTCTTTGGTCGCATTGTGGCGCTGGCCGACGTGTTTGATGCACTCACTTCCGAGCGTCCCTACAAAAAACCCTGGTCATTGGACGAGGCTGCGGCCTATCTGCACGACCAGCGCGGCCTGCATTTCGATCCGCAATGCGTGGATGTGTTTCTGGCCGCTTGGCCCGAAGTGCTGGCCATACGCCAGCGCTTTGCCGACGAGCCCATGCCACCCGCACACTCGGCCCCGCAGCCCGACAGCGCTGCTGCGCCATTCCAGGCGGGCTAAGCGGCTGCGCGTGCCCTAGCGCAGTACCAGCACCGGCGTGCTGCTATGCGTGAGCACATGCTGGGTTTCGCTGCCCAGCAGCAAGCGTTTGATGCCGCGCCGGCCGTGCGAGGCCATCACGATCAGGTCGCAGTCGTTTTTTTCGGCCGCGGTGATGATCGCGTGGGACACCATATCGGACTTGCTCACCAGCGTGCGTACTTCAACGCCTTTGGTCGCAGCGGCCTTTTTGACCAGATCCAGCACCGCTTGGGCCTTGTTAACCCATAGGGCCTCGACGCGCTTAATTTCCCTGGAGTCGCTGGCCATGCCACCTTCAAAATAGGCAACGGGGTAGGGCGGGACCACCTGGATAGCCAGCAATTGGGCTTTGCAGGTGGCCGCCAGGCTGATGGCGCTGGTGACGGCTTTTTTTGACAACTTCGAGCCATCGGTGGCGACCAGAATGCGGGTGTACATCGTGTTTTCCTTGGAATATTGATTCGATGCGCCAAGCCTAAAGGCCTGGCAAATCGCGAACTTGACATGGATCAAGACGTCGCGGGGTGGGACGGCGCACACTGCCCCCATGTCTAATGCGGCTTGCCACGTTTCCTTGTCAGCTACACGCGCCGTGCCTAAGGGCATCCCCGCGCCGTCGCTCGCTTACGAGTCCCCACTGCATGCAGCCCCTGCCCTGGCCGCCCTGGACGACCCCTTGGAGTGGCCGGCCTTCTCCCAGCAAGTGCAGGGCGCCGAAAGCCTGTGGGAGTCACAGCTTGTGGTGCAGGGCATGCACTGCACCGCCTGCGCGATGACGGTGGAGCAACTATTGCGACGGGTGCCCGGCGTGCGCAGCGCACGCGTCAACGCGGCTTCGCAGCGCGCCAGTGTGGTCTGGGACAGTGCGCGCGTACTGCCCGCGCAGTGGATGGGGCATGTGCAATCCCAAGGCTATGCGCTGCTGCCTGCCAATGATGCATTTGCCGTCGATACCCGTCGCAAAGAGCGCCGCGCCGCTTTATGGCGCTGGCTGGTGGCAGGCCTGTGCATGATGCAAGTGATGATGTACGCCTACCCGGCGTACACCGCCGCGCCGGGCGACCTGAGCGGCGAGATGGAGCAGTTGCTGCGCTGGGCTTCCTGGGTGCTGAGCTTGCCGGTGTTGTTGTTTTCCTGCGGACCTTTTTTTTCCAGCGCCTGGCGCGACTTGTTAGCACGGCGCATTGGTATGGACTTGCCAGTGGCCTTGGGCATTGCCGTCACCTTTGCCGTTAGCAGCGCCGCGACCTTCGAGCCCAGTGGCCCTTTTGGGCGCGAGGTGTATTTCGACTCACTCACCATGTTTGTGTTTTTCCTGCTCAGTGGCCGCTGGCTGGAACTGCGCTTGCGGGACCGCACCGCCGGTGCACTGGACGCCGTCTTCAACCGCTTGCCCGATAGTGTGGAGCGCTTGCGGCCTGACGGTAGCGCTGAGCGCATCGCCGCGCGCCGGGTGCGGGTGGGGGATGTGCTGCGGGTGTACGCCGGCGAGACCTTCCCTGCCGATAGTGTGGTGCTTGAGGGCAGCAGTGCAGTAGATGAAGCCATGCTCAGCGGCGAGTCGCACCCGCTGGCCCGTGGACCGGCCGACCGCGTGCTGGCGGGGAGCCACAACCTAGCGGGTACTTTGCGCGTGCGGGTGGACCAGGTGGGCCCTGCTACGCGCTTTGCCGCCATCGTGGCGCTGATGCAAAGCGCTGCGACCGAGCAGCCCCCTATGGCGCGCCTGGCCGACCGCGTGGCCAAACCGTTTTTAATCGGCGTGCTGCTGGCGGCCACGCTAGCGGCGCTGTGGTGGTGGCCGCGCGATCCGGCGCACGCCCTGATGTTGGCGGTAGCGGTGCTTGTGGTGACCTGCCCCTGCGCCTTGTCGCTGGCCACACCGGCTGCCATGCTGGCTGCGGCGGGCCGCTTGGCCATGGGCGGCGTGCTGGTTCGCCGCTTGCAGGCTTTGGAAACCCTGGCCCGGGTGGACACCGTGGTGTTTGACAAAACGGGCACCCTGAGCACGGATGCGCAGCAACTGGTCAGCACGCAATGCCGCCCCGACCTGAGCCCCCGCGAGGCGCTGGCGATGGCCGCCGCGCTGGCAAGCCATTCGCGCCATCCTGCGGCGCGTGCTTTGTGTGATGGCGCGCCGGCGAAGCTCGCTGGTGCGTCGGCTTTGCTGTGGCATGCCCAAGAGGTACACGAGCTGGCGGGACAGGGTTTATCCGGGCGTGTGTTTTGCGTAGGCACAGGAGGTGACGGACAAGCGCTAGGCCCGGAGGCTGCTAGCGCGCCACGCACCATGCGTCTGGGTTCTGCGTCATTTTGCGCTGTGGCCAATGCAGCAGGCGATCGCAGCAGCGTGGTGTTGGCGGACGATCAAGGCTGGGTGGCTAGCTTTCAGTTGCGCGAAGTGCTGCGCCCGGATGCGCTGGGCTGCGTGCAAGACCTTGCCGACCTCGGCCTGGCGGTGCATATTTTGTCTGGCGATGCGCCCGGTCCGGTGGCGCTGGCCGCAGCCCAGTTGGGCATCGCCCCCGAGCACGCCCACGCGCGGTGCTCGCCCCAGGACAAACTCGCGCAGCTGCGCCAACTTCAAGCGCAGGGTGCAACCGTTGCCATGGTGGGCGACGGCATGAACGATGCGCCGGTGTTGGCCGGGGCCCATGTGGCTTTTGCGTTCGGCCATGCCTCGTCGCTGGCGCAGTCGCAAGCGGACCTGGTGGTGCTGGGCTCGCAACTGGACGCCATCACTGACACACTCGTTCTGGCGCGCAAGACCATGCGCGTGGTGCGCCAAAACCTGCTCTGGGCGCTTTTTTACAACGCGGCCTGTGTGCCCCTGGCGCTGGCCGGCTACCTACCGGCCTGGTTGGCCGGTCTGGGGATGGCCACGAGTTCCTTGCTGGTGGTGGCCAATGCGGCGCGATTAGCGCGTCCTTCACAAGCCACTGGCGCCAAGCCTGCCAAGTCCCTGTTATCTACCGGCACGCCTCAGCCGGCTCCAGACCATGGCCAAGCCGCATACCCCGCACGGGCCATGGCAGGCGCAACTTCCTGAACACGCGATGGACATTTTGTATTTGCTCATCCCGCTGTCCGTGAGCCTGGTGTTTTTCATTCTGGGTGGTTTGTGGTGGGCCATAGACCGGGGCCAGTTTGACGACATCGAGTCCGAAGGTGCACGCATATTGCAAGAGCAAGAGCCTTGAATCTATTTTTCATGCGCTGTTTACGCCGCACTTGACATGCATCAATACGTTCTTTATGCCCACGTCGCACACTGTGCGTAACGCATCTATGGAGAGAGGTTTTTATGGCATTTGCAAACCAGCAGGCGGCGACGTATAACGACACTGTCGTGCGCCAGTTTGCGATCATGACCGTGGTCTGGGGGGTGGTGGGCATGTTGGTAGGCGTGATCATCGCCGCACAACTGGCATGGCCTGAGTTGAACTTTGGCATTTCCTGGCTCAGCTATGGGCGCTTGCGGCCGCTGCACACCAATGCAGTGATTTTTGCCTTTGGCGGCTGCGGTTTGTTTGCCTCCTCCTACTATGTGGTGCAGCGTACCAGCCAGGTACGTTTGTTTTCCGACAAGCTGGCCGCCTTTACCTTTTGGGGCTGGCAGGCAGTCATTGTGGCCGCTGCGATCTCGCTGCCCCTGGGCTACACCCAGGGCAAGGAATACGCTGAACTGGAATGGCCGATCGATATCCTGATCACCTTGGTCTGGGTCAGCTTCGCGGTAGTATTTTTTGGCACCTTGGGCACACGCAAGGTCAAGCACATTTACGTAGCCAATTGGTTTTTCGGCGCCTTTATTTTGGCGGTCGCCCTTTTGCATTTGGTCAATAGCGCAGCCATTCCCGCCGGTTGGATGAAGTCCTATTCGGCTTATGCCGGCGTGCAGGACGCCATGATTCAATGGTGGTACGGCCACAACGCAGTGGGTTTTTTCCTCACGGCTGGCTTTCTGGGCATGATGTATTACTTCATCCCCAAGCAAGCCGAGCGACCCGTCTATAGCTACCGCCTGTCTATCGTCCACTTTTGGGCGTTGATCTTCACCTATATGTGGGCCGGTCCGCACCACTTGCACTACACCGCGCTGCCGGACTGGACGCAATCGGTGGGCATGGTGTTCTCGCTGATTCTGTTGGCGCCGAGCTGGGGCGGCATGATCAACGGCGTGATGACTTTGTCGGGCGCCTGGCACAAGCTGCGCGACGATCCGATTCTGCGTTTCCTGATCGTCTCCTTGTCCTTCTACGGCATGAGCACCTTTGAAGGGCCGATGATGTCGATCAAAACCGTCAATGCCCTGAGCCATTACACCGACTGGACGGTGGGCCATGTGCACTCAGGCGCCTTGGGCTGGGTGGGCTTGGTCACCATGGGCAGCATGTACTACTTGATACCGCGCCTGTTCGGCCAGAAAAAAATGTACAGCGTGCCCGCCATTGAGCTGCATTTTTGGGTGGCCACCGTCGGCATCGTGGTTTACATCGCAGCCATGTGGATTGCCGGTGTGATGCAAGGCCTGATGTGGCGCGCGGTCAACCCCGACGGCACTTTGACCTATACCTTTGTGGAATCCGTGAAAGCCACTTACCCGTTTTATGTCTTGCGTCTTATCGGCGGACTGCTCTACCTGGGCGGCATGCTCATCATGCTGTGGAACACCCTGAAAACGGCGTTTGCCGGTAATGCGGTAGCAGTGCAAGTGCCGCCGCTGCTGGCCCACGCATGAGCAAAGGAAACTGATATGGCAAATCCCACTCCAACAACTGGCTTCTCGCACGAGAAGATCGAGACCAATAATTTTTTGATGATCGTGCTGATATTGCTGGTGCTGCTGGCCGGTGGCATGGTCGAAATCGTGCCCCTGTTTTTTCAAAAATCCACCACCGAGCCGCTGGCCGGTGTCAAACCGTATACCGCGCTGCAATTGGCCGGGCGCGACATCTATGTGCGCGAGGGCTGCTACAACTGCCATTCGCAAATGATCCGTCCGCTGCGCGCAGAGACCCTGCGCTACGGCCATTATTCGGTGGCGGGCGAATCGGTATACGACCACCCGTTTCAGTGGGGTAGTAAACGCACCGGACCGGATCTGGCACGCGTGGGTGGACGCTACAGCGACGAATGGCACAGCATCCACCTGAACAACCCGCGCGACCTGGTGCCCGAATCCAATATGCCAGCCTACCCCTGGCTAGCCAAGACGCCGGCAGACGCCCAAAGCATGCCTGCCCATATGCGCGCCTTGCGCACCGTGGGGGTGCCTTATACCGACGCGCAGATCGCTGCAGCCACCGACGAATTGCAAGGCAAAACCGAGCTGGACGCCACCATTGCCTATTTGCAAATGCTGGGCCTGGCGTTCAAGTAAAGCAGAGGAATTGCCATGGATATCAACACCTTACGCACCCTGGTAACGCTGGCCAGTTTTGCTGTCTTTGTTGGCATTATTTGGTGGACTTATTCACCCAAGCGCCACCAAGATTTTTCGCAAGCCGAGCGCCTTCCCTTTGAGCAGGACTGAGAGTGCCTCCATGGCACACAGGAACTATGTATGAGTGACTTTACTAGCAACTTCTGGACGGTGTATATCTCCGTTATCACCCTGGTCGGCATGGTCGCCTGCCTGGTGCTGTTATGGGTCTCGGGCAAGACGCAGCTGATGTCGTCCGACGAAAGCACCGGCCATGTGTGGGACGAAGACTTGCGCGAAATGAACAACCCGCTGCCGCGCTGGTGGGTTTGGATGTTTGTGATTTCGGTGGTGTTTGGCTTTGCCTATTTGGCGCTCTATCCCGGATTGGGTAGCTATGTCGGCCAATTGGGATGGACCTCGCTAGGCGAATACCGCGCCGAGGTGGTTCAAGGAGAGGCCGACGAAGCGCCGCTGTACGCCCGGTTTGCTGCGATGTCGCCCGAGGCACTCTCGCGCGATCCGCAAGCCAAAGTCGTAGGCGAGCGCTTATTCATGAACAACTGCGCCCAGTGCCACGGCTCGGACGCGCGCGGCTCCAAAGGCTTTCCGAATCTGAGCGATGGGGATTGGTTGCACGGCGGAAGCCCGGACAAAATCAAAGAAACCATCACCCTGGGCCGCATCGGCCAAATGCCGCCCATGGCCGCTGCGCTGGGCACACCCGATGACGCCAAGAACGTTGCCAACTATGTGCTCAGCCTGTCGGGCAGTCCGCACGACTCACTGCGTGCCGCTCTGGGTAAGCCCAAATTTACCGTCTGCGCCGCCTGCCACGGTGCCGATGGCAAAGGCAACCAGGCTTTGGGCGCACCCAATTTAAGCGACAACATCTGGCTCCATGGCTATGGCGAAAACGCGATTTTGGCCATGGTCAACCAAGGCAAGATCAACCAGATGCCCGGGCAGGCGGGCAAGTTGACCCCAGCCCAAATACATGTGCTGACCGGCTATGTCTGGGGTTTTTCCAATAAATAAGCGCCAGCCGATGGCGCCCTCTCTTCGTTTGAGCCGACCCCTTTGAAGCCCCCCGAAAGCGCCGCGCGCACCGTCATTCCCATCGCCGTCTCCAAGGACACCAGCCCGATCCGCCCACCCGAAGAGGCCGGTCCGGTATGGGTGTCTTTGTACGAAGCGCACCAAAAAATTTACCCCCGCAGCGTTAGCGGCAGGTTTGCACGTTTGCGCTGGGCCATGGTGTTGTTCACGCAGCTCTTATTTTATGGACTGCCCTGGCTGCACTGGGGTGAACGCCAGGCGGTTTTGTTTGATTTGGCAGCGCGCCGCTTCTACATCTTCAAGCTGGTGCTCTACCCGCAGGACTTTATTTACCTGACGGGCTTGCTGGTGATCTCGGCCTTATCGCTGTTTTTATTCACCGCAGTGGCCGGCCGTTTGTGGTGCGGCTATGCCTGTCCGCAAACCGTCTATACCGAAATTTTCATGTGGATAGAGCGCAAGACCGAGGGCGACCGTATCGCCCATATGCGCCGTGACGAAGGGTCTTGGAACTGGGACAAGGTCTGGCGCAAGTCCCTCAAGCAATTGCTGTGGTTGGCCGTGGGCTTGTGGACGGGTTTTACCTTTGTCGGCTACTTCACGCCTATCCATGTGCTGGCCGGCGAAGCGGCCCAATGGTCTTTCGGTTCTTGGGAAATGTTCTGGGTCTTTTTCTATGGTTTGGCGACCTATGGCAACGCCGGCTATTTGCGGGAACAAGTTTGCAAGCACATGTGCCCCTACGCACGCTTTCAAAGCGCCATGTTTGACAAAGACACACTGATCGTGGGCTATGACCAGGCCCGCGGCGAGCCGCGCGGCAGCCGTGCCCGCAAGGCTGATCCCTCAGCGCTCTCTTTGGGCGCGTGCATCGACTGTAATTTGTGTGTCCACGTCTGTCCCACGGGCATCGATATCCGCGATGGCTTGCAATACGAATGCATAGGCTGCGGTGCCTGTGCCGACGTGTGTGACGAGGTCATGGACAAGATGCACTACCCGCGCGGCTTGGTGAAGTACTCCACCGAACATGCCATACGCGAGCGCTGGGGCGCAGGTGAAATTTGGCGCCATGTGTTTCGCCCAAGGGTGCTGCTTTACACCGCCGTGGTTTGGCTCATCATCGGCATCTTGACCATCAGCCTGGTCAGGCGTGCGCCCTTCAAGGTCGATGTGGAGCGCGACCGCAAATCCCTGGCCCGCGAGCTGGCCGGTGGCGTGATCGAAAACGTGTTCCGCCTGCAAATTATGAACGTCACCGAAGCCGAACTGCGCGTGCATGTCCAGGTTGATGGCCTGCCCGGTTTGCAAGTGGTGACAGAGGAAGACCTGAAGGTAGCGCCTGCACAGTCGCGCTGGTTTGTGTTGCGGCTGCAATTGCCACCGGGCCAGGCCACACCGGGATCGCACCCCATCCATTTTGAAATTGACGGCCAGGACGACACCACCGTTCTCAAAGAAAAAGCCGTGTTTATGGTTCCGCACTAAGGAGTATGTATGTCTACACAATCCCCCCCTGACGCAGCGCCCTGGTGGCATTTCGGCCACGTGTGGCTGGTGGTATCCGGTCCCTTGATCGTCGTGCTGGCCAGCTTTTTTACTTTTTACCTGGCCTATAGCGGCATGGATACGCTGGTGACCGAAGCAGACTTTCCTCCCGGCGGGCAAAGGGTGCAAAGCCAATCGTCCAATCTCGCCCCAGCGATGCAGGCGCGCAACCATGCGGCCACCGGGGTTGCCGCACTACCGAGCAAGCCCTAAGGCCTGGCGCGCGCCTTTATTCGCAGTCAGGGCGGTTGACCAGATCGCGCAGCGCATCGCTTTTCAGGATGCGCACATGGCGCTGCTTGACTTCGATAATGCCGTCTTCGGCAAACTTGGAAAACGTGCGGCTGACCGTCTCCAATTTGAGGCCGAGGTAGCTGCCTATTTCTTCACGCGTCATGCGCAGGACCAGCTCCGATTGCGAAAAACCGCGGGTGTGCAAGCGCTGCACCAAATTCAGTAAAAAAGCCGCCAGACGTTCTTCGGCGCGCATGCTACCGAGTAGCAGCATGACACCGTTTTCGCGCACGATTTCGCGGCTCATGATTTTGTGCACATGGCGTTGCATGGAGGCGATTTCGTGCGATAACTCTTCGATGCGCTCAAACGGCAGCACGCAGACTTCGGCATCTTCTAGGGCGATGGCGTCACAGGTATGTTGGTCGTTCACGATGCCATCTAGGCCCATCACTTCACCTGCCATCTGAAAGCCCGTCACCTGGTCACGCCCGTCTTCGGTGGCCACACAGGTTTTGAAAAAGCCGGTGCGTATGGCGTACAGACTGGTGAACTTTTCGCCGTTGTGAAACAGGGCGCTGCCCTTCTTGACTTTGCGCCGTACGTCCACCAAAGTATCGACCCGGGCGAGCTCGTCTTTGTTCAGGCCCACCGGCATGCATAGCTCGCGCAGGTTGCAATTGGAGCAGGCCACTTTGATACTGCTCGAGCTGATCGCAATCACTTTGGCAGGGCCGACTAAGGGCAAAAAACCGGGAGTGGTCTGCAGTGCATGGTTTGGATCAAACATAGAAACCTTTCGCAACGAATCGCTTTTGCGGCTTGTATTGGGCATTGCTTGATGCACATCAACCGCTGTGGACCGGGCTTGCGCCACAGTAGGAGGAATGTTACCCCTTGAGCCCGTAATATGGTTGTAAGCATTCCTATTTCTGAAGATCTTTTGCGCCGCTACGACGTGGCTGGCCCGCGCTACACCTCTTATCCGACAGCAGACCGCTTTGTCGAGGCCTTTGGCGAAACGGATTACCTGCAAGCTTTGGCCCAGCGCTTTGGTGCGGGCGGGCGGGTGACGCCTATTTCGCTGTACATCCACATTCCATTTTGCGAATCATTGTGCTATTACTGTGCGTGCAATAAGGTAATTACCAAGCACCACGAACGCGCGGTGGAATACCTGCGCTACCTGGAAAAAGAGATCGAACTGCACATGGCCCGTATTGGGCGCGGCCAGCCGATCGGGCAATTGCACCTAGGCGGAGGCAGCCCTACGTTTTTGACCGACGCCCAGTTGGCTGGCCTGATGCGCTTGCTGCATGCCAATTTTCGATTCACCAAAGGCGCAGAAATATCCATCGAGGTCGATCCGCGCACGGTGGATGCGGCGCGCATCGCTGCCATTGCCGCCATGGGCTTTAATCGCCTGAGTTTTGGCGTGCAGGATTTTGACCCCGCCGTACAAAAAGCCGTGCACCGGGTGCAGGACACGGGCCAGGTGTTCGGTTTGGTGGCCGCAGCGCGCGCCCAGGGGATGCAGTCGGTGAATGTGGATTTGATTTACGGTTTGCCGCAACAAAGCCCGCAGTCCTTTGACCGTACCTTGGAGCAAGTGGCGCGCCTGCGGCCGGACCGTATTGCGCTGTACGCCTATGCGCATTTGCCCACGCGATTTAAGCCGCAGCGGCGTATCGACGCCATGCAAATCCCTGGCGCTGCGGATAAGGTGACCATGCTGTCGCGCTCTTTGGCAGCCCTGTCGGTAGCGGGTTATGTCTATGTGGGTATGGACCACTTTGCCCTGGCAGAAGACGCATTGGCCGTGGCCAAGCGCCAAGGGCGTTTGCACCGCAATTTCCAAGGCTACAGCACGCAGCCCGATTGCGACCTGATCGCCTTGGGCGTTTCTTCTATAGGCTGCGTAGGCGCGGTGTATAGCCAAAATGCCAAGACCCTGGACGAGTACTACGACCTGCTCAACCACGACCACCTGCCGGTGGTGCGCGGGCTGGCGCTCAGTCGCGACGACATACTGCGTCGCTCCGTCATCATGGCATTGATGTGCCAGGGCGCGGTGCACTTTGAGTCGGTGTCAGCGGCCCACCTAGTGGACTTTGCCCGCTACTTCGCGCCAGAGTTGCAAGCCCTGGAGCCGCTACAAGTGCAGGGTTTGGTGGAGGTGGACGCCGCAGGGATTCAGGTCACCGCCATGGGCTGGTACTTCGTGCGGGCGATTGCCATGGTGTTTGACCGCCACTTGCAAGCCGACGTGAACCGCAACCGTTTTTCCAAAATCTTGTAAGAGCGCTTAGCATCGGCCTGTGCCCTATGCCCTTGTCTCCCTCGCGTCCACCGCATTTTTGATGGGCTTTGCCGGTGGCCCGCATTGCGTGGCCATGTGCGGCGCCGCGTGCGCGGGCATAGGCCAAGCAGCGGGCGTGGCGCGGGGTCGCGCGCTGCTGGCTTTCCAGGCCGGACGCGTCATGGGTTATGCAGCGCTGGGAGCACTGGCCGCTGCGTCCATGCAAGGCCTGGGCTGGCTTACCGTTCAGTCGGTGGCGCTGCGCCCGCTCTGGACTTTTTTGCATATCGCCGCCATCGCGCTGGGTTTGCTTTTGTTATGGCGCGCGCGCCAGCCGCGCTGGCTGGAAACACTCGGCCGTTTTTTATGGGCACGCACACAAAGCCTAGGCCTGCACAGGGGCGCGGCGCCGGGCCTGGTGGGCATGCTTTGGGCGCTGCTGCCTTGCGGCCTGTTGTATTCCGCCGTTATGGTTTCGGCACTGGCTGGGAGTGTTGCGGGTGGTGCGCTGCTCATGGCCTTGTTCGCGCTGGGCAGTGGCATCACCATGTTGGCCGGGCCTTGGCTGTGGCTGCGCCTGGCGGCGCGCACACCGTCGGCCGCAGCGACTGGCGACTGGGGCGTGCGCCTAGCCGGTGCCGCTTTGGCCGCCAGCGCGGCCTGGGCCTTGTGGATGGGCTTGGTGCATGACGCCGCACCTTGGTGCGTGGTGGTTTGATACCACTTACTTCATCCACCCCTAACCTGCATGGCCACTCTTGAGAATCCGAATATGGGCTTGCTTGCAGGGCTTGTAAATCTCTTTTTTGATATAATTGGGCATGACCAACTGGACGGTAGAGACCCTCAACGAAGTGGTGGACAGAGAATTAGAAGCGCTGCCAATGGATATGCGAGGGCGGTTTGTCCGGGTATCCCAGCTCATAGAGGAGTTTGGCCCATTTAAGGTGGGCATGCCGCACATCAGAAGTCTGAGCAACAAGCTATGGGAAATCCGGGTCAGTGGTCGCGATGGAATTGGACGCGGAATTTATCTGGTGGCGACGCAAAAACGGGTCGTGGTCGTCCACGTTTTCGTCAAGAAGTCGCAAAAGACACCTGCCGGCGCCCTTAGAACTGCAAGCTTACGTGCCAAGGAGGCCAAACTGCTATGACCAAAATTGCGACGCTACATAATCGCTGGCTCAAAACACCAGGATACAAACAGGAATTTGATGTCTCGCAGATGGAGTTTGAGCTGGCTCGGCACCTGATACAGGCCAGGATTCAGAGCGGACTTTCTCAAGAGCAATTGGCCGCAAAAATGGGCACATCGCAGTCCACGATTGCACGACTAGAAAGCGGCTCCTCTATGCCATCGATGCGCACCCTGACAAAATTTGCCCAAGCGACCAACTCGCAGTTGCAAATTTTGTTCAAACCCCTTGGCAGGGGCAAAGCACACGCGGCATAAGATGCCCCGACTGGCGCATGTGGCGGATCTATGCACATTGCTGATGGTTTGCTGCGCCAAATAATTATTACGAAAACGAGTCTTTTCATTGGTAAATACTGAAGCATCCCACTACAACCCTTGGCGCCTCTCCGTGGCCCCCATGATGGATTGGACGGACCGCCATTGCCGTTATTTCCATCGCCTGCTGACGCGCCACACCCGGCTCTATACCGAGATGGTGACCACCGGTGCGCTGCTGCATGGCGATGTGGCGCGGCATTTGCGCTTTAACCTCGAAGAGCAGCCGCTGGCGCTGCAACTCGGCGGCAGTGAACCGGCGGATCTGGCGCGCGCCGCGCGCATGGGCGGGCAATGGGGCTATGACGAAATCAACCTCAATTGCGGCTGTCCCAGTGAGCGCGTGCAGCGCGGCGCGTTTGGCGCCTGCCTCATGAACGAGCCCGCGCTAGTGGCCGATTGCGTCAAGGCCATGGTCGATGTGGTGGATGTGCCGGTCACGGTCAAGCACCGCATCGGTATCGACAAAAACGAGGACTATGGTTTTGTGCGCGACTTTGTCGGCACGGTGGCGCAAGCCGGTTGCCAGGTATTTATCGTGCATGCGCGCAATGCCTGGTTGCAAGGCCTGTCGCCCAAAGAGAACCGCGAAATTCCGCCATTGCGTTACGACATGGCTTACCGCTTGAAGCAAGATTTTCCAAGCCTGCAGATTGTCGTGAACGGCGGCATCAACAGCAATGCGGATATCGCCACCCATTTACAACAAGTCGATGGCGTCATGCTCGGGCGCGAAGCGTATTACCGCCCTTGGTTGATGACCGAGTGGGACGCGCAGTTTTATGGCGACGCGCACCTGCCACCATTGCCCGAAGCAGTGGAAGAAGCCATGGTGCGCTATATGGAGCGCGCTTTTTTAGAAGACGGCTGCCCCTGGTATGCGATTGCCCGCCATATGCTCGGCCTGTACCACGGAAGGCGTGGGGCGCGCTTGTGGCGCCAGGTCTGGAGCGACCACCGCTTAAAGCCCTTGCCCCCGCGTGAAGTGCTGGCCCGCGCGCATGCCGCCATGGCGCAAGCCGCCGTCGTGGCAGACCATGCAGCCTGAGCCAAGTGCCGGGGCTCTGCGCGCCGCCAAACTTCTGATCTGGGTGATTCCGCTCTTGTGGATAGTCAATTCGGTCATTGCCCGCCGCGCCCCTGGGGTGATCACGCCGCATGTGTTGGCCTGGGGCCGCTGGGCACTGGCCGGGGCCCTATTGGCTTGGTTCACGCGCGCCGAGCTTTGGCAGCACCGCCAAGAACTGCGTACCCACGCCCGCCGCTACCTGCTGCTGGGCGCCTGCGGCATGTGGATTTGCGGTGCGGCGGTGTACTTTGCCGGGCAAACCACCACCATGATAAATATCTCGCTGATCTACGCCGCCTCGCCGGTGATGATTGCCGTGGGCTCGGTGCTGTGGCTGCGCGAGGCTTTTTCTAAACGCCAAGCGCTGGGTGTGGTGCTTGCCCTGGTGGGCGTGGTGCATGTGGTGGTGCAGGGCCAATGGCTCTTGCTCACGCAAGTGGTTTTTGTGCCGGGCGATTTGTGGATCGCCGCTGCCGCCACCGCCTGGGCTGCTTATTCCATGCTGCAAAAACATTGGGGCAACCCCATGAGCGCGAGCGCCCAACTGGCCGTGATTTGCGCCGGTGGCGTGGTAGTGCTGACTCCGTTTGCGGCCTGGGAACTGCTGCAAGGCGGACCGCCTTTGGGGACTGAAGCGCTGGCGCTGATCGTCATGGCCGCGCTGTTTCCCGGCGTGCTGGCCTATTGGATTTACGGTTGGACCCAATCAGTCCTAGGCCCCGGCCCGGTAGCCATGACCATGTACCTGGGGCCTTTGTACGCAGCCTTAGTGGCCTGGCTTTTTTTGCGCGAGGCGCTGGAGCTGCACCACTTGATCGGTGGTGTGCTGATTCTGTCTGGCGTGGGGCTGGTGGTGGCGGGGAAGCGGGAAGAGCGCTAGCAAGCCCTGCGCGCTATTTGATTCTTTTGATTTTTAGCGGCAGCAGTTCCTGGCTGACTGCTAATACTTTGAACTCCGGGTCTTTGTGCAACAGGACGGCGCTGTGTTCTGATGCACAGGCGGCAATCCACGCGTCTGCGATAGACAAAGAATAGAGGGCTTTAAATTGCGCGGCTTTTACGAGCAAGGTTTCGGTGTTGTGCAACCACTCGATGGGCAGTGCCAAGCACTGCTGGTAGGCCAGTTGGCCCGCCGCTTCGTTTTCGTCGCGCCATACGCGGTAGAAAATTTCCATTAAAGTCATAAAGCAACCGTAGCACTTGGCTTGACCTTGCATCGCCATTTCCAATACCTGCGCCACCCGGTCGGCGCCGGGCTCGTCGTCACGCAAAGTGAGTAGTGCCGAGGTATCTAGCAAAAAGCGCTTCATTCGCGGGCCGCGTCCGCTTTGCGCGCGGCCAACAGCCGGGCCGTGGCGCCTCCTTTGCCCTGCCCACGAAAGGCTTGCACCGGATGCGCGCGCACCGGCACCACGCTGATGCCGCCTTTATCCACAATCCACTCCAAGCGGTCTGCCGGGCCTAAGTGGAATTGGTGACGTATGGCAGCCGGAACGACGGTTTGCCCTCGGGCGGTGATGGTGCTTTGCATGGCATCCTCGGCGATTTGAATTACTAAATATGAAATAGTGTAATTCAAACCCTAGGTCTGGCTACACCAATCCCAAAAACCCCAACACCCCATCCACATGCAGCGCAAAGTCGCTGATCGCGTGGTCGCCATTGGGCAGCAGGATGTGCCGAGCCTTTGGGTAACGCGCTTGAATTTCCCGCCAGTCCAGCACTTCGTCGCGTTGTGAAATCAACGCCAGCTCCGGGCCGGGCGTGTGCGTGCCTTCGCTGGCCATGGCTTGAAGCTCGGCGATATAGCTTTCCTGAAAATAAAAGCGCTCGAGTCTCGCTGGCGCGGTACGGCCTGCCATGCCAGCCATCAACCGGCTGCCTCTAGGCCATTGGCAAAGTGTTCGCGCATGCGCTGCACGCTCAGCGCCTCGTTGCGCGCTAGCAGCGCGTCCATCAAGGCCTGGTGTTCGCGCAGCGATTCGGCCACGCGCCCGCTTTTGAGCAGCGAGTTGTGCCGGTTGAGCTTCATCACTTTGCGCAAGTCCGCGCACAACTGGTCGCGCCAACGGTTGTCGGCAATTTCCAAAAGGCGCATGTGAAAGCGCTCATTGACCTCAAAAAAGCGGTCGGTGGAGTCCACGGCAGCGGCCAGTTCGGTGTGCAGGGTTTGCAAGTCTTGCAACTGTGCGGACGTGGCGCGCTGGGCCACGACGCCCGCCGCGTCGGATTCGAGTAGCGAGAGCAGGTGATACACATCCGCCTGGTCTTTGGCGTTGACCTCGGTCACATAGGCGCCACGGCGCACCTTCATAGTGACCAGGCCCTCGGTGGCCAGTACTTTGATGGCCTCGCGCAAGGGCGTGCGGCTGATGCCGTATTCCTCGGCCAGCGCCATTTCGTCGATCCAGCTACCCGGTGGCAAGGTGTTAGAAAAAATGCGCTCGCGCAGCAACTCCGCTACCTCTTGGTACAGGGCGCGCGGTGTCAGGGTGAGGCTTTGCATGGCGGAAATTGTAAGGCCTAATTCAGTTTTGTATTAATAATTATGAATGATAGAATGCGTGAACCGCCAAATTTCTGATCTGAAAGCCCGTGCCATGAGCTCCAAGCCACCCGCATCCTCGTCCCCACAGTCCGCCGCTTGGCCCGCGTTTGAGCAGGGCGACCATGCCGCCTGGCTGCGCGCTGCCGCCAAGTCTGCACCCGGTGGAAATGTCGATGCGCTGAACTGGACCACGCCGGATGGCATCGTCGTCAAGCCGCTGTACACCGCAGCGGATACCGCGGATTTGCCCTACGCCAATACGCTGCCCGGTTTCGCGCCCTATGTGCGCGGCCCGCAAGCCACCATGTACGCAGTGCGGCCCTGGACCATCCGCCAGTACGCCGGGTTTTCTACGGCCGAGGAGAGCAATGCGTTTTACCGCCAGGCATTGGCCGCTGGCGGGCAAGGCGTGTCCGTGGCCTTCGATCTGGCCACGCACCGGGGCTATGACTCGGACCATCCGCGCGTGACCGGCGACGTGGGCAAGGCGGGTGTCGCCATCGACTCGGTGGAGGACATGAAGATTTTGTTCAACCAGATTCCGTTGGACACAGTCAGCGTGTCCATGACCATGAACGGCGCGGTGCTGCCGGTGCTGGCGGGCTACATCGTGGCGGCTGAAGAGCAGGGTGTGTCGCAAGCGCAGCTCAGCGGCACCATACAGAACGACATCCTCAAAGAGTTCATGGTGCGTAACACCTATATCTATCCGCCTGCGCCGTCTATGCGCATCATCGGCGACATCATTGGCTACACGGCCAAAAACATGCCCAAGTTCAACTCGATTTCCATCTCGGGTTACCACATGCAAGAAGCCGGGGCCAACCAGGCCTTGGAGCTGGCTTTTACCTTGGCCGACGGCAAGGAATACGTCAAAACGGCTATCGCTACCGGTCTGGATGTCGATGAATTTGCAGGCCGCTTGTCCTTCTTTTGGGCCATCGGCATGAACTTCTATTTGGAGGTGGCCAAGATGCGCGCCGCGCGCCTTTTGTGGTGCCGCATCATGCAAGGCTTTGGCGCCAAGTCGCCCAAGAGCCTGATGCTGCGCACCCACTGCCAAACCAGTGGCTGGAGCCTGACCGAGCAAGACCCCTATAACAACGTGGTGCGTACCACTATCGAAGCCATGGCGGCGGTGTTTGGTGGCACGCAAAGCCTGCACACCAATAGCTTTGACGAAGCGATTGCGCTGCCCACCGAGTTTTCCTCGCGCATTGCGCGCAACACCCAGCTCATCATCCAGGAAGAGACGCACATCAGCAGCGTGATCGACCCTTGGGCCGGTAGCTACATGATGGAAAAGCTGACCCAGGACATGGCCGACGCAGCCTGGAAAATTATTGAAGAAGTCGATGCCATGGGCGGCATGGTCAAGGCGGTCGATAGTGGTTGGGCCAAGCTGAAAATTGAAGCGGCCGCTGCGGATAAGCAAGCCCGTATCGACAGCGGCCAGGACGTGATCGTGGGCGTCAACAAATACAAGCTCAAAAGCGAAGATGCGATCGATACACGTGACATTGACAATGTGGTAGTGCGCGAAGGCCAAATTGCACGCCTCAAGCAGGTGCGCGCTGTGCGGGACCCGGCAGCCGTACAAGCGGCCCTCGATGCGCTGACGTTTGCGGCTGGGCACGAAGGCAATTTACTGGAACTCAGCATTGCCGCTATGCGCTTGCGGGCGACCGTGGGCGAGGTGAGCGATGCGCTGGAAAAAGCTTTTGGGCGGCACCGCGCGGATACGCATAAAGTGTCTGGCGTCTATGCCGCAGCCTACGATGCCGAGCACAGCCACGGAGACACCATGGAATACTGGAACGCCCTCAAAGCCGATATCGCCGCCTTTGCCGACGCCCAAGGCCGGCGCCCACGCGTGATGATCTCCAAACTCGGCCAAGACGGGCACGACCGGGGCGCCAAAGTGGTCGCCACCGCCTTTGCCGACCTGGGCTTTGATGTGGACATCGGCCCCTTGTTCCAAACGCCCGAGGAGTGCGCCCGCCAGGCCATCGAAAACGATGTGCATGCCGTGGGCGTTTCCACCTTGGCCGCTGGCCATAAAACCCTGGTGCCCGCCATCATTGACGAGCTGAAAAGACAGGGCGGCGAAGGCATCATCGTGTTTGTGGGCGGCGTCATTCCGCGCCAGGACTATGACTTTTTGTACGCTGCGGGTGTCAAAGGTATTTACGGCCCGGGCACGCCCATCCCCGTCAGCGCCCGCGACGTGCTGGACCAAATCAGCAAGTCTTTGCAGGTCTGAAGCTGCAGCCCCAAGCACCCGATGCCCATGGCTGTTGACACGACCCCGTCCGTTACCGAGCTGCGCAGCACCACGCCCGCAGTGCAGCGGCGGGCTATGGCCAAGGCCATCACGCTGCTGGAGTCCACGCGCGCTGACCACCGGACGCAGGCCGATGCGCTGCTCACCGACTTGTTGCCTTACACCGGGCAATCGATGCGCCTGGGCATCAGCGGCGTGCCGGGCGTGGGTAAATCGACTTTTATTGAAGCCCTGGGTTTGTATTTGATAGCGCAAGGCCACCGCGTAGCAGTGTTGGCGGTGGACCCTTCGAGCAGCGTGTCCGGCGGCTCGATCCTGGGCGATAAAACCCGTATGGAGCAGCTGTCTGTGCATCCGCAGGCCTTTATACGGCCCAGCCCGGCCAGCGGCACCTTGGGCGGTGTGGCGGAAAAAACCCGCGAGTGCATGCTGGTCTGCGAAGCAGCAGGCTACGACGTGGTGCTGGTGGAAACCGTGGGCGTAGGCCAGTCCGAAACCGCGGTCAGCGGTATGACAGATATGTTTTGCCTCTTACAACTGCCCAATGCCGGTGACGATTTGCAAGCCATTAAAAAAGGCGTCATGGAGTTGGCCGATTTGGTGGTCATCAACAAGGCCGATATCGACCCAGACGCGGCCACGCGCGCGCAAGCCCAAATCACCAGTGCCTTGCGCCTGCTGGGCTTGCATGGCAACCCAGAGCGGCTGGGCTGGAGCCCCCAGGTCGTGCCGATCAGCGCTTTGCAGGGCACGGGCATTAGCCAGTTTTGGGAAGCGGTCAGCGCCTTTCGCGCCTTGCAAGCGGAGAGCGGGCGCTTCACCGTACGCCGCCAAAGCCAGGCGCTGGCCTGGATGTGGGAACGTATTGATGCGGGCTTAAAGCAGAGTTTCAAAACCCAGGCAGCGGTGGGTGCACTTCTGCCCGACCTCAGCGCCCAAGTAGCCGCCGGTTCGCTGGCCGCGTCCACCGCCGCGCGACAACTTTTACACGCCTATGGCCACAGCCCTGGGCAGCCGATTACTAGCACGGAGAAGTAAGCATGCAAGACATATTGGAGCAACTCGAAGCCAAGCGCGCTGCAGCGCGCATGGGCGGCGGCGAAAAGCGCATCAGCGCGCAGCACGGCAAAGGCAAGCTGACCGCGCGTGAGCGCTTGGAGGTGCTGCTCGACGAAGGCACGTTTGAAGAATGGGATATGTTCGTCGAGCACCGCTGCACCGACTTTGGCATGCAGGACAACAAAATTCCCGGCGACGGCGTCGTGACCGGCTACGGCATGATCAATGGCCGCCTGGTGTTTGTTTTCAGCCAAGACTTCACCGTGTTTGGCGGCGCATTGAGCGAATCGCATGCGGAGAAGATTTGCAAGATCATGGACCAGGCCATGAAAGTGGGCGCGCCGGTGATCGGCCTGAACGACTCGGGTGGCGCGCGTATCCAAGAAGGCGTGGCCTCGCTAGGCGGCTATGCCGATGTGTTCCAGCGCAACGTACTGGCCAGCGGCGTGATTCCGCAAATCAGCCTAATCATGGGACCCTCGGCCGGTGGCGCGGTGTATTCACCGGCCATGACCGATTTCATCTTCATGGTGAAAGACAGCTCTTATATGTTTGTTACCGGCCCCGAGGTGGTGAAAACCGTGACGCACGAAGAAGTGAGTGCCGAAGAGTTGGGTGGTGCGATTACCCACACCACCAAGAGCGGTGTCGCCGATCTGGCTTTTGACAACGACGTAGAAGCGCTCTTGATGCTGCGTCGCCTCTACAACTATTTGCCTCTTTCCAACCGCGAGAAAGCGCCGGTGCGCCAAAGTGGCGACCCGGCACACCGCACGGAGATCAGTCTCAATACCCTGGTGCCGGAGAACCCCAATAAGGCCTATGACATGAAGGAGCTGATCGTCAAGACCGTGGACGATGGCGATTTCTTTGAAATCCAACCGGAGTATGCGAAAAACATTCTGATCGGCTTTGCGCGCATGGATGGGCAAACGGTGGGCATCGTGGCGAACCAGCCCTTGGTGCTGGCCGGTTGCCTGGATATTAAGAGCAGCATCAAAGCCGCGCGCTTTGTGCGTTTTTGTGATGCCTTCAATATCCCGGTCATCACCTTTGTCGATGTGCCCGGCTTTATGCCCGGCACCAGCCAGGAGTATGGTGGCATCATCAAGCACGGCGCCAAATTGCTTTATGCCTATGCCGAGTGCACGGTGCCGAAAATCACTGTCATCACGCGCAAGGCCTATGGCGGCGCGTATGACGTGATGGCCTCCAAACACCTGCGCGGCGATGTGAACTTTGCCTGGCCCCATGCCGAAATTGCAGTGATGGGCGCCAAGGGAGCGGTCGAGATTATTTTCCGCGAAGACAAGGGCGACCCGGAGAAACTCGCTGCCAAAGAGGCCGAATACAAAGCGCGCTTTGCGAATCCTTTTGTGGCCGGTGCACGAGGCTTTATCGACGACGTGATCTTGCCTGCTGAAACGCGCAAACGTATTTGCCGTTCCTTGGTGATGCTCAAAGACAAGAAGCTGGAAAACCCGTGGCGCAAGCACGGGAATATTCCACTCTAAGACGGCAAGGAAATATAAAAAATGTTTACCAAAATTCTTATTGCCAACCGAGGCGAAATCGCCTGCCGAGTGATTGCCACGGCCAAGAAAATGGGCATCGCCACTGTGGCGGTCTATTCAGATGCCGACAAAGAGGCTCGCCATGTGGCCTTGGCCGACGAAGCCGTGCGTATCGGACCAGCGCCTAGCCGAGAGAGTTATTTGCTGGCGGATGTGATCATCGCCGCTGCCAAGTCCACCGGCGCGCAGGCGATTCATCCGGGTTATGGATTTCTGAGTGAGAACGCGGAGTTCTCCAAGCGCTGCGAGGAAGAGGGGATCGTGTTTATCGGGCCTAAACACCATTCCATCGCGGCCATGGGCGACAAGATCGAGTCCAAAAAACTGGCCGGGGCGGCAGGGGTGAATTGCATTCCCGGTGTGAACGACGCGATTGAAACGCCTGAGCGTGCGGTGGAGATTGCCAAGGGCATAGGCTACCCGGTGATGATCAAGGCCAGCGCCGGTGGTGGCGGCAAGGGCTTGCGCGTGGCCTACAACGACAAAGAGGCTTTTGAGGGCTTTAGCAGTTGCCGCAACGAGGCGCGCAATAGCTTTGGCGATGACCGCGTGTTTGTCGAAAAATTCGTCGAAGAGCCACGCCATATCGAAATCCAATTGATCGGCGATGCGCATGGCAATGTGCTGTACTTGAACGAGCGCGAATGCTCTATCCAGCGCCGCCACCAAAAAGTAATTGAAGAAGCGCCTTCCCCCTTTATCAGCGACGCCACCCGCAAAGCCATGGGCGAGCAAGCGGTAGCCTTGGCCAAAGCGGTGGATTACCAAAGTGCGGGTACGGTGGAGTTTGTGGTCGGCAAAGACCAAAGCTTTTACTTTTTGGAGATGAACACCCGCTTGCAGGTGGAGCATCCGGTGACCGAGGCGATTACCGGCTTGGACTTGGTAGAGCTGATGATTCGCGTGGCTGCGGGCGAAAAACTGCCTTTGACGCAAGCGCAAGTGCAGCGCAATGGCTGGGCCATCGAGTGCCGTATCAACGCCGAAGACCCGTTCCGCAACTTCCTGCCGTCCACGGGCCGTTTGGTGCGATTTGCGCCCCCCGCGCAGACCATGTTCCAGGGCAATACCGAGGAATTGCTGGGCGTGCGCGTGGACACGGGTGTGCGTGATGGTGGCGAGATACCGATGTTTTACGACTCCATGATCGCCAAGCTGATCGTGCACGGCAGCGACCGGCTCGATGCAATTGCCAAAATGCGCGAGGCGCTCAACGGCTTTGTCATTCGTGGTGTATCCAGCAATATTCCGTTTCAAGCGGCCTTGCTCGCGCATCCGAAGTTTGTCGCAGGCGATTTCAACACCGGCTTCATCGCCGAGAACTATGCCCATGGTTTTCGTGCTGAGGACGTGCCGCACCAAGACGCCCATTTCCTCACCGCGCTGGCCGCGTTTGTGCGCCGCAAATCGCGCGAGCGTACGGCCGCCATCAGCGGCCAGTTGCCTGGCTATGGCGTGGAGGCGGGCAAAGACTATGTGGTTATCGCCATGTCCGATAGCGGCAAGCATGTGTACACGCCGGTGCATGTCGACGAGTTCGTCGGGGAGACGGGCTCGGCGCGCGTGCGGGTGGCCGATGCCGCTTACGAGATCCGAAGCCGCTCGCGGCTCAATGACATCGCCATCACCGGCACGGTCAATGGCAAAGCCTTTACCGCGCAGATCGAGCGCGGTACGCCAAAGAACCCGCTGGCGCTGCGGGTACAGCACAACGGCACCCGTATCGACGCGCTGGTAGTCTCGCCGCGCATGGCCGCCTTGCACCAATTGATGCCCTTCAAATCGCCGCCGGACATGAGCCGTTTTGTGCTCTCGCCCATGCCTGGTCTCCTATCGCAGGTGCTGGTTGAGCCCGGACAAAAAGTGCAGGCCGGTGAGCGCGTTGCGGTCATCGAGGCCATGAAAATGGAAAACGTCTTGTTTGCCGCCGCCGATGGCGTGGTCAAAAAAGTCGTGGCCAGCCAGGGCGAATCGCTCACGGTGGATCAAGTGATTGTGGAATTTGCTTAAGCGATTAAAAAACTTGTTGCCTGTAACGGTAAGCTTTGATATGCTGTTGCATGTAACGGGGAGGTTTCATGGTTGCTGTCAATATTCGAGTTCAAAAACACCGCGAAGCTTTACGCCAAGCGGGTCTTCGTCCTGTGCAAATTTGGGTTCCCGACACACGGCCCACAGAATTTGCACTAGAGTGCGAGCGCCAAGTCAGGATAGTGGCTGCATCCGATCAGCGGGATTCTGAAGCACTGGACGCGCTGATGCATGAAAGCTTGGCCGACGTAGAGGGCTGGACGGCCTGATGCATCGCGGGGATTTGGTGTCAGTTGTCATACAGGGCGACTTTGGCAAACCTCGACCAGCGTTGGTGATCCAGTCGCCACTTTTTGCGAATCACAAGAGCGTCACTGTCTTGCTCGTGACCAGCACCTTGGTTGATGCGCCCTTGTTGCGGGTAACGGTGCCAGCCTCCGCAAGCAATGGCTTGGAAAAAACATCCCAAATTATGATCGACAAGGCCATGACGCTCAAGCGCGAAAAAATTGGACCTGCTTTGGGGCGCGTGAGTGCAGATCAGTTGACCCAGGTCGAGCGTGGCTTGGCTGTATTTTTGGGAATCGCCAAATGAAACTTATACGCTTGCCATTGAATCCTTGCACCGCGGTGCTGCTAGCTAATCTGTGGCTATGTCAGACAGCGCTGGCCGCTGATGCGCCCCCAGGCAAGCAAGGGGAAGCAGGCTTTCTGGAAGCAGCAGCACTTTCCCAATGAATCAAGCAAGGACGCCCAAATGACGAATAGCACATGCACAGCCCGCCCATTTAAAGTTTTAGGCATCCAGCAAATCGCCATCGGCGCGCCGAACAAGCAACGGCTCAAAGCCTTGTGGGTGGACATGCTGGGCCTGGAAATGACGGGCACGTTTCAAAGCGAGCGCGAAAACGTCGATGAAGATATTTGCGCTATCGGCACCGGCCCCTTCAAGGTGGAAGTGGACTTGATGCAGCCCATAGATCCGGACAAAAAACCGGCTGTACACAACACGCCGCTTAATCACGTCGGCCTGTGGATTGACGACCTCCCTGGGGCAGTGGACTGGCTGATGCAGCAAGGCGTTCGCTTTGCGCCGGGCGGCATACGCAAGGGCGCAGCCGGTTTTGATATTTGCTTTTTGCATCCCAAGGGCAGCGATGAATTCCCGATCTCGGGCGAGGGCGTGCTGATTGAATTGGTACAAGCGCCGCCGGAAGTGGTAAGCGCGTTTTCGCGTTTGGCGCTTGCGCCTTAGCGCTGCATTCAGCGCCTAAGCCCGCAAAGCCCAAGCCATACCTGCCGCACGCAATTAGCTTTGGCGTTGCCGGGCGCGCGCCATGGCCGCTTCAATCCAACCTTTTTTGCGCTCCAGCTCCGCTGGGTCGCTGATGCGTGAATGTTTGGCCAAGTCTGAAAGTTTGTCCGCAGCCTCTTCTGCCTTGGCAGCGCGCTTGAACTGCGCGCTCTGTACGCGGCGGCTCTGCGCCGCTGCATAACGCGTACGCGCCGTCTGCGCCAAGTCGTCGGACCAGGCCTCCCAGCCGGTGGGCAGGCTCTGCGCAGTGCTCGCGGTATGCACAGGCTCCAGCAATATGCAATCGACCGGGCAGACTGGGATACACAGCTCGCAGCCGGTGCAATATTCTTCGATCACCCCATGCATACGCTTGTTGGTGCCATAGATGGCATCCGTCGGGCAGGCCTCTATGCACAAGGTGCAGCCTATGCACCAATCTTCGTCGATGAAGGCCACACTGCGCGGACCTTCGAGGCCAAATGCCGGATTCAGTGGCAGGACGGCCTGGCCTGTGATGGCTGACAGGCGTGCTATGCCTTGGACCCCGCCGGGCGGGCATTGGTTGATGGGCACTTGCTGCGCAGCAATCGCTTGGGCATAGGCGGCGCAATCGGGGTAGCCGCAGCGCGTGCACTGGGTTTGCGGCAGCGCATCGAGGATGCGCGCAGCCAGCGCGTCGGTGGAGGGCGGCGTCGCTGTCACCGCATCCGCATCAGGCTTTACGCGCGGCCTTGGCGCGTACCGGCTTGGCAACGGCTTTTTTTGTCACGGCGACAGGCTTGGCAGGTGTTGTCGCCTTGGCTTGAGTCGCCAATGGCGACTTGGCCGCAGCCGCTGCGCGCCAAGTGGTGGCAGGCGCTGCTTTGCCAGTAGTTTTTGCAACTTTTGCAAGCGGCGCTGCCACAGCCTGCTTTGCCACGACGCGGCGCGCTTTGGTCGCCGGTTTGGGGGGCGTCGCCACAGCCGTTGGGCTTGGCGCAGGCGTGGCCTGCATGGCTCCCGCAGGTTGGTAGCTCTTGATAAACGCTTTGACCGTCGGGTACACCAAGTCGCGCCAACGGCGGCCGGAAAAAATCCCGTAATGTCCGGCACCCGTCACTTCAAAATGTTTTTTGTGCGCAGCGGGCACACCGGTGCAAATCTCATGCACGGCGCGGGTTTGGCCCGAGCCCGAAATATCGTCCAACTCACCTTCCACCGACAGCAGGCCGGTGCTTTTGATGGCGGCCGGGCGCACGCGCTCGGCATCACCGCGCGGCGATCGCACGTCCCAGGTGCCGTTGACCAAGCTGAAATCCTGGAACACGACTTTGATGGTGTCTAGGTAATAGTCCGCGTCCATGTCCAAGACCGCGTTGTACTCATCGTAAAACTTGCGGTGCGCTTCGGTGCTGACGTCGTCGCCCTTGATCAGGTCTTTGAAATAGTCGTAATGGCTTTTGGCATGGTGGTCCGGGTTCATGGCTACAAAGCCGGTGTGCTGCAAAAAGCCCGGATACACGCGACGTCCCGCGCCTGGGAATTTGCCCGGTACGCGGTAAATCACATTGTTTTCAAACCAGTTATAGCTTTTGTTCATCGCCAAGTTATTCACGGCGGTAGGTGATTTGCGCGCGTCAATCGGGCCACCCATCATGGTCATGGACAAAGGCGTTTTTTCCCCGCGCGAAGCCATGAGCGACACGGCAGCGAGCACCGGCACTGTGGGTTGGCAAACGCTCATCACATGGCAGTTGCCGTATTTGCTCTGCACCAAGCGGATGCAGTCTTGCACGTAGTTAACGTAGTCATCCAGGTTAAAGCGCCCTTCGGACAGCGGCACCAAGCGCGCATTTTTCCAGTCGGTGATATAGACCTTGTGGTCTTTGAGCATGGTTTTGACGGTATCGCGCAGCAGCGTGGCGTAATGGCCCGACAGCGGCGCCACGATCAACACCACCGGCTGGTCTTTGATTTTGTTCAGGGTGTCCGAATCATCGGTCAGGCGCTTAAAGCGCAACAAGTCGCAAAAAGGGCGGCTCCACTCGATGCGCTCATGAATCGCCACCTCGACACCATCCACATCCACGGTGCGCAAACCAAATTCGGGTTTTTCGTAGTCTTTGGCGAGGCGGTGCAGCAATTCATAGCCGGCCGCCATACGCTGAGAGAGTGAGCTTTGTGCCAGGGGTGACACCGGATTGGACAGCGACTTGGCGGCGAAATTGGCCAGGTCGGAGAAGGGTTCCATCAGTGCGCGCTGGGTCTCGTAAAGTTCGTACAGCATCGGGCTATCCTTTGGAAAATGTTGCAGTGCAATATAACAGCATTTCCTGCACGGCGCGCTTACGCGTCGGAAATCCGACGCGTTTTCTTCATCCTAGGGCGCACTCAGAGTACTTTGGCTATCGACTGGCACACATAGTCCAGGTTTTTACCGTTCAGCGCGGCCACGCACATGCGGCCGGTATCGGTGCCATACACGCCGAATTCATCGCGCAGGCGCACCATTTGGTCCTTGCTCAGGCCCGAATAGCTGAACATGCCGATTTGGCTGGTGATAAAGCCCATATCGCGGGCGACACCTGCGGCTTTGAGGCCGTCAACCAGCTGTTGGCGCATGGTTTTGATGCGCACGCGCATGGTGCCCAACTCCTCTTCCCATTGGGCCCGCAATACCGGGTTACCCAGCACCGCGGCCACCACGGCGCCACCGTGGATAGGCGGGTTGGAATAGTTGGTGCGGATCACGATTTTGAGTTGGCTAAGCACACGAGCGCATTCTTCTTTGTCTTTGCAGACCACGCTCAGGGCGCCGACGCGCTCGCCATACAGGCTAAAACTCTTAGAAAACGAGGTGGATACGAAGAAGTTCAAGCCAGCAGCCACGAACTTGGCCACCACCGCGCCATCTTCGGCAATCCCGTGGCCAAAGCCCTGGTAGGCCATGTCCAGGAAGGGGGTGAGGCTGCGCGCCTGGATGGCGGCGATTACCTGGTCCCATTGGGCTGCCGTGATGTCGTAGCCCGTAGGGTTATGGCAGCAAGCATGCAAGACCACGATGGTGCCGGGCGCTGCAGCGTTCAGCGAGGCCAGCATGCCTTCAAAATTAACCGCATGCTTTTGGCTGTCGTAGTAGGCGTAGGTCTCGACCTTGAAACCGGCATGGCTAAAGAGCGCGCGGTGGTTTTCCCAGCTGGGGTCTGAAATCAAGACGGTGGCGCCAGGGCTGACGTGGTGCAAAAAGTCGGCGCCGATTTTCAGGCCGCCGGTGCCGCCCACGGCTTGCACAGTGGCCACGCGTCCCGAGGTGACAGGCTCAGAACCTTCACCAAACACCAGCCCTTTGACGGCGCTGTCGTAGGCGGCAATGCCGTCGATCGGCAAATAGCCCCGTGCCGTGGGCTTTTCCATCATGGTTTTTTCTGCGGCCTGCACACACTGTAGCAAGGGCAGTTTGCCGTTTTCGTCGAAATACACGCCCACGCCCAAATTGACTTTGTTCGGATTGGTATCGGCATTGAATTGTTCGTTCAGACCCAAAATCGGGTCGCGCGGGGCCATTTCGACGGCGGAGAAAAGTGACATGCAGTAGTCCTGAAGCAGTTGGGGGTTGGTGCGCCCGCATCGACGCGGGGCAAAGGGAAAAGCAGGCGCGTATTTTAGCCTTCGCCTTGCCATCGCCTCGGCGGGCCAGCCCTGTCCGTGCGGCCAAGCGCATAGCGCGACAAGGCTGACTGCGCTAAGCTAGCGGGTTGTCCTCCCATTGCAAGCCATGTCTGAACCCCTTGAAGTTGTAGCGCACCAGCGCCCGGGCGAATTTGTCAGTTTTCCGGATTCGCCTTTTGAGCTGTACCAGCCCTATCCACCGGCGGGTGACCAGCCGACGGCGATTGCGCAACTGGTCGAGGGCGTGCGCGATGGTGAAGTGTTCCAAACCTTATTGGGTGTGACGGGTTCGGGCAAGACTTTCACCATGGCCAATGTCATAGCCCGCCTGGGCCGCCCGGCGATTATTTTTGCGCCCAATAAGACCCTGGCGGCGCAGCTCTATAGCGAATTTCGTGAGTTTTTTCCGAACAACGCAGTGGAGTATTTCGTCAGCTACTACGACTATTACCAGCCCGAGGCCTATGTGCCGCAGCGCGATTTGTTTATTGAGAAGGACTCGGCGATCAATGAGCACATCGAGCAAATGCGCCTGTCCTGTACCAAAAGCGTGTTGGAGCGGCGTGATGTGATCATCGTCGCCACCGTCTCGGCCATTTACGGCATAGGCCAACCCGAGGCCTACCACCAGATGGTGATGACATTGCGCGCTGGCGACAAATTGGGCCAGCGCGACATGATCATGCAACTGGTACGCATGCAGTACCAACGCAATGACATGGATTTTTCGCGCGGCACTTTCCGCGTGCGTGGTGACACCATCGATATCTTCCCGGCCGAGCACAGCGAGATGGCCATCCGCGTGGAATTGTTTGACGACGAAATCGAGTCGCTGCAACTCTTTGACCCGCTGACCGGGCGCATCCGCCAGAAGATTCCGCGCTTTACCGTGTACCCCAGCAGCCATTACGTCACGCCGCGCGAGCAGGTGCTGATGGCGGTGGAAACCATCAAAACCGAGTTGTCGGACCGGCTCAAAGAACTGGTGGGCATGGGCAAGTTGGTCGAAGCGCAGCGCCTGGAGCAGCGCACCCGCTTTGATCTGGAGATGCTCAGCGAGGTCGGCCATTGCAAAGGCATTGAAAACTATTCACGCCATTTGTCGGGCGCCGCACCCGGTGAACCGCCCGCCACACTCACCGACTACTTGCCCAAAGACGCCCTCATGTTTTTGGACGAAAGCCATGTGCTGATAGGCCAACTCGGCGCGATGTACAACGGCGATCGATCGCGCAAGACGACGCTGGTGGAATATGGGTTTCGCTTGCCCAGTGCGCTGGATAACCGACCCCTGAAGTTTGAAGAATTCGAGCGCAAGATGCGCCAGGCGGTATTCGTCTCCGCCACGCCCGCGCAATGGGAAAAAGACCATACCGGCCAGGTGGTAGAGCAGTTAGTGCGGCCTACCGGGCTGGTGGACCCGGAAGTGGAAGTGCGTCCGGCCAGCTCGCAGGTGGACGACGTGCTGCAGGAAATTCGCATTCGCGTGGACAAAAACGAGCGCGTGCTGATCACCACGCTCACTAAGCGCATGGCCGAGCAACTGACTGACTATTTGAGCGACAACGGCGTCAAAGTGCGCTACCTGCACAGCGATGTGGACACGGTGGAACGCGTGGAAATTCTGCGCGATTTGCGCCTGGGCGCTTTTGATGTGCTGGTTGGCATCAACCTGCTGCGCGAAGGCATTGATTTGCCCGAAGTTTCGCTGGTGGCGATTTTGGATGCGGACAAAGAAGGCTTTCTGCGCTCCGAGCGCTCGCTCATCCAGACCATAGGTCGGGCCGCGCGCAATTTGCATGGCCGGGCTATTTTGTACGCGGACCGTATTACCGACTCTATGGCGCGCGCCATCGGCGAGACCGAGCGGCGGCGCACACGCCAAGTGGCCTACAACTTGGAGCACGGCATCACACCGCGCAGCATCGTCAAAGAAGTGCGCGACCTGATCGACGGCGTCTACAGCGAAAAAGCCGGCAAAGAGGCGGATCGTCTGGAGCGCGACGCAATGCAGCGCGCCCAGGTGGAGGAGATGAGCGAAAAAGACGTGGCCCGCGAGATCAAGCGCCTAGAAAAACTCATGATGGAGCACGCCCGCAACCTGGAGTTCGAAAAAGCCGCCCGGGTGCGCGACCAACTGGCCATCCTGAAAGAACAGGCCTTTGGCGCTGCCGGGCACGACAACATCGTGGTACTGCCGCTGCGGGCTTGATGGGCAGCATCCATGCTGGACTGTCTTTTAAGTGGCACAAAGACAGCCCGCCAGCAATCGTTTGACGGATACGATTATTCGGTCTGCGCTGGTGCAGCGTCGGTGTTAACCGCGTATTTTGGTAGTGGGTCGGCCAGGAACGGCCTTGATAAGGCAATGCTCTGGCTTACGCGACCAAGCCAGAGTCATGCTTGTCGCTGCAACTCCTCGCGAACCACGTCGCGCACCAAAGCGGTCAGTTGCTCCTTGCGCATGGCATCGCGCAAGGTCTCATTAATCAACGTCTGGTATCCACGCCCACCGGCACGCGCCTTATAGGCCTGCAACACCGCATCATCGAGGTGGATGGTGATGCGCGTCTTGCCGGTAGAAAACTCTGGCAGCGCATCAGCCAGCGGGCGCAACTGCGCCGCCTGCAAATCGCTTAGCGCAGGGCTTTCTTCATCGGGCAGGCTGGCCTTTGGGGCTGCGTCCACCGCAGCCCAATCAATGGCCGGTGCGGCCTCAGAGGCTTTGAGTTTCAAGCTTTTTGGTTTCACGGTCGTTGGCCTTTCTGAAAGAAATGATGCGCGTCAACTCGGGCGCAGGACAGCAAAACACCACCACCATCCAGCGCCCTTCAATCGTGTTGTAGCCCACAAAGCGGCGCTCGGGGTAGGCCTTGCGGGTGTCTTCACGCACCAGCATCGCCGCGTCAAACATGATCCGTGCGGCGAGCAGGGGCAATTGCCTTTCGCGCACATTGATCGCGTTTTTCTCGAAGTCGCAAGTGAATTCCATGCAATTTATTATATGCATAAATATATGCATATAAAGGAAAAACGGTTCGCGTCCCACCCTACAGTTTTTGCCATGCGACCTTGCGTTGCGCGACAAGGTGCTGCTGCCGCTGCGGGCTTGATAGGCAAAATCAATACCGCTCGGTCTATTTACCCGAGCAAATCAGTAGGTTGTTGGTTATACTTGAGTCCGTTAGTCAACTTAACACCCCGATTCAGGAGCCCGCCATGCGCCTCACCACCAAAGGCCGTTTTGCCGTCACCGCCATGATTGATCTGGGCCTGCGCCAGGCCGGCGGCCCTGTCACGTTGGCGGCCATCAGCCAGCGCCAGCAAATTTCGCTGTCCTATCTAGAGCAGTTGTTCGGCAAGCTGCGCCGCAATGAATTGGTGGAATCCACCCGCGGCCCCGGCGGCGGCTACACCTTGGCGCGCCGCGCAACCGACATTACGGTGGCTGACATCATTACCTCGGTGGACGAACCCATAGACGCCACCCATTGCGGTGGCAAGGAAAATTGCCAAACCGACGGTTCGCGCTGCATGACGCATGATTTGTGGAGCTCACTGAATTTGCGCATGGTGGAGTTTTTGAATTCCGTGACCTTGCAAAAGCTGGTAGACGAGCAGCTGGCCAAAGGCCTGCAAGTGGAAGAAAAGCCCAGCATCAAGCGTGCGATTTCTGCCATTCCGGTGTCGCAGCCGGTACGCGTCAATGCGCCCAATTCGGTGTTTGCTTTGGGGAACGCCTTTTCTAAAGTGTGACGCGCCGCGCGCAAAGCCCTTCAGGGCCGCCTACCTGCACAAGCCCTTTTATTGATTGAACACTCACCGCTATGGACTCCACGCCCCACTTTCCGATTTACATGGACTACAGCGCCACCAACCCTTGCGATGAGCGGGTGGTGGACGCCATGGTGCCCTGGTTGCGCGCGCATTTTGGTAATCCCGCCTCGCGCAGCCACGCCTGGGGCTGGGAGGCGGAAGAGGCCGTAGAAAACGCACGCGGCCAGGTCGCAGCGCTGATCGGCGCCGACCCGCGTGAAATTGTTTGGACCTCGGGCGCTACCGAGTCCAACAACCTGGCCATCAAAGGCGCCGCGCATTTTTACAAGACCAAGGGCAAGCATCTGATTACGGTCAAGACCGAGCACAAAGCCGTGCTCGATACCTGCCGCGAGCTGGAGCGCCAAGGTTTTGAAGTGACCTACCTGGACGTGCAGGAAGACGGTTTGCTGGACCTGGAAGTCTTCAAAGCCGCCATCCGGCCAGACACGATTTTGGCCAGCGTGATGTTTGTGAACAATGAAATCGGCGTGATTCAGGACATCGAAGCCATTGGCACGATCTGCCGCGAAAAAGGCGTGATCTTTCATGTGGATGCCGCGCAGGCTACCGGGCGGGTGGATTTCAATTTGGCGGATATGCCGGTCGATTTGATGAGCCTGACGTCGCACAAAACCTATGGCCCCAAAGGCATTGGCGCTTTGTTTGTGCGCCGCAAGCCGCGTATCCGCCTGGAAGCGCAGATGCACGGTGGCGGGCATGAGCGCGGCATGCGCAGCGGCACTTTGCCTACGCACCAGATTGTGGGTATGGGCGAGGCCTACCGCATCGCCAAAGAAGAAATGGCCGGCGAAAACATCCGCATCAGGGCTTTGCACGAGCGTATGTTGGCGGGCCTCAAAGACGTGGAGCAGGTCTTTATCAACGGCCACTTGGAAAAGCGTGTGCCGCACAACCTGAACATGAGCTTCAACTACGTTGAGGGCGAGTCGCTGATGATGGGCATCAAAGGCCTGGCAGTGAGCAGCGGTTCGGCCTGCACCTCGGCTAGCCTTGAGCCGAGCTATGTGCTGCGCGCCCTGGGCCGCAGCGACGAGTTGGCACACAGCAGCTTGCGCATGACGATTGGCCGCTGGACCACCGAGGCCGAAATTGACTATGCGGTGGAGACGATCAAGTTCCATGTCGCCAAATTGCGCGACCTAAGCCCTCTGTGGGATATGTACCAAGAAGGTATTGACATTTCCACCATCCAATGGGCAGCGCATTAAGCACCCGGCACCGGCCCCTGAATTCACATACGACGAGGTAAACACCATGGCTTATTCCGACAAAGTGGTAGACCACTATGAAAACCCCCGCAACGTGGGCAGCTTTGACAAAGGCGATGACACGGTAGGCACCGGCATGGTGGGCGCGCCCGCCTGCGGCGACGTGATGAAGCTGCAAATCAAGGTCAACCCGCTCACCGGCGTGATCGAAGACGCGCGCTTTAAAACCTATGGCTGTGGCTCGGCGATTGCATCGAGCTCTTTGGTCACCGAATGGGTCAAGGGCAAAACCTTGGACCAAGCAGCAGCGCTCAAAAACAGCGAAATCGCGCAGGAACTGGCCTTGCCCCCGGTCAAAATTCACTGTTCCATCTTGGCCGAAGACGCTATCAAGGCAGCGGTCGACGATTACAAGAAAAAACACCTGAACTGATATGCCAGTTTCACTGACTGAGGCCGCAGCCCGCCACGTAAGCCGTTACCTTACCAAGCGGGGTAAAGGCGTGGGCGTGCGTTTGGGTGTGCGCACCACCGGCTGCTCGGGCCTGGCCTACCAACTGGAATATGTCGATGAACTCAGTGGCGATGACATTGTGTTTGAAGGCCATGGCGTCAAAGTGCTGGTGGACCCGAAAAGCCTGGCCTACATCGATGGCACCGAGTTGGACTTTGTGCGCGAGGGACTGAACGAAGGCTTTCGCTTCAACAACCCCAACGAGCGCGACAAATGCGGCTGCGGTGAGTCCTTCCGGGTGTGAACCTCCAATCCAATGACTTTGAACTGTTTGGCCTGACCGAGCAGTTTGCGCAAGAGCGCAGCGCCTTAGATTCGCGCTGGAAATCCTTGCAAGCCCAGGCCCATCCGGACAAGTTTGCCGCCCAAGGTGGCGCCGCACAGCGCCTGGCCATGCAATGGTCGGTGCGCATTAACGAGGCCTATCAGCGCCTGAAAAATCCCTTGCAGCGCGCCGCCTATTTGTGCGAGCTGCACGGCGCGCCTATCCAAGCGCATAGCAATACCGCCATGGCTCCGGCTTTTTTGATGCAGCAAATTGACTGGCGTGAAGCGCTGGACGATGCCCGCAAGCTGGCCGACCTAGAGACCCTGGCCGCTTCGGTAGACTCGACGCAGCAGGACTTGCTTAGGCAGTGTGCCCAAGTGCTGGACGAACAGCAGGACTACGCCGCTGCCGTACCCCTGGTGCGCAGCCTGATGTTTATTGAAAAATTCCGCCACGACCTGGACGCGCGCTTTGACGCGCTAAGCTGATTCTTTTATGGCCTTGCTCCAAATTTCTGAACCGGGCCAATCGCCCAATCCGCACGAGCGGCGCATTGCCGTAGGCATCGACCTGGGTACTACGCATTCCTTGGTGGCTGCGGTGCGCAACGGTGTGGCCGAATGCCTGCCCGATGCGGCCGGCGCCGTCTTGCTGCCCAGCGTGGTGCGCTACCTCGATGCGCAGCGCCGCCAGATCGGGCAAGAGGCATTGCAGCAGCAAAGCGCGGACCCTGGCAACACGATTGCATCGGTCAAGCGCTTGATGGGCCGGGGCCTGGCCGACATCGCCGATGCAGACCGTTTGCCCTATGCCTTGGTCGATGCCCCGGGTATGGTCAAGGTGCGCACCATTGCCGGCGAGAAAAGCCCGGTGGAAGTGAGCGCGGAGATTTTGGCAACTTTGCGCTTTCGTGCGGAAGACAGCTTTAATGACGATATTTTTGGCGCGGTGATTACCGTCCCGGCGTATTTTGACGACGCACAACGCCAAGCCACTAAAGACGCGGCGCAACTGGCGGGCTTGAATGTTTTGCGGCTGATTAACGAACCCACGGCTGCCGCCATCGCCTATGGTTTGGACAATGCCAGTGAAGGCGTCTATGCGGTCTATGACCTGGGCGGCGGCACCTTTGATATTTCTATTTTGCGTTTGTCAGCCGGCGTATTTGAGGTCTTGGCCACTGGCGGCGATTCGGCCTTGGGCGGTGATGATTACGACCGCGCGTTAGCCGATGCGATAGTGGCCCAGTCGGGTGTCGCGCTGCAAGGCCTGGAGGACCAGGCTGTGTTATTGCAAGCAGCGCGTGCTTGCAAAGAGGCTTTGTCCGAAGAAGACATTGCGCCTGTAGAAATAAGCTTGGAGAATGGGCGCATCGATGTATCGATCAACCGCACGGAGTTTGAAGCCGCCACACAGCACTTGACGGCGCGCACCCTGCAGGCGGTGCGTAAAGCTTTGCGCGATGCCCGTTTGCATACGGCAGACATCCAAGGCGTGGTGCTGGTAGGCGGCTCCACCCGCATGCCCCAGGTTCGCGCAGCGGTGGCAGAATTTTTTGGCCAAGCGCCACTGACCAACCTGAACCCTGACGAAGTTGTGGCCTTGGGCGCAGCCATCCAGGCCAATCAATTGGCGGGCAATAACCCGGCAGGCAATTTGTTACTGCTCGATGTGATTCCCTTGTCCCTGGGCATAGAGACCATGGGTGGTTTGGTAGAGCGCATCGTGCCGCGCAACCAGACTATTCCGACCGCCATGGCGCAAGACTTCACCACCTACCAAGACGGGCAGACCGCGCTGGCATTGCATGTGGTGCAGGGCGAGCGCGATTTGGTAGCCGACTGCCGCAGCCTGGCCCGCTTTGAATTGCGCGGTATCCCTCCCATGGTGGCGGGTGCGGCCCGTATCCGCGTCACGTTCACGGTCGATGCCGATGGGCTCCTGCATGTGGGCGCGCGCGAGCAAGTGAGCGGGGTCGAGGCGCAAATTGATGTGAAACCATCTTACGGATTGAGTGACGATCAAATCGCCCGCATGCTGCAAGAAAGCTTTAGCACCGCCCAAGTGGATATGCGTGCCCGCGCACTGGTCGCGGCGCGTGTCGATGCGCAGCGCTTGGTGCTGGCTACGCAAACCGCATTGCATGCCGATGGAGATTTGCTCAGCGCCCAGGAGCGCGCGGCCGTGGATGGAGCTATCGCGGCCTTGCAGACCTCTGCGCAGGGCGAGGACGCGGCGCAGATCGAAGCGAGCAGCAAAATACTGGCGCAAGTGACAGAAGCCTTTGCCGCCCAACGCATGAACCGCGGCATTGCCCAGGCTTTATCCGGCCACACATTGGACTCGCTGCAAGACAGCTTTAAAACCTGAACCCCCCCTAGGCTATGCCCATCATCCACATACTGCCCCACACCGAATACTGCCACGCAGGAGCCCAAGTGCGCGCTGCTGCCGGCACCACGATTTGCGAGGCCTTGCTCGAAAACGGCATTGCCATTGAGCATGCCTGCGATATGAGCTGCGCTTGCACTACCTGCCACGTCATCGTGCGCGAAGGACTGGCCTCGCTCAATGAAGCCGAGGAAACCGAAGAAGACTTGCTAGACCGCGCCTGGGGGCTGGAGCCCAATTCGCGCCTGTCCTGCCAGGCCATCATTAGCAACAAAGACCTGGTGGTGGAAATTCCCAAGTACTCTATCAACCACGCCAAAGAAAACCACTAAGCCATGCGCCAGGTATTTTTAGACACCGAAACCACCGGCTTATTTGCCGAGCAGGGCGACCGCGTCATTGAAATCGGTTGCGTGGAATGGGTCAACCGCAAGCTCACCGGCAATAAGCTACACCTCTACGTCAACCCGGAACGGGACAGCCATGAAGACGCTTTGCGCGTCCACGGCATCAGCAATGATTTTTTGCGCGACAAGCCCAAGTTCGCGCAGGTGGCCGACGAGCTCTTAGCATTTGTCCAGGGCGCTGAACTGATCATCCACAACGCGCCCTTTGACATCGGTTTTTTGAACCGCGAATTGTCTTTGCTGGGCAAGCCGCCGCTACATACCTGCGTTAGTGGCGTGATTGACACCTTGCTGATGGCCAAGGAAATGTTCCCGGGCAAGCGCAACAGCCTGGACGCTTTGTGCGCAAGGTTGGAAGTGGACAACAGCGGCCGCCAGCTGCACGGTGCTTTGCTAGACGCCGAGTTGCTGGCCGAGGTGTATATCAATATGACACGCGGGCAGGACGCGTTGCTGATGGACAGCCGCAGCGATGTCAGCACACAGGCCACCGGTAGCCAGGTGGATTTTTCTGCCCTGGTGTTGACGGTGTTGGAAGCCAACGAACAGGAATTGCAAGCCCATGCCAAGGTCTTGGTCGAAATCGATAAGGCGAGCGCCGGGAAGACGGTCTGGGCACGCGCAGAATCAACCGTATAATCGTTGGCTTTCCTGAACAGGTTTCAGGGCGATTAGCTCAGGGGTAGAGCACTGCATTCACACTGCAGGGGTCGCAAGTTCGAAACTTGCATCGCCCACCAAAAAACGCAAAAAGCGCTTAAGAGAAATCTTAGGCGCTTTTTCTTTTTTTAATCATCACCTAAGGCATCGAGTAATGCACTCACACATTCGAGAAGTTGCGGCAATGAGTCTTGTATGACTGTCCACACCGTACTCGCTCTTATTTTGGAGTAGCCGTGAATGAGCTGGTTCCTAAATGCAACGATTTGCGCTAGGTCAGGAATTTTTGAAGCTAAGTTGGGATCAATCTTGGAAAGTTGATTGAGGGCCTCGCCGATGATTTCAAACTTTCTTTCTGCGGCGGCTTGTGCCATGAAGTTAGCCGAGAATGAATTGATGTCTAAGTCGGCTACAAACGTTTGGATAGCTATGGCCGATTCGCGAACGTCCCAAAGAAAAGCGCGGGGATCATGCTGCATAAATCGATTCACGGTCGCGCTTAATGCTTGCAAGCACATAGGGGTTGACCACGGCATCTGGCTCAATCAAATCAACATGTCTACCAAGCAATTTTTCGAGCTCAATTTTGATGCCCATAAATTCATCTAGGCCAACTTGAACATGAGGTGCGAATTCGATTAAAAAATCCGCATCGCTGCTTTCAGGTTTGAAATCATTCTTTCGAGCAGCAGAGCCGAACACGTCTAATCTGCTTACGCGGTAGCGTTTGCAGATCGAGGAGATATCGCTTTTGTGGTTGCCAATTGCTGGGTGCATGAATTATTTTAGCGTCATAAGTCTAGCTACGGTAGAGCGAAATACCTATACAGCAAGCGGCGGGGGCGCAAGTTAGAAACTTGTGTCGCCCATCTTCCAATTGGCGGTAGCGCTGGCGTCCGCTTCATAGTCAAGCACCCATTCCGATACGCTATGCCCGGCACTGGGCTGCGAAGTGCTGTGCCAAAAACGCTGGTAGAGGCAAGGGCAATGGGCCCAACCCACCTACTAGCGCATGGTCTATGGACGTCCGACCATCGCCGTTATCTGCACCGGAACGCCGCTAAGCACCGCATTGCCCGATAGCGGATCGCGTGCGCCGTCGCTGAGCAAGGCGTTGAGGTTGACGCCAGGCCGGCGCGCTGCTACGTGCAGTTGGCTGCCCGGTAGGTCGTGTCCCCAGCCGTGCGGTAGGCTGACTACGCCGGGCATCATGTCCTCGCTGATGTCCACCGGCGCGCTCAGCGTCGTGCCTAGCGCGCTCAGTTGTGCCAAAGCCCCTTGCGCCAGTCCCAAGCGGGCAGCGTCTTGCGGATGGATCAGCAAGGTACAGCGCTCGGGGCCTTTGGCCAGCACCGGCAGGTTGTGCATCCAGCTATTGCCCGAGCGCATATCGCGCCGCCCGATCAAGACCATACCCTCGGCTACATCGGCCAATGCAGTCTCTACATGCACCAGGTCGGCCAGCACCATGGGCGGCGCCAACTCAATCTTTCCGGAGGGCGTGCGCAGCATCTCTGGCAGGCGGCTTTGCAAAGCCCCTAAGTCGATGCCACCGGGTGCAGCTTTGACTTGATCCAGCGTCAGTCCATAAGGCCCAGCGCGCAGGGCTTGGTCGATCAGGGCTTCGGGCCCTAGTTCGGGGCCTGCCAATGCAGCATCTGCTTTGCCCTGGATGATGTTGGCCAAGTGCAGCAGGGTTTGCCACTCTTCGGGAAAGCCCGCAGGCTTGGGGAACACGGCCCCGCTAAAGCGCGCATGGTTGCGGTAAGAAAACTGCGGGAAGGCGATGTCGTAATGCACATCCTCCAAGGGCGAGAGGCCGGGCAGGATGACGTCGGCATGGCGGCTGGTCTCGTTGAGGTAAATATCCAAACTCACCATAAAGGACAGGGAGGCCAGGGCTTGCGCAATACGCGGCCCCTGGGGTGTGGAAAGTACCGGATTGGAGCCAATGCAGATCAGGGCCTTGATCTGGCCGGGACCTGGTGTTTCGATCTCTTCTGCCAGACAGGTGATGGGAAATTCGCCAAACACTTCGGGCGCCTTCGACACACGGCTGTGGCGCCTGCCGGTAATCACACCGCGCCCCTGCCCCGGTGTGCCGCTGGTGTTGACCGCAAAGGCTGCGGCTTTGGTAAACATGGCGCCGCCTTCTCGGTCCAAGTTACCCGTCAGGATATTGAGCACATCGACCAGCCAGCTATTGACGGTGCCAAAGCGCTGGGTGCAAGTGCCTATGCGTCCATACACTACGGCGCGCTCGGCCTGCGCCAGTTCGCGCGCAATGTTGCGTTGGGTTGCTGCAGCTATGCCGCAGGCCGGCGCCATGCGTTCCGGGTTGAAGTCATGCACGGCCTCACGCAGCGCATCCAGGCCCGCCAGATGCGGCCCCAGGTGGCCCAGGCGCAGCAGGTTTTCAGCAAACAAGGTGTGTACCAGGCCCAATAAAAAGAAGGCATCGCCGCCGGGTTGGATAGGCAAGTGCAAGTCCGCCTGCGCCGCTGTTTCGGTGCGGCGCGGATCCACGACGACGATGCGCCCGCCGCGCTCGCGCATGGCGCGGGCTTTGCCCCGGTAATCGGGCACGGTCCACAGACTGCCGTTACTGATCACCGGGTTGGCGCCCAACATCAGCAGGAAGTCGCTGCGCTCGATGTCCGGCACGGCCAGCGTATTCCAATCGCCATACATCAGGCCATTGCTCAATTGCTTGGGTATTTGGTCCAGCGAGGAAGCAGAAAAAATGTTGCGTGTGCCGATGGCGCGTACCAAGCGCGGAAAGTAAGCCAAGAGCCCAATTTTGTGGGCCACCGGGTTGCCCACGATGCAGCCTACCGTGTCAGCACCATGGGCCTGGATCAGTGGTGGCAAGCGCTTGTGTATTTCGGCAAAGGCCTCTTCCCAGCTTGCCTCTATAAATTGGCCATCGCGCTTGATCAGCGGCGTGCGCAAGCGGTCCGGGTCTTCATGCAGGTCTTTGAGCGATACGCCTTTGGGGCAGATATAGCCGTGGCTGAACACATCCTGCGCTGCGCCGCGGATGCTGATCACTTGATCGCCTTGGGTACGAACTTCCAGGCCGCAACAGGCCTCGCATAAAGGGCAGATGCGGTAATGGCTTTGTTCGGCTGCGGATGGGGAATGGGTCATGGTGTCGGCCTAGGTAGATGCGCGTGATTGTCGGCGCATCGGCCCGCAGCGCCCCGTCCACTCGGCGACAAAGCGGCGCTTGGCCACACGACCGCACCCAAATGCCCGACCCCTAGAATGGGCTGATGAACCGCACTACGCAAATTCTGCTCAACCTAGCCCATGCGCTGGACCATTTGTTTTTGCTGATTTTTGCGGCGGCGGTGGGCGCTATTGCCAAGGACTTCGGCCTGGCGCGCTGGGAAGACATGATGCCGTACACCACCGGCGCTTTCGTGCTGTTTGGTTTGGGCTCGGTACCTTCTGGGCGCCTGGGCGATTTATGGGGCCGGCGTCGCATGATGCTGGTGTTCTTTTTTGGGATGGGCCTGTCTGCGCTGGCCGTGGCCTGTACCCGCACGCCGCAGGAGATGGCGATCGCTCTGGTGGTCTTAGGTGCTTTTTCCTCGATCTACCATCCGGTGGGCATTCCCATGCTGGTGCAAAGCGCACCGCGTCCGGGCTGGACGATAGGCGTCAATGGGTTGGCGGGTAACCTGGGTATTGCGGCTGCGGCTTTGTCCACTGGATTTTTGGTCGAGCATTTCGGCTGGCGCATGGCCTTTGTGGTGCCGGCCTTGGTCTGCATGGGTCTGGGCTTGATGTTTGCGTGGCAGGCCCCGGCGGAATCGGCCACACCTGCTCGCAACCGGGCAGCCAGCGTGCAAATGCCCAAGACCTTGGTGCTGCGCACTTTTCTGGTCATGGTGATCACTGCGACGACGACCAGCCTGTTGTTCAACTTCACCACCAACGGCAATGCGCAGTTGCTGGCAGATAGATTGCAAGGCTTGGTCAGCGATCCGTCCACCTTGGGCATTCTGCTGGCCGCGGTGTATGCCATTGGATCCCTGGCGCAACTGGTGGTCGGGCGCTTGCTGGACCGGGTGGCCGTCAAGCCTTTGTTTGTTGCTATTTTGCTGCTGCAGTGCCTGGCCTTTGCCTTGGCTTCGCAAACCAGCGGTTGGCAATGGTATGTGGCCGCCATCGGCTATATGGTGATGGTGTTTGCGGCCATACCGTTTAGTGACGCCATGGTGGTGCGCTACATCGACGACTCCATGCGCTCGCGCGTCAGCGGCACCCGTATTGCCATTTCCTTTGGCATCAGCTCCATGGCGGTGTATTTGCTGGGGCCTTTGGTCAAAGCAGCAGGCTTTGGTACCTTGATGACCTTGATGGCAGGCATAGCAGCGGCGGGCGTACTGACCGCGCTATGGCTGCCCGGCCAGGAAAGCATACGCCGGGCGCAGGCTTTGGCACAAACGCCCACTGCGGTGTAAGTCGAGCCTGTCGCGGGCTTAGCCCAACAAGGGCTCTGGACGCGCCAAGCCGACTGCTGCCAAGCCAACTGGACGCTTAGCTGTTGCCAGCTACGAGCTTTATTCCGGTTCGATCTTGGCGTCGCGCACCACCTTGCCCCAGCGTGGCGATTCGGCTTTGATAAGCGCGGCAAATTGCTCGGGGGTACCACCGGCAATTTCATTGCCCTGACCCAGCATTTTTTCGCGCAGATCGGGGTCTTGCAGCGCTTTGTTGCAAGCAGCATTCAGGGTTTTGATCAGGTCGGCAGGCATGCCTTTGGGGCCAATCAGGCCTTGCCAATTCAACACTTCCACGGCAGGGTAGCCTTGCTCACCCATGGTGGGCAGGTCCGGCAGCAGGGGAGAGCGCGTTTTGCTGGTGATAGCCAAGCCACGCAAACGCCCGCCTTTGATCGCCGGCATGGCGGTATACATCTGCTCGAACATCATTTGCACTTGGCCGCCCATCAAATCGTTGGTACCGGCGGCCCCGCTTTTGTAGGGAACATGGATCATGTCGATACCGGCTGCAAACTCAAATAAGGCGCCGCTTAAATGGTGCGTGCCACCAATGCCGCCCGACGCATAGCTCAACTTGCCTGGTGTCGCTTTGGCCGCGGCCACCACGTCCTTGACCGATTTGTACGGAGAGTCCGCTGGCACCATCAGGATCAGCGGGCCGCGCTCGATCAGCGCTATCGGCGTGATATCCGCAGCGGGGTCGAAATTGAGTTTCTTAAACAGGGCATGGTTCACGGCCAGTGGCGCGAAATTGCCCATGCCGATGGTGTAACCGTCGGGCTTGGCTTTGGCAATGGCCTCGGTGCCTATATTGCCACCGGCGCCCGCTTTGTTATCCACGATGATGGACTGCCCCAAGATTTCACCCATGAGTTTGGCCAACTGACGCGAGCGCAAATCCGCATTGCCGCCAGCGCCATAAGGACAAATCCAGTTAATGACTTTGCTGGGGTATTTTTCCTGCGCCAAAGCCAGGCCGGGAAACACGCTTGCGGCACTGGCCGCTTGCAAAAGATGACGACGTTGCATGTGGGAAGACTCCTAGTTGGGAAATAGTGCTTTGGGGAACATTGTGCCATTACGGCCCGACGGACTCTGGCAAGGCTGCTTCAAGAATTGCTGAGCAGATTGCCCGGCCGGCGCAAGTCTGGCCGCGTGAAGTGCGCGATACACACAGGCATCGCAATAGCGTTATATTGACGTGCAGTCCAGGGCAAAGGCCCGGCGCATGCAACAAGGGAAAAGATTGTGGTTCCAGCAATTGTGATTTTGATTATTTTGGCCGCCTGCGGCGGCGCGTGGCTGGGCTACCGCGCGGGCTACCGGCGCGGCTGGGTCGCGCGTGATGGACAGGGCCCGCAGGACGGCCCGGCCTGATGCCAGCGCCCACCACCATCCTGACGCGCACCGCTGGTAAACGCCACGGCCCGATCACCCGCGTGTTCAGCCCGGGCGATCTGGGCGAATTGCTCAAGCCCTTTGTTTTTTTGGATTACCTGGAAGCACCGGGCGGTGGCGGGCCCAATTTTGGATTTCATCCGCACTCGGGCATTGCCACCCTGACTTTCCCTTTGAGCTTTGACATCGAGCACGAAACCTCGCAAGGCCAGATAGACCGGGTGCGGCGCGGCGGCATCGAGTGGATGATGGCAGGCGGTGGCATCTGGCACCGCGCCAAGCCGCTGGGCGAGGACGCTATCCGAGGTTTTCAAATCTGGTTCTCCATGCCGCCCTCGCATGAAAACGCAGAACCTTCTGCGCTCTTTATCCAGCCGGAAAACGTTCCAGTGTCTGGCCCCGTCACGGTGCTGCTGGGCGCTTATGGTGAGGCGCACAGTGCAATTCCCGCGCCGTTTGATGCCAATTACCTGTGGGTCCAGTTGCGCGATGGCGAGCGCTGGACTTACACGGTACCCGCCAACCACACACTAGCTTGGGTGTTTGCCCAGCAAGGGCGCTTGGAGGTGGCAGGGCAGAACCTGGAGCGCGAAGCGGCGGTCTTTGCCGACGGCGCTAGCCAGATTGCGTTTTGCGCGCAGGGCGACTGCGCATTTCTATTGGGCTCTGCCGTGCGGCATCCATATCCTTTAGTGCTTGGTTCGCACTCGGTGCACACCGCCCGCGAGGCCTTGCAGCGCGGCACGCAGCGCATTGCGCAACTGCGGCCGCTGTAGTTCGCAACGAAGCTAAGTCGATGGCCAAGGTTTCGCGCACCGCAAAGTGCATCGATTAGAAGACTGCTGATATGCGCTCATTCTTCCATCGAATTGATCAGCCGATCAATATATTGCAGCAAAGCATATAGCCGCGGTTGTAAGCAGCTCTGATACCCGGGGAGGCGGCGCCAGCGGTAATCAATTTTTTTCGTAACCTTGCGATGCGCATCTCTAGTGCGGCTGAAGTGGGCAGCTCGTCACTAAAGCCAAGAAGCTCAGCCAGTTGCCACGGTGCCAGCGGTTGCCCAGCGGCGCGTACCAGTCCCGCCAGCAATATTGTTTCGTTGGGGCTCAGGTCCACGATGCCATTGACCCCTTCTAGAACATGGCGATCAGGTCTCAGATGCAAGGCCTCAGCCCCAAGGTTGGGTGACCATTGCTTTTTAGCTATGGCAGCGATGCCAGCCAAGAGTTCTGCAGGGTCCACGGGTTTGGTGAAATAAATATCTGCACCGCTTTCGTAACCGATGACCTTATCCCCAATCATGCTGCGCGCGGTCGTGATAATGATGCCAACACTGGGATGAAACTGTCGCAATTTTTTTACCAATGTCAGTCCGTCTGCGTCTGGAAGATTCAAATCGATAACATAAACTGTTGAATTGCATCCAATAGTGAGCCACTAATCCAAGTAATTTGCATCTAAATTTGACCCACGTAGTCAAACTGTCCTGTTCAGCATTGAGCAGGAGACACAGGAGTGATCAACGTGGAGTTATTAAGTGTGATCAGGCGGTGGCACCT
>CANFLU010000005.1 GCA_947447975.1 Comamonadaceae bacterium | reverse complement strand
CTCCCATACTTCCAAAACCCGCAATGGCCCAATACGTTTTCTCCATGAACCGCGTCGGCAAGATCGTGCCGCCCAAGCGTCATATTCTTAAAGACATTTCTCTCAGCTTTTTCCCCGGCGCAAAGATCGGCGTGCTGGGCACCAACGGGTCGGGCAAGTCCACGCTGCTCAAAATCATGGCCGGCATTGACAAGGAGATCGAGGGCGAGGCTATTCCCATGGCCGGCCTGAACATAGGCTACCTGCCGCAAGAGCCGCAGCTGGACCCGACCCAGACCGTGCGTGAAAGCGTGGAAGCGGGCATGGGCAAGGTCATGTCCGCCAAGGCGCGACTGGAAGAGGTCTATACCGCCTACGGTGAAGAAAATGCCGACTTCGACGCCTTGGCCGCCGAGCAGGCCGAGCTCGAAGCCATCATCGCCACCGCAGGCACGGATTCGGAACACCAACTAGAGATCGCCGCCGACGCCCTGCGCCTGCCGCCTTGGGAGGCCAATATCGGCGTGCTATCCGGTGGCGAAAAACGCCGCGTAGCCCTATGCCGTTTGCTGCTGTCCAAGCCCGACATGCTATTGCTTGACGAGCCCACCAACCACTTGGACGCCGAATCGGTGGACTGGCTGGAGCAGTTTTTGCAGCGCTACCCCGGCACCGTGGTCGCCATCACCCATGACCGCTACTTCTTGGACAACGCCGCGGAATGGATTTTGGAACTGGACCGTGGCTCGGGCATTCCCTACAAAGGCAATTACAGCGACTGGCTGAGCCAAAAGCAAGCGCGCTTAGAGGCTGAGCAAAAAGGCGAGGAAGCGCGTGCCAAGGCCTTGAAGAAGGAGCTGGAATGGTCACGTCAAAACCCCAAAGCCCGCCAAGCCAAGAGCAAAGCGCGTTTGGCCCGCTTTGAAGAACTGAGCGACTTCGAATACCAAAAGCGCAACGAGACCAACGAAATCTTCATCCCCGTGGCCGATCGCCTGGGCCAGGAAGTGATTGAGTTTGTCAACGTGACCAAGTCTTTTGGCGACCGGGTGCTGATCGATAACCTCAGCTTCAAAGTGCCGCCTGGCGCTATCGTGGGCATCATCGGCCCCAACGGCGCGGGTAAATCGACGCTCTTCAAAATGATTGCCGGGCGTGAAAAAGCCGATTCGGGCGAGGTCAAGATCGGTCAGACGGTAAAGATGGCTTTTGTCGATCAGCACCGCGACGAACTTGCTAACGACAAAACCGTGTGGGAAGACGTATCGGGCGGTTTGGATATTCTGAACGTCGGCAAATTCCAGATGGCCAGCCGCGCTTATTGTGGCCGTTTTAACTTCAACGGCGCCGACCAGCAAAAGAAAGTCGGCATGCTCTCGGGCGGCGAGCGCGGTCGTTTGCACTTGGCCAAAACTTTGATTGCCGGTGGCAATGTGCTGATGCTGGACGAACCGTCCAACGACCTGGACGTGGAAACCCTGCGCGCTCTGGAAGACGCGCTCTTAGAGTTTGCCGGCACGCTGATGGTCATTAGCCATGACCGCTGGTTTTTGGACCGTATTGCTACTCACATCCTTGCCTGCGAGGGTGACAGCCAATGGGTGTTCTACAGCGGCAACTACCAGGAATACGAAGCCGACAAGAAGAAGCGTCTGGGCGAAGAGGGTGCCAAGCCCAAGCGCATGCGTTACAAAGCGCTCAAATAAGTACAGCGTCATTCCCCAAAGGGCCTTCAGGCCTCGTACCACCGCGCTCGCACTTTGCTTGAAAGGACTGCCATGACATCCATCTTCGACCAAGGCCTGGACAAAAACGCGGCCAATTTTGTCGCCTTGTCGCCGGTGAGTTTCCTGGAGCGAACGGCCGAAGTATTTGGCGACCTGACGGCGGTGATTCATGGCCAGCGGCGTTACACCTGGGCGCAAACGCGCGAGCGCAGCGCCCGCCTGGCAGCGGCCCTGCGCGCCAGCGGGGTAGTGCGGGGCAGCACGGTCAGCGCCATGCTGTCCAATACGCCGGAAATGCTGGAGGCCCATTACGCGGTGCCGGCGCTCAACGCGGTGCTCAACACCCTGAACACCCGCCTGGATCCGGCCCTGCTGGCCTGGCAAATGAACCATTGCGAAGCCAGCGTGTTGTTGACCGACAGCGAGTTTGGTAGCGTCATGCGCGAAGCGCTGCGCATCTTGCGCGAAAGCCATGGCCGCGAGTTGCTGGTGGTCGATATTTGTGACAGCGAATGGACCGGCAGCAGCGAGCGCGTGGGCGCGCTGGAATACGAAAGCTGGCTGGCTGCGCATGAGCCCTTGAGCGTTTTAAACGGCCCGCAAGACGAATGGGATGCGATTGCAGTCAGCTATACCTCCGGTACTACCGGCGACCCCAAGGGCGTGGTCACCCACCACCGGGGCGCTTACCTGAATGCGGTGTGCAATGCCAGCACCTGGACCATGCCACAGTTTCCGGTGTATTTGTGGACGCTGCCCATGTTCCATTGCAATGGCTGGTGCTTCCCGTGGACGGTGGCTATGCAGGCGGGCACGCATGTCTGCTTGCGCAAAGTAGAGGCCGCGCCCATTTTGTCGGCCATCCGCGAACACCATGTAGACCATTACTGCGCCGCGCCCATCGTGCACAACCTGTTGATCAACGCGCCTGCCGCTTTGCGCGAGGGCATTGGCCACGCAGTACGCGGCATGGTGGCCGGTGCGGCGCCGCCAGCATCCATGATCGAAGGCATGGCCCACATTGGCTTTGACATCACCCATGTGTATGGCCTGACCGAAGTCTATGGCCCGGCCTCGGTAGCGGCCAAGCGCACCGCTTGGGCCGCGCAAACCGCGTCCGAGCAAACCCGGCTCAATGGTCGCCAGGGTGTGCGCTACCCGTTGCAAGAAGGTATGACAGTGATGGACCCCGAGCGTATGCAAGAGCTAGCAGCGGACGGGCAGACCATGGGCGAGATCATGTTTCGTGGCAATATCGTGATGAAGGGTTACCTAAAAAACCCCAAGGCCACGGCCGATGCCTTTGCCGGGGGCTGGTTCCATACCGGCGATCTGGCGGTGCTGGAGGCGGATCGCTACGTCAAGATCAAAGACCGCAGCAAAGACATCATCATCTCCGGGGGTGAGAACATCAGCTCGCTGGAAGTGGAAGACGCGCTCTACCGCCATAGCGCCGTCATGGCCTGTGCCGTGGTCGCCAAGCCCGACGAGAAATGGGGCGAAACACCGGTGGCCTATGTGGAGTTGAAAGAAGGCGCGAGTGTTAGCGCCGCAGACTTGCTGGCGCATTGCAAATCACTGCTGGCGGCCTACAAAGTGCCGCGCGATTTTCGGTTTGAGGCGATCCCCAAAACATCTACCGGCAAGATTCAAAAATTTGAGTTGCGCAAGCGCGCGGGTTTGGCATGAGCCTGAGTGCGCTGCTGTTTGATGCGGCTAGCAGCCACTCCGATCGCTATGCATTACACCTAGGCGATGTGCGCACGTCGTATACGGACCTTACGCGCAGCGCCCTGGCCATCGCCGCCCGCTTGCAGGCGCTGGGCGCGCAGCGCGAGGCGGTCGGCATTGTGGGTCAGCGCAAGTACGGCAGTTATGCGGGGGTGCTGGGTATTGTGTACGCGGCTTGCCATTACGTGCCGCTCAAGGTCAAAGCTCCGCCCGATAAAACCATTGCGCTGCTGCGCGCCGCGAATATCCGTTTTTTGGTGGGCGACGCGGAGGACTTGCGCCAGCTGCAAGCGCAGTTACAGGGATCGGGGCAAGGCGACGGTATTCAAGCCTACATCGCGCCAGACAGCGAATGCGTGGGTCCTGGTCCATGGGAGGGTGTGGGCCCAAAGTCGATAGCACCACTGCGCGCGCCGCTGGCTTGTGACGCTGATGCTTTGGCCTACATCCTGTTTACCTCCGGCTCATCGGGTACGCCCAAGGGCGTGAAGGTCAGCCATGCCAACGTGTTGGCATACCTGCGCGCCATCCACAGCATGTGGAATTTGGAGCCGGGTTACCGCGCTTCGCAGTTTCACGATTTTTCATTCGACCCCTCGGTGTCCGATTTGTTCACCACCTGGTCGCTGGGTGGCGAGTTGTGCGTGGTGCCCGAAGCCGAGTTGATTGCCCCGGCGCATTTCATACGCCGCAGTGATTTGCAGGTGTGGAGTTCGGTACCGTCCATAGGCACGCTGATGCACAAGCTGGGCATGCTCAAAGCCAACAGCTTCCCCACACTGCGCATCAGCCGCTTTGCCGGTGAACCATTGCCAAGGCGTATGACGCAAGCCTGGCAAGCCGCAGCCCCCACCAGCACGGTGGAGAACCACTACGGCCCTACCGAGGCCACTATTGACGTAGCGCGCCATGTCTATCTGCCCAGCGAGGCCGACTTGCCTTTTGCCAACGACATCGTGCCCATAGGCAGCGCGTTTCCCGGCATGGATATCTGCATCTTGGACGAACAGCGCCAGCCAGTGCCCCATGGCGTGACTGGGCAGATTGCCTTCAAAGGCCCACAGTTATCCCAAGGCTATTTGAACGACCCGGAAAAAACACAGTCGGTGTTCGTGCGCCTGGACTGTGACCGTAGCGGTGCCACCTGGTATTTGTCGGGTGACGCCGGTTTTGTCAATCCGCAGGGCCAGGTGGAATGTCTGGGGCGCATGGACAGCCAAATCAAGGTGGCAGGTAGGCGCGTGGAAATCGGCGAAATCGAAGCAGCGCTGGCGAGTTTTGCGCCGCTTAGCGATGTCGTGGTCGTAGCCGTCAAAGACGCGCAAGGCCTGGTTACCGAGCTGGTGGGCTTTACTACCGGCCAAGTCAGCGCGCAAGACTTGGCCGACATCAAAAAAGCCAGCGCCCGCAGCCTGGATGCGGTGTTTTTCCCCAAGCGCATCGTGGCGCTGGCGCAATTGCCTTATGCCGTCAGCGGCAAGGTGGACCGGCGTGCGTTGTTGGAAATGGCGTGCGCGTCGGCTGGGTAAGCCCGAGCCGTTTTGGCATCAAAGCGCGGCAGGGCGGCTGTGTTGCTGGACGAAAGCAACGATATCCGCCACCGTATCGAGCAGCGGCGCTTCAAAATGCACGTTGGAAAAATCGATCTGGTAGTTTTCCTCCAGGTGCATGACCAGTTGCATGAGCGAAAAAGAATCGATGCGGCCACTCAGAAACAGCGAGTCAGTATCCGAGAACTCTTGCGTGTCCATGGCTTGCGTCAGCAATTGCTGCAAATAGGCGCGCAGTTTTTGGTGGATGTCCGTGTTCATATCGTTAGTCCAAAAAGATACAAAAGAAATTGCATGCGCTCAGCCAGGCTATGGCTGCGGGTTTCATCGCCGAAGATTTGCAAGAGGCTCACAAAGCCCCAAATCAACACAAAGGCTTGGATACGCCCCGGCACGGTGCTTGAGGGCCTATGCCCGGCGCTGATGCGTAACTGCGAGATGCCAATCGCGCAAGCCAAGACCACGCAATAAAAAGCATAGCTGCTAAAACTGGTGAATAGCTCGACCAAGCCCATGTCTGCAGCCAGGTCGATATCGCGCAAAAAGTGGTAGACCATATTGCCCACACCTGCTGCCATAAAGGTGGCAAAAAACATGCGCACGCGCGGATGCTTTTTGAAATAGCGTAAAAAGCTGGGTGTGAAAAACAAGTCCACCATCAACTCTTTGAAGTAGTAAAGAATACGATTGAAATAATCCACCATGGTGCGCGACTCCAGCGGACGCCAGCTGCTGCGCGGCAGGCGAATGCCGGCAAAGCGTGCGGTGGCGATCACCATATGGCCCCACAAACCGAACCACAGGGCAAAGTCTAGTTGGGACCATACCAAGCTCAGTGCCAGCCAGGGGCGCGACGAGGGGTGGTGCGCCAAAAAGGCGCTGATCTCGCTTTCCACACTGCGCACCTGCAACACGGTTTCAAACACATAGCTCAGTACCGTATCCAGGCCATAAAGAAAGATGGCCCAGACCAGCAATTTGAAGCCTTTGATTTGCGTCACTGCCAGCGCCTGCGTGCTGCTGGCCCGCGCTTTGCGCAATAGCGCAGCGCCTTTGCCATAGGGCAGGGTGGTAGAGCCCCAAAACGGATGCAGCATGCCCAGTTGCACCGCATCGCTGCTACGCGCCTTGGCGCTTTGGTCCAAAAGCGCAAAGGCTAAAAACCAGACGTAGGCGCAATAGGTCACCAACATGGACCAGGTCAGTACCCGCGCCATGCCGTGCAAGAGCCCGCCGCAGCTCGCCAGCAGCAATGCAAAGGCCAGCGACATCAAAAACCACACCGGCCTGCGCGCAGCCAAGGACTGTGGGTGGCGCCGCACATACACCAGCGCCAACCAAGCGAGCAACACAAACACGCCATAGATGAATAAAGAAATTTCCCATGCCGGCACGTCCTGGATGTGCTCTTGCGCCATGACCTTGGCAACGTCACTATTGAAGTAATTAGACGAACTGGCGATACGATAAATCCCCAGCGACTGGGTGAACACCAACAGCGTGAGGTTTTGGTGCTTTGGCATGTAGGCAAACGTAAATGCCAGGCCGAGCAGCAAAAGCGCCTTCACGATGTCCGCGCTCTCGATGCTAAACAGCAGCACCGCCAGCACAAACAGCAGCGCCCGTCCGCGCCAGCCCTGCAAACCCGCGATAATTTTTTCGTTCTTGTCTAAGGACGCGAACTGTTCTAACAAATACATTATTTATGGAGTGGCTGTTGCAGCCGTGGTTTTTCGCAATGGTTCGCCCTGAATACATGTAAAGGGCGAATTGCATCAATGAATGAAATTATTGTATTTTTTTGTTTCAGTTTGCTTGCAGGAGGTCGCCTTGGTGACCACGTACTGTGTAAGAAAATTCTGTCCCCGCCTGTGGGGCTGCGTGGTTTACTTAAGACTGTTTTGCCACATCAATCAGCAATGGCTTGCGCCGATTCACCAGCGAAATCCCCACAAACACCATCGCCAGTGCGCCCAACAAGGAAAGCGTAATGTCCTCGCCCAGCCAGAGTGCACCAAAGAGGAGCGCGAACAGCGGCGTAGAGAAAGCGAAAGCACCGATTTTGCTGGCCGGGTAACGGCTGAGCAGCCACATCCAAGACAGGTAGCTGGCAAAAGCACCGACCAGGGTTTGCAATAGCAGCGAGCCCATGGCGAAGTGACTGAAGTTCCAGGGCCAGGACCAGGGCTCGCCCAGGTTCCAGGACAAAAGGGGTAGCACGACAGCACTGGCAGCAACTTGGTAGAACAGCATTTTTTCCGCGCCCACGCGGCTAAGCACGGTGGTGCGGATGGTAACGGTCGTCAAGGCCCAAGCGATGCCACCGCCTACACCCATCAAATCGCCCCAGTGTTGCAGCGGCGTCTGGCCGCCCACAAAGCCTTCGCGCAGCGTAAAGGCCACCGCGCAAAACGCAAACACCAGACCCAACCATTGCACCGCCCGCAGACGTTCAGAGGCCACAAACCAATGCAGCACCAGTGCGGCCCACAAGGGCGAGGTGTATAAAAACACCGTCAAGCGCGAAGCAGCGCTGTATTGCAGGCCGCTAAACAAGCAGAAAAATTCCAGGGAGAATAAAACCCCTGCCAAGAGCCCAGGCCACAGGCTTCCGTCACGCGCAAACAGCGCAATGCCACGCCAACGGCACCATAGCCATAAAACGACGGTGGTGCCTACAAAGCGCACACCAGCTTGAAACACGGGTGGTAAGTCGGCCAGCGTGGCTTTGACCAGCACTTGCTGAAAGCCCCAGAAGGCGCAGCAGGCTACCAACAGGCCCATAGCGAAGGCATCCAGGTGTTCCTTGCGGTCCATACCAGGAAAAATATTGCAGTGAATTAACGCAAGCCGCCAGTGAAAAACTGGCTGGCGTGATAAACCAAAGGTGCGGCACCTTCACGGTGGCTGCAACGCTCGACTTCGCCAACAAATATCACATGGTCGCCTTCGGCGTAGCGGCTGCGGTTGTAACAGGTAAAGCTGGCGACCGCACCCTTGATCAAAGGCAAGTCGTAAGTGCCGCTATACCAATCCACTCCGGCGAAACGGTCTATGTCTTTGGTGGCGAATTGCTTGGCCAGCGCTTGGTGTTCGGCACCCAGTACGTTGATGGCGTAATGCGTGCAGCTGCGCAGCACGTCCATCGACGCCGAGCGCAGGCCCAGACTCCAGAGCACCAAGGGTGGGTCTAGCGAGACCGCGTTGAACGAGTTCACCGTCAGGCCTACCAGCGCGCCGCCGTCGCTGCGTGCAGTCACCACGGTGATCCCAGTCGCGAACTGCCCCAGTGCTTGGCGAAACTCAGTCGTGCTGAAGGCGGGCGCGTCGGCCGTGGGTAGATGGAGGTCCTTGGTGCGGGGAATGTGGTTCAAATCAATGGCCTAATATTTTGGACAGGAAGTCGCGGCTGCGCTCATTTTGCGGGTTGTTGAAAAACGCGTCGGGCGTGTTTTGTTCCACGATCTGCCCCTCGTCCATAAAGATGACCCGGTCGGCCACCGCTTTGGCAAAACCCATCTCATGCGTCACACACACCATGGTGATGCCTTGCTCGGCCATCTCAATCATGACATCGAGCACTTCCTTGATCATCTCCGGATCCAGCGCCGAGGTCGGCTCGTCAAACAACATGATTTTAGGCGTCAGGCATAAAGCGCGCGCTATGGCCACCCGTTGCTGCTGACCACCGCTCAGTTGCAAAGGGTATTTGTGCGCTTGCTCAGCAATGCGCACGCGACGCAATTGCTCCATGGCTTTTTCTTCGGCTTCTTTCTTGGGCGTGCGCCCCACCCACATGGGCGAGAGCGTCAGGTTCTCCAATACCGTAAGGTGCGGGAATAAATTGAATTGCTGAAACACCATACCGACTTTTTTGCGGACGTCGTCGATTGCCTTCAGGTCATCGGTGATCTCTACGCCATCGACTATCAGGCGGCCTTGTTGGTGTTCTTCCAGGCGGTTGATACAGCGAATCAGTGTAGATTTACCCGAACCAGATGGACCGCAAACCACGATGCGTTCACCCGCGCCTACTTGCAAGTCAATGTCGCGCAGAACATGGAAGTTGTTGCCATACCATTTATTGACTTTGTCGAAGGTGATGATGGGCTCGGTCATGGCGGTCCTTAACGCTGCTTGCTTTTATTCACTTGCGCTTCAATCCATTGACTGTAAAGCGACATCGCATAGCAAAACACAAAATAAATCAGGGCGATAAACAAATAGCCCTCGATACGGAAAGGGCGCCAGTCGGCTTCAGAATTCATCGCCATGCCCATGGCGCCGGTCAGTTCGTACAAGCTGACGATCGCTACCAGCGACGTGTCTTTGAAGGTGGAAATAAAGTTATTCATGAGGCCCGGTACCACCATGGCAAGCGCTTGTGGCAGCACAATCATGCGCTGGGTTTGCCAGTAGCTCAGGCCTAACGTAGCAGCGGCTTCAATTTGGCCTTTGGGAATGGCTTGCAAGCCGCCGCGAATAACCTCGGCCATATAGGCGGCGGCAAACAAGGTAATGCCAGCTAGCACGCGTATCAGCACATCAATGTTGAAACCTTGCGGCATCAGGAGCGGAAACATAAAGGAGGCCATAAACAACACCGAGATCAGCGGTACGCCGCGTATCAACTCCACGTAGACGGTACACAGGCTGCGAATGGCTGGCATCCCCGAGCGTCTTCCCAACGCGATACAGACGGCAATCGGGAAGGCCATCACCATAGACAGCGAGGCCAACAAAATCGTCAGCGGCAGGCCGCTCCACAAATCGGTCTCCACAAAACGCAGACCGGCAAAGCCACCGCGCATCAGCGCCAGGTACACCACCAGCACGCCCAGCCATAGCGCCACCAACCACGGGCGCCAGAAAGCACGGGTACAGCTGGCCAGAATCAGGCCTAAGAGCATCACGGTGCATAGCAATGCACGCCAATGCTCTTCATGCGGATAGCGGCCAAACAAAATAAATCGGAACTTCTCGCGTACCACCGCCCAGCAAGCGCCGCTGGCTGCGTGGCAAGTTTCGTAATTGCCGTACCACACGGAATTCGTAACAGCCCACTGAAATAGGCGCGGCAACAGCCACAGCAAAATCAGACCGATCAGCAGCGTGCCGGCGCTGGTTCTCCAGTCGTGGAATAAATTGGCCTTGCACCAGGCCAGCGGCCCGCTGTTGGACTGCGGGGCCGGACGGGGGGCAATGGTGTTCAAGGTGGACATCGGTGCTGTGTCCTTAACGCTCTTTGATCGCAGCGCGGGCGTTGTACCAGTTCATCAGCAAAGACGTCAGCAGCGAGGTGCTCAGGTACACCAGCATGATGAGCGCAATGCATTCCACCGCGCGGCCGGTTTGGTTGATGGCGGTGTTGGCAATCGAGACCACGTCCGGGTAGCCGATGGCCACGGCCAGCGAAGAATTTTTGGTCAGGTTCAGGTATTGGTTGGTCATGGGCGGAATGATGACGCGCAGCGCTTGGGGCAACATCACCAGCCGCATGCTCTGGCCTTGCGAGAGGCCCAAAGCGGCAGCCGCCTCGGCCTGGCCCTGGGCCACCGATTGGATGCCGCCGCGCACCACCTCGGCCACAAAGGCGGCGGTGTAAATCGTCAGGCCCACCAACAACGCCAGAAATTCGGGGGTCAGCGCGCCGCCGTTTTCAATTGCAAATTCGCCTTTGACGGGCGCGTTGATGTCGGTCGGGGCGCCCCCGAGCAACCAACCGACAAGGGCACCCAAAAATACCCAGACCATCGGTGCCCAAAACATGCTGTGCGGCAGTCCCGTCTCTTCAAAACGCCGCCGCGCGCGGCCACGCCACAGCCATCCGGCACCTACGCCCGCAAGCAGACCCCAAGCGGCCCACACATGGCCGCTGGCCCACACAGGAATTGGGAAATTCAACCCGCCTTTGCTCAGGAACAGAGGGCCTAGCGTCCAGGCTTGGCTGGCATCGGGCAGTACTTCGGTAAAAAACAAGTACCACATCAGCAGTTGCAGCAGCAGCGGAATATTGCGGAACAGCTCGACGTATATTCGACACAGTCCGCGGACCAAGGCATTACGTGAAAAGCGGCCTACGCCGAGCAGCGTGCCCAGCAGCGTCGTCAGGACAATCCCCAACATAGCGACGCGCAAGGTATTGGTGACGCCCACCAAATAGGCTTGCAAATACGACTCGCCCGAGTCAAAGGCAAACAGGCTTTCGCCAATATCAAAACCTGCAGTTCCCAGCAAAAATCCAAAGCCGCTTTGGATGCCGCGCTGGCGCATATTCGTGGCCGTGTTGTGCGCCAAAAACCAAACGATGAGCGCAATCACCCCCACGGCCAGCACTTGGTACACCAGCGCGCGAAAGGCTTGGCTGCGCCAAGACCAGCGGTTTTTTTGCGGGGGTGTGGGTGCTGCGCTCATGCAAAGATGCGATGCTTAAGGGTTGGTTTTGCAAGCACCGGTACAGAAAAAGGGCAGTGCAACATGTTGTGCAACTGCCCTAGTGACTGTGCCTGGCCGCTTACGGCCCGCTGGTTTAGCGGATGGGCGGGGCGTACTGGATGCCGCCTTTGTTCCACAAATTGTTCAGGCCGCGCGGCAATTGCAAAGCGGATTTAGGGCCGACATTGCGCTCGAAAATCTCACCATAGTTGCCCGTCGCTTTGATGGCATTGGCCAGCCATTCTTTTTCCAGTCCCAGCAGCTTGCCGGTGTCTTCGGTGGTGCCCAGTAGGCGACCGATGATTGGGTCTTTGCTGGTGGCCTTGAGCTCGTCCAGATTGGCTTGGGTAACCCCATTTTCTTCCGCTTCGAGCAGCCCGTATACCGTCCACTTCACAATCGCGGTCCACTCGTCATCGCCACGGCGCACCATCGGGCCTAAGGGCTCTTTGGAAATCAGCTCTGGCAGGATCATATGGTCGGCGGGGTTCTTGGCGGACTTGTTGCGTACCGAAGCCAAGCCCGAAGCGTCTGTGGTATAGGCGATGCAGCGACCCGAGAAGTAGGCGCCTTCCACGGCATCTAGCTTTTCAAACACGACGGGTTTGATGTTCAATGCATTGGCTTTAGAAAAATCAGTCAGGTTTTTCTCGGTGGTGGTGCCCGATTGCACACACACGGTTTGGCCTTTGAGTTGTTTGGCGCTCTTGATCTTGCTCTTGACGGGCACCATGAAGCCCTGACCGTCGTAATAGACCACCGCGGTTTGGCTCAGGCCAATCGATGCATCGCGCGTCAGGGTAAAGGTGGTGTTGCGCGAAAGCATATCGACCTCACCGGATTGCACCGCTGCAAAACGGGCTTGCGCCGTCAGGGGTACGTACTTGACTTTCTCTGGATCACCTAAGGTGGCGGCAGCCACCGCGCGGCAAACGTCGACGTCGATGCCAGACCATTTGCCATTGGAGTCGGCCGCGCTAAAACCGGCCAAACCGGTATGTACGCCACAAACGACCTGGCCTCGTGCTTTGATGGCATCTAGGGTTTTCCCTGCATGGGCAGGTGCGCCAACCATGAAGGCGGCAAGGGAAATGACAGCGCCAAGGCCGTGTACGGGACTAAATTTCATAGTGATTGCTCCAAAAAACAAGAGGTGCTCTAGGAATGGCCGCCTGTGAGCGCAAGAGACGCGGAGCCGCTATTGTGCCCCACGACGCGAATATAACTTTACAAAGCGCGGTTGGGAAGCTTAAGGTGATGGGCAGCTGGCAGTCGGTCGCCGTCCCAAGGGTGACATCGGGTATTGTCATCGTACGCTGCCGCCCGTATGGTTAGCGCCACCCTGCAGCGGCGCAGCGCCTGCGCAACAATGAACCACTAATTTTGACAAGGCTTATGCATGCCTGATTCTGTTGACAAAGCACATTACCGCTACTGGCCCAAACGCCTGCCCAAAAACATCACGGCGCCACACACTGCGTTGTGGGACAACTTGGCCACTAGCGCGCGCCGCTTTCCCACCAAAACGGCAATCAGTTTTTTTGGCCGGCAAACTAGCTATGCCAAGCTGATGGCGCAGGCCGAGGCATTCGCCGCCTATTTACAAAACCTAGGCGTGCAGCGGGGCGATCGTGTGGTTCTCTTGATGCAAAACTGCCCGCAACTGGTCATTGCGCATTTCGGTATTTTGCGGGCCAATGCGGTCGTGGTGCCAGTGAACCCCATGAACCGGGCCGAGGAGCTCAAGCATTACATCCTGGACCCCGAGGCCCGGGTGGCGGTGACTACGGCCGACCTGGCGGGCGAATTGGCCAGCGCTAGCAATGCGCTGGAAGCAGGCCAGGGGCTGGCCTCTATGGTGGTCAGCCATTTCACCGATGCCTTTGATCCGGCGCAGGGCGACGATGCGCCGCCCGCGACCTGGGCCGATTGGTTGCTGGGTCACCATGCCTTGCCCACGCTCAGCGGGGGGCAGGTACATGCTTGGGAGGTCGCCCTGGCCTGCACGGATGCACCGCCCGCCCTGCAAGTGGGGCCGGACGATCTGGCGGTGCTTCCCTACACCAGTGGCACCACCGGTCTACCCAAAGGTTGCATGCATACGCACGCCAGCATCATGCACAACGCCATTGGCAGCGCGATGTGGGGCAATGGCAGCATGGAAAACACTTCCTTGATGGTGGTGCCCATGTTTCACATCACCGGCATGGTAAGCCTGATGCACACCAATATCTACTGCGGCGCGACCATGGTGCTGATGCCGCGCTGGGACCGCGAACTGGCGGCGCGCTTGATCGCGCAATGGCGTGTGACGCATTGGACCAATATACCCACCATGGTCATCGACCTGCTGGGCAGTCCGAACGTGGATCGCTTTGATTTGTCCAGCATGGTCTACATCGGCGGCGGCGGTGCGGCCATGCCGCAAGCCGTGGCGCAGCGGCTACTGGAGCAATACGGTTTGCGCTATGCCGAAGGCTATGGCCTGACGGAAACCGCAGCGCCCTCGCACAGCAACCCGCCCGATGCGCCCAAGCAGCAATGCCTGGGCATTCCCTTTATCGGCGTCGATGCCCGCGTGGTGGACCCTGAAACGCTACGTCCCATGCCGGTCGGCGAGTCTGGCGAAATCATCATGCGCGGCCCGCAAATATTCAAAGGCTATTGGCGCCGGCCTGAGGCTACAGCCCAGGCCTTTGTCGAAGTGGACGGCCAGGTGTTTTTCCGCTCGGGCGATTTGGGCCGGGTCGATGAAGACGGCTATTTTTTCATGACTGACCGGCTCAAACGCATGATCAATGCCTCGGGCTTTAAGGTCTGGCCTGCGGAGGTCGAGGCGCTGATGTTCCGCCATCCGGCCATCCAGGAGGCTTGCATCATCGCCACGCAGGATGCCTACCGCGGCGAGTCGGTCAAAGCCATGGTGGTGCTGCGCAGCACCCACAAGGGCCAGGTGCGTGAGCAAGACATCATCGACTGGTGCCGCGACCATATGGCGGTCTATAAAGTGCCGCGCGCTGTCGAATTTATCGACGCGCTACCTAAAAGTGGCGCGGGCAAGGTGATGTGGCGCTTATTGCAAGAGCAAGAAATGGCGCGCAGCGCTGCGGGGCAAGCCAATGCTTGACTAGGTGCGCAACACATCCTAGGTGGCTGCATACCTGGGTGGGTTGCCACGCTACGCTTGCCATGACAGACGCCTTCCTACCATCCATATTTTTTAAAACCAAGCACGCTTTTGTATGACTACACCGCACCCTTTACCCACTGCGCCTTTGGCCTCGCTAGGCTTTGACCCAGCACGTAGTGCGCGCCTTTTGGACACCTTGCAGGCTGAGGTGGCCAAAGGCCGTTTACCCGGTGCGGTGGCGCTTGTTGCCCGTAATGGCAAAGTCTTGTTGCACGAGGCTGTGGGGCAACGCGATCCGGCCAGCGGCGCGGCCATGACCCGCGACGCGATCTTTCGCATCTACTCCATGACCAAACCGCTGGTATCGGTAGCGACGATGCAACTGGTCGAGCAGGGACGCTTGTTCCTCAGCGACCCGGTAGCCCGCTACCTGCCCGCTTTTGCCAAGGTGCAGGTGGCATATATGGACAACGGCCACATGCAGCTGCGCCCGCCCCGCGCAGCTATCACGGTCTATGACTTGCTGCGCCATACGGCGGGTATGACTTATGAGTTTTTGGGCCAGTCTCCAGTGCAAAAAATGTACGACGCAGCGGGCCTGCGCACCACGACGCGCGGCCACAGCAATGCGCAATTTGCGGAACTGCTGGCCAGCATGCCGCTGATGTTCGAGCCCGGCAGCATTTGGGAATACAGCCGCGCCACCGATGTGCTGGGTGCATTGCTTGAGGTCGTCTCGGGCCAAAGCCTGGGCCGTTTGCTGCAAGAACAGGTACTCGGACCGCTGGGTATGGTGGACACGGCTTTTTATGTGCCGCCCGGCAAGCAGCACCGTATTGCACAGCCCTTTGCACACGACCCCGATGGTGGCACGCCCATGGAACTGATTGATTTGACCGAAGTGCCCCAACTGGAGTCCGGCGGCGGCGGCCTGGGCGGCACCGTGGCGGACTATGCGCGCTTTTGCCAGTGCATGCTCAACGGCGGCACCTTAGACGGGCAGCGCCTGCTCAGCCCGCATACCGTGCGCTTCATGACGTCAGACCATCTGGGTCGCATGGGCCAAAACCGGACCGAAAACGCCGGCAATATGCTGGCGCCGGGTACGGGCTTTGGTTTGGGCTTTTCGGTCCGCTTGGCCGATGGCCTGGACACCGCGCCCGGCAGTGTGGGCTTGTATTCCTGGGGCGGCATCGCCGGCACCACGTTTTGGGTGGACCCGAAAGAAGAGATGTTTGCCATCCTCATGATTCAGGCGCCAAACCAGCGCGAGTACTACCGGCCTTTGTTTCGCAACATGGTGTACGCCGCGATGGTCAGCTAGGCGCGAAAACCATTAAGCGCTGGCTACTTGCAGCACCAGCTTGCCAAAGTTTTCGCCGTTAAATAGTTTGAGCAAAGCCTCTGGGAAGTGCTCAATACCTTCAACGATATCCTCTTTGCTTTTCATGCGTCCGTCCTTGAGGTAGCCAGCCATCTCTAGCACCGCTAAGTGGTAGCGGTCGGCGTAGTCGAACACCACAATGCCTTCCATGCGCGCGCGGTTGACCAGCAGGCTCAGGTAGTTTTTGGGGCCGGCAACGGCCGTGGTGGCGTTGTATTGGCTGATAGCGCCGCAAATAATGATGCGGGCTTTGCGGTTGATGCGGGCCAGTACCGTGTCCAAAATTTCGCCGCCCACATTGTCAAAGTAAATATCCACGCCTTTAGGGCAATGTTCTTTCAATCCTTCACGTACCGCGTTGGGCCCGGCTTTGTAATCGATGCAGGCATCAAAGCCCAGCTCATTGACCACCCAGTCGCACTTGGCTTTGCCGCCGGCAATACCCACCACGCGGCAACCTTTGATCTTGGCCACCTGGCCCACGGTTTGCCCCACCGCACCGGCCGCGCCGGATACCACCAGAGTCTCACCGGCCTGGGGCTGGCCCACGTCCATCAGGCCAAAGTAGCCGGTCATCCCGGGCATGCCCAGCACGTTCAGCCATTGCGTCAGGCTGCCCATGCGCAAATCAATTTTCACCAGCCCGTTGCGTTTGAACTCTGCGGCCCCTAAGCGCAAATACTGCTGCACGCCAAAGCCCGCGCTCACCCTATCACCTACCGCGAAATGCGGGCTCTTGGACGCAATCACCCGGCCCACGCCACCGGCACGCATGACCTCGCCGATGCCCACCGGCGGGATGTAGCTGCGCGCCTCATTCATCCAGCCACGCATGGCCGGATCCAGCGACAAGGCCAACGTCTGCAGCACCACACCGCCGTCCTCCGGCTCGGCTACCGCTTCCGTCGTTGCACTCCAGTTGTCCCGCGTCGGCAGGCCCACGGGGCGCGAGGCCAGGCGGAATTGGTGGTTGGTGAGGGTGGATAAAACAATGTCGGACATAAGTTAGGCCTATCTTTGGGCGGGTAAAAAAAGGCTGATGCTAGTGGCAGCGGGCGTCGCGCTTGGTTACCGAGGCGACAAAGCCCTAGCGATCGATCCAATCACGCAGCCTCGATAATTGTGCCTACCAGCACCGCGTGGCTGCTAGACGGCCGCTAATTTGAAATCTTGCTCATGTCGTCCACATCCGTATTACCCCCTCCGCTTACCCCGCCAACCGAACTCGACAGCAGCTTGCGCACACGCGGCTATGCGGTATTGTCGGCACAACAAGTGGGCGCCCTCGCGCAGGTCCATGCCACGCACTTGCAGGCTTTTGGCGGGCTGTGGGAGGACTTGCCGCCGGATGGTTTTTTGAAAGACGGCGGGCGTTACCGGCGCAGGCGGCATAGTTGTTTTGTGGTCGGGACCGATGGCCTCGTGCAACAGGCGGCGCACCGGCCGCATTGGCAGCCTTTGGAATACAACGCGCTGCACGGCGGTATGCAGCGCCATTTCGAGCCTATGGCGCAGTCCATGGCAACGCATCCTGATTGGTTGGCTTTATTGCAATGGCTGGGACGCGTGGCGACCCATTTGCGCGGCGCGCAAACCTGGTATGCCGAGGCGCACCAGTTCCGCATTGACACCACCGATGGCATCGGCAGGCCCACGCCCGAAGGCGCGCACCGCGACGGTGTGGATTTGGTGGCCGTGTTTCTACTCGCCCGCCAGGGCATCAAAGGCGGCGAGACACGGGTGTTTGACGCCGAAGGCCCCAACGGCCAACGCTTTACCTTGGATGAGCCCTGGTCGGTGCTTTTGCTGGACGATGCGCGGGTGATTCACGAGTCCACGCCCATCCAACCCCTGCAAGCCGGAGGCTACCGCGATACGCTGGTAGTTACCCTGCGCGCCGGGGGTTTTCAGGGCGAATGAGCTGCGCGCCCTTAGCCCGCAGCTCAGGCCCGCACATCGGCGACTGGGTCGGTACCAAAGTCCACCCGCTCCAGGTAGGCCAGGATGCGCGCTGCGGCCTCGTCCGGGCTGCTGAGCATGCCGCGTGCGTGCAGGGCCTGAAAGTTGCCAATATCAGGAAAAGCCAGCGGATCGGCACTGCGCAATTGCACCTGCATATCGGTGGCGATGACGCCGGGTGCCAGCGAACACACCTTGGCGCCATGGGCTTGTAAGGCCTCTTCCATCGCCAGGCTGCGGCTGAAATGGTCTAGGCCCGCTTTGGCAGCGCAGTAGCTGGCCGAGGAGGCCATGGCGCGCCGACCCAGACCCGAAGAAATATTGAGCACCTTGCGCGGCGCCGTCCAGTGGCGCGTCGCGCCCAAAAACGCAGCGCACAACAGCAGGGGCGCTTCCAATCCGACGCGCAAGGCATTGGCCAGGTCAGCCGCCTGCCCGTCGCGCACCGGGGCCAGGGCAGAGATCACGCCCGCGTTATTGATCAGCGTGGCCGACTGCAGTGTCGCAGGGGCTTGTGCCTGCAACCAGTCGCTTAAGCGCGCAGCCACCGGCGCCGCATCGGCCAGGTCTGCCTGCCATTGCTCCAATAGGGCACCGCGCTGCGCGGCCAAGGCATCGAGTGAGGCATTGGCCTTTCGGGAGATACACAGCAAGCGCGCGCCGGGTTGCAGCAGTTGTTCGGCCATGGCCAGACCCATGCCGCGCGAGGCGCCGGTCAGGATGGTGAGTCGTTGTTGCATAGGATTCATCGCTAAGGGTGAGAAGTGGCCTGATTTTCGCAGGCCTGGAGGCATGGGGCACTCGGTCACAATCGGCGCATGGCCCTCAAATCAACGATTTTTAAAGCAAACCTGCAAATTGCAGACATCGACAACAGCTATTACGCCGACCACACGCTGACGCTGGCCCGCCATCCCAGCGAAACCGACGAACGCATGATGGTGCGTCTGTGCGCACTGGCCTTGCAGGCGCATACCCTGAACAGCGTGTGCAACGGTGACGGTACCTTGGCTTTTGGCGCCGGTCTGTCCGACCCGGACGAGCCCGACGTCTGGCTGCGCGATTTCACCGGCCGCACGCGGGTTTGGATCGAGGTAGGCCAACCCGAGGATAAGCCGCTGATCAAAGCCTGCGGTAAGTCAGACCAAGTGCTGTTGTACTGTTTTAACCATGCCGCCGAAGTGTGGTGGCGCAGCATGGAGAGCAAACTCAGTCGCCCGCAAAACCTGCGCGTGTACCGTGTGCCCACCTTGGCTTCACAAGCGCTGATTCCCCTGGCCCAGCGCAGCATGCAATTGCAAGCGACGGTGCAAGAGGGCGTGCTGACGCTTGGCGATGCCAGCACGACCGTCGATATCGAGCCGGTGCGCTGGAAGTAGAGTCTGCCCCGAATTAGCCCGGGCGGCGCTCGTAGGCCGGCAAGTCGTCGGGGATGTGGTGAAACGGCTGTTTGTCGATGGTAAAAATCGCCACTGTCGGCTTGAAGACGGAAGGGTCGTCCAGCGTACCCACTTTGACAATCATGGCGCCGGGCCGCTTAGGGCTTTGGGTGCCCAGCGAGGTGCCGCAGTGGCTGCAAAAAAAGCGTGTCACCGGGCTTTCTATATCGCTGCGTTGAAAGGTGCTGGGTTCGCCACGCGTAAAGCGAAAGCCGTCCAAGGGCAGCACCATCGCCACATTGGGGTTGCCCCCGGAAATGTATTGGCACTCGCGGCAATGGCATTGCAACGACAACTGTGGCGCGCCCGTGGCCTCATAGGCAATCGCCCCGCAATAACAACGACCGGTAATCGACATGGTGAATTCCTTTATTTGCTTATCGCCGCGGCCAAGGCGCCGGACATGGCGAGAGACTGTAGCGCAAGTCGGCGCATGGCAAAGACCTTATGGTGGGCAGTATTTACATAAACTGGCGCTCTAAATAACAAACTCAGGGCGGTCCTTATGAACACTTCGGCACACTATCTCATGTTTCACGGTTCCATCGTATTGCTGTACGGATTACTGTGTGGCGCACCCTATGCGCGGGCCATCCATCGCGATGCGCCCGCGCACGTGGTGCATGCCTGGCGGGTTGCGCATGCGAGCCTACCCATGGGTGCCATATTGATGCTGGTGGTGGCGGCCCTGCTGCCTGGATTGCCGGCCATGGTGTTTTTACAGTGGACCATTGCGCTGTCCTTGATCGTTTCGTCTTATGCGTTTGTCGTTGCGCTGACGCTGGCGCCCGTCCTAGGATACCGGGGCTTGTCTTCCCAAGGGCCAGTCGCTGCCAAGCTGGTCTTTGCGGGCAATTTGATTGGTGCATGGGCCTCGACAGTGGCTGCGGTGGCCTTGGTATGGGCCAGCTATCTGGCCATGTAAGCTTGCGCCCCCACTGAAAACGATGGCCGCGCACTGGGGCGTGGTCAGTGACGTACGCTCGCCACCGGTAACTCCTTATCATGTTGCCATGAACTCCGCCATCGCCACCCTCATCGACCTGCAAAACTATCCCTTAGACCAGCCCGGCTCCGAGCCTTGGCTGAGCTTGGTAACGCGCTGCCAGTCTGACTTGGAAGCGGCGGGCATGTTTGAATTGCCCGGTTTTCTGAAAGCCCAGGCCTTGGCTGACTGCGTGGCGAAGGTGACACCGCGTATGGCCAGCGCGTCGGCCGAGATACGGCGCGAACACAATATCTATTTTCTGGACCGGGTCGAAGGTCTGCCCGAGGACCACCCGGCGCTCCAAAAAATCACCACCATCAACCACACGCTGTGCGCCGACCAATTGCGCGACACGCCATTGACGCAAGTGTATGAGTGGCCGCAGTTCCGGCAATTTATCGCAGCCACGATGCAGCTGCCGGTGCTCCATTTGATGGACGACGAACTGGCACGCGTCAATGTCCTGAGCTACCGGCCTGGCGAAGCACTGAACTGGCATTTCGACAGGTCCGAGTTCACCACCACCTTGCTCTTGCAGCGCGCTGGCAAGGACGGTATGTTCCAGTACCGGCGTGGCTTGCGCACCGATACCGATCCCAACTACGAAGGCGTGGCCCGCATGCTGACCGGGCAGGACCCGCAAGTTATCAGCGCAGACCTAGAGCCCGGCGCCTTGAATGTCTTTCGTGGTCGCAACACCGCCCACCGCGTGACTACCGTGGGCGGCGACCAGGAACGCCTGGTGGCGGTGTTTTCTTTGTATGAGAAACCGGGCGTGCGCTTTACCGAGGCGGAAAACCTGGGGTTTTACAAGCGGGCGCGGGCTTTTCCGGCCTGAGCCATGATATCAAGCCTGCACCGCCTCGACAAAAAACTTCACCCGCCGCACGCCGTTCCATTCGTCGGCGTCTAGCCTGAAGGCCATGGTGACTTTGGCGGGCAGGGGGTCGGTGTGGCCGAACCAGATGCCGTCCACCGGTTCGCCCTGATGTTTGAGCTTGAGCGCCAGATGCTTTTCGCCGACGATACGTTGCGACAGCACTTCCACTTCCTCGCTGAAGGTGGGTGTGGCAAAGCCCTGGCCCCAGACCTCTTTGTGCAGCGTGTCCACCAGGTCCACGCGGCGGTACTCGGGCGCCAGTGGCCCGTCGGTGGCTAGGCGGCGCTGCAAGGTGGCCTCGTCCAGCCATTCGTGCGCCACTTCGCTCAAGGCCTGTTCGAACGTGTCCAGATGCTCTTCGCTGATGGTGCAGCCTGCCGCCATGGCGTGGCCCCCAAAGCGCAAGAGCACGCCGGGATAGCGCTTGGCCACCAGGTCTAGCGCGTCGCGCAAATGAAAGCCGGCGATCGAGCGGCCCGAGCCTTTGAGCTCATGCTCTTTGCCCGGTGCTTGGCTGGCGGCGAACACAAAGCTGGGCCGGTGAAATTTGTCTTTGATGCGCGCCGCCACGATCCCGACCACACCTTCATTGAAGTCGGGGTCGAAAACGCATATCGCTGGTGGCGCTTCGTCCTCTGCGTCGAACAAGGACTCGGTCACTTGCATGGCCACGTCGCGCATATCGCCTTCGATGACACGGCGATCGCGGTTGATGCCGTCCAGCGCGCGCGCCAGTTCGTCGGCCCGCGCCGGGTCGTCGGTGAGCAAGCATTCAATGCCCAGCGTCATGTCCGACAAGCGACCAGCCGCATTGATGCGCGGCCCCAGCGCAAAGCCAAAGTCCTGGCTGGTGGCAATCGCCGGTTTGCGCCCGGCTGCGCGAAACAAAGCCTCCATACCCGCCGGCATGGCGCCTGCGCGCACCCGCTTTAAGCCCTGCGCCACCAGGCGGCGGTTGTTGGCGTCCAGACGCACCACGTCGGCTACGGTGCCCAGTGCGACCAAGGGCAGTAGGGTGTCCAGCTTGGGCTGGGTGGCGGCATCAAACTTACCGCGCGCGCGCAGTTCGGAGCGCAGCGCCAGCAGCACATAAAACATCACGCCCACACCGGCCAGCGCTTTGCTGGCAAAGCTGCAGCCGTGTTGGTTGGGGTTGACGATGACGTCGGCGTCGGGCCGTTCGGTGGCGGGCAAGTGGTGGTCGGTCACCAACACTTGCAGACCCAGCGCTTTGGCATGCGCCACGCCTTCCACGCTGGCGATGCCGTTGTCCACGGTGATCAACACATCAGCGCCCTGGGCTTTCACGCGGTCGGCAATCGGCGCGGTCAGGCCATAGCCATCGACCACACGGTCCGGCACCAGATAGCCCAGATGCTCTGCGCCCAGTAATTTCAGGCCACGCATCGCCAGCGCGCAGGCGGTGGCGCCATCGCAGTCGTAGTCGGCGACCACGCACAAGCGTTTGCCCTGCGCAATAGCGTCGGCCAATAACGTGGCAGCCGCGTCTATGCCCAGCAGGCCCGCAGGCGGCAAGAGCTTGGACAGGCTGTCGTCAATCTCGTCAGTGCCAGTCACGCCACGCGCTGCATAGAGGCGCGCCAGCAGCGGGTGTATGCCGGCCTGCTCCAGCGCATACACGCTGCGCGGTGGAATATCGCGGGGGATGATTTTCATAAGTCGTGTACGAAGTGGTGAATGCCGGGGGCAGCCCATGGTTGCTTGATCCGTTGCCATAGCGAGGCGCGGCCCGATACCCAGGTGCGTGCCCGCTGTACGCCGCATAGGCTAACGCTGATTTCGGCGCCGGATGCTTGCGGCGCGGCCAAGGGTGCAAATACTTGCGCGTCCAGGTTTTGCCAGGCCTGTATCCAGGCGTGCGGGTCGTCCTTCAGCGCGCCTGCACTCAGCGTATCGATATACAGCGCATACGGGTTGATGAACGCCAAGTTGGCCCCGCCGTCTGCAAGCAAGGCTTGCAAAGGACTGGCTGTCGAATGACTCGTTCCGCTGTCGGCTAGCGGGCTGCCGGTGCCACTAATCCAAAAGCCATTCACCGGTGCCTGCCCGCGCGCGCTGCGCGCATCGTTCGTCGCATGGGTATAGAGCAGCATTTGCATCTCGTTTTGCAAGCGCCGAAGGCCTTGGGCTTCGCGCTGGCGCGGTATCCAAGGGTCTGTTGGCTGGCCTCGTACGCGGGCCAGCGAGGCACATGCCAAATGCTGAAAGACCGCTCCCTGTGCCAGCCAGGTGTGTGCGTTGTGCCAATGCAGTGCGATGCCGTCTTCCTCAAAGTAAGGCTGCATTGCCGCAAGCAAAGTGCGCGATTCATCCTCGCCCAATTCCAAAACTGCAGGGTCTCGCATCGCCACATGGTCGCTGTGGATTTGTAAATGGCAGGGGCTGATCAGCGCCCAGTGTTGGCTGTCTTGGTACAAAGCGCTGCCTTGCGCCAGCCAAGCAGCCCAGGGCACCAGGCCGTCAGGGTAGGCCTGGCCGCTCGCCAAGTGTTCAGCCAAGGGCGTCAGTGTGTCCGGGTCGCCGGTGTGCAGCCTCTGCGCGCCTGCCTGCCGCAACAGCGCTTGCAGATGCGGTAGTTGTAGCGTGGCGCTGGCGGCGCGGCAGCGCGGACCGGGCGCTGCGGCATGGGAAATCACGATATGCATGGCCCGATTGTCCTGCACGCCCCCACCTGCGCACTTGGACGCGCCGCCACCGGGCGAGTCTGAGAGGACTTGACCGCCTGCCCTTCAAGGCGCACTGCCCTGGGAAACTGCCACAATCCGCACTCCATGAACCTTCCCTTTGAATTGCGCATCGGCTGGCGCTATACCCGTGCGGGCCGCAGCACCCGGCGCAACGGCTTTATCTCGTTTATATCTGGCGTGTCGATGTTGGGCATTGCGCTGGGCGTGGCGGCGCTGATTATTGTGCTCAGTGTCATGAATGGTTTTCAGCGTGAAGTGCGCGACCGCATGCTCAGTGTGGTCTCCCATGTCGAAATTTATGCCCAGGACGGCGCTGCGTTGCCCGATTCAGCACAGACGCTTTTGCAAGCGCGCCAAAACACGCAGGTAGTCGGCGCAGCGCCTTTTATCGCCGCGCAGGCCTTGCTGGCGCGCGGCGAAGATATGCGAGGGGTGTTGGTACGCGGCATTGACCCGGTGTTAGAGCCTGAGGTCACCGAACTGGGCAATTCCGAGCAGCGCGCCGCTTTGCAGCTTTTGCAGGCTGGTAAGTTTGGCGTAGTGCTGGGTAGCGAGCTCGCACGGGCCCTGGGCGTGCGCGTGGGCGACCCGGTGACCTTGATCGCTCCGAGTGGCCAGCTCACACCCGCTGGCGTGGTGCCGCGACTGAAACAAATGCAAGTGCTGGGCACTTTTGATTCGGGTCATTATGAATACGACTCCACCTTGGCATTGGTGCATTGGGAAGACGCAGCGCGTATCTTCCGTCTGGAGGGGCCTAGCGGCGTGCGGCTGAAGCTGCGCGACTTGCACCAAGCCCGTGCGGTGGCGGCGGACCTACAAACCGCCATGGGGGCGGGCGTTTATGTGCGTGACTGGTCGCAACAAAACCGCACCTGGTTTGCGGCAGTGCAGGTGGAAAAACGCATGATGTTTATCATCCTCACGCTGATCGTTGCCGTCGCGGCATTCAATCTGGTCAGCACCCTGGTCATGACGGTGACGGACAAGCGCGCTGACATTGCCATTTTGCGCACCCTGGGCGCCAGCCCGGCCAGCATCATGGGCATATTTGTCGTGCAGGGTGCCATGGTGGGCGTCATCGGTACCTTGACCGGTTTGCTACTCGGTTTGGGCGTGGCCCTGCATATCGACGTCATCGTTCCGGCGATTGAACACGCGCTAGGCGCGAGTTTTTTACCTAAAGATATTTACCTGATCAGCCGCATGCCCAGCGAACCCCAGTCCGGTGACATCGTGCCCATTGCCATCATCAGTTTGGTTTTATCTTTTGTGGCTACGATTTATCCTAGCTGGCGCGCTTCGCAAGTGAACCCGGCCGAGGCGCTGCGCTATGAGTGAGGTTAAGCAGTTTTCTGGCGATAGGCTGCTCAGTTGCATTGGCCTGAGCAAACGTTTTCAGGAAGGCCGCTTGGACGTGACCGTGTTGCGCGGTGTGGATTTGCACGTGCGCCAGGGTGAGACGGTGGCGATTGTGGGCGCTTCGGGTTCGGGCAAGAGCACGCTTTTGCATTTACTGGGCGGGCTCGATGCGCCCAGCAGCGGCAGCGTCACGCTTTGCGGTCAGGCTTTGGCGTCGCTCGATGCAGCGGCCCAAGGGCGCTTGCGCAACCGGCATCTGGGTTTTGTCTACCAGTTTCACCATTTGCTGCCCGAGTTCAGCGCATTGGACAATGTGGCCATGCCCCTGACGCTGCGCCGCAGCGATGCAGCGGATGCGCGCAAAGCCGCCATGGCGATGCTGGACAAAGTGGGCTTGGCACAGCGTGCCGAACACCGGCCTGCTGAATTGTCCGGTGGCGAGCGCCAGCGTGTCGCCATTGCCCGCGCCTTGGTCACGCAGCCCGACTGCGTGCTGGCCGACGAACCCACCGGTAATCTGGACCGCAGCACCGCCGACGGCGTGTTTGACCTGATGTTGCAACTGGCGCGCGAGCAAGGCACCGCCTTTGTGTTGGTCAGCCACGACCCTACTTTGGCCGCCAAATGCAGCCGGCGTTTGCGTTTGGACCATGGGGTGTTACAACAAGACGATTAAGCCGATGGAGTAGCTATGACCAGGATGTTGTCTTTTTCCAAGTGGGTCCGCACAGCCCTTTGCCTATGGATCCTTGCAGGCAGTTCCGCATTGTGGGCGGCGCAGGCAGGGCAGTTGCAGCGTATAGCTTCGGCACGGCCAGATGCGCAGATTCCGGTGTTTTTCAGCGCCACGCCCCAGGCGCAGGCAACCGTCATCTTATTGCCTGGTGGTGCCGGTGGTATGGGCCGCGTAGGCACTGATGGCTGGCCTGATGGTGCCAACTTTCTGGTGCGCAGTGCGCAATTGTTTGCGGCCCAAGGCGTCAATGTCGCGGTGATGGCCCGTCCCAGCGATATGAACGATATGGATTACCCTTTTCGCGTATCGGCAGCGCATGTCGACGATATCCGCAAAGTGGTGCAGCAGGCTAAAGAGCGCTGGAATGTGCCAGTGTGGCTCGTTGGCACCAGCCGGGGCACAGTCTCGGGCACCGCTGCGGTGATTGCGATGCGCGACGAGGGCTTGATCGCCGGTTTGGTGCTCACCTCCTCGGTCACCGCAGGACGCGTAACTGGCGCAGTGCCGGGCCAGGCGCTGGACAAAATCAACATCCCAGTGCTGGTGGTACACCACACCCAGGACGCTTGCAAAATATGTATCCCATCGCAGGCGAAAACGATTGAACCAAAGCTCAGTGGCAGCCCGGCGCACGCCACCCTGATGCTCGATGGCGGCGAAAACCCCAGCGGCGACCCTTGCGAAGCCTTGCATTACCACGGCTTTATCGGGATGGAGGCGCAAGCGGTGCAGCAGATTGCCGATTGGGTCAAGGCCCGCAAGCCTTGAACTTGCTTTAGCGCGCATTGCATGTGGATAGACAGCCACGCCCACCTCGATGCGTCCGAGTTTGCTGCAGACCGGGTCCAAGTGCATATGCAGACGCGCGCAGCGGCGGTGGTGCATTGTTTTATACCCGCGGTAGAGCGCGCCAATTGGGACACAGTACGCGCCCTTGCGCACGCCCAGGGTGATAGCTACGGTCTGGGCATCCACCCGATGTATGTGCCACAGGCCGATGTGGCGGACTTGGACGCGCTGGATGCGGCCCTGACAGCCCATAGCGCAGACCCACGCCTGGTGGCAGTTGGCGAGATCGGCTTGGATTTTTTTGTGCCCGAGCTATGCGCCCCGGCGATGCGCGAGAAACAGGAATTTTTTTACCACGCCCAGTTGGAGTTGGCCCGCAAGCATGACCTGCCCGTGGTGCTGCATGTGCGCCGCAGCGCGGACCGGCTTATGAAACATTTGCGTGCCGTGGGCCATGGCGGCTACCAATGGCGGGGCATTGCCCACGCCTTTAATGGCAGCGATGCGCAAGCGCAAAGCTTCGTCCACCTGGGCTTGAAACTCGGTTTTGGCGGCGCGGTAACGTTTGAACGCGCCTTGCAATTGCGCAGGCTGGCGCTCAGCCTGCCGATGGATGCGCTAGTGCTGGAGACCGATGCGCCCGACATACCGCCGCACTGGCTGTACCGCACCGCCGCAGAGCGCGCTAAAGGCTTGGACCAGGGCCGCAACGCCCCCGAACAGGTACCGCGCATTGCGCAAGTCATTGCCGGCTTGCGCGGCCTCGACCTGGAGGATTTGCGCAGTGCTGTGTGGCGCAGCACGCTGGACGCGCTGCCCAAAATCGCCGCACTGGTATAACCAACGCTTCTTTGCTCTCTTGGTGTCCGCTTGAAACCTTCTGCCTACGACGACCTGCCCGAAGTCAATTTTTCGGAAGAAGGCGCTATCCGCCACCTGCATCTGGGTAGCATCTGGATTCAGGGCTCGATGCTGATGGACGAGCCCACGGCGCTGGTGCATGAATACATACAGCGCATGTTGGCCTGGTTGATGCTGATGGACCCCTCTACCGCCGCGAAGCGCCAGGCAGTGCAATTGGGCCTCGGTGCAGGCTCGCTCACAAAGTTTTGTGCGCTAGAAATGGGCATGCGCACCACCGCCATCGAACTGAACCCACAGGTCTTGCACGCATGCCGGGGCTGGTTTCATCTGCCCATGGACAACCCGCGCATGAAAGTGGTTCTGGCCGACGCGGCCCAGGAAATACGGCAAATACGCTGGCAGGGCGTGGTCGATGCCTTGCACGTCGATTTGTACGACCACGAGGCCGCAGCGCCGGTGCTCGATAGCCCGGATTTTTATGCCGACTGTCGCCGTACCCTAACCGAGGACGGCTGTATGACCGTGAATTTGTTTGGCCGCAGCTCCAGCTTTGCGCGCAGCTTAGAGCGCATTGCCAGCGCCTTCGGGCGTGATGCGATTTGGGCCTTCAAGGCCACGCGCCAGGGCAATACCGTGGTGCTGGCGCAGCGCACACCTACGCGTCCTCCGCGTGCCACCTGGGCGGCGCGCGGCGATTACATTCAAGAGCAATGGGGCTTGCCGGCGCGCCAGTGGGTGCGGGTGCTCAAGCCAGTGGTGTAAATTTTTAAGAGGAGCACGTATGAAACTAGTACGCTACGGCGCTGTCGGCCGTGAGAAGCCGGGCCTGATCGATGCCGACGGCAAATTGCGCGATTTGTCCGGGATTGTCCAGGACATCACGCCGGACCATTTGAACGACAAAGCGCTGGCCAAGCTGGCCCGCATCAAAACGGAGGCATTGCCTCTGGTGCGCGGCAAGCCCCGCATGGGCTGCCCCATCAGCCAGGTGGGCAAATTCATTGCCATCGGCCTGAACTATGCTGACCACGCCGCCGAATCCAATATGCCGATCCCGCACGAGCCAGTGGTGTTTATGAAGGCCAATAGCTGCGTGCAAGGCCCCAACGACGATGTGATGCTGCCCAAAAACTCTGTCAAAACCGATTGGGAAGTGGAGCTGGGCGTCGTCATTGGTACCCGCGCCAGCCATGTGTCGCAAGCGCGCGCCTTGGACTATGTGGCCGGGTATTGCACTATCAATGACTTGTCGGAGCGCGAATTTCAGATCGAGCGCGGCGGCACCTGGGACAAGGGCAAGGGTTGTGACACCTTCGGGCCCATCGGCCCCTGGCTGGTGACCCGCGACGAGGTGCCTAAGCCCCAGCGCCTGGGCATGTGGCTCGATGTCAACGGGGTGCGCATGCAAACCGGCAATACCAAGACCATGATCTTCACCGTGGCCAAGCTGGTCAGCTACGTCAGCGAGTTCATGACGCTGATGCCCGGTGACGTCATTACCACCGGTACGCCACCCGGCGTGGGCATGGGCATGAAGAAAAATGGCAAACCCGCGCCCTCCTACTTGAAGGCGGGCGACACCATCGCCTTGGGTATCGATGGACTGGGCGCGCAACACCAGCGCGTGGTGGGCTTTACAAAGCGTTGATTCGCTGTGGAGTGGTCCAGGCGGTAGAGCCGCTGCCCGGCCATGACCCGCGAGCTGTAAAAGGCGTGGAGTCCCAGGTTAATTGCCGGTTTTTTAGGCATTTACGATTTAGGTGCAAAATCGCGCCAGTCAAAATGACGTTGAGGAGACAATGAATGCGAATTAAAAGTCAAAAAGACTTCTTTGCGGGCCTTATGTTTTTGCTGGTGGGACTGGCATTTGCTTGGGGCGCTAGTAGTTATTCCGTGGGCACCGGTGCCCGCATGGGGCCAGGCTACTTTCCTATGGTGCTTGGGGTGCTCTTGTCCGTTTTGGGATTGATTGTCACCCTGACTGCCCTCGTTGTGGAGACGCCTGATGGCGATCCGGTAGGTAGTTTTGCCTGGAAGCCGCTGGTCTTCATCATTGCGGGCAATCTGGTATTTGGCGCTTCGATTGGCGGGTTGCCCAGTATCGGACTGCCGCCTATGGGTTTGATTTTTGGAATTTTTGCCCTGACTTTTGTGTCCAGTAACGCAGGCGAAGAGTTCAACTTCAAGGAAGTACTCATTCTTTCGATCATTCTTTCTGTGATGAGCTACGCCGCCTTCATCTTGCTGCTTAAGTTGCAGTTCCCGGTCTGGCCGACCTTTTTGACCCGCTAAGGAACTGCCATGGATTTAGTCAATAACCTCGCCCTGGGTTTTGGGGTCGCTTTCACGCTGCAAAACCTGATGTACGCCTTCATCGGATGCTTATTGGGCACCCTGATCGGCGTTTTGCCCGGCATCGGACCCTTGGCCACGATTGCCATGTTGCTGCCCGCCACTTATGCCTTGCCCCCGGTGGCCGCGCTGATCATGCTGGCCGGTATTTACTATGGGGCGCAGTATGGCGGCTCCACCACTGCGATTTTGGTCAACCTGCCGGGTGAGTCCTCTTCGGTGGTGACGGTGATCGACGGCTACCAGATGGCGCGCAATGGCCGCGCCGGCCCGGCGCTGGCAGCGGCGGGCTTGGGTTCGTTTTTCGCCGGATGCGTAGGCACTTTGATTTTGGCGGCCTTTGCCGCACCGCTGACCGAATTGGCTTTCAAATTCGGCCCAGCCGAATATTTCTCACTGATGATTCTGGGTCTGATTGGCGCGGTGGTGCTGGCCTCGGGCTCGCTCATCAAAGCGGTGGCCATGATTGTGCTGGGCTTGCTGCTGGGTATGGTGGGCACCGACGTGAACTCGGGCGTGGCGCGCTTTAGCCTGGATGTGGCCGAACTGACCGATGGCATCGGCTTTATCGTGATTGCCATGGGTGTGTTTGGCTACGGCGAGATCATTAGCAACCTGTCCAAGCACGAAGATGACCGCGAGGTGTTTACCGCCTCAGTATCGGGACTGATGCCTACGGCCGAGGACTTCAAAAACATGATTCCGGCCGTTTTGCGCGGCACGGCATTGGGCTCTTTGCTAGGCATCCTGCCTGGTGGCGGCGCGGTGATGGCGGCATTTGCGGCCTACACCTTGGAAAAGAAAACTGCCCTGCGCCCCGGCGAAGTACCTTTTGGCAAAGGCAATATCCGTGGCGTGGCGGCTCCCGAGGCGGCCAATAATGCAGGTGCGCAAACTTCATTCATCCCCTTGCTGACCCTGGGTATTCCGCCCAATGCGGTGATGGCCTTGATGGTGGGCGCCATGACCATCCACAACATCCAGCCCGGCCCGCAGGTGATGACCAGCAACCCCGAATTGTTCTGGGGCCTGATCGCCTCCATGTGGATCGGTAATTTGATGCTGGTGATTTTGAACCTGCCATTGATCGGCATCTGGATCAAATTGCTTACCGTGCCGTACCGCTGGTTGTTCCCTTCGATCGTCTTGTTTTGCGCCATCGGTGTGTACTCCACCAATAACACCACCTTTGACATCTGGATGGTCGGCATCTTCGGCTTTATTGGCTATATCTTTATCAAGCTGGGCACCGAGCCTGCGCCCTTGCTCTTGGGCTTTATTTTGGGCCCCATGATGGAAGAGTATTTGCGGCGCGCGCTTTTGCTCTCACGCGGCGATTGGACGGTGTTTGTGACCCGTCCGCTGTCTGCCAGCCTTTTGCTTGGAGCGGCTATTCTTTTGAGTATTGTGTTGCTGCCATCGATCAAAGCCAAGCGCGAAGAGGCTTTTGTCGAAGATTGAGTACGCGGGCTTAGCCTGCTTTACCGCACCAAAGAAAAAGGCTTGAACCGCGAGGTCCAAGCCTTTTTTGTGGTGGTATGCCTAATCAGGCCTTCAGATCACCGGCCAGCGATGCCAGGGTTTCGGCTGCAATCGTCAAGTGCGCTGGGTAGTTGGTGTGGTCGCAGCCCAGCTTGACACTGGCGCCAGCTTTCACCGCTGCGCACATCGCCGGTGTGAGCTCAAAGCGCACAAAATGTACCGCTGAGGTTTTTTCATCGTTTTCGCGATCGAGGTCTTCGTCGGCAATTGCATACACGCGGGCTTGGCCTTCCACTTCCACAAACATACGGTCTTCCACGCCAATCAGGCGGGCTAGTTCGCGCTTGCGTTCGTTGATGTCCGGGTATTCGAGCAGCATGGTGGCTTTCCAGTTGCTGCCATCGGGCACCAGCGGGGCATAGGCCTCGATCTCTTGCAAGATGCCGTCTTCTTCAAACACTTTTTCGATGCGCAGCATTTCCTGAATTTGGTAGCGCACCGTGGTCTCGCTCTCAAATTGCAAGGTGATGTTCTCACCCAGCGCGACGCTGCGCAGCTTGCGGTGCGCCATGATGTCGGGCTTGTGCAGCTTGCGGTACTTGGTGTAGGCCTCCAAGGTCATGAGGCTTTCGGGGGTGATATTTCCAGTTAGTTGCATAGCGTGGTGCTCTTTCAATATTTTCAGGACAATCCGTAAGCCTTGGCGACCAGGCTGATCGGGTGTTCTTGGGTGGGCGCGCCCAGGCCATTGACTTCAAAGCCTTGCGCAATATGGTGACCGCCCAAAGGGCAATCCGAGCTGATGTAGTCCGGCTTGCTGCCGTCTTTCATGGTAGCCATGGCTTTGAACAAGGGCTTGCCGATCTTCATGGATTGCTGGTGGGTGGCTTTTTTGACACCAAAGGTGCCGGCATGGCCGGAGCAACGCTCGTGTGTTTGTACCGTGGTGCCCGGAATCATCTTGAGCATCTCTTCGGTTTTTTTACCAATGTTTTGGACCCGACCGTGGCAGGGCATTTGGTAGCTGATATTGCCCAGCGGCGTGCTGAACTCGGTCTTGAGCAAGCCGTCGCGCTTGCGCTGCATCAGGTACTCAAACGGATCCCACATGTGTTCCTTGACCAACTGGACTTCGGCATCTTGCGGGTACATCAGCGGGATTTCCTGCTTGAACATCAGCGCGCAGCTGGGCACGGCAGCCAATATGGCATAGCCCTGGCTCGCATAGCGTGCCAATACGGGAATATTGGCTTCTTTGGACTCGTTCACCGATTCCAAATCGCCTAGCTCTAGCTTGGGCATGCCGCAGCATTTTTCTTTGTCTACGATGACATAGGGGATATCGTTGTGGTCCAGAATTTTGAGCAAATCCAGCCCGATGCCCGGTTCGTTGTAGTTGATGTAGCAGGTGGAGAAAATGGCCACCTTGCCGGGTGTCTTGGCGCCGTCTTGCACGACCGTGCTTTTGGTTTTGGGGGCGCTGGAGCGAAAGGTTTTGCTCGCCAGCGAGGGTAGCCAAGCGTCTTTGTCAATACCCAGGGCCGACTCCATCACCTTGCGCGCCACTTTGGTCTTGTTCACCGCATTGACGGTTTGCACCACGATGGGAATGCCGGCCAATGAGCCGTGCACATCGGTGCTGGCCAGCAGTTTTTCACCCGTGCTGACCTCACCTTTTTTGAACTTGATAGCTTTGGCACGCAACATGGTGTGCGGGAAGTCCAAGTTGAATTCATGCGGTGGCACGTAAGGGCATTTGGTGAGGTAGCACAAGTCGCACAAATAGCACTGGTCCACGACTTTCCAGTAGTCTTGTTTATTTACGCCATCGACTTCCATCGTGGCGCTTTCGTCCACCAAGTCGAACAAGGTTGGAAAAGAGCCGCACAGACTGACGCAGCGGCGGCAGCCGTGACAAATGTCAAAAATGCGCTCCATTTCGTGGAACACCGCATCCTCGTTGTAGTACTCGGGGTTTTTCCAGTCAATCGGATGACGTGTCGGTGCTTGTAAGTTGCCTTCAGTGGCCATACAGAGTTCTCTTTGGGTGGGTGCGCCATGCGCGAGACATTGGACTTCGGGGAATTTTCTGGTCTGGCCCTTGCTTTGCAAGGCTCACACCGGAACAATCACCTATTGCTTTTTTTGCATGCTGGTGGTGAAGTCCTGTACCCAAGACCTCACACACCACGATCGCAACAGGCGCCAACTGCCAAGGCAGGCAGCGCCTGAGGGTATCAATCCACCAGTTCGGCCAATGCCTTGGCGTAGCGGTTGGCGTGTGAACGCTCCGCTTTGGCCAGGGTTTCGAACCAGTCAGCCACTTCATCATGGCCTTCAGTACGCGCTGTCTTGGCCATACCGGGGTACATATCGGTGTACTCGTGTGTCTCGCCAGCCACTGCAGAGGCCAGGTTGTCACGGGTGCTGCCAAAAGGCATGCCGGTAGCGGGGTCGCCGCATTGCTCCAGCCACTCTAGGTGGCCGTGGGCATGTCCGGTCTCGCCTTCAGCGGTGGAACGGAACAAAGCAGCCACATCTGGCTGGCCTTCGACGTCGGCTTTGTTCGCGAAATACAGGTAACGACGGTTCGCCTGGGACTCGCCTGCGAAGGCGGCCTTCAGATTTTCTTCCGTCTTGGAGCCTTTGAGTGCTGCCATGGAAATCTCCTAAGGGGGGTTAAAGAAAACGCGTTTGCTTCGAACACGAGGATCAAAGACTGGCAAAGCTTAACCCGCCAATAAGACGGCGTCTAATTGGCTAGATCAATACCCCTGATTGAGCTAGCCTATGGATCGCGCTTTATGCAAAGAGTGCTTCAAAGCCGCCCTCGGGTTCAAAGCGTTTGTTGCGCCAGAATAATTGCAAGGGCCCGGGCATTGCGCGGTGGGGGACCGGGTGGCGCGGGTGGCCGGGGTAGCAAATGACGCGCTCGTCGTTTTCATGGAAGGCCTCGGGCATGATTACCGGCGGCGCGGCGGCGCGTGCCGCCTCGAGGGCTTGTGTCGCACTCTGGTAACGCGACAAGTGGGCCAGGCTCATGATTTGCGGCGGTGCCAACTCGATTTCGCGATTCCAATACTGCTCCAGCGCCACCCTGGGGCGCAACCAGGCGCTTTCGGTGGCTTCAAAGTCATCATGCGCTGCGTTCTGGCCCGCAGGCATCACCGAGATAAAAAACCGGGTATCAAAGCGCTTATTCATCACGGAGGGCATGCGTGGCGTGATCCAACGCGACCAGGGATGCACAGCCAAAGTTTGTAAGCGCAGCGCCCCACTTTCCAAGCGGTGGTGAAAGTCGCTTCCCGGGGCCGTTGCGGCCACCTCCAGGGGGGCTAGGTTCTTTGCGCTAGGTGCGCTTTGCGCGAACAGCACGCCCGCTTCCTCGTAGGTTTCCCGCAATGCGGCAATAAAAAGTCCGCAGGCGGTGGCTGGCGCCGTCTCGGGCTCGCCTAGCGCAGCGTGCAGTTGCTCCGGGCTTTGGTCTAAGAAGGCATGGTGACCCGGCGCGCCGTCGGCAGCATCCATCTTGCCACCGGGAAACACATAGGCACCGCCCAAAACGTCGGACATGCCATGGCGTTTGACTAAAAACACCTCGGGGCCTTGGGCGCTGTCGCGCAATATGACCACGGTGGCGGCATCACGGGGCGGCGCGGTGGGGATTTCGGTGTTCAGTTCCATGGTGTCGCTTTAGTTGCGCCGGGAAAAGGCTCAGGGCGGGGCTTGCAGTAGAGTTGGCGGTTTGGCTGCGCAGGGTGCACAGCTCTTATTTATTGCAGGACATCTTATGCCGATAGATTTCAAAGACCGTGTAGCGATTGTGACTGGCGCGGGCGGGGGCTTGGGCCGTTTGCACGCCTTGGCCTTGGCCGCACGCGGCGCCAAAGTGGTGGTCAATGACCTGGGTGGCGCGCTTGATGGCTCCGGTGGCTCAGCCACCGCAGCCGAGGCCGTTGTGGCCGAAATCCGCGCGGCGGGCGGCACGGCCATAGCCAATAGCGCGTCGGTGACGGATTTCGCGGCGGTGCAGTCCATGGTGCAACAGACCATGGATGCCTGGGGCCGCATCGATATCCTTATCAACAATGCCGGCATCTTGCGCGACAAAAGTTTTTCCAAAATGGAGCTGGACGACTTCCGCCTGGTGATGGAAGTGCATTTGATGGGCGCGGTGCATTGCAGCAAAGCCGTTTGGCCGCACATGGCGGCACAAAAATATGGTCGTATTTTGATGACCACATCCAGCAGCGGCCTATATGGCAATTTTGGCCAGAGCAACTACGGCGCGGCCAAGTTGGCGCTGGTTGGGCTCATGCAAACGCTCTCCATCGAAGGCGCAAAACACAATATTCACGTCAATTGCCTGGCTCCTACGGCCGCCACGCGTATGACCGCAGGCCTGATGCCCGAGCCGGTGCTGGCCGCCTTACAGCCCGAGGCGGTGGTACCGGCCGTGCTGGTACTGGTGGCACAAGATGCACCGACCCGCACCATTTTGTGTGCCGGCGCCGGTAGCGTAGAGGCCGCGCACATCACCTTGAGCGAAGGCAGCTGGATTGGATTGGGCGAGGGCGCTGACGAGCGTTTGCAAGCGCAAATGCCGGAAGTAGTGGCGACCACAACATTCCAGATCCCGGCCAGTGGTGCTGCCCAGGGCGCACACGAGATTGGCCGTGCTGGACGGCATTTGCGTTAAGCGGCGCGCATACACCTTTGCCTAGCGCCATTTGGGCGCACTTGCGCGCCATAGCGCCTATTCCCCTGTGGTGCGCTCTTGCAATCGGCGCCGGTCACCGCATTTAAACCCTACTGTGCTACCTTTGGCACGAGCGAAAAACGAAAAGGGCCGACTGGCATGAGTGAAAGCAATTGGGCCCGTGAAGGCTTCCCGGCGCAGCAGCTGCGGGGTATACGCCGGGGTATTGAGAAAGAAAGCTTGCGTTCGCTGAGCAATGGTGCACTGGCCGCTACACCCCACCCGAAAGCCCTCGGCTCGGCCCTGACGCATCCGCATATCACCACCGATTTCAGTGAATCCCAGATCGAGTTAATTACAGCCGTGCATGCGGGCATTGAAGACTGCCTGGATGAACTGCGCCGCGTGCAAAACTACACGCTGGCATCCATGGGTGACGAAATGCTGTGGGTTTCCAGCATGCCCTGCGGGCTCCCCGCTGATGATGCGATACCCCTGGGCCAGTACGGCAGCTCCAATGTAGGCCAGGCCAAAACGGTGTACCGCAGTGGCCTGGGCTACCGTTATGGGCGGCGCATGCAAACTATTTCAGGGATTCACTACAACTGGTCATTACCCAATGTATCCAGCCAAGACTATTTCGCACTGATCCGCAATTTCCGTCGCCACGCTTTTTTACTTTTGTATTTGTTTGGCGCATCGCCTGCAGTGTGTTCTACTTTTGTGCAGGGTCGCACCCACTCATTGCAGGAACTGCAACCTGGCACCATGGGCTTGCCTTACGCTACCTCGCTGCGCATGGGGCGATTAGGTTACCAAAGTGATGCGCAAAGTGCATTGGCCGTCAGCTACAACAGCCTAGAAGGCTATGCCGCCTCACTGCACCAAGCATTGACCCAACCTTATGCGCCCTATGTGGACATAGGGGTGCGCAATGCCGACGGCAGCTTCAAACAATTGGCCACCAGTTTGCTGCAAATTGAAAACGAGTTCTACGGCACCATCCGGCCCAAGCGCGTCATCTTTCAGGGCGAGCGTCCCTTGCACGCCCTGCGTGAGCGCGGTGTCGAATACGTGGAAGTGCGCTTGATGGATTTGGACCCCTTCGAGCCGGTGGGTATAAGCGCCTCCACGCTGCGTTTTCTAGACGTATTCTTGCTGCACTGCCTAAGCCAGCCCAGCCCGAACGACAGCCCTGCCGAAATTGCTGCCATGGCGCGCAATCAGCAAAGCGTGGCTGAACGTGGCCGCGAACCCGGCTTGCAATTGCAGCGCGGCGATGCTTTGGTGAACCTGTCCTCCTGGGGCCTGGACATCGTCGCGCAACTGCGCCCGCTGGCCCAGGCACTGGACCAAGCCCATGGCGGCAGCGATTATGCGCAAGCGGTCGCGCTGGCGCAGCATGGTTTGACGCATCCGGACAGCCTGCCATCGGCGCGCGTGTTGCACGCCATGCGCGAGCAGCACGGTGGCTCTTTTGCGGCCTTTGGGCGCAGTCACTCGCAGCAAACCAAAGCCAAGGAACTGGCGAACCCCTTGTCGCCCCACGAATTGGCGCATTTCCAGCAGTTGGCGCAGGCTTCGCTCGAGCGGCAACGCGAAATCGAAGCGACGGACACCTTGCCGTTCGACCGCTATTTGCAGCAATACCTTTCGCCGGAGCGTTTGGGGCGACCGAAGGCTTCCTGAGTCTGTCCTCCGCCGGCTCTAGTCCTCGGAGGAATCCTTGCCCGCGTCCCCGAAAAGACGGCAAGGCCGCAAAGCGCAGTCCTGCCTCAGTCGGCAAAGTACCCGACAATCACGCTTTACCTTAGGCACAGAGCATAAGAACATGGCGATTCAGTGGTTTCCCGGGCATATGCACCTGACGCGCAAAGCCATTGGCGAACGCATTCGGGAGATCGACGTGGTCATCGAGTTGCTGGACGCGCGCCTGCCCGGCTCCAGCGCCAACCCCATGCTGGCCGAACTCACACGCGGCAAGCCAGCCCTCAAGGTGCTGAACAAGCAAGACCTGGCCGACCCCGCGCGCACCGCCGAGTGGCTGGCCCATTACAACGCGATGCCTGGCGTGCGTGCTTTGCCGCTGGACGCGGGCATGACGACACCGGCGCGCGCCCTGGTCGATGCCTGCCACCAACTCGCTCCCTTACGCGGCGGCATGGCCAAGCCTATGCGCGTGCTGATTTGCGGCATTCCTAACGTGGGCAAATCTACGCTGATCAACACCCTCAAAGGCAAGCGCGCCGCCAAAACTGGTGACGAGGCCGGCGTTACCAAGGCCGAGCAGCGCATCACCATCGCCGACGACTTTTACCTTTACGACACGCCGGGCGTTTTGTGGCCCCGCATCATCGTGGCCAAAAGCGGCTACAACCTGGCCGCTAGCGGCGCCATCGGGCGCAATGCCTTTGACGACGAAGAAGTGGCGCTGGAACTGCTGGACTACCTGCGCCAGCACTTCCCGCAAGCTTTGGCGGCGCGATACGGTATTGCTGATGCGGGTGCGCAGACCGATGAACACATACTGGACGGCGTGGGACGCAGGCGCGGTGCCTTGCAATCGGGCGGGCGGGTGAATTTGCAAAAAGCCGCTGAAATTGCGATCCATGACTTTCGCAGCGGTGCCTTAGGCCGTATTAGCCTGGAAACCCCAGAAGAGTTTGCCCAATGGTTAGCTGCGGGTGAAAAGCTGGATGCCGAGCGCCAGGTTAAAAAAGACGCCATCGAACAAGCGCGCTTGATCCGTCTGAAAAAAATCCCCCGTCAGGTGCGGGTGGATGAGCCATACGAACCCTCGGATTGACCTTTTTCCGAATCGCCTAAGCCCTTATCGGTCTTTGGCGATCGCGGCCTGCAACCTGACCTGCAGGCGAGTGTTCCCAGCCAAGCGCGCTATAGTGAAGCCAAATGGAATTCACACCCGGCGCTGGCCCGTCCGGCTCCGCACTTACTAGCGAGCACACCATGAAATTGACACCCGAGCAACTAGCCCAGTTTGACCGCGACGGTTATCTCTTTTTCCCCCGCCAGTTTTCGCCCGAGGAAACCCAGGCCCTGCTAGACGCGGTGCCCGAGTTGTACGCCAAGCGCGATGCTTTCAATGTCCGCGAAAAAGGCCGCGATGCGGTGCGTACCAACTTTGCGGCACATATGGTGAGCAAGCCATTTGGCAAGCTGGGTCGCCATCCACGCATGATCGAACCGGTAGAAATGCTGCTGGGCGAAAAGCTGTACATGCACCAGTTCAAGATCAACGGCAAGATGGCGTTTGAAGGCGATGTCTGGCAATGGCACCAAGACTACGGCACCTGGCTCAATGACGACATGATGCCTACCGAGCGCGCCATGAATGTCGCGATTTTTCTGGACGATGTGAACGAACACAATGGCCCTTTGATGTTCATCCCTGGCAGCCACAAGCGCGGTGTGGTCGCCGCCAAGCACGACTTGTCCACCACCAGCTACCCGCTGTGGACGGTGGACAATGAACTCATTACCCAGTTAGTGGAGCGCGCCGGCGGTAAAAACGGCGGTATCGTCAGCCCCAAAGGCCCGGCCGGTTCCATGATTCTCTTTCACAGTTGTCTGGTCCACGCGTCCACCAGCAATCTCTCGCCTTGGAACCGGGTGGCGGTGTACCTGAGCCTGTGCGCAGTGAGCAACCATATCCGCCGCCACAAGCGCCCCGAATACATCGCGCACCGCGACTTCACGCCCATCGAATGCCTGCCCGACGACTGCCTGCTCCAAGATTATCCGGTTGATCTGCCTTGGAAAGACGGCATGCCCGGCAGCGCGCTGCAAACCTCTACCGTGCCTTTTGACGAGCAGAAAGCTGCCGCATGAGCTTGTTTACCAAACTTCAGCAACGCCAGGCCGAGGGCCGCCCGATACGCGTGGGCCTGATTGGAGCAGGTAAATTTGGCTCCATGTATTTGGCGCAGATTCCGCGCACGCCGGGTGTGCATTTGCTAGGCATCGCCGATTTGTCGCCTGACGGCGCGCGCGCCAATCTCAGCCGGGTGGGATGGGAAGCGCAGCGCATGCAGGCCGCTTCATTGGATGCGGCACTGAAAGACGGTACGACCCACATCGGTGAAGACTGGCGCGCATTGGTTTCGCACCCTGCCATTGATGTCATCGTCGAATGCACCGGCCACCCAATTGCGGCGGTGGACCATTGCCTGGAGGCCTTCTCGTACGGCAAGCATGTGGTCAACGTCACGGTCGAGGCCGATGCTTTTTGTGGCCCTTTGTTGGCGCACAAAGCCGCCCAAGCGGGAGTGGTGTATTCATTGGCCTTTGGCGACCAACCGGCCTTGATTTGCGATCTGGTCGACTGGGCGCGCACCTGTGGCTTTCCGGTGGTGGCGGCAGGACGCGGTCACAAATGGCTGCCGCACTTCAACCAGTCCACGCCCGATACGGTTTGGGGCAACTATGGTCTCACGCCCGAGCAAGCCTTGCGCGGCGGGCTCAATCCCAAAATGTTCAACAGCTTTTTGGATGGCTCTAAGCCTTCGATAGAAAGCAGCGCAGTGTCTAACGCGACGGGGCTGGGTGTACCGTCCAATGGCTTGCTCTATCCACCGGCCAGTGTGGAGGACATCCCCTTCGTGACGCGGCCTATTCAAGAAGGCGGTGTGCTCGAGCGCAAAGGCATGGTCGAGGTGATTTCGTCCTTGGAAGCCAATGGCCGCAAGATTCCCTATGACATCCGCATGGGTGTGTGGGTGACGGTGGAGGCCGAGACCGACTACATCAAAAATTGCTTTGAGGAATACAACGCGCACACTGACCCGAGTGGTCGCTATTTCACGCTGTATAAGCGTTGGCATTTGATTGGTCTGGAAGTGGGCATGTCGGTCGCTAGCGTGGCGCTACGCGGCGAACCTACCGGTGTGGCCACCGGTTGGAATGCCGATGTGGTGGCCACTGCCAAACGCGATTTGCAGCCCGGTGAAATGCTGGATGGCGAGGGCGGTTACACCGTCTGGGGCAAATTGCTACCGGCAGAAACGTCGCGCAAACTGGGCGGCTTGCCGCTGGGCTTGGCGCACGACATCAAGTTGCTGCGCCCGGTACGCCAGGGTCAGTCATTGTGCTGGGACGATGTCGCCATCGACACCAGCACCCGTGCCTATCAGCTGCGCCGCGACATGGAAAACCATTTTGCTACGCCGCTGGCGAAAGCGGCGTAGCCCTTATCGCAGCCAGTCCAGCAATAGCTGGTTGACGGATGCGGGCTGTTCGCGGTGCAAAAAGTGGCCGGCACCGGGCACTTCTTGGTAGCGGTATCCCCCGGTGAAATACGCGTTTTGGTCACGCATCAGCTCGGCGCGCAGGTCTTGCGCTCCGCTCAGGGCGAGCGTGGGCACGGTAATGGGGCGGGCCATCTGAGCGCGCAGATCGCCAAGTGCCGGATCCGCCCGTGTCGGGTCAAACATGGCGCGGTAATAGCCCAGCGTAGCGTGCAAAACGCCGGGCTGGCGCAAACACGCTTTCACTCTTTGGATGTGCTCCCGATCCGCGTAACCCGGCGCGCACCACTCGCGCCACAAGTAATCGATAAACGCCATGTCATCGGCCAGCAGCGCTTTTTCTGGAAAGTCGGCCTGCTGAAAAAACCACCAGTGAAACGAGCGCTGTACATGCTTGGGGTCCAGCAAATGCGCCGCCACAATGGCCGGATGCGGTACCGCCATCAGAACCGCTTTGCGCAATAAATCCGGGCGCGCGGCGCACAAGGCGTAGCCGATGATGGCGCCCCAGTCCTGCCCTACAAAGTACAGCGGTTCGCCATCCCCAAGTGCCTCGATCAGACAAGCCAGGTCTTGCACCAGCGTGGCTTTGTCGTAAAAGCCGTGGGGCGGCACGGTGGTGGGGTGGTAGCCGCGTAAATAGGGCGCAATCGCGCAAAAACCCGCTTGCGCCAATGCATCCATTTGGTAGCGCCAGGTATGTGCCGTGTCTGGGAAGCCGTGCAACAACAGCACCTTGGGGCCGCTGCCTTGGGTCAGGCAATGAAACTCCAGGCCATTGGCATGAACTTGTAGCATGAATGACTTCTGAAAACGCCGCCGCTGGCGTGCTTTAGGCGCCGTGTGGCTGCGGCTCTTGGGCTGGTATGTAGACGGTGTCCTTCCATAGCCCACTCACGCCCAAGCCAAACAGGCCGATCGCCGTGCCTATGTGTAGCAAGTCGCCAGGTGCTAAGGTGGGCACCAGGGTGGACTTGGCCGCAAACAGCAGCATGCCAGCCAGCATCAGTACCGCCGTTAGCGCCGTCGACCAACGTCCACCACGGGCCAAGCTGATCGCCATCGCGACCACCGAGATGACCGTCAGCGCATCTACCACCACCCGCTTTTGCGCTACCCCCACTGCCAACACACCTATCACCGCCAAGACGATGAAAAAGATAGAGGCAAACTTCAGCTGCCGGGCCACGGCCGCATCGGGCCACAAGACGGCCACGGCCAGCAACGGAAAGGCGGCGCATGCACCCAGCATGGAAACAAATTGGTGCCATTGCGGAATCGGGTACAGGCCCGAAAAACGCAGCACACCCAATGCCGCAGCGATGCCCAAAGTCCCTGCGGCAATGCGCACACCCAGGGGCAGGCTGGCACGGGCCAGTAGCCCTATACAAACCAGCGCCAGCAAGCCGTCGGTATAGGCCAGGCTAGGCATGGGCGGCTTCCATCACGCGCGGACGCTGCCATAACCAACCGATGACCAGGTAGGCCAGTAACGCCGCCGCCGAATAGCTCAGCGCTTTACCGGGTGCCAGGTTTTTTGAAATCAGCAAAAAGTGCACTAGCACGGCCATGCCCAGGCCACAGGTAAACACGCCCAAGCCCTGCATCCAGCCGGGCGCGGGGGTGTCAAAGCGTTCGAATTGTTCGGGCACAAATTCCGGTGGCGGGGTGGCGCCTGGCGGCAACCAAGCCGGCCCGGCGAACACGCACATCAGCTTGTTGCGCCAACCGGAGGTGCTGCGGATTTGCTGCCACATCAAGGTGTAGTGCTGCACGTTGCCCCAGATCGGGTTCCAGCTTTGCAGCGGCTTGCGCACGCCATAGACCACGGGCTCGTCCACGCGCTCGTCGGCGTAGGTACCAAACATGCGGTCCCATACGCTAAATACGCCGCCGTAGTTTTTATCCAGGCAATATTCGTTTTGCCCGTGGTGCACGCGGTGGTTGGACGGCGTAACCAAAAACCACTCCAGAAAACCCAATCGCCCCACCAACTGGGTGTGCACCCAGATTTGGTACACCAGATCGATAAAGGCCACCGTCAGATAGACCTTCATCGGAAAGCCCAGCAAGGCCAGCGGTACGTAAAACACCCATTTGAAATAAAAGCCGGTAGCGGACTGTCGCAGCGCGGTGGACAAATTGAATTCTTCGCTGCTGTGGTGAATCACATGCGCGGCCCAGAACAAATTCACTTCATGCCCGGTGCGGTGTACCCAGTAATAGAAAAAGTCGTACAGCACCAGTGCCAGTATCCAGGTCAGCGGGTTGCTGGTATCCCATTCGAAGGCGCCAAACTTTTCCAGGACCACCGAATACATAAAAATATTCATCCCCGCGCCCAGGGTAATCACAAACTGGCTCACCGTGCCCACATTGAGCGAGGTGATGGAGTCTTTCAGGCGGTACACCTGCAAGCCGCGTCGGCGGGCCACCCATAACTCAATGCCTATCATTAACAGGGCAACCGGGATCACGAATACAAAAGGATTCATAGCAGTTTTTCTCTCTCTTTATAAATTTGCACTGCTCCCTGATGGCATTTCGCTGCGGCGCATTGTGCCTTATTGAAGCCCCCGTCTTGTACCTCTGGTGACAGGCTGAGTTAGGCGCGTTTTCCTTGATTGCAGGCCCCCTTAAACCAAAGTCAAAAAAATGCGTCCGAAGACGCACTTTTTAAGAGAAACAACGAGAGGCGGGAGACTTATGCGTTTTCCTGGCCAGCGCTAGTTGCTTGGCCCGCGCTCAGGGCGAAATAGACGCCGCCGCCAATGACCACCCCGAAAAACCACCCGTACAGGCCCCACCAGCTGGGCAGGATGGTGGTGAAGTTAGGCAAGATGCTGGAAAACAGCGCACCTATGGCAGTTGCAATCAGGGCTTTGGGGTTCCTGCCATTGCCGTAGCGGTATTGCCCCTGCTCGTCGTATAGGGCGGCAACATTGATCTCGCCTTTGGCAATCAGGTAATAGTCCACCAAGATAATGCCTAGGAGTGGGCCCATGGTGGCGCCTATGGCGCCAACAAAATGTGCCGCATTTCCTTCCCAGGGTGCAAAGGGATACAAGACCAAAGCAATACCCGCCGCGATGTAGCCGCCTTTTTTGAAGTCAATCGAATTAGGAAAGACGTTGGAGAAATCAAACGCGGGCGAGACGAAGTTGGCGACGACATTGATACCCAGGGTCGCTACCGCAAAGGTGAGTGCCGCCAGCATGGCCAGAAACCAGCTGTCAAATTTGGCGGAAATTTGCTCGGGGTGCAACATCACTTCGCCGTACACCTTAAAGGCTGCAATCGTGGTCACGCCTGCGACCAGCGAGAACAAAATCAGGTTCACTGGCAGACCCCACAAATTGCCTTTGGTGACCGCTTCTTTGTTTTTGGCATAGCGGGAAAAGTCGCAGAAGTTTAGGTAAAGCGCGGCGAAATAAGTTACCCAGGTAGCGCCCACTGCAAGCAGCGCCCAGAACGAACCCGGCTCACCGGCAATGCCGGCGTCCTTGGTCTTTTCTAGCAACAAGGCTTGCGGAATTTCATGGTCAAAGGAAAACCCACCGGCCTTTACGCATAAGCCAATGGCCAGCACCAGCATGGCCATCCAGACCGCTGGTCCGGCCCAGTCTTGGAACTTGCGCACGGTTTCCATGCCGTTTTGGATGATTAAGAGTTGCAAGGCCCAGACCACCACGTAACAGATGAACTCCAAGCCCGAATGCCCTAAAAACTGCGTTGTCTTGTGGTATTCCATAAAGGCATCGCTACGCGTCAGCAGCGCCACGATAGCTCCTGAGGCCGCAGCGGTTTGCGCGCCATACCAGAAGCACGCCACGATGGCCCTGACCAAGGCTGGCAGGTTGGCGCCCCAGATGCCAAAGGAGGCGCGCGCCAAAACCGGGTAGGGCACACCGGTTTTTTCACCCGCATAGCCCATCAAATTCATGAGTCCAAAAATCACGAGCGAGCCCAGACCAATGGCTACTACAAAATTAAGAAAACTACCACACAGCAAAAACAAGCTGGCCGCAAGGTAATAGCCCCACAAACTGTGTACGTCCGAAGTCCAAACATTGAAGATGCTAAACGCCCCCCAATTTCGTTCTTTGGCGGGTGCCAAGTCTTCGTTATACAGGGATGGGGATGCATTTTGAATATCCATAGATAGCCTCCAAAAGTGTTGCATGGCAAGTCGCCATATTGGGATGCGTGAACTTTTCGAATCTGCCAACCCTCACCCGTACCACTTGTTGGCAAGGGGCAATTTACGCAAGGCGATCCATATCGGCTACAGGGTTAGTACTTACCGTCCATTTGATCTATTGATTTCCATTTAACCTTTTTAACCATCAGCAATCTAAAAAATAATGGGAATGGCAAGCCTTTTCTTACAAAGTGCCCCAAAGAAATAAATTGAAAAGCTTTGTAGAGCCTGCTGGTACTGGGATTGTCGGTTTAAGGCATGTTTTTTTGTATGCTATTTACTACAGCGATGGATGTAATAAAAAAAGTTTTTATATTTATTGAATTTTTAAATTCCCAGCAGAAAAATTTCTCTTTGGCTCGGGTTATCCTAAAGTTTCATGGCCTGCAAAGCGGGTTCTATCCCCGCCCGAGAAATCGGGCGCAAGCTGCCAATCCCCCAGAACAAGGGTAAACATCCTTGTGCCGCCCATAAATTACGACCAGTATTTGTCAGCAGCCTAGCGCGCATTGGCTAAGTGCTGCGGCGTTCAAGGTTCAGGGAAAGTGCTTTTAAGAAAGAAATCTATTATGAAAACTGTAGGACTTTTTTTAGCTGAAGGTCATCGCCTCATCCATTGCATCCGACCAGATGCCACGGTGCGCGAAGCATTGGAACTTATGGCGGACAAAAATATTGGTGCCTTGCTGGTCATGGATGGGCAGCAATTGGCAGGCATTTTTTCCGAGCGCGACTATGCGCGCAAAGTGGTGCTCCAGGGCAGAAGCAGCAGTGCTGCTTTGGTACAAGACATCATGACTGCGCAAGTCATTACCGTCCAGGCAGCGCAAAATATTGACCAATGCATGCAGATCATGACCGAAAAGCATGTGCGCCACCTTCCCATCTTGGAAGGCCAGCGCGTCATCGGCTTGATCTCCATTGGTGATGTCGTGCGCGAAATGATGGCCCATCAAAAAACCATTATTGAACAATTGCATAGCTATATCGCCGGTTGATAATGCGGCGTTCCTAAGGCTTGTGCCCTCGGTTAGGTGTGTGCCCGCCCGCAGGGTCAATAATGCAAAGCGCCTGGGCTGAGAGGTAGCCCGAGCGCACCAAAATCCATGACGCTTACCACTGAAACCCTGGACACCGCCACCCTGGCCCATCTGCAAAGCTGGACCTGCAGGACCGAGACCTTGCTAGATCAGGCCGCAGCAACGCCGGTGCGCTCGCTCTCGGCCACCTTGGACCGGGACGATCCGCCACCTAGGGTGGGCGATGCCTTACCCGCCTTGTGGCATTGGCTGTATTTTTTGCCGCAGCACCGCCAAAGCGAGATTGGGCCCGATGGCCATGCGCGGCGCGGCGGCTTTTTGCCACCGGTACCCTTGCCCCGGCGCATGTGGGCCGGGGGCCGCTTGCGGTGGCAGGCGGCCAACCCGCTGCGCGTGGGCGATGCGCTACGCCGCGTCTCAAGCATCGAATCGGTGACGCACAAGCGCGGACGCAGCGGCGACTTGCTGTTTGTACTGGTGCGCCACGCCATTTCGAACGATCTCGGTCTTTGCTTGACCGAGGAGCACGACATCGTGTACCGCGCCGCCGCGCAAGCGGGTGAAGTGGTTTCTGCGCCCACAGTGGCCGAGCAAGGTGCGCCTTGGCAGCGCGAGGTGCTGGCCGATGCGGTGCTCTTGTTCCGTTACTCTGCGCTGACGTTCAACAGCCACCGGATCCACTACGACCGCAGCTACGTCGTGCAAGAGGAGGGCTACCCCGGTCTGGTGGTGCATGGCCCTCTTATCGCCACGCTGTTGCTGGACCTGGTGCGCCGTCACGTGCCCGATGCCACCGTGGACGAATTTAGCTTCAAGGCTTTGCGCCCCACTTTTGACCCACACGCGCTGCGCCTGTGCGCACAGCCCGCGCCCGATGGCCGCAGCGTGCGCGTCTGGGCCTCGGACCACGAGGGCTGGCTGGCCATGCAAGGCGACGTTGCGCTAAGCTGAACTTTTGCAGCGCATCTATGCCAGGCCCCACACCATGCAATCTTCCAGCGACCACTACCAAGATATCCGCGACGCAGTGCGCGCCCTGTGCGCCCAGTTCCCGGACGAATACCACCGCAAGGTCGACGCGGCGCGTGCCTACCCGGAAGCATTCGTCGCCGCCCTGACCCGCGCGGGCTGGTTGGCCGCGCTGATCCCGACACAATACGGCGGCGCCGGGCTGGGCCTGACCGAGGCCTCGGTCATCATGGAAGAGATCAACCGCAGCGGCGGCAATTCGGGCGCCTGCCACGGCCAGATGTACAACATGGGCACGCTGCTGCGCCACGGATCAGCCGCGCAAAAAGCGTTTTATCTGCCCAAAATCGCCAGCGGCCAGTGGCGGCTGCAATCCATGGGCGTGACGGAGCCAGACGCCGGCACCGACACCACCAAAATCAAAACGACCGCCATCAAAAAAGGCGACCGTTATTTGATCAACGGCCAGAAGGTCTGGATCTCGCGGGTGCAGCATTCGGACTGGATGATTCTGCTGGCCCGCACCACGCCGCTGGCCGAGGTGCGCAAAAAATCCGAAGGCTTGTCTATCTTTATGGTGGACTTGCGCTTGGCTGAAAAAGCCGGCATGGCGGTGCGTCCGATCGCCAATATGGTGAACCACGAGACCAATGAGTTGTATTTTGAAAACCTCGAACTTCCCATGGACAACCTGATCGGCCAGGAAGGTCAGGGCTTTAAGTACATTCTCGATGGCCTTAATGCCGAGCGGGCGCTGATCGCCGCTGAATGCATTGGCGATGGCTACTGGTTTATCGACCGCATCACGCAGTATGCCAAACAGCGCCAGGTTTTTGGCCGCCCCATCGGGCAAAACCAAGGCGTACAGTTTCCGATTGCAGAGACTTACATCGAAGTGGAAGCGGCCAACCTGATGCGCTACAAAGCCTGCGCTTTGTTTGATGCGCAGCAGCCCTGCGGCGCCGAGGCCAATATGGCCAAGTACCTAGCGGCTAAAGCCAGCTGGGAAGCGGCCAATGTGTGTTTGCAATACCACGGCGGGTTTGGCTTTGCTGCCGAGTACGACATAGAGCGCAAGTTCCGCGAGACCCGGCTTTACCAGGTTGCGCCCATTTCCACCAATATGATTTACGCCTACATCGCCGAGCATGTGCTGGGGCTGCCGCGCTCGTATTGAGCGTAGTAGTTTTTAAGCGCGCAGTGCGTACAGCGCACATACCAAGCAAGGTGCAGCCATGCATTGGGCACGGCTTGGGACGTGGCCCCGGCCACATCGCTGTACGACCCGCTGCCCATGCCAAGCGATCAGCCGTGCCGCGCCTGCGCCCGCTGCGCCACCCAGCGCGAGAGGCGTGGCCCGGTCAGTAGCACCAAGATAAAGCGCGCTACCTGCATCGCCATCACAAAGCCTACATCCACGGCCACTGCGTGCGTGGCGATGATGGCCACCGAATCCGCGCCGCCGGGGCTGGTGGCCAGGTAGGCGCTTAAGGGGTCAAAGCCGCCCAGCAGCGCCAGCGCTACCGCTAGCGACATGCCAAAAATGATTAACACCGCGATGGACACCAGCACCCGCGGCAGGGCCCGCCGCGCATGCGCTAAGGTCGCCCGCGTGTAGCGCAGGCCAATGGTCCATCCAATGCAGGCATAGGCGCACAGCAGCAGCAGCGGTGGCAACTCGATCTGCAAAACGCCCTGGCTTTGCAAGAAAACCCCCAGCACCAGCGGCAGCAACATAGCGCCGGAGGGCGCGCGGGTCAGCCGTGTGGACAACATACCCAGCAATACCAAGCCCAAGGTGCAAGCGACGTTGTAGTTATCTTGTAGTAACCAGACATCGCCATCTAAACGCGCGCTACTGCCAGGCCCCAACCACAGGCGCGCCACCAATGCGGCCACGGCGGTAACGATGATGACGCGGGTGTATTGCATAAAGGCCACCAGCCGCGGGTCCGCGCCATAGGCCTCGCAGATCAGCACCATGGCCGATGCCGCGCCCGGTGCCAGGCCCCAGATGGCGGTAGTGCCAGGCAATACTTTGTGGCGCGAGAGCCACCAGCCCAGGCCCATGCTGGCCGCCATCACCAAGGTGGTAAAGCCCAGAAACAGCGGCCAGTCGTGCAACACGCGCAGCAGCAATGCAGGTTGCAGGCTTTGCGCCATCAGGCAACCAATCAGCCCTTGTGCCGGAAACAAAAAAGACTGCGGCACGCGCACCGCAAAACCCCGCAGCGAGGCGGCAATCCCCACCAGCATGCAGGCTAGCAACAAGGCCGCAGGCAGATGCGCCAACTGCAAGACGCCAAACAGCAGCAGGCTGCCCGCCAACAAGGCTAGCCATTGGGCCGCACGGGAGAGGCCGCTGTCGGGCTCAGCCATGCAGTCCTAGGTCCAAAGTTACCGCCATGCGTGCTGGTGGGTCGGGTAAATAATGCTTAGTCTTTGGGTCGCGCCATTTCGGCTTTGCGCTCTGCCGCCACTTGCTGCGCGCTGGCGCGCTCGCCCACTAGCTTCATATAGGGCTTGTAGTCTAGGCCAGCGGCCAGCAGCAAGTCTTCGCCATAAGTGGCTTTGCTGGCCATGCCGACCAGTGGCAGATTGTTAAAGGCTACGCAGTCGGCAAGCGTGAAGCTGTCGCCCGCCACATAAGGCGCAAACTTCACCAGGCGCTTGAAGGCCTCGATATTGCGCACCAATTGCTTGCGGGTTCGCTCTTTTTGCTCGTCGCTGATGCTGCCGCCAAAAAACACGGCGGGGTACAAATCGCGGGCTACCAGTTCCAGGTGCAGGTTGATAAAAGTACAGAGCTCGCGCACTTTGGCAGCGGCAAAGGTATCGGCAGGCAGTAACGGGTGCGCAGGGTATTGCGCCTCCAGGTAATCCAAAATCACCGCCGTCTCGCACAGTGGTCCCTGCGCGGTACGGATAAACGGAACTTTGCCCAATGGGGAGGCCGACAGCACCGACTCGTCCTTGCTGCGCGTCATGGTGCGCTCTTCGGTATACGGGATTTGCTTTTCCAGCAAAACCTGCTTGACGACATTGAAATAGTTGGAAACGGCAAAGCCGCAAAGCGTGATCATTTGGATGAACTCCTTGGGAAATTAGCGTGCCAGTGTATCGGGCGCCTCCAAGTGCCAAGCGCCCGCCCTGGCGCCGGGGCGACAAATCAGCCTGCTAGCTTTTCGGCGGCCTTGGCCAGCCAGCCGTCTAGGTTGTCTAGCAGCGAGGACTGGCTGAAAGAGCAACTCTCTTCGCTAAACAAAGCGCTGGACTCCAGCCGGTCTATCAGCCCCAGCCACACCTCTCCATAGCGCGGCGGTAGCGCTGCTAGCAATGCCTCTTGCGCCCGTGCCTGCGCGCAAAAGGCCTGTACCCCCAATGCATCGGCGCGCAATTGGGCCAGGGCTTGGTGCAAGGGGGCGAGGGTGGCGGTGGGCATGGGGCCAAGTTTAGGGGCAGCCAAGCTGCACCTTCTAAAACTGGAGGTAGCCAGGCCGACATCAACTGCCCAGACTCCTCTGGTATCCAAGCCTCTGACCCTAAAACGACGATCCCGGCTCCTGTAAAAACGCCAACTCCTCAGGCGTGGACTCGCGGCCCAGTAGGGCGTTGCGATGGGGATAGCGGCCAAAGCGGTGGATGATCTCTTGGTGGCGCAGCTCAAAGCGCATGCTGTCTTCCATCCCCGGCTGCGCAAACAGGGCGACGGCTTGCGCATGGATCAGCGCGGATTCGCTGTGCATATAGGGCAGGTAGGCAAAGCCGCGCTGTGCCAGGGGCAGGCTGCGGTCCTGTCCGCTGGCTATCAGCACTTGTGCCAGCGCCAGGGCCAGCGCATCCTGCGCAAAAGCACGCGCGGTGTCGCGGTACACATTGCGCGAGAACTGGTCGAGTACCAAGACCTCAGCCAGCCTGCCCTGGGGCGTGGCGCGCCAGGCAAATAACTCACATCGCGCCGCAGCCTCCAGTGTCGCGCCAAAGCGTGTACGGATGGCTTCATCTAAGGCAGCGTCTTTGGCGTAGTGCTGCTTTGGGCTTAGTTCGGTGAACCAAAAGTCAAGGATAGTGTGGGGGTGTAGGGCCAGCATGGAAAGGTCTGCAAGGGATATTTGGAAGTAGGCAAACGGTGGGGCCCGGTCAGGGCCCCGTCGGGGACTCAGTGGCCAAAGGCTGGGAGTGATTTTCCAAGAAAGTCGATCAAAAGCGCGACACGTTGCGGTATGTAACGGTTACTGGGCAATACCGCGTAAATGCCCAGGGGCGGCGGTGCAAACTCTGCAAGTATCTCCACCAGCTGATTGCGCGCAAGGAAGGGCTCCACTAAAAAATCGGGTTGTAAGGAAATGCCCATCCCTGTCGCGTTGGCGGCCAACAGCGCCAGACCATTGTTGGCGCCTAAGCGCCCGCGCACCGCAACGCTTTTGACCTGCCCGTCAATGCAATACGGCCATTGGGCGGCGGTGCTGCTGCTGGAGTACAGTAGGCAATCGTGGTGGCGCAGGTCATCGGGGTGCTGCGGCCTGCCGTGTGCGGCCAAATAGGCGGGCGAGACGGCAGTAATCAGGCGGCATTGGCCTAGCTTGCGCACGATATCACTGGGCTGCAGGTCGTTGGTAACGCGGATAGCCAAATCTAAGCCTTCTTCAATCAGATTGGAGCGCTGATCTAACATGGTCAGCAGCAACTCGAGATTGGGTTGCAGGCGCATAAATTCCAAGAGCGCCGGCAATAAACGCTCGCGGCCAAAACTCAGTGGCAAGCCCAGCCTTATCCGGCCGCGCACCAAGGTGCTTTCCTCGTTCAGGCTGGACTCGGTGGCGTCTACCAAATTGAGGATCAAGCGGCATTTTTCTAAATACGCGGACCCAGCGGGCGTCAGCGTCAAGCGGCGTGTACTTCGCGTAATCAGCTTAACCGCCAGGTGTTTTTCCAGCGCGCTGATCTGACGGGTAATGGCGGAGCGGTCCACCTGCAACTGATCGGCCACGGCGGTGAAGCTACCTGCTTCCGCGAGGCGAACAAAGATTTGCATCGCGTTGAGCTTGTCCATTGTTGCAAATTATGCAACAAGTATTTGTGAATTAGTGGCTTTTTCTTTTGATGGAAGGTATTTACAGTCTGTCCACCATTTAAAACATCGTCATGCAGCCCACCCGAAACGTCCTATTTGTGCCCCACGGCGCCCCCACCTTCGCCTTGAATCCGGGCGCAGCGGGCGCAGCCTTGGCGCATGAAGCCCAGGCTTTTGAAAGCCCGCGTGCCATCGTGGTGCTGAGCCCGCATTGGGAAACCGCATTGCCCACCGTAGGCACTGGCACCCAGCTTGAAACCATATACGACTTTGCTGGTTTTGATAGCCGCCTTTACGACATCCGCTACCCCGCCACAGGTTGCCCGGAGGTCGCAAAGTTGGTGGTCGCCGCGCTGCAGACCCAAGGTTTTGACGTTCGGGAGGACCCCGCGCGGGGCCTGGACCATGGCGCCTGGGTGCCGCTACGCCATATGTTTCCCGATGCGGACGTACCGGTTATCCCCTTGTCGGTGCAAACCCATGGCGGTCCGGCGCATGCCTACCGTATCGGGCAGGCACTATCCACCTTAGCCCAAAGTCGGGTGCTGGTACTTGCCTCGGGCAATGTCACCCATAACCTGCGCGACTATGGCAGCGCTCGCATGTCCGGTGGGCAGACACCCGCCTATGTGCACACCTTTGCCGATTGGGTGTACGCCCACATGGTGGCCCACGATGTAGACACCTTGCTCGACTACCGCCGCACGAGCGCCGACGGCGCACGCGCCCATCCCAGCGAGGACCATTTCCTGCCACTGTTTACCGCATTGGGTGCTGCCGGCCCCGAGGCCCAGCCGCAGGCGTTTTTTCGTGGTGTGAGTGATTACGTCATCGCCATGGATGGCTACCGCTTCCACTAAACACCGACCTATGACAACCCGTTACACCAGCACTGCCAAAGCCCTCCATTGGCTGATGGCGCTCATGATCGGCGGCCTTGTAGGGCTGGGTTTTTACATGGCCGACCTGCCGCTGTCACCGCAAAAAATTCAATTGTTTTCCTGGCATAAATGGGCTGGCGTCACGGTTTTTGGGCTCGTTTGGTTAAGGTTGGTGTGGCGCATGGTGTTTCGCCCGCCTGCCTATCCCCAAAGCATGGCGGCAGTACAGCAAGCGGTGGCACATGGCGGTCACTTTGCGCTTTACGCTTTGATGTTGGCCATCCCTTTGAGTGGGTGGCTCATGAGCTCGGCCAAAGGCGTGCAAACCGTCTGGTTTGGCATCCTGCCCTTGCCCGACCTGCTTGCCCGCGATAAGGCCTTGGGCCATCAATTGGAGGAGCTCCATAGTGCGCTAGCGATCGGTTTGATCGCGCTCGTCGCTGTCCATATCGCCGCCGCCCTGTATCACTACCGTGTGCTCAAAGACGATATCTTGCAGCGCATGTTGCCTGGTAAAGCGGGCTTCTGATATGCATTACAAAACCCTTTTTGGCCTGGCTGCAGGCTTGATTCTGGTGGCCAGCAGCCAGGCAGCGCCCTACCAAAGCGTGCAGTTGGATAAAAGCAGCATCCAATTTCGCTACAAACAAATGGGCGTGGCGATGGATGGAAAATTTAGCAAATTCCAGAGCACATTGCTGTTTGATACCGCCAAGCCTGAGCAAGCCCGGGCTACGATAGAGATCGACCTGGCCAGCATAGACACAGGTTCAGCCGAAGGCGACGACGAAGTACTTGGTAAATCCTGGTTTCATACTGCGGCCTTCCCCAACGCCATTTTTGTGCTCAAGCAGATGACGGCGACCGGTCCAGATCGGTACGAGGCCAGCGGCACGCTCAGCATCAAAGGGCATGTGCGCGAACTGAAATTCCCGGTCAAGCACAGCGCCCTGGGCAACAAAGGACAACTCAGCGCCAGCTTCAATTTGGCCCGCGCCGACTTTGCCATAGGCGAAGGCGTGTGGTCCAAATTCGATGTCATTGCCAATGACATCCAAGTCAATTTCCAACTCACCATGTTGGGCAGCAAATAAATTTTTTAACCGGAGTATTACCCATGACATCTTTGAAAACCCTGGCCACCACTTTGGCTCTGAGCGCAGCGGCCTTAGCCCCGGCCCTGGCCGCACCCGTGAGCTACACGGTGGACAGTTCCCACACGTTCCCGCGTTTTTCCTATTCGCACATGGGTTACTCCACACAGCTAAGCAGCTTTACCAACACCAGCGGCACCGTGGTGTTCGACGCCGTGGCCAAAACCGGCGCGGTCGATATCGTCATCGACATGACTACCGTGAACACTGGCTCAGTGGACTTTAACGGCCACATCCAAGGTGACGGATTCCTAGATACCGCCAAATTCCCCAAAGCCACTTTCAAATCGACCAAGGTCGTGTTTGAGGGTGACAAGCCCGCATCGGTGGAAGGTCAGCTCACCATCAAAGGGGTGACCAAGCCCGTCACCCTGACAGTTACTTCTTTCCAAGCCCTGCCGCATCCCATGATGAAAGTGCCGGTGCTGGGTGCCAACGCATTTACCACCATCAAACGCACCGAGTTCGGTGCGGGTAAATACGCCCCCTATGTGGGCGACGAGGTGCGCATCGATATCGCTATCGAAGCAATTGCCAAATAATTATTCCCACCACTTTTTAGAAAAGAGACTTCTTATGACCGACATTAGCAGCGCTATCAATGGCCGCACCTCTGCCAACAACTTTGACCCGACACACGTCATGACGCAGGCGGAAATTCTCGACTTGGCCCAACTGGCCAACCAAACCCCAACGTCTTTCAATCAGCAAAACTGGCGCCTGGTGGCAGTCAATACCCCGGCAGCCAAAGGCCGTCTCAAAGCGGCTGCCTTTAACCAGCCCAAAGTGGGCGACGCGGCCGTGACTTTTGTGGTGGTGGGCAAAATCGGCGGTTATAAAGACCTGCCCACGCTGATCAAGCCCATGTTGGACGGCGGGCATATTGATCAAGCCGCCTACGACGGCTGGATCGGCATGGCCAACGGCATGTACGAAGGCAAAGAGCAGTTCCAACGCGATGAGGCTATTCGCTCAGCCTCCCTGGCCGCCATGACGCTGATGTATGCAGCGCATAGCAAAGGATTGGTATCGGGCGCCATGATCGGCTTTGACTCGGCTGCTGTGAGCGCCGAGTGCAAACTTGCCGCTAATGAAGTGCCTGCCATGCTCATTGCAGTAGGCCGTCCCGCCCCGGGCAATTGGCCCCGTAAAGTACGCCGTGCCGTAGCGGACGTGGTGAGCTTTAGCGCGGACTAAACCCCTGCAACTGCACTGACTGTCGCCATGCACATTTTTTCTCCTCTGACGCTCCCAAACGGCACCAGCATTCCCAACCGAATTGCGAAAGCGGCCATGGAGGAAAACATGTGCGATGCCAACCACGCCCCCTCCGATGCCCTGCTACGCCTCTACCAGGCCTGGGCTGAGGGCGGTGCAGGTTTGATCCTGACCGGTAATGTGATGGTCGATAGACGTGCCATGACCGGGCCCGGGGGTGTCGTTCTGGAGGACGAAAGCCAGTTAGCTCGCTTTAAGCAATGGGCCAAAGTGGCAGGCTCGGGTGGGGCACAGGTGTGGATGCAAATTAGCCACCCGGGCAGGCAAATGATGGCGGCCTTGGGGCAAGAAACTTGGTCAGCGTCTGCCGTGCCCTTGGATATGGGCAATTTGTCGAGCAAGTTTTCTGTGCCCAAAGCCATGAGCCTTGCGGATATTGAAGAAATTCAGACGCGTTTTGTTCGTACCGCGCAACTAGCCGAGCAAGCAGGGTTTCAGGGTGTGCAAATCCACGGTGGGCACGGCTACTTACTTAGCCAATTTCTTTCGCCGATCTCCAATCACCGTCAGGACGCTTGGGGTGGCGCCATTGAAAACCGTGCTCGGCTGCTGCTGGATATCGTGAAAGCGGTTCGTGCGGTAGTGTCTGCGCAGTTCGCAGTGGCTGTGAAATTGAATTCAGCGGACTTTCAGCGGGGCGGATTCAGCCCCGAAGATGCGCAGCAGGTGGTGCGAATGCTCAATGCGCTGCGCGTTGATGTCGTCGAGTTGTCGGGCGGCAGCTATGAGGCACCCGCCATGCAAGGGCAGGCCCGGGACGGGCGCACGCTGGCGCGCGAGGCATATTTCCTGGAGTTTGCGCAGAGCATGATGGCCGTAGCACAGATGCCGCTCATGGTGACTGGTGGTATTCGCCGCAAAGCCGTGGCGGAGCAGGTGGTAGCCAGCGGCGTTTCGCTGGTGGGTATAGCCACGGCCTTGGCTATCGACCCGATGCTGCCTCAGGCTTGGCGCTCGGGCCAGGACCTAGCACCCGAATTAACGCCGATCCCATGGAACAACAAAATGATGGCTTCCCTGGCGACCATGGCGCGGGTGAAATATCAACTCAAATGTCTAAGCCAGGCAAGTACCACCAACCCTCGCATTTCGCCGCTTTGGGCACTGGTTTCACAGCAAGTGATGGCCGTGTGGCAGACCCGCAAATACCGCACCTGGATGGCGAGCCATAGCGCTTAGAGGGTATCTGGCAGAAAGGGGCGATTGCCAAAACCACATTCAGGTTTGAAGCAGGCTTCCTACTAAGCTAGGAGCGTGGATACGCTCGGTGGCATAGGCCATCGGCGATTTACTTGCCAAACGAATCCTTGAGCCCCACCGCAAAATTAAATACCGGCCTGCCCGCCGTGTGGTCCACCCGGTCGGCCACAAAGTAGCCATGGCGTTCAAACTGAAACTTTTCGTCGGGCTGCGCGCTCGCGAGTGATTGTTCGACGACGGCGGTGACGATTTTTAGGCTATCGGGGTTCAGGCTTTCTAGGTAGTCTTTGCCGCCGGCGTCGGGCTGCGGGTCTAGGAAGAGCCGGTCATACATGCGCACCTCGGCGGCCAGGCCGTCGTGGGCGCTGACCCAGGTGATGACGCCCTTGACCTTCACGCTGGACGAGCCCGGCGTGCCGCTTTTGGTGTCGGGGATGAGGGAGGCGTGCACTTCGGTCACGCGGCCGCCGGCGTCTTTGGTGGCGCCGGTGCATTCGATGATGTAGCCGTATTTCAGCCGCACTTTGTTGCCGGGGAAGAGCCTAAAAAAGCCTTGCGGCGGCGTCTCTTCATAATCGCTGCGCTCTATCCAGACTTCGCGGCCTATGACAAAGTTGCGTTGGCCGCGCTCGGGGTGGTGCGGATGGACCGGTGCGCTGCATGGGTCCAGGGTGCCCGCGCCCATCACTTCGTCCCAGTTGGTCAGCACCAGTTTTACCGGATCTAATACCGCCATGGCGCGCGCTGCGCTGCCGTCCAGGGTTTCGCGTAGGCAGCCTTCCAAGGTGGAGTAGTCGATCCAGCTATCGCTTTTGGTCACGCCAATGCGCTCAGCAAAGAGTTGCAGGCTCTCGGGTGTGTAACCGCGCCGGCGCAGGCCGACGATGGTGGGCATGCGCGGGTCGTCCCAGCCATTGACTTTGTGTTCGTTCACCAGCGCAGCCAATTTGCGTTTGCTGGTGATGACATAGGTGAGGTTCAGGCGTGCAAATTCATATTGCTGGGGCAGAGGTTGTGCCAGCAGGCCCCCTTCGGCCAGGCGCAGCAGGACCCAGTCATAAAACGGGCGCTGGTCTTCAAACTCCAGCGTGCAGATGCTGTGGGTAATTTGCTCTAGCGCGTCTTCCAGCGGGTGGGCGTAGGTGTACATCGGGTAGATGCACCAGGTGTCACCGGTGTTGTGGTGTGTAGCGCGGCGGATGCGGTAGATAGCCGGGTCGCGCATATTGATATTGGGGCTGGCCATGTCGATCTTGGCGCGTAGCACCATGGCGCCATCGGCGTGCAGGCCGTCGCGCATTTCGCGAAAACGGGCCAGGTTCTCACCAGGTGTGCGGCTGCGATACGGGCTGTTGACGCCTGGCTTGCCAAAGTCGCCCCGGTTGGCGCGCATTTCATCGGGGCTTTGTTCGTCCACGTAGGCGTGGCCGGCTTCGATCAGGTACTCGGCGGCCCGGTACATAAACCCAAAATAATCGCTGGCCTGGAAAAGGTGCGATGTACCGTTGGCCTCCCAGCCAAAGCCTAGCCAGCGCACCGCGTCCAGGATGGAGTCGACGTATTCGGTGTCTTCCTTTTCCGGGTTGGTGTCGTCAAAGCGCATGTGGCACACGCCACCGTAGTCTCGGGCCAGCCCAAAGTTCAGGCAAATGCTTTTGGCGTGGCCTACATGCAGATAGCCATTGGGCTCGGGTGGAAAGCGGGTGCGGATGCGGGCCGGGTCGGGCGCGCCAGCGGCATGGTGGGCGGCGTCGCCGGGGCTGCCGGCCCAGCGGCGGCTGGCATAGGTGCCCCGCGCTAGGTCGGCGTCGATGATCTGGCGCAGAAAGTTACTGGGTTTGTTGCTATCGGCTTCGGAAGCGGTATGGGGCACGGTCATGCAGGGATTTTAGGCGTGGCGCGTGGGCTTCAAGGTCTATCCGTGGGCGCCGCCGGTTCGGGCGCTGCTTTTTATTGCAACGCCTTCATGACCGCAGCTGGGTTGCGGTCAATGACGTTCAGCAATACCAGTGATGCACCGCTAGGTGAACGGTCGCCGCGCTCCCAATGGCGCAGCGTCGCCACTGAAAACCCGAAGCGGGCCGCAAACTGCTCTTGCGTCAGACTTAGGCGCTCGCGCAGACTGCACACATCCACGGCCTGCGGCTGATAGAGCTTGATCCCTTTGGTCTTTTGGCCCTTTGACTTGGCATGGCTAATGGCTTCGTTTAGACCTTGCTTGATGCTATCGAAAGCACGTGTCATAAATTTTCCTTTCAAAATTCCAGCCAATGTTGAACCAGCAACTCCACCAGGTCGGCCAAGGCATTGCGCTCCGCCTTGCTGAGGTTGGCCCTTTCGTTTTTAGCAAATAAGGTGAGCAGGTATAGCGGCATCGCCTCGCTATGCAGGTAATAGATCACACGCACGCCCCCCGACTTGCCTTGTGTGCCCCGGCCCCAACGCAGTTTGCGTACACCGCCTGTCCCTTCCATCAGATCACCCGCCTTGGGGTGAGCAGCCAAATAATTCACAATGTCCAAACGCTCCGTCGCACTCATCAGCTTTTCGGCCCGACGGATGTATTCGGGAAGTTCGGCGATGGTTAACATCGAGTTGATTGTAATCCAATGGATTATTAAATATCAGCGCGATGGAAACACAGCGATAGCCAATTGCGCCGGGGCGTAGAGGGTGACGCTATCAAAGGTTTGCCCATATCCCACCCCAAAGTGCGTGCGGTCTCCGGTTACAAGCGCATCACAGCCCAGCGCGATTGCAGCCATTAGCACCGGGCGATCTTTTTCAGGCAACCATTGCACGGCAGCGTGGGCGTTTGCAGGAAAGTGCGCAGCGCTGATTTCGATCTGCGAAATCAAGTTTTGCAAATATGTCTGGCAATCTGCCTTGGCCTTGCCCGCAATATTACGGCGGGCCTCTGTGGCCACGTATTCATCGGTCACTAGGGCTTGGCCATCGGCTTGTAACGCTCGGATCAACTCGCGGATAGCACCTGCCGATTGGGCCGCAGAAAACAGGACATTGGCGTCCAGAAAAATGCGCATAGGCGGCTGCGGGCTCAGCGCGGAAGTTTGCGCTTGGGTAGCACGGCAGCAAGCGCTGCCTCGGCGGCATCAAACTCTTGCACGCGCTCGGGCGTGTACAGCTCCAGGGGCAAGGTTACGGCCGGGCGCAGCAACAGGCCTTGCGGCGTAGTCTCGGCGATCAATTGATCGTCCGCCTTGAGTCCCATGGCCTGGCGCAGTTTGGCCGGTAGCGTAACCACGCCGCGGCTATTGATGGTGAGAGTGGCTTGCATGGGTGCAGTTTAACTGCAATACCGCAATACTGTGATATTCAAATGCCTGCGGCTTTACGGTTCGGCCCATCCCAGCCTTTGGCGGTGGCAATGGCTTGGGTCATGGCGGGAAAAAAGTCGCTAAGTGCCGGTGTGTCCGGCCGGACTTCAAACTGCTGACAACCGTTAGGGCCAAATCGGCGCGTTTACTCCTTTAATCTTCCCAGCAAAAAAGAAAAGCTAGTCAGTAAAAGAGCTGTAAGCGTTGAAATTAGGAAGACTACAGAGAACGAGTTCAAGGCATCATGCATCATGCCGCCATAGAAATTCCCGATCATGGAGCCGACACCGAGCAGTACGGTTGCCAGGCCGAAAATGAGCGTTGCTGTGTTTTGCGGAAAATTCAAGCTGACATAGGCCGGTACGAGTCCAAAGATTGCGTTGAACGCTAATCCAAAAACAGCGGCGCCAAGATATACCTCATACGCATTTCCATGGCGAAGAAATAGCCCCGTAGCCACGCTCAGCAGTAGGTACGTAAGCGTCAAAGACTTTTGCACGCCAATTTTATCGGCCAGCGCCCCCATCAGGACCCCACCTACCATTCCAAATAAACCTATCGCCGACCACGCTCGACCCGCTATTGCAAGGTCGTATCCCAGATCATCACGGAGATACGAAATAAGGTAGTTTTGCGCGGGCATGCAAGCGATTCCGTTCAGGAACATCATGGCCAGAATTATCAAAACAGAGGGTTGGCGAAAGAGCTGACGGATGGAGATGCGCTCGTTAGCGTTTTTTGTTGGTGATGCTGATAAATTACAAGTGTCGGATTGCCGATCATCAGGAAGAGTCGACAGACGAACCCAGCCCCAGGCAAAAAACGTCCAGGCTAATAAAGCTGCAAACACCCATACAGCGCGCCATCCATACTCCGGTAACAAAATAGGCACGACAAGGCCATTGACAAAAACGCCATACGCGGTGCCCGAGGACATCAAGCCGATCGCTTTGCCTTGGTGTTTTTTTGGGATACGATCTTGCGCAATCGCAACCATCGGAACCCACACGGCAGCGGCAGCAGCGCCGGCAGTTGTCAGAAAGATCGCAACATGCCACCGCTCAGTGGCAAAAATCAGCCCCAAAAGACTGAGGCAAGAAGCCAGCATAGAAAACAGTATGAGCCGCTTTGCGCCAAGCCCGTGGGTTAAGAAACTACTACTAAGCGCCGCCGCCAAAAATCCCAGCTGCGCCAAAGAAATAAACCCTCCGGCCTCGGTGTAGCTGAAATGCAGCTCCGCCTTCATGTCGGGCAAGATGGTGGAAAACAGGTATACGCCGAATCCGTAGGTAGTGGCGATGAAGCTTGTAAAAAGTATCGTTATTTCAACGAAGCTCACCGGTCGTCTACTGACGTGTTCGCCATTATTTATGGTCAAGATATGAGTTCCCTGCGCGTTTCAATTAAGACTATCAGCCGCGATGCTTCACTGAGATCGTGGTTGGTATCAAAAAATGGGCAAAAAGAGTTTTATTCCATTTTTAATTAAAGTTTTAAAAAAATAGTGTTTATTATTATGTTATAAAAATACGTATCCATTACTTAGCGCAGATAGTTACCGGTTTGGTGCCATCGGTCTCGTCCGAGGTGTCGTGTACCGCCATATGCCTATGCTAGGCGTGCCGCCCATCTATAAAAGCCCCAGCCATTGGCCCCACACCAACTGCCCCATATAGCGGCTAGGCAAGAGGGTAAACGCCCCTGCAGTGACGCAGGCGCCCAGGTACAGCGAGACCATGGTTTTGCGGTGTACCGCGATATTGCCCTTGTACAGCGCATGAAAACTGGTCCACAAACTCAGCACCGTGACCGGAATCAGCAGATGGATGGGCGTATAGCCCGCGATGTTGGGCAGTTTGAAGTCGCGGATAAACATGCCGCTGACGCTGGCGCCCAGCATGAGGGTGACAAATCCGTAGCCAAAGGCGCGGTGCACGCGCGGCCGCAGCTCGGCACCTTTGCGTGCCCAGATGGCCACCGGCCCGAGCGCCACAGCGCCCAAAGCGGCGCTCATATGGACGGCGATGAGGGGGGACATTTGCATGGAACATTTCTTTCTAGGCAATGGGGCTCGCGTTCAAATAAGCAAAAAAATACCTTTAGCAGGTGCTTTGCTTTGCGACTTCTTTTCTTAAAGCAGTTCAATGGGTCTTAAACCGATAGGCATACACCCGGCTGAGCGGCAGCACTTCGGGGTGGCCTTGTAAGTGCACTTGCATGGACCCGGATCCGCTGTGCTCCATGCGGGCGATGCAGTCGGCGCGCACTACCGTGCTGCGGTGGATTTGCCAAAACGTGTCCGGGTCCAGTTGCGCCAACAGCTCTTTCAGCGGGGTACGCAGCAGGTATTCGCGCGTCGCACACACCGCGCGCACGTATTTATCGGCGGCTTGCAAAAACAGCACTTCGCCCACGGGTACGCGGTACACCGTGTTGCCTAGGCTGGCATGCAATGCCTGTAAGGGCGTAGATTGTGGGTCGTGGGGCGCGGTAAGCTGCCGCAGCAATTGCAGGCCCTGGGCCAGCGCGGCGTCGGGCGCCAGGTGCATTTGCAGGCGCGCCTGCAAGCGCTGCACGGTTTGCGTCAGGCGTGGGTGCTGCACTGGCTTGAGCACATAGTCCGCAGCCTGGGCTTCGAACGCCGCCAGCGCGTACTGCTCATAGGCGGTCACAAACACCAGGGCCGGAAAGCGGTGCTGCTGGGGCCATTGGTCTAGCAAGTCGTGCGCGGCTTCCAGCCCGTCCATGCCGGGCATGCGGATGTCAAAAAACAAAATATCTGGACGCAAGTGCAGGGCCTGGGCCACGGCGCTTGCGCCATCTGCCACGCAGGCGAGTATTTGTAGTTGCGGCCAGAGAGATGCCAATTCTGTTTGCAAGGCTTGCGCCAGCAAGGGTTCGTCTTCGGCGATGAGTGCGGTAGGCATGGAGCGCACTTAGGCCCGCAAGAGAATGCGCAGCGTGGCTACCGTGCCGCCGCCGGGCGCTGCCTGAATCGAAAACGCAGCGCGCTCTCCATACAAAGTAAGCAAGCGTTCGCGCACTTGTTGCAGGCCAAAGCCTGTCGCTGCGTCATCTGGCCCAGCGGTATAGCCTGCGCCTTTGTCGGCCACGGTAATGATCAGCATATCGCCTTGCCGCAAGGCGCTGACCTTCAATTCGCCGCCGGCGACCAGCGGCTCCAGGCCGTGCTGGATGCTGTTTTCTACCAAGGGCTGCAAGAGCATGGGTGCGATAGGCTGGCTGACCAGCGCGGGCGGCAAGTCCAGTTGGTATTGCAGGCGGGGTCCCATCCGGATCGCCATCAGCGTCAGGTAGTCATTCAAACGTGCGAACTCTTGCGCCAGGCTGTGCGGTGCTTCGGCGCTGCGGCTGTGTTGCAAGGTGGCGCGCAAAAAGTCGATTAGATGGTCCAGCATGGTCTGTGCCCGTGCCGGGTCGCTGGCGATCAGGCTGCGCAAATTGGCCAGGGTATTGAAAAGCATATGGGGCTCTAGCTGCGCTTGCAGCAGGCGCAGCTGGGCCTGGGTGTTTTGGTGCTGCGCGGCTTGCAAGCGCTCGATCAAAAAACGTGCTTTGCCCCTGCTGTAAAAATAGTAATTTACTGCCATGCCAGCCAAGGCGCTAACGCCAATAGACCAGCGCAAATGCTTGGTGGCCATGGCACTGCCATCGAAGGTGGACCAGCCAAACCAGTAGTCGGCCAGCGCCGAACCCAAGGCAAAGCTCATCGCCATAGCACCCACGGGCAGCAGCACAGCGCTAGCCCCTGCAGGCCAACCGGTGTGGCGCGCACTGGGGAACAACCCCCGCCCCATGTCCACCATGGCCCAGCACAGCAGGCCTATGCATAGCGAATACACCAGCGGCACATCAAAAGGCCTTTCCGGCAAAAACAGATGCTGAACCGTCGCAAGGCCCACACAGATCAGCAGCGTCTGAAGGAAACGCTTGGCCAGCGCGCGGGTGGAAAAATCTAGCATGCTCGGGTGCGCCAATGGGCTAGAGCCCCCGGCGCCTGGCTGGGGGCTTGGCGTGTATTGGGCAGGAGACAGGGTGTCCATAGTCACGGTGCAAGGTGCTGCTGAAAAAACTTGGCAATAGCGTCAAAGCCATTTTGCCTTTGGGCAGCGCTAAAGCCCAATGTGGGGTAACCACCGCGCATTTGCAGCGCGCCTACTTGTTGGGCTATCGCGTTTGGCCACGGTGATAGCCAATCAAAGTGGCCGGAAACCTGCAGATGCGCTAAGCGTTCGCAAGACTTGCATTGGGACAAAAGGTAGTCGCTGTGAAATTGCGGCGCCAACACCTGGTCTTGCCCTGCGCTGACCACGCCCACGGGGATGTTGATCGATTGCAGGCTTTCGGCGGTGAAGACCGCCACCACCGGCACCAACACCGTGGCTGCGGTAATGCGGGTATCGGGACGGCGCTCGCTGTTGCTGCCTTTTGTCAGACCGCCATGCAGTACGGACAAATACGCTGGCTGCATGAACTGTGGTGTCAGGCCACCCAGCGCGAACTGTGCTCTGCGTTTGGCAATTTGCAGGTGATCTTGCGCCAGGCCATTGAGGCAAAAGCCGACGTCAGCATCTAGGTGTGCGTTGCAATGGTCAATAAGCGATTGCAGACTCCATTGGGCACCGGCTAAGGATAAAGCGCTGACGCCGCCCGCAGACATACCATGCACACCCACGCGCTGGGTATCTATGCGCCCCTGCCAGAGCGTGTTAGCCGCAACAGCATCGATGGCTTCCGTGATTTCCTTGGGGCGCGTTTGCCAACTTGCAGGCCCGGCGGCGTTTGCGTCGCGGTAGTTGTCCCCTCTATGCAGCGGTTGCGCGACGACAAAGCCGGCGCGTGCCAGGGTGGCGGCCAGCGTGTGGTCTGTCAAGGGGCTGCCGCCCGTGCCGTGCGAGAGCACGACCAATGCGCGCCTTCCGGGTGAAAGCTCGCCACCCAGGGCCAGGTCCAGTTCGAACGGGCCCAGGGCGGTGGTTTGTGCCTTGGCGGGCGTGGGGTATACCAAGGTAATGGGCATGCCCCGGCTTTGGATCTCGCGCATGCCAACTTGCGCTTGCGCAGAGGTGGTAAAGCTGAATCCGCCGTACAGGAGCGCGCCAATGAGCAAATTGCGCAGCGCCTGACGGAGTGGATTGAAGTATTTGGAGTGTTTTCTCATATTTCCATCCCTAAATCTTTAGTTGCCAGACACTCGTGACAGTGCGGTGCTGGTGTCTATAGCTTGCCCTTCATGCCGATGCCAATCAAGCGCTTTGCGACGAACCCCCGCTTTTTTCCGACAAAGGCCTAGGACTTGAACCTCCAATGCAATGCGACAATCCCCACGCGCCGGTGTGGCGCACGAACTTTTACCAATGGAGCGGTATGGATTTAGAAAATGTGCTTTTGCTCAAAGCAGCGGTGATGGGGGTGGTAGAGGGTCTGACGGAGTTTTTGCCCATTTCATCGACCGGGCATTTGATATTGGCAGGCGCGCTGCTGGGTTTTGATGACGAGAAGGCCAAGGTGTTCGATATCGCCATTCAGACCGGGGCGATATTTGCGGTGATTTTGGTGTACTGGGACAAGATCAAGTCGACGGTACTGGCCTTGCCCACGCAGGGCAGGGCGCAGGCTTTTGCCATCAATGTGTTGATCGCATTTTTGCCCGCCGTAGTGCTGGGTTTGTTGTTTGGCAAAACTATCAAGGCGCATTTGTTTACGCCAGTGATTGTGGCCAGCACGTTTATTCTGGGCGGCTTCATTATTTTGTGGGCCGAGCGGCGCCAGGCGGCGTCCGAAGATGTGCAGACCGGTTACTTTGCGCGGGTGGGTGATGTCGATGACATGACCATGTGGGACGCTTTCAAAGTGGGCCTGGTGCAATGCTTGGCCATGGTGCCGGGCACCAGCCGAAGCGGTGCCACCATTATTGGTGGCATGTTGCTGGGCATGTCGCGCAAGGCGGCAACCGACTTTTCGTTTTTTCTGGCCATCCCTACGCTGATAGGCGCGGGCGTTTATAGCTTGTACAAAGAGCGCGCCTTGCTGAGCCTGGCCGATGCGCCTTTGTTTGCCGTGGGCCTGGTTTTCTCCTTTATCAGCGCCTGGGCCTGCGTGCGCTGGCTGCTGCGCTTTGTGGCAACCCATAGCTTTGTCGGCTTTGCCTATTACCGCATTGCTTTTGGAATCGTGGTACTGGCTACCGATTGGAGCGGTCTGGTCGTTTGGAAGGCCTAAGCCCCCATATTGCGCAAAGCGGTTTCGATGGCCGACGCCGTTGCCAAAGGTTTTTCCATAGGAAATAAGTGCGTTCCGTCAAGCATGATGATGCGCCCGCGTGTGACTTTCTCGGTCATGCCCATCCCTACGCGCTTCATTTCCCAGGAATGGCGTCCGCCGATAAAACTGACGGGGCATTTGAGCGGGTTGCGCCGCAGCAGGCGGTCCAGGTTGTCGGGAATGGTGTTGTAAATATGCGTTTCTATTTCGCGGTCAAAGCTAAGTACCCTTTTGCCATCGCGATCCACCGTGCCATGCGCGATGTAGTCCTGCAGCACTGCGTCGTCCCATTTGGCAAATGCACGCTTGTGTTTGAAGTGTTCATAGGCCGCCTCTTGGCTGGGCCATGCGTTGCGTCGCTTATGGCTGACAGCGGCTGGTGAGAGCGAGCCGACCAATTGCGCGCCTTTGATAACTCCCAGCGCCATCGAACGCCAACCGCCCAAAATGGGCGCATCGATTAGCAGTACACCCTTGGCTAGGCCGGGGTGGCGTGCAGCCGCCATCAGGCTCAGAAAACCCCCTAGCGAATGGCCCGCCAGCCACACCGGACCACCGGCTTTATCGGCTTGCGCCTGCGCAAAATCCGCTACCTGTTGTGCCAGGTGTTTCCAGTTATTGCTCACCGGGTAGTGGGGATCGTGCCCCAGTTTCTCGATCGCCTTGACTGCAAAACCGCGCGCGCGCAAATGGTGAAACAAAACTTTGTACGTGCTGGCGGGAAAGCTGTTGGCGTGGGAAAAAACTAAGGGGGTCGATTGCATGGAGATCTTAAAGCTAAAGGCAGTGCACTTGCGACAGGCCCGGGATGTGAAAGTGCTTGATTATCCCGTCTCGCTGCAGTGCAGCCCAATCGCACCGCTAGAATCAGGCGCATCCCAGTCATTGCAATATCAGATTGCAAGCAGGCCTATCGCATGGCGAATCAAGCCCAAGCGCATGGCATAAGCCCCACGGAGTCACTTTCCATGCCAGATGGCCAATCCGCCAGCCCCTCGCCCCCAAGCGCTCCGATCGAGCATGCAACCGGGCACCACACGGTAACGACCATGGGCGTAGTAGAAGCGCCTGCAAACCCCGTGCCCCTGATGTCGCAAGGTACTGCCAGTGCGATAGTCTCGCCCGTCAGCCATAAAAATTTGGCGCAGCAAATGCAAGTGTTCTTGACGCGCACCGATATGCAGCAAAGCCGCAAAAACCGTTTTTATTTGCAGCAGGTATTTGAGTTGCTCAGCGAGCTGGACCAGCACACGGCGCGTCGGGGTCAATTACAAACCTCCATGCAGGAAACCGAGGCCCATATCAAGCGCATTCGTCAAAGCCTGGTGGAGATTGCGGGTGAATCGGTCGAAGCGGAAAACGAAGCGCTGGCAATTGCACAGGCACGAGCCCACCTGGCCGCTTTGCTACGCGACAAAATCGTGCAAGAGTTCGAATGAGGACGCGGCACATGGTTTTTGCGGCTACTTTTTGGGTTGCGCTTGTCAACCTGGTGTTGCTGGTGATCGCGCTGGCCCTGCATCCTGCATCGCTTGAAGGCTTGTATTGGCTGCGCGACTTGCCTTGGGCCTGGTTTGGCACAGAATTACTCGGTGTTTTTGAGATGCATGCGGTGGACGCGGGTGCGCTTTGGGCTTTGTGGATTAGCGTGAGCGGCGTTTTGTTAGGGGGTTCCACCTTGGCGTATGCGGCATTGGCGTTATCTGGCAGTGCCGCTCCAACGCGTGTTGCGGCTGAACCGCGCGTTACAGACTTATTTAGCGACTTGTCCAGCGGTATGTCGGGATTAGGCGGTTTTGGTAATCCGGATCTGCGCGACCTAGGCGCGACGCTAAGCAAGAGCTCGCCAGCGCTGCAGGCCGATGCGCTGGACACCGTGCACGACGCCCCAGCCGCATCGGATCCCGCACCAGCGGTCAAAGCGCCCGATATCGTGGCGTCTTTGCAGCAAATTGATCCGCAGTTGCGCGCCAGCTATGACGCCCTGCTGCGCGAGCTCACATCCGACCGGTCCACTTAATTGATTTTCGTTTCATTGGGTTCTGACCCCCATGAAAGCGACTTGAGTTGGTAGATCGCGTCCATGGCTTCGCGGGGGCTCATGGTGTCTGGGTTAAGGGAGGCGACGTACGCTTCCAGGGGGCCGGGTGTGGCCGGGGCTAGCGCTGGGGCGGGGGCGAATAAATCGACTTGGGCTTCGGCGGTGCTAGCTTGTTGTTCTAGTGCTTCCAGCGTGTGGCGGGCTTGGTTAAGCACGGCTGCCGGTATGCCGGCCAGGCGGGCCACCTGGATGCCGTAGCTGCGGCTGGCAGGGCCTGCTTCGATGGCGTGTAGGAACACAATGTCGCGGCCCGATTCGGCTGCGCTCACGTGCACATTGACCGCGCCATGGTGCGCGGCGGGAAAGTCGGTCAGCTCGAAATAATGCGTGGCAAACAGCGTGAAGGATTGCGTTTTGTCATGCAACTGACTGGCAATCGCGCCGGCCAGCGCCAGACCGTCAAACGTTGAGGTGCCGCGGCCGATTTCGTCCATCAGCACCAAGGACTGCGCCGTGGCACTGTGCAAAATTTGCGCGGCCTCGACCATCTCCAACATAAAGGTCGATTGCGCATTGGCCAGGTCGTCGGCTGCGCCTATGCGGGTGTGGATGGCATCGATGGGGCCCAAGCGGCAGGCTCTGGCTGGTACGTACGAGCCCATGGACGCCAGCAGCACGATCAGCGCCACTTGGCGCATGTAGGTAGATTTACCACCCATGTTCGGCCCGGTGATGATTTGCATGCGCTGGCGTGGGCCTAGCAGCGTGTCATTGGCGATGAAGTTGCCGCTGCTTAGCTCGGCCAAGCGCGCCTGCACCACCGGGTGGCGGCCTTGCAGAATTTCGATGCAAGGGTGCTCCACAAACTCGGGCGCGCACCAGCCCAGCGTGAGGGCGCGCTCGGCCAATGCACACAGCGCGTCCAGCGCCGCCAGCGCCCGCGCTATGCGGGTCAGCGTAGGCACAAAGGCTTGCAACTGATCAAGCAATTGTTCAAACAAAAATTTCTCACGCGCCAGCGCGCGCTCCTGTGCGCTCAAGGCTTTGTCTTCAAAGGCTTTGAGCTCAGGCGTGATAAAGCGCTCGGCGTTTTTCAGGGTCTGGCGGCGCCGGTAGTCGTCCGGCACTTTGCTGCTTTGCCCTTGGCTGACCTCGATGTAAAAGCCGTGCACTTTGTTGAACTGCACGCGCAAATTGGCAATGCCGGTGCGTGCGCGTTCGCGTGCTTCCAAGTCCAACAAAAACGCGTCGCAATTGGTTTGGATCGCGCGCAATTCGTCCAGGTCTGCGTCATAGCCATTGGCGATCACGCCGCCGTCGCGTACCATAGCAGCGGGCTCGGGCGCTATAGCCGATTGCAACAGATGGGCACAGTCTGGCGGCGCCAGCATGTCGTGCGCAATACGGCCTAGCAAACCTTGCTGCCCTTGCAACTGATCCGCTAGTAAGCCGCTTTTATGCAAAGTGTTGACCAGGCCCAGCAGTTCACGGGGGCGCACCTGCCGCAGGCTCAGGCGGGCGGCGATGCGCTCCACATCGGCGCTGCCTTTGAGGTGGCTGCGCAGCACGGGCCCCAGCGCTTGCGCCTGGCCCTGCATCTGTTGCAGCGCGTGGATGGCAGCTAAGCGCGCACGCGCCTGGCTGCGCTCGCGCAAGGGACCTAGCAACCAAGACTTCAGCATGCGGCTGCCCATACCGGTCATGCAGGTGTCGAGCAATGAAAACAGCGTGGGTGCGTCTTCGCCGCGCAGGGTTTGGGTCAGTTCCAGATTGCGCCGCGTGCTGGCGGGCAGGTCGATGCGCTCGCCATCGCGCTGCACTTCCAGGCCACTGATATGCGCCAGCGCCCGGCCTTGCGTGTGTTCGGCGTAGGCCAAGAGCGCACCGGCTGCGGCATGGGCCAGGGGCAGCTCTTGTGCATTCCAGCTAGCGAGGCTGGCCGCTTGCAGCACTTCCAATAATTTGCGCTGGCCCAGCGCGCCGTCAAATTGCCACTCGGGCCGCGCCGTCAGTGACAGCGTACTGTGAAAGCGCAATTGCTTGAGGCGCTCTTCCACACTGCGGGTCAGGCCGCTGCTGTAGGCCAGCTCGCTCGGCCCAATGCGCTGCACCCAGTCGGCTACCGCATCGGTGGTGCACTCGGCCAGGTGCACCAGCCCTTGGGTCACGCTCAGCCAAGCCAGGCCGCAGCGGTTGCGCGGGCCTTGGTGCAGCGCCATCAGCATGGACTCGGACTTGTCGCTCAGCAGTTCGGCATCGGTCAGCGTGCCGGGCGTGACCACGCGCACCACCTTGCGGTCCACCGGCCCTTTGCCGCTGACTTCGCCCACCTGCTCGCAAATCGCCACCGATTCGCCCTGGCGGATCAGCTTGGCTAAATAGCCCTCGACCGCATGAAAAGGCACACCGGCCATGGGAATCGCTTGCCCGCCGCTTTGCCCCCGGTGCGTGAGCGTGATGTCCAGCAAGCGCGCCGCTTTTTCGGCATCGGCAAAAAACATCTCGTAAAAATCACCCATGCGGTAGAACAACAGCGTGTCTGGGTAGTCCGCCTTGAGGCCCAGGTACTGGGTCATCATGGGGGTGTGCTGGGTGTCGGGTTCGCGCATCGGGGGAAGTCTAGCAAGTGTTCCTCTATGTGCGGTGGCAGCGAGCCCGCAGCATCAAGCAAAATCACCCCATGCTTGACTCCCCTATGCCGCACCCCGTCGAATCCGCCCACTGGCACCCGGTCGCGGCGCTGGCCGATGTGCAGGCGCAGCCGGTGGCGGTGCAGTTGCTGGACCAGAGCCTGGTGTTGTGGCGCGACGAGGCGGGGGCCGTACACGCTTGGGCCGACCAGTGTCCGCACCGCGGGGCGCGTTTGTCGTTGGGGCGCGTGTGCGCCGGGCGGCTGGAGTGCCCCTACCACGGCTGGCAGTTTGCGCCTTCTGGGCAATGTGTGCGGGTTCCGGCGCTGCCGGAGTTTGTGCCGCCTGCGGGCCATGCCGCACGGGTGTTCGCGGTGCAGCTGTGGTGCGAATTGGTTTGGGTTTGCCTGCAGCCCGGCGCCGCCGGCGCGAGTAGCGCGCAAGACCCCTCAGAAGTCAATGGCGACCCGGCTGCGCAGGCCTTGCCGCAGTTTGAAGCCGAGGCTGATGCCCGGCTGCGCAAACTCAATTGCGGCCCCTACGAGGTGGCGACCAGTGCGCCGCGCATTGTCGAAAACTTCCTGGACATGGCGCACTTTGGATTTGTGCACGAAGGCTGGTTGGGCGCGCGCGATACGCCCGAAATTCCTGATTACCAGGTGGCGTCCACCGCCACCGGCCTGGTCGCCACCGGTTGCAAGGCCAGGCAGCCCCAGTCCAATCTGCACAGTACGCGCGGCGCGTTGGTGGAATACCGCTACGAGGTCAGCGGGCCTTATACGGCGGTCTTGACCAAAGTGCCCGAGGCCGGAAGTACGACGGTGCAGGATTGGCGCGAGTCGATCGCCCTGTTTATTTGCCCCATGGGCCCGGAGCACAGCCGGGTCTGGTTCCGCCTGGCCGTGGCCGACTTTGCGACCGATGACGCCCAGCTACAGGCCTTCCAGCACACCATCTTTACCCAAGACCAGCCGGTGCTGGAGTCGCAGCGTCCCGCCTGCTTACCGCTGGACGTGCGGGCCGAAGCCCATACGGCAGCGGACAAGGCCTCGGCTGCCTACCGGCGTTTTTTGCGCCAGGCGGGCATCCGCTTTGGAACCTGCTAGGCGCAGATTCGCCTTTAGGTCAATTGCGGATAGCCGCAGGCGATGGCGCTCATTTCCATCTCTAAACAGCGTTGGTAAACCGCCAAGTCCGGTGTTTCAAACCCTGCTATCCGTAGCTGTCCAAGGGCTTGTGCGGCCGCAGGTGCGATGACCAAGCCCTGCAAGCAATGGCGCAGGGCCTGTACCTGCTCGGGCGGGGTGTGCAGCGATGTGATGAGCGGCAACCCGGGGTAGGGGGCGCTGTGGCCGATGGCGCACAGGCCCTCTGTCGCGGGTAGATCATGCGTTTGCAGCAAGGCCCAGGTCACGCAGTCGATGGCGGCCAGGTCGGCGCGGCCATCGCGCACGGCTTGCACTGAGAGGCGGTGGCCACCAGTAGCCAGCGCTTGGCTGAAAAAGCGGCCCTGCCGCGCTAGCGGAGCTATCAGCGCACGAAGAGCGTTGTAGCCCGATTGCGAATCCGTACTGTTAAAAGCAACACGCTGGTCCCGAAAATCTTCCAAGGCGAGGTGCGCGGATTCCTTGCGGGCAATTAAAACGCTGCGGCAATGAATACCTTCGCAGCCGGGCGCCACATAGCGAAAGCACCCCAGCAATTGCACCTGGCCCTGCAAGGCATGGGTGAAGGGGTAGCCGCAGGTTTGGCTTAGTAAAAGGTCCGGGGCGCGCCAATGCGCATGCAAATCTTGCGGCCAGCTTATGGCGTCAGGCAGTGGCTGCAGGCCCTTGCAAACTAATGCCTCTCGCAACACCGACCAAAGCGACTGCACGGCCTGCGGAGCGCCCAGGTACATGGGCAGTGCAACGTGTCGCCCGCTCATAGCGGATGCCGGTATGCAGGCGGCAAATCCCGCGTTTGCTGCCCCGGCGCATCTAAGGGTCGAAGGGCATGCCGGGCGAAAAATGCAAGATAGCCAGTCAAAAAATAACCCCCGTTGCGTTCCAGAAAATAGTCTTTGTGGGTCCGGTACAGCGAAGGGATGCGGTACCAGGCCAGCTTGGGCTGTGCATGGTGCACCGCGTGGTAATTGTTGTTGAGAAAAAGCAGACGCCACAGCCAGCCCGCTTCATTAATGACGATCCGGTGCTGGGGGTCGGCCGCAGGCCGGTGTTCATAGTAGGAGCGCATGATGGCAAGGCCCAAACAGGCATAGCCTAGTGCCAGATAAAGCCACGGACTGATACCGGCATAGCTTTGTACCCCCCACAGCATGAGCAGCAGTAATAACGTGTGTTGTACCCAGGTCCAACGCATGCGCGGGCTCTTCCAGTAGCCCGCTTGGCTCAGCGGCCGCAGCAAATGAAAAATCGCAAAAGCCGGTGTGATGCAAAACCGGCCCAATGCAGTGCGTTGGGCCACCAAAAGAAAGCGCAAAGGCGCGCTGCGGCTAGCAAAGTCCTCGGGGTCCAGGTAGTTGCTTTCCGGGTCCTGGCTGGGGTAGGTCAGCACTTCGTCGCGGTGGTGTGCCAAATGGCTGCTGCGGTAAACATCAAACGGGTACCACACCGCGATAGGCAGCAGGCCCAGTGCACGGTTCAGCCAAGCGTAAGGGGTTGGGTGGCCGTGTACCAGTTCGTGTTGCAAGCTCATGTACCAGGCCGCCAGCACGATGATGAGTACCAAGGCCCAGCCCGAGGCCTCTACCCGGTACCAGCGCAGGGCGCCCAGCCATCCCCCGTAAATACAAGCGCACACCAGCCAGGTAGGCCACTCAATGCCCGGGCCCGCATGCGGATCGAAGTCGGGCGGGGTGATGGGGGTGGGTGCAGGGGCTGCGGACATCGCTGGTGAGTTGGACAAAGGGACAGTTGGCGTAGCAGGCGTGTAGGCGGACAGCGAAGTATTTACAGGGCGCAAGCGCAGTGCGGCGCATACGAAAGGCTCGATTGTAAAATTGCTTGCTTTCGTCCCCGAGCCCGGCGGGGATGTTCACCTTGTAAGCCCGGGCCATGTAGAGGACTACCATGTATAAAAACCTCGTTGCGACAGTATGCGCTAGTGCGCCCGCTGTCCGCGAAATCGAGCTTGCTCGCCCGCTACTGGCCTATGGCGCGCTAGCGCAGGCCTTATGAGCTACCAGGTCAAAGAAATTTTCTACACCCTGCAAGGCGAGGGTACGCAAGCCGGCCGGCCTGCGGTGTTTTGCCGCTTTGCCGGTTGCAATTTATGGTCCGGCCGTGAGCAAGACCGCGCCAGCGCCGTTTGCCGTTTTTGCGATACCGACTTTGTCGGCACCGATGGCACGCTGGGTGGACGTTTTGATAGTGCTGGCGCCTTGGCAGCGCAAGTCGCAGCGCTTTGGCCTGCAGGCTTTGCAGCGCAGCGCTTTGTGGTGCTGACCGGCGGCGAGCCTTTGTTGCAGCTGGATGCCGAACTGATCGAAGCGCTGCACGCGCAGGGCTTTGAAATCGCCGTAGAAACCAATGGCAGCATCGCTGCGCCCGCAGGCATCGACTGGCTATGCGTCAGCCCCAAAGCCGGGGCCCCCTGGGTGCAGCGGCAAGGGCAGGAACTCAAGCTGGTCTGGCCGCAGTCCGGCTTTTCATTGGCCGACATGCAAGCCATGCAATCACTTCCCTTTAGCCACCACCGTCTGCAGCCGCTGGACGATGTGCTGCAAAAACGCAATACCCAAATATGCATAGACCTGTGCCTGCAGGAACCGGTGTGGAAGCTCAGCATGCAAACCCATAAAGTGAGCGGCATCCGCTAAGTACCGCTGGCCTTGCAGCGCGCCACGCCCGTTAAGAAAGTTCATCCATGTCCCACGCACTACCCCAAGCCTTTTGCATTAGCCAAAAGTTTTTTTTCGATGCCGCGCACACCTTGCGCCGCGAGATAGAGACTGAAGGCAGCTTGCGCGTACACGGCCACACCTACCACGCCGAAGTCAGCATTTCCGGTCAGCCCGATACGCAATCGGGCATGGTGGTGGACCTGGGCCAGGTGCGCCAGCGCATTGAAGCTTTGCGCCCGCAGCTCGACCACCGGCTGCTCGACGAAGTGCCGGGCCTGGGGCCGGCCACTTTGGAGAACTTGTGTGCATTTGTTTGGCAAGCGCTGGCGGCAGACTTTGCCGGTTTGCAGCGGGTGCGGGTATGGCGCGAAGCCCTGGGCGATAGCTGCACCTTGGAGCGCGCATGAGCGCGCGCGGCTATCGGGCCAGCCTCTTGTGGTTTCCCGACCCGGCGCTGCCTGTTGCGCAGTGGGAGGAAGACGGTTTGCTAGTGGTAGCACCCGATGCGCAGGGCCGCGACGTGGTGCAAGCCATTGGCGACTGGCGCACGCTGTCTGCGCTGAACTGCCGCTTACCGGTGGAACACTTGCCCGGGCGCATCATCGCGCCGGGGTTTGTGGACATGCATGTGCACTTCCCGCAAATCAATGTCATAGGCTCCCCGGCCGACGGCTTGCTGCCTTGGCTGGAAAACTACACCTTCCCCGAAGAACAGCGCTTTGCGAACCCGGCCTATTGCGCTGAAGCGGCCACTTTTTTTGTCGATGAGTTACTGCGCAATGGGGTCAGCACGGCCCTGGCCTTTGCCACCACGCACAGCAGTTCGGTGAGCGCTTTGTTTTCTGAGGCAGAGCGGCGTGGCATGCGCTTGGTGACCGGCCTGTGCCTGATGGACCGGCATGCGCCGGCGGCCTTGCTGAACCAGCCGGGCCGGGGGCGCGACGCGGTAGAGCACAGCTTGGTGGAGTCGGAGGAATTGATTCAGCAATGGCATTGCAAAGACCGCTTGGGATATGCCATCACGCCGCGCTTTGCGCCCACCTCCACCGACGCGCAATTGCGCGGCGCGGGGGAACTCGCTGCCAAATACCCGGATGTCTGGATTCAAAGCCATGTGGCCGAGAACCAGGATGAAATCGCTTGGGCGCGGGACTTGTTTCCAAACTCCAGCAGCTATTTGGCGACCTATGCGGATTTTGGCCTTTTGCGCGAGCGCGCGGTCTATGCCCATTGCATCCACTTTGACGAGGCCGACCGCGCGCTCATGCGCAGCAGCGGCGCGTCCGCTGCGGTCTGCCCGACCAGCAATTTGTTTTTGGCAAGCGGCTATTTCGATTACGCCGGTGCCAATGCAGCCGGTTTTCCCTACGGCTTGGCCAGCGATGTGGGCGGCGGCACCAGTTTTAGCCCGTTTCAGACCATGCTGGCGGCGTATTACGTGGGGCGCGAAGGCCGCTCCAAAGCCGGTTTATCGCTCTCGCCCCAGCATTTGTGGTGGCAGCACACGGCAGGCGCGGCCCGCGCCATGGGCTTAGAGGGCGTGGTGGGCAATTTATTGCCCGGTTGCGAGGCTGATTTTGTGGTGCTGCAACCTAAGGTGACCCCTTTGCTCGCGCGCAAAACCAAACTTGCCAATACCCTGGACGAACTTTTGTTCTCTCTCATCGTCCTGGGCGACGACCGGCTTATCGAGCGCACGGTGCTGGCAGCCACCGTGCCCGAGCGCGCTGGCATGTGGCAAAGCGCCGGGCGGTTTTAAGCCCGCGTTGCCCCGCTGAGCCCCTGCCTACAATAGGCCGCAGTAACCGGAAGCACCTTCGTATGAGTATTAAAAGCGACAAATGGATACGCCGTATGGCCGAGACCACCGGCATGATCGAGCCCTTCGAGCCCCGCCAGGTGCGCGAGGCCGAGGGCAAAAAAATCATTTCCTATGGCACCAGCAGCTACGGCTACGACATCCGCTGCGCGCCGGAGTTCAAGGTGTTCACCAATATCCACAGCACGGTGGTGGACCCCAAAAACTTTGATGAAAAGAGCTTTGTCGATTTCCACGACGACGTCTGCATCATCCCGCCCAATAGCTTTGCGCTGGCGCGCACGCTGGAATATTTCCGAATCCCGCGCAATGTGCTGACGATTTGCCTCGGTAAATCCACCTATGCGCGCTGCGGCATCATCGTCAACGTCACCCCCTTCGAGCCGGAGTGGGAAGGCTATGTGACTCTGGAGTTTTCCAACACCACGCCACTGCCGGCCAAGATTTATGCCGGTGAGGGCTGCGCCCAGGTGCTGTTCTTTGAAAGCGACGAAGTCTGCGAAACCAGCTACAAAGACCGGGGCGGCAAATACCAGGGCCAAGTGGGTGTGACCCTGCCCAAAGCCTGAAAAAGCCGGTTTCCCGCGGTATCGGGGATAATCCGGCTTGCGCCCCGGCTCCCGGGGCAACCTGCTATCGGATGGATAGCCACTACTTTTGCTATGCATGCCCGAACAGATACCTGACACCGCAGCCTCCCAATCCCCTGATTCCCTGACGACAGACACCCCTGTCATGGCCTTTGCCCAGCTGCAACTGGCCGCGCCCTTGGCCCGTGCGGTGGCTGAAATGGGCTACGAATCCATGACGCCCATCCAGGCCCAGGCCATTCCCGTGGTGATGACTGGCAAAGACGTGATGGGCGCCGCCCAGACCGGCACCGGCAAGACGGCCGCCTTCTCCCTGCCCCTGTTACACCGCCTGCTCAAGCACGAAAACGCCTCCACCTCGCCCGCCCGCCATCCGGTGCGCGCCTTGGTGCTTTTGCCCACCCGCGAGCTGGCCGACCAGGTGGCCCAGCAAGTCAGGCTCTACGCCAAGTACACCCAACTGCGCAGCGCCGTGGTCTTTGGCGGCATGGACATGAAGCCGCAAACCTTGGAGCTGAAAAAAGGCGTGGAAGTGCTGGTGGCCACCCCTGGGCGTTTACTCGACCATATCGAGGCCAAAAACGCCGTGCTCAACCAGGTCGAGTATGTGGTGCTGGACGAAGCCGACCGCATGCTGGACATCGGCTTTTTGCCTGATTTGCAGCGCATCCTGAGCTACCTGCCCAAGCAGCGCACCACGCTGCTGTTTTCGGCCACCTTCTCGCCCGAAATCAAGCGCCTGGCCAGCAGTTATTTGCAAGACCCCATCACCATCGAAGTGGCGCGCTCCAATGCCACTGCGTCCACGGTGGAACAACATTTTTACAGCGTGGGCGAAGACGACAAGCGGCGCGCCCTGCACCACGTCATTCGCAAACACCAACTCAAGCAGGCTTTTGTGTTTGTCAACAGCAAGCTCGGCTGCGCCCGCTTGGCGCGTTCGCTCGAGCGCGAAGGCCTCAAGACCACCGCTTTGCATGGCGACAAAAGCCAGGACGAGCGCCTCAAAGCGTTGGAAGCCTTCAAAAGCGGTGAGGTCGATTTGCTCGTCTGTACCGACGTGGCCGCGCGCGGCCTGGACATCAAAGACGTGCCTGCCGTATTCAACTTTGACGTGCCCTTTAACGCCGAAGACTATGTGCACCGCATTGGCCGCACCGGCCGTGCTGGGGCGTCCGGCTTGGCCGTGAGTTTTGTCGGTGGCAAAAACGATGCGCGCCTCGTGGCCGATATCGAAAAGCTGATCAAGACCAAGATTGAGCTCGAAGCCATCGAGTTTGAAGAGGATGGTCCAGCTGCGGGTCAAGGCCGTATCAACGACGGCCGACGCATGTACCAGGACGAAGCGCGCGACGATTCGCGCCGTGCCCCGCGCAGCAGCGAGCGCGGCGGATTGCGCGATATTGCGCATGAAGGCCAATACGCCCGTCCCGCCCGCGACGAGCGCGCGCCCCGGCGCGATTACACCCGCCCGCCCGCACCGCCTAAAGATCCGTTTTTTGATCAGCCTTACGAGCCCAGTGTGGCGCCCGAAGTCAAGCCTTCTTGGGAAGCAGCGCCACGTACCGGCGGGCGCAGCATATCGGCCAATATCAAGCCCAAGCGGCGCGTGGCCTTTTTGTTCAAGGCGACTGAAGAAACTTCTTCTTAGTCGCCCAGCGCTAGCGCCTGCTCGCAGGGCACTTGCAAGAGTGTGTGGTGCAGGCGCCCATGGCCATCGGGCGCCTCTAGCCTAAGCGCGCTCAAACAGCCTCCCCAGACGCAGCCGCTGTCCAAAGACAGCACATCGCTGCGGCCCAACCAGCCCAGCGTAGACCAATGCCCGAAGGCTACGGTGTCGCCGACCGTGCGCCGCCCGGGTGCGTCAAACCAGGGTGTAAAGCCTGCGGGCGTGGCGGCCAGCCCTTCTTTGGTATCAAACTCCATGCGCCCCTGGGCGTCGCAAAAGCGTATGCGCGTCAGGGCATTGACGATCAGGCGCAGGCGCGCATTGCCTTGCAGCCCTTCATCCCATTGGTCAGGTAAATTGCTATACATATGCGCCAAAAAATCCGCATAGTCCGGGCCGCGCAACACGGTCTGCACCTCTTGAGCCAGGGCCATGGTCTTCTCGCAGGTCCAGGCCGGTAAGACCCCGGCGTGCACCATCAGCACCGTGACGCCATGGTGGCGCACCTGCAGGGCCAGGGACTGCTGGCGCAGCCAGTTCAACAAGTCCTGTCGATCTGGTGCGTGCAGCACCCCATCGAGCGTGTCCTTGCGGTGGGCTTTGCGCAGCCCCTGCGCTACCGCCAGCAAATGCAGGTCGTGGTTACCTAGCAGGCAGTACGCCGCACCTTGCAGCGTGCGCAGGCGCCGCAATACGCCCGCGGAGTCCGGGCCGCGGTTGACCAGGTCGCCCAGCACATACAGCGTGTCCCGGCTGGGGGAAAAGTCGATATGGGCCAAGAGGCGCTCGAACGCGCTATTACAGCCCTGGATGTCGCCGATCAAGTAAAGTGCCATAGTGTTGATTGTCTTGTGGATTCCATGGAATTTTTGCTGATCATTTTTTTGACGCTGCTCAACGGCTTCTTTGCCATGTCCGAGTTGGCGCTGACCGGCAGCCGGCGGGCCCGTTTGGGTGCCTTGGCCGAGGCGGGTGACAAGGGCGCGCAAGCGGCCCTAGAGCTGCTCAGCAACCCCAATCAATTTTTGTCTACGGTGCAGGTGGGGATTACCTCTATCGGCGTACTCAACGGCATTGTCGGAGAGGCTGCTTTTAGCGATGGCGTGGCGGCCTGGATGGTAGCTCTGGGCATGGCCGACAAGCCGGCGGCGCTCACGGCCACCGCCCTGGTCGTCACCGTGATTACCTTTACCACCATTATTTTTGGTGAGCTGGTGCCCAAGCGCATCGGTCAATTGCACCCCGAGACCATGGCCTGTTGGGTAGCGCGGCCTATGTTGTGGCTGGCGCAGGCGGCCAAACCGTTTGTGAAACTGCTCTCGGGCACCACGGCGGCCACCCTCAAGCTCTTGCGCATAGACACCAACACGGCCCGCGCGGTCACCGAGGAAGAAATCTCGGCCAGCTTGGAAGAGGGCGTGGACGCTGGCTTGATCGAAGAGCATGAGCACCAGATGGTGCAAAACGTATTCCGCTTGGACGAGCGAGCGCTCACTTCCCTGATGACGCCGCGCAGTGACGTGCAATGGCTAGACGCCTCGGTCAGCGTGGCCGATTGCTTGCGCCTGGCTGGCCGCGGCGCGGGCAAGGGTGCGCATTCTTGGTATCCGGTGTGCCGCGCTTCCTTAGACGATGTGGTCGGTGTGATCAGCGTGGCGCATTTGCTGGATCTGGGCGCGCACAGCCAGGAGCCGATAGCTGCTTTTGCGCAGGCGGCGGTGTTTGTACCCGAGACCTTGAGCGCCATGGAGTTACTCGAGCAGTTCCGGCTGAAAGCGGCGCGGCTGCTGTTTGTGGTCGATGAGTACGGCGTGGTGCAGGGCCTGCTCACGCCCCGCGACTTGCTAGAGGCCATTACGGGGGAGTTGCAATACGGTCCCCAAACCGAGGCCTGGGCTACCCGGCGCGAGGACGGTTCCTGGTTATTGGATGGCGTGATGCCCGTCGATGAAGTCAAGGCGCGCTTGGACTTGGACGAATTGCCCGACGAAGACCGGGGCCGCTACAACACCTTGGCCGGCTTACTCATGGCCTTGACCGGCCATTTACCCAAGCTGGGTGAACGCATCAGCCATCAGGGTTGGGTGTTTGAGGTTATTGACCTCGATGGCCGTCGCGTGGACAAGGTCTTGGCCACGCAGCGATCCTCGCCAAAAGCCTAGCGTAAAGCCGCAAGCGCTTGATCCAGGTACTGCGGGGCCACAGGCCGTGGCGATCCACAGGTATGTGTAAATGGGCCGATCGTTATGGTGGTGGCTTAAAGGACTAGGGCGGACGGCCGGGCGGCTACCCGTTCGCGCCAGGCTTGCAAGGCCTCGTAACCGAGGTCGGCGGGTTTGAACTTTAAGAGACCACGTGCGAACTCCAGCGCGCAAAACGCAGTGATATCGGCGATGGTAAAACGCTGCCCAGCCATCCAGTTTTGGCTTTGAAGCATGACATCGAAAACCTGCAAATTGGCTTTGAGCTTGGCAGTTTGTGACTGACCAAACGCAGGAAACTGCGGCTGCTCCAGCGTCGCCAGACCCGGGTGGCTGTGGCGAATGCTATTGGCTGCGCCCAGCAAAATCGTCCATTCCACGCGCCGGTCGGCCATCTCGATAAAGGCACGTTCGGTGCTGTCTTGGCCCATTAAATTTGGCTCGGGGAACAGGCCTTCTAGGTAGGTGCAAATCGCCCGGGTTTCGGTCAGTACCCGGCCATCGTCTAGCTGCAGCGCTGGCACTTTGGCCAAGGGGCTTTTAACCAGGTAGTCGCTGGCGCGGTGTTCCCCGGCGTTGAGGTCTATGGGGATGTGCGCGATCGTGGTGATACCTTTTTCTGCCATAAAAATATGGACCCGGCGCGGGTTGGGGGCGCGTGGCGCGGTGTAGAGCTGCATAAAACCTCCGCAAAAAAGGGTTGGTGGCTAAATCATCTGCGGTGCATGGGGCTGGCAATCCGCAAGTCCCTCGCCCGTTTCGAAACGCGGGTCAGGCGCTGAAAACCCTTGCTTCCTGCAAACTAGTGCGCAAGGCTATGGCCTCGCGCCGTGCCGCATGCGCGAAATCGGCTGCGTCTGATGCATAAATTATGGAACGCGATGCATTGACCGCAATCGGGCCGCTGGTGTGCTCGGCCGTACCACGCCAGGCTGCTCGCACTGTGGCTTGTGCGTCGCCACCCTGGGCACCCACGCCGGGTATCAACAGGGGCACTGTGGGCGCTAGCGCGCGTACCCGCTCCAACTCCTGCGGGTAGGTAGCACCTACCACCAGACCGAGCTGGCCGTTTTCATTCCAGGGGCCTTGGGCCAGGTGTGCAATGTGTTCGTACAAACGCGGCCCACCTGCCAGGTTTTGCAGGCGCTGGTTTTGAAAGTCATCACCCCCTGGGTTGGAGGTGCGGCACAACAAAAATGCGCCCTTACCGGAGTAGCGCAAATAGGGTTGTACCGAGTCCAGGCCCATAAAGGGCGACAGCGTGATGGCGTCTGCTCCATAACGCTCGAAGGCCTCTTTGGCGTATTGCTCCGCCGTGCTACCAATGTCGCCGCGCTTGGCATCCAGAATGACCGGTACCTGGGGCGCGCTGGCGCGCATGTGCGCCATCAGGCGCTCCAGTTGGCTTTCAGCGCCATGGGCAGCAAAGTAGGCGATTTGCGGCTTAAATGCAATGGCCTGGTCGGCCGTGGCATCGACGATAGCGGCGCAAAAGTCAAAAATTTTGGCGCTGTCGCCGCGCCAATGCAGCGGAAATTTTGAGGGGTCTGGGTCCAGCCCAATGCACAGCAGGGACTGGTTTTCACGCTCGGCCCGGGCGAGCTGTTGAAGAAAGGTCATGGGTACTGATTGTAGGTAGCGTCGCCTGCCAGGGTACCCAATCAGCCGAAGTTGCAATGAAAACGCCACCTAGAGGTGGCGTTGAAAGACTTTTGGGCGACTTATTTGAAGGGCGCCTTGATGAACTTGGCACAGACCCCTTTGATCATATGCCTGCGTGTGCCATCTCTGAAGGTGAGGGTTTGCACAAATGCGCCATCGGCCAGGTCGATGGTGAATTCTTCTTGGGTCACCATCTGGCCAAAGCGTTCAAACATGGCGGGGCGGCTGACAAAGGCCTTGGTACCCTCCATTTTGAGAGCGCCTTTGCGCGATTCGGTGATCGAGTATTCGCCCTGGTACCAACCTGAGCCGGCTTCGGGCTCCAGGCCCGCTACCAAAATGTCGGGGTACACCTTGGGCTCGGAGCTGAGCGCACCCTGGGGGGTGGAAACCGTCACTTCGCACACAAACTGCCCACCGGCTTTGCCCAACTTGTCACTGGCACTCTCAAGCTCGCCATCGCGCTTGATGGGCCCCGAGGGCGACAGGTGAATGACGCCTAAGGCTACCAAGCCCCAGCCCGTGAGTGCCGCGATGATCAGGGTGATCACCACGGCAGCCAGCACGGCGCCCATGGAAGATTGCTTTTTCATAATCGGGCTTTCGCGGAGTGGGCGGCTTGGTAGTCGCTTTTAGTTGCTCAAAATCTCGCGACCATTGAGCGGCTGCACCGGGCGGGCATTCATCTTGAAGGGGAAGGCTTGTACCTGTTCCTTGGCGATGTTGACCGTGGTCTTGAGGATAAAGAAGCGCACGCCTTCGGTACACGGTGGCGTCGTGAGTGAGCCTTCATAGCTGTAGAAATCAAACTCACGCGGCAGCAGATTGCCCGGATTGAAGTTCACGCCATCGGGCGCGTATTCCACGTTCTCTTCTTTAGGCAAGTTGGCCCACAAGGTTTTGATGCCGGGGTTTTCATTGCCTTCTTTGAGCAGGACGCCCAACACCGCGAGCTTACCGTCTGCGTTTTTGTGCACAAAGTGCACCACCATGGCCATGGGCTTACCGTCAATTTTTTCTTCGCTGGGGCGGTGGAAATGGAACTGCAAAAGGTCATGGGCGATGCCGTCGATACGCAGCTTGCTGCCGGGCGAGACCACCACTTGAATGGTATGGCCATTGTTGAGCATCTTCAGCGGGCCCTCTTTGTAATCGGCACTCACCACCACGCGAGATTTCACGAAAGGTCCTTTGATATCCAAAGGCGATTGGGACTTGCCCGCTGAACAGGTGGGGAACTCTTTGCCCCATTTTTCTGGGCCCATTTCGCCTTCGTAGCCCCAATGGGGTGCTGCGTGTTTCTCGTCTTTCTTATCGCCGTGGTCATCGGCTTTCTTCCCCTTGCCATCGTCTTTCTTGCCGTGGCCATCGTCCTTGGCTTTGCCATGGCCGTCGTCTTTGCTGTCTTTTTCTTCCTTATCACCGTGGCCCGCTTTTTCAGACTTGGGCAGGCAGTCGGACATGACCTTGATCTTCTCGCCGGCGGCTACCAGGCCCAATTGCGCTGCGCAAATGGTGTTCTTACGGTCACCCAATTCAGACAATTGCAAGGCTTTGCGGAATGCTTCCAACGCGCCCGGATCTTCAGCGCCCTTGGTCAGCATGCGCAGTGCGCCTAAGCCAGCCTGTCTTTCGGCAGAGAGGTTTTTCTCTTTTTTGTAGGCATTTTCCAAGTCGGTAAGCGTCGAGCCACTGGCCAGGGCGGCTTTGACCGCTTCCAGTTGGTTGGTTTTTTCCTCCAGGGGTGCCATCTCTTCCTGCAAGGCATGCATTTCTTCCTCGGCCGCACTGAGGCTTTCTTCTTTTTCTTTAGCTGACTTTTCGGCTGCTTCGACAGCCGCTGTCAACTCGGTAATCTTGGCCTTCGAAGTGGCCGCTTGCTTTTGGTTCATAAAACCAAACACGCCGGCGCCTATCAGGGCGGCGACCAAAAATACTTCCAACAGGATTCTTTTCATAGCTGCTCTTTCGATTATTTAGTGTGAAAAGTAGACACTCCAACGATGCGCACCAAACCTTGGACGCCGGAGAAAATCCGGCGCATCTATTGCGCTCTTATCGGCACGGGAATTGGAATCTTGAATTACCACAGCAGTTACAAACCTGTACCACGGTAAGAAATTCCGGCCCCAGCGCCGTCTAACAGCATCATATCTAATTGGCGGTGGTCGTTTTGCCGCGAGACGCTTGCTACGCCCGCCAGGCGCCGATTTTCCCACTTACTACAAAAGGTGTTGGAACCTAGTGAAAGTTCAACTTTGTAGAAATTCTTTGACTGTGCGGTCCACTTCCATACCAGCGGCACACTGCCTGCAAGACAGGGCCATTGGGTACCGGAGGCGTTTGGTGCGCCAGTGGCGCCAAATTGCAGGCTTCCGGTGGCGGTGTCGGCGCCACTAGACCAGTAGCCATCCCACAGCGTGTTGCGCAGATCAGGCGCAAGACTGTTGTAATCGTAGTCTGCAGTGGGCAGTGCGGTAGCCGTTAAGCTGTAATTACCGACACTGCTGCGGCTGATGGACAGGGTTGCAAGCAATTGGCTGAGCGATGATCCCGAGACATTGGCGCTTGCGGGGTAGCTGTTAATCCCTTCGATCACCCGCCAACTATTGGGCACGTTGACCGCATTGCCCTCGATGCCGAGTTCCAGTTGACCGTCATAGAGATGCGCCACATGCAGATCATTGGCGTTGTAGTACCAACCGTAGACATGCACATTTTTTCCAAGCTCAGGCAATACCAAAGCTAAAAACTCGCGGCTTGGATTGCTGTCTATTTTCCCTTTGTACAGACCTGCCAAAAGCGTGGCAGGCGGCGCCGGTGGTGTGGGTTCGCTCGCATTTGCGGCAGGACTTGCCAGCGGTTCCTCGATCACGCCGCCGCAAGCGCAAAGCAGCAGGGCTGCCAAAATCATCGCCATGGACCGGCTGACCTTAAGCCATTGATGCTGCGCTGTGTGCAGTTGGGGCGATGTGGTCATGCTGGTTCTACCCAGCCCGCTTGCAGCCAGTGGCAGTAATCGTCCAAGTGCGGCCAAGCGATGTGGGTGACGGCCGTGCCCGGAGGGAACAAGTCGCCAGTGAGGTGGTCCAGCCAGGCGCCGTCGGCGTCGAGTTGGCTGCCGAAGGCGGCAAAGGCTGCGCGTTGCGGTTGGTCCCGGTCGGCGCGCTTCGATGCACCAGCGGATAAGGGGGGTGCTTGGACGCTGCGCATTAGCGGGGTATGGGCACGGCGTGATACCGGTGTACGCACCGGGCCGGAGTAGGCATCATGGATGCTGCCCCAGTGCCGTCCGCGAAGGCGGCGCAAAATGCTAGCAATGCGGTGGCTGGCCTCGTCAACGTCCGGGTGGTGAAAACGGATCTGGCCCAGCACATTGTCAAACAACACCAGGGCCTTGCGGTGCTCGTTGAGCACTTGGGCCAAATTATTTAAGGCGTCGCCGCGTTGACACACCAGTTCGGTGCCTGCGGTGGCTAAGGCTTTGCCATGGCGCCATCGGAACAAGGGGGCGGCCAAAGGGTCTATGTCGTAGGTGATGACTTTGCCAAAGCGGGACAAAAAGTCACTGGACATCATCCAGCCGGCGCTGGCACCGATCAACAGCAAATCACCGCGCGTCGGTGGTTTTTCTGACAACCAGGTGGCGATATCGCGGCAAGTAGGTTCCCACAGTGGAAGGCTGCGCCAAGCTTTCCAATGCCAGCGCAGGCCGCCCGAGGGGTTCATGGGGTCTGGGCCCGGTTAAATTGCATCACACCCATTTCATCCATGCGTGATTGCTCGCGCTTTTCGACAAACTTGGCCACGGCAAGTCGGTCGTTTTCGGTCAGTGTTTGCATCTTCAAGCGTTCGGTCTCGGCCAACACCTTATGGTGCGCCAAGGTAGCCAAATGGGTTTCCGAGCGTTCAATATCATTACGCACGCGTTCTCGCAGATTCAATAGTTGGGACATGAACTGGCGCTGGTTCATGGCATCGGTCATGCCTTTGTAGCTACTGTTAGCCGCGTTCTTTTCGTAGTACTCCTGGTACATTTTTTCCAGCTTATCCTGGCTGTTGAGCAGCGACTGGCGTAACTCCTGAGCGCGTAGGGTGTCCTCGCGTATTTGCGTGATTTTGCGCTCCGCCTTGTTTTCCAGCGCAGACCAGCAGGCGCGCACTTTCATGGCTTGTTACCCTTTTTTGTAAGGTGGGCCGTCATGCTTATTGCTCCATCAGCACGCGCACATCGGTGCGGGTCTGACCTTCGTCAATACCGCTGTACATGTCCTGGCGCAAAAACGTTTCCATGGCGCCGCGCAGTGCAATGGCCTGGTCGATTTCGGCGTTCGTACCCGGCTGGTAGGCGCCGACCTGGATCAAGTCCACGTTTTGCTGGTAGAGCGACCATAAGCGCCTAAAGCGGTTGGCCAGTTTCAAGTCTGAGGGGGTCAGGAGGTTTTGCATCACCCGGGATATCGATCCCGTCAGGTCAATGGCGGGGTAATGCGCTGCATCCGCCAATTTGCGCGACAGCATGACCTGTCCGTCCAGCGATGCGCGGGCAATATCCACAATCGGGTCATTGCCGTCGTCGCCCTCTGCCAGCACGGTGTAGATCGCGGTGATGGACCCGTGGCCGTGGCGGCCCACACCGGCGCGCTCAATTAAATTGGGCAAGAGCGCAAATACCGAGGGCGGATAGCCTTTGGAGGTGGGCGGCTCGCCGATGGCCAGACCAATTTCGCGCTGCGCATGGGCGACGCGCGTCAGACTGTCCACCAGCATCAACACGTCTTTGCCCTGGTCGCGAAAGTACTCTGCCACTACATGGGTAAGGTGCGCGCCCTTGAGGCGCAAAACCGGCGACACATTGGCCGGCGCCGCGATCACCACCGCCTTGGCCAGTCCTTCGGGCCCCAATGTTTCGTTGATAAAGGCCTGCACTTCGCGGCCACGCTCGCCGATCAGGCCTATGACCACCACGTCGGCTTTGGTAAATCGCGTCAGCATTCCCAGCAGCACACTTTTGCCCACGCCCGACCCGGCCACCAGGCCCACGCGCTGGCCGCGTCCCAGTGTCAATAATCCGTTAATGGCTTTGACGCCTACGTCAAGCACCCGGTCTATAGGGCCGCGCTCCATGGGGTTGATGGGTAAGCCCAGCAAGCCCAGCTTGGTGGTGCAAGTCGGTTTGGGGCGACCATCGAGCGCCTCGCCTTGCGCGTCAATCACGCGGCCTAGCAACTCTTCGCCTAGCAAGGCATGCCCGCTGTCACTGAGTACCCGCACGGTGGCACCCGGGCCGATACCCGTGGGTTCAGAAAATGGCATGAGGTAAATAGTCTTGTCGGCAAAGCCCACGACTTCGGCCTCGATGCGTTGACCGCTATGGCCTATCACTTCGCAGCAGGCACCGATCGGCGCCATGATGCCGCGCGCTTCCAAGCGCAGACCGACCAGGCGCACCAGCGTGCCGCTACGCTGCGGCAAATTGCTGTGCAGGTTGGGGATGGCTTGGCTGACGTCAGCCGCAAAGTCAAACATGGTCTTGGTCGTTCAAAATCTCGTCAATGGCCGCCACGGTGTCATAGCCGGATTGCGCAGGAGCGGGTGCATCCTGCACTGCATCGATGGTCGCAGCATGTGCAGGACCCGCTGCGACGGAAGCGGCTGTGGCCATGCGTGGCTTTGCGTCTTCCACTCGGCTGCTGGGTAGGCGGTCCGTGGCGATCCGCTCGGCACTGAACGCGCTGTGCCCGCTCCAGCGTTGCTCGTCAATTTGCAGGCCGCGTGCCAGCGTACTCAGACGCTCGCCGATCAGGTCTTCTACGATGGCGTCATTGGCGCTGGCGCGCACGCTACCGGGCAGCAAGCTGTCGTCGCCTTGCAAGCGCAGGGCAGAGCCTTCGTTGAGTCCGGTGCGCTCGCGCATGCTGTGCAGGCGTTCTACGTCGTCGGGGTGCAGGTGCACGGTCACCAAGGATTCGTCGTGCTGCGCCAGGTCGTCCACACAGCGCTGCACCAAGCGTTCGATAGCGCTGCCGTCGATTTGCAACTCTGCCAAGACGAGCTGTTCGGCCAGATGCAAAGACAAACGCTTGAGAGGTTCAAAAAAACTTTGCGGGTGTTGCTGCAGGTCGGCCAACGCCGCTTGCAATTTTTCTACCAATGCGTGGTCCTGGCCCAATTGCGCCTGGGCCTCACCCTGGGCTTGGTCCTGCATTTCGGTGCGTGCTTGGGCCATACCTTGGGCGTAGCCCTCCGCGCGGGCTTGCTCCAGCGCCTGGGCGTCGATGGGCGCGGGTGTCTGTGTGTTTGGCGCTAACGGCCCCGCCGATGCTTCGGAATCTGCGGCCCTGCTAGCCGCAGCATCACCGTCCGCGTTGGTACCGGGTAGGCCGCTTGCTGTGTCCTGGGCGTTGTCGTTCGAATCACCGAGAACTTCATCGCCAGCGCGCTCAGCTGCTTGGGCCGCTGCCTCGCGGGCCATAGCTTGCAGGTCAAGCACGGGGGTCACAAAACCTTGCGGATCAAAGCCGGCCGATTGCGTAGGCTGCCACGGGTTGGGGAGAAAGCCACCCTCGGGCGCAATGGGGTGTAGCAGGTCGGTAGGTTGCCAGACCCGCGCCGGGCGGACTTCGGGCTTGCGCGTTTCGGCTTGCGCCGTGTTAGACATAGTCGGCACCGCCGCCTAGCACCAGATCGCCGGCATCTGCCAGTTTGCGGGCTGCGCGCATGACCATTTTTTGAGCAGTCTCCACGTCGGACAGACGCATCGGTGGCAACGCTTCCATATCGTCGCGGAACATGCCGCGTGCACGCTCGGACATACTGCCCAGGAATTTTTCTTTGACCGCTTCGCTGGCGCCTTTGAGGGCCTTCATCATCAAATCGGGTTCCACATTGGCCATGATTTTGGCAATGCCCTTGTTGTCCACACCCACCAGGTTCTCAAAGGTGAACATATTGTCCTGAATCTGTTGCATCAGGTCCGGGTCGATATCGCGCAGGCCACTCATCACAGCCGCTTCCAATGTGGTCTTGGTCTGGTTCAAAATATTGGCAGCCGCTTTCACGCCGCCCAGACTGGAAGACTTGGAGGACGAGTTGGTGGAGAACTGCTTCTTCATGATCGCTTCGAGCTCATCCATGGCCGAGGGCTGCACTTGTTCCAAACTGGCCACACGCTGCATGATCTCGGCGCGCGCATCGGGCGGCAGAAAATTCAGAACTTCAGCGGCTACGCCCGTTTCCAACACGGAAAGAATAATGGCCACCACCTGGGGGTGTTCGGCCTGGATCATGTCGGCAATCGAGCGCGCGTCCATCCAGGTCAGAATTTCTAACCCTTTGCTGCCATGGCCGGGGTTGATGCGGCCCAACACCGAGGCCGCCTTGTCGTCACCTAAAGCGCGGCGAAATACCTTGTCCACATAGTCCGAGGTGCCTAGCCCCAAATTGGTTTGGCGCTTGATTTCCGCCAGAAATTCGTCCAACACCGCATTGACAGCCTCTTGCGATAATTCGGCTACTTGCACCATGGCAGCGCCCAGGCCCTGTACTTCCTTGGGGCTGAGAAAGCGAATGATGTTGGCGGCCTGCTCCTCGCCCAGCAGCAGCATCAACACGGCAGCGCGCTGCGTGCCGGTCAATTCCGACATCTCGCGGCGCAGTGCATCGCTGTAGCCCGCAGCGCCGCTTGCTTTGGTGTCGTTGTCTGCCATAGTGCTTCACTTCCCAGAAATCTATTTTTTCACCGCCCCTTAGTTGGGCTTGATCATGTTCTTCAACACGCTGGCTACACGGGCCGAATCGTCGCCCACAATCATACGGATCAGGGCCACTTTGTCGTCGTAGGTGTTGGCAGTGTCCATCATCTCGGCGGAGATGCCAGACTTCTTGGCCTTCATCTTCGCCTTCATCTCTTCGAGCGTCTCTGCGGCCGATGGCTCACCCGCTTCGGCGCCGGCCGCTGCGGCTTCTTCCGACTGGGCACGCTCCAGTGCCAGGGCCTCTTCTTGTGCCAGCTTGACTTTTTCTGCCGCTTCCAGGGCCGCTTGCTTGTCGCGCTCCATCAAATGGACCACCACGGGGCGAACCACCGCCATCAAAAAGGCCACAAACATCAGACCTAATAAGGCGGACTTGAGGTTGGTCAAGACGGCTTCATCTTTGTGCCAAGGTATCGACAAGTCAATAGGTGCATCGGGCTCGAATTTGGCCGGTATGACGCTGACGACGTCTTTGCGCGCTTCATCAAAGCCCACTACGCCGCGCACCAACTGCTGAATCCGTTCCAATTCCTCGGGAGTATAGGGGTTGGGTTTGGCTGGCTGGTCTTCGCCCTTGTCGTTTTTGGGCTGTGCGATGGGGGGGCGCTCATTGATCACCACAGCCACGCTTACGCGCTGGATGCCACCTGATGCTGCTTTGGTATGGCGCACCTGACGGTCAAATTCGTAATTGCGGGTGGCGCGTGCGGCTACGGTGCTGCGTTCATCAGTGGCGGTGGTCGGCGTTGCTGCCGTGTTCAATGTGGTGGTCGGTGCAGGCGGCGCGGTATTGGCCAAAGTACCGGGAATACCCGCAGCTTCTTTAGCGCTGTTGCGGTCTTCGCTGGTGATTTCAGAGCGCGTCTTGGCACCTTTACCTGTGGGGTCGAAGTCTTCCGAGGTGGTCTCGGTCTGACTGAAGTCGATGTTCAGGTTCACTTGCGAGCGGACATTGGCATCGCCCACGATGGGCACCAAAATTTCCAGCACGCGCTGGCGATACAGGTCTTCTAATGATTGCTTGTATTTGGACTGGGTAGCGTTCAGGCCCATCGCCGCATCGGAGGCAGCATCGGTCATGAGTTTGCCCACGTTGTCCACGATGGACACGTTTTCTGGCAGCAGCATCGGCACGCTGGAAGCGACCAAATGCACAATGGCCTGTACTTGCGTCGGGCTGACACTGCGACCCTGATGGGGCGTCACGACCACCGACGCTTTGGGTGGTGTTCGGTCGCGCACAAACACCGAGGGTTTGGTGGTGGCCAAATGCACGCGGGCTGTTTGTATCGAGTCGATCTGTTGGATGCTGCGCGCCAGTTCTTGCTCGATGGCGGCGTTGTAGCGGACCTGCTCCATGAACTGGCTAGTCGTCATGGCAGACTGGTCTTTGAGCGTATCTAAGCCGGTCGACGCTGTCTTGGGCAGGCCTTTGGAGGCCAGGTAAATGCGCGCTTCGTGATAGCGCGTCACCGGAACAGTCACCTGGCCGTTGCTGCTGTCGATCACTGGTTTGAAGTCGGCCGCTTTGAGCGCTTCAAAAACCGCTTGTTGATCACCTTCGGTGATGCCGGACATGACCGGACGGTAGTTGGGTTGGTTGACCAGCGTATAGACCAGTGCGAAGGCCAGCAGTGTCACTGCGATCACTATCAAAGGCAAAGACTTTTTAACCGCGGGTTGGTCCAGGATTTGTTTGATCGGGCCGAAGGGGCCCGAATAGTCGGCCAGGGGCATGCCGTTATCCCCCAGGCGTATGGCGTTATCGCCGCCGACAGTGGCCACGGCACTGCGCCCGCCAGCGCCCGGTCGGGTCGCCAATGCGCCTGCGTCTGTGGCGCCGGGAAGCAGGGTTCCGGTAGGGGCGGTTGCGGTTGCCATAGGGGGTCTCTTTCAGCGCAGGGTTTGAGTCAAGGTGTGTCGGGCTTCGCTTAAACCGGCATGTTCATCACATCTTCATAGGCTTTGAGGACTTTGTTGCGCACCTGCAAGGTGGCTTCAAAGGACAGTGAGGCCTTTTGCATTTTCATGACCACTTCGGTCAGCGGTACCGCTTCGCCACTTTCAAAGGCGGAGGTGGTGTTTTGCGAGTCCACTTGGGCGGCATTGGTTTGGCTGACGGCTTTGCGGATGACATCTGCAAAGTCGGTTTTTTGCACGCCGCTGGCGCTGTCCTCACCCAAGCCTTTGGCCTGGGCTGAATGCGCTTCCAGGGTGCGCAGCATGGATGCAATGCTGGCGGCGGAGGTGGCTTTTTCAATCATGGCGTGGGCTCCGGGTCGGATGACAATGTTTAGGCGTTGGCCAATTGGCTGAGCGAGTTATCGCGCAGACGGGCCAACTTGTAGCGCAGCGTGCGCGGGCTGATGCCCAGTTTTTCGGCGGCTTCGAGGCGGCTGCGTGAAGATTCCAAGGCAGCGCGGATCAAGGTGTGTTCGTTGTGCTTGACCGCGGCTTGCAGCGGCATGTCGACGCTGTCGTCTTCTTGCACCAATGCCAGCAATTCCTGAATGTTGGCGGGCACACCCTGGGCCAGTTGCAGATCCACGGCTGGCGGTGCAGCCGCTTCAGATGCTGCCGGTGCTTGGTAGCCACTGGCCAGCAGCGACTCGACCGACATATCGTCAAACATCAGATGCATGGTGTCGATTTGTTGGTCTGCGCAGAGCACCATGGCGCGTTGCACGACGTTCTCGAGTTCGCGCACATTGCCCGGCCAGGGGTACGCCAACAATGCGGATTGGGCCGCGGGGCTGACACTCCAACCTTGGCCGTTGCGACCATGGCGGCCCAGCATGCGGGCCACGATAGGCAAAATATCGCCAGGACGCTCGGCCAGCGCAGGCACGCGCAGCTTAAAAGTGCTCAGGCGGAAATACAGGTCTTCGCGGAATTCGCGCTGGCTAATTGATTCGCGCAGGTTTTTGTTGGTGGCAGCGACCACGCGCACGTCCAGCCCAATCGTGCGTTCACCGCCCAAGCGCACCAGCGTGCGTTCTTGTAGTACGCGCAGCAGCTTGGCTTGCAGTGCCAGTGGCAGTTCGCCAATCTCATCCAAAAATATAGTGCCGCCCTGGGCTTGTTCAAACAAGCCACGGTGGTCTTTAACGGCACCCGTAAACGCGCCTTTTTCATGGCCAAAGAGCATGTCTTCAATCATGTGCTCAGGCATGGCGGCGCAGTTAAAGCCGACAAAGGGGCCGTTGGCACTGGCCGAGGCCTCGTGCAGCACGCGTGAGAGCACTTCTTTACCGGAGCCAGTGGGCCCTTCAATCAACACTGCCACGTTGGCCATCGCCACGCGGTGCGCCAGAGCTAGTAAATTGCGGCTGATCGGGTCTACATAGACCACGCTGCGCACCGGTTCTGGTGCGTGTGTGGAATGGGGGATGGATGTGGCTGCGTTCACGGCGGCGCTGGCCGCTGTGTTGACGGGGGCGGCCGCGGCTTGGCTTGCGGCACGGGCGCGGGTAATGGTTTGGGTCCAGGCGCTAGTGGCCCAGTCATCGGCAGCCAGCGCATGGCAGGCACCCTGGTGAATCGATGCAATCGCGGTCTCTAGGTGGCGGCGCTCGGTACGACATACCAGCGGCAAGTTCAGCCGGCTGGCTTTGACCAGTGCGGCGCTGTCTTCCAGCAGGCTGGTATCGCCGCCCAAGCCTAATACCAACATAGCGTAAGCGGCTTGATCGTCCGACAGGGCTTCTTGCAAAGCGTCTAGCGTGCTGACGGTGGTGACGACCAGACCCGCGCCGGCCAAAGCCTGCGCGTTCGCCGGGCTGAGCGGGCGAAACGGGTCCAGCCAGAGGGCTGAAATGGGCAAATGGGACGCGGACATAAATCGGTATGGTCAAAAAGGTGTCAATGGAGACACCCTATCTGCAAATCCCGTGCCACGGGTTTGCATGCGTTTATTGACGGCTTACCGACACCCCGGGCTTGGCTGCTGTGTTTGCGGGTTTGGCGTCGAAGCCCTGGCAGGGGCGTCCGTCGAGTTGCACTATCTGTATAGAGGGCAGCATCTTGGACTTAAAGCCCATCAGCTTGCACAAATAAGGCAGCGCCGGGTCCCAACTGGTGGCGAAATGCCGGCATTGCCAGCAGTTGACCGCTTGGTTTGCGGGCGTGGCTAGGGTGGGGATGTTGGGGGGCATGGACCTATACCAGCAAAAATCATACCCAAACTGCCTCGCAACTAGAATCGGCGCAAATGGAAAAATCAAGGCGGGAAAGGATAAATATTGCGCGGCGGCACGAAAAGTGCTAGAGGCTTAAATACTGTCCAAAAATATGACAATTGCCTGCGATGTGCCCCTTGGCTTGCTGAGCGAAGTTAGGCATTCGACACATGAATCCCTTAGTCTGGGGCGCATTTATGGATGGTGCACTGATTGCATTGGCGGTGGTCAACGCTTTTTGGGAGCTTTTCAAGTGGTACCGTTGCTATTTCAATTTGCTAAGAACGCCGGAACAAGTGAGTCCGTCGCGACACGTTTTTTATCAGGAATCGCGATTTACCGGCCTGAGGCACCCAAGTCGGGCCCGCCACTTTGACGAGTCAGCAACATTTTGTGGGATGTCAATTTATTAGCCGAATCGTATTTAATTTAGTAAATAGAAAATGCATTGGATTTTCCATCAAATATTTATAAATATTCCTCCACTGTATTAAACTGGCGCACATCTTTAATTGAAAAAATTAAATTCAAATGCTGAAAAACAAAACAATTCTAATTACGGGCGGCACAGGATCATTTGGAAATACTTTTGTCCCGATGACTTTGGCTAAATACGATCCACAGAAGATAATTATATTTTCCCGTGATGAGATGAAGCAGTGGGAAATGGCTAAGAAATTTGAAGGGGATCCGCGCGTACGTTTTTTTGTCGGTGATGTTCGTGATAAAGAGCGACTATATCGAGCACTCGACGGCGTCGATTTTGTAGTACATGCTGCGGCTACAAAGATCGTACCCACGGCAGAATACAACCCTTTTGAGTGCGTAAAAACTAATGTTATAGGCGCAATGAATCTTATCGATGCATGTATTGATAAAGGGGTTAATCGGGTAGTGGCATTATCTACCGACAAAGCTAGCAGCCCAATCAATCTTTATGGAGCAACGAAACTAGCCTCGGACAAACTTTTTGTTGCTGGAAATTCATACTCAGGTGCACATAGAAGTCGTTTTTCCGTCGTACGATATGGGAATGTCATGGGTTCGCGCGGCTCGGTTATTCCATTCTTTATGTCGATAAAAGACAGCGGCGTGATGCCTATTACTGATCCGCGCATGACGCGTTTCATGATCTCTCTTGAGCAGGGTGTCGAGCTCGTATGGCATACATTTGAGGATATGGAAGGCGGCGAAATTTATGTCAAAAAAATACCGTCTATGAAGGTGGTAGACCTCGCTAAAGTTATTGCGCCTGATGCCATTCAAAAAATAGTTGGCATTCGGCCCGGTGAAAAGTTGCACGAACAAATGATCAGCCCGGAAGATGCGTTTTACACCTATGAATATGAAGAACATTTCAAAATATTGCCAGTCATAAATAATTGGAGTAGTGATCCGTTTCGCATTAAGGATGGCAAAAAGGTAAACGAAGGATTTGTATATGCCAGTGATAACAACCCCGATTGGATGAGTGGCGCTGATTTTAAGGAATGGCTTGAAATGAACCGGAAATCTATTGGTAGTTTCTGATGGTAAATATTCCCTATGGGCGTCAAGATATTACAGAAGCAGATATAGATGCCGTGGTAGCGGTGTTGAAATCCGACTTTTTGACGCAGGGCCCTACGGTGCCCAAATTCGAGCAAGCAGTTTCAAATTATTGTGGTGCCCATTACGCATTGGCATTAAATAGCGCCACATCTGCGCTGCATGTTGCCTGCTTGGCATTAGGCCTTGGCCCAGGCGACTGGTTATGGACTTCAACAATCACTTTTGTTGCCTCGGCCAACTGCGGCCTTTATTGCGGAGCAAAGATTGATTTTGTTGATATTGATCCACTAAGCTATAACCTTTGCCCGGTCGCGCTTGAACGCAAATTAGAGAAAGCAAAAGGTGAGGGGCGAATACCTAAAATTGTCGTGGCTGTTCATCTATGCGGCCAACCATGTGACATGGTGGCGATCAATGGACTAGCTCAGCGCTATGGTTTCAAAGTAATTGAAGACGCATCGCATGCAATTGGCGGACGATTCCAGGGCGAGCCGATAGGCAATTGCAGATTTAGCGACGTGACAATTTTCAGCTTTCATCCGGTCAAGATCATTACGACTGCCGAAGGAGGGATGGCCGTAACGAATAGCGCTGAGTTAGCGAAAAAAATGACCCTTTTGCGAAGTCATGGCATTACGCGTGACCCAATGCAAATGACCTGTGAATCGGAAGGGCCTTGGTTTTACCAACAAATTGAACTTGGATTTAACTATCGATTGACGGATTTGCAGGCGGCGCTTGGTCTTAGTCAGATGGATCGCTTGCAATCCTATGTTTCAAAGCGCAAACAGTTGGCCAATCGGTACGATGAGTTGTTATCCGCACTGCCCGTTACCACGCCTTGGCAAAGTTCTGACAGTTATTCTAGTTGGCACCTATATGTCATACGCATACAACTCGGGAAAGTGAAAAAATCTCAGCGTGAAATTTTTGATACTTTGCGCGCAAGTGGGATCGAAGTTAACTTGCACTACATACCACTTTATAAGCACCCTTATTATCAACGCATGGGATTTAATGTTTCCGATTTCCCTCAGTCGCAGCAGTATTACTCCGAGGCACTAAGCCTGCCTATGTATGCCACCTTGAGTGAGAGCCAGCAAGATAGGGTAGTTGCCGAGATTAAGGCAGTGATACAAACATGAAGTTAGCGGTCATTCCTGCGCGTGGCGGAAGCAAGCGAATTCCCCGTAAGAATATCAAGCTATTCAGCGGAAAACCAATGATTGCGTGGTCTATCGCCGCTGCACTGAAGAGTAATTGTTTCGATCGGGTAATCGTTTCAACCGACGACGATGAAATTGCCGAAGTCGCCAGGCTCCAGGGTGCCGAGGTGCCTTTTGTTCGGCCAGCAGCTTTGTCATGCGACCATACAGCGACAATCCCTGTCATCCGACACGCGATCGAATTTCTTAGCGACAAGGGGCAAACGCCGACTCAGGTATGTTGCATTTATGCAACCGCCCCCTTCTTGCACGCCGCGGACATTAGCCGAGGTTTAGCGGTACTTGAAAGTACCGCATGTGACTACGCGTTCTCGACGACCAGTTATGCTTTTCCTATTCAGCGGGCGATTCGAATCAACGAGCAGGGCAAGGTGGGCATGTTCTTACCAGAGTATGCCAACACCAGGTCACAGGATCTCGAGGAAGCTTATCATGATGCCGCACAGTTTTACTGGGGTCAGGCGCAAGCTTGGAGTTCGGAGAAGGTGATTTTTGAGGCTAATTCTGCAGCCGTTCATATTCCTAGATACCGCGTTCAAGACATAGACACCATTGAAGACTGGGAAATGGCTGAATACCTATTCATTGCGATGAATCTTGAACGTGAGAGTGTTCACAATTTACCCAACAGGAATCAATATGACATATAAGACTGATCAAGAGGCATTTTGGGCTGGAGAGTTCGGTACGGCATATATTGAACGCAACCAAGGTGAAGCATTGCTTGCGTCAAACCTCGACTTCTTCTCCAAAGCACTAAGGAACGCAAGGGGCATTCGTAATTGCATTGAATTTGGGGCAAACATCGGAATGAATTTAAGCGCAATGAAGCTTCTTCATCCAACGCAGCAGCAATACGGTATCGAAATCAATGCGGATGCCGCGCACGCATTGGCGCAGTTGATACCAGTAGATCACGTGTATCACACATCGATCCTAGACTTTGAGCCCAAGCAAACTTGGGATTTAGTTTTGATAAAGGGCGTTTTGATACACATGAATCCTGAGGCGCTTTCTCAAGTTTATGAAAAATTGGTCGGTACTTGTGGGCGCTACTTGCTTTTGGCTGAGTATTACAACCCCACACCCGTTGCAATACCTTATCGCGGTCACTTCGAGCGCTTATTCAAACGAGATTTCGCAGGTGAAATACTTGACCGCTACCCCAAAATGAAGCTCGTAGATTACGGATTCGCATACCGGAGAGACCCCAACTTTCCGCAAGATGACATCACTTGGTTTTTGATGGAAAAATCGGAGTAGATATGCTTACCTACTGCAAACACTGTGTCATGCCGAGCACCAAGCCCGATCTGCAGCTTGATGCAGAGGGCGTATGTAACGCGTGCCGCAGTTATGAAAATCGCAAAGACGTAGACTGGAACGCCCGCCATAACGAACTAGTGCAGGTGTTAGAACGATATCGGGTCGGAAGTCGCAATAATTGGGATTGCATCGTTCCTGTAAGTGGTGGCAAAGATAGCACTTATCAAGTGGTGCGAATGCTCCAGTTGGGTTTGAATCCTCTTTGCGTAACCTCTTCGACATGCGATCTATCGAATTTGGGGCGCCAGAATTTAGAGAATCTGAAGCAATTGGGTGTTGACCATGTTGAGATGTCACCCAATCCCTTAATCCGAGCGAAGTTAAATCGCCTGGGTCTTATGCAAGTAGGTGACATTTCTTGGCCAGAACATGTTGGCATATTTACTATCCCTGTGCGTGCCGCGGTTCAGTTCAATGTCCCTTTAATTGTCTGGGGAGAGAACTCGCAAAACGAATACGGCGGTCCCGCAGCCGCGGCAGGTGATAACGTGCTCAATAGGCGTTGGCTGGAGGAATTCGGTGGTTTGCTAGGTATGCGCGTTTCGGACATGATCGGTATGGAGGGTATAGAAGAAAAGCACCTAATTTCTTATACCTATCCCAGCGACGCTGAACTTTCTCGTGTTGGCGTTACCGGACTTTTTTTGGGTCATTACTTGCCGTGGGATGGGCTTTCAAACGCATTGATTGCCCAGGCTAATGGCTTTGTTTCCTACGGAAAGACGGTTGAAGGCTCTATGGTGAACTATGAAAATTTGGATAATCATCAAACTGGCATTCATGATTACTTCAAATTTTTGAAGTTTGGCTTTGGTCGCGCGACAGACCTCGCCTGCCTTCACATTCGACGTGGTCGACTCAATCGGCAAGACGGACTCGATGCGGTGAAGCGCCTTGATGGTCTATTCCCTTGGGAGTATCTTGGCAAGTCGCTTGAAGACATTATCAAGCCACTGGATATATCCCTGGATGAGTTTATTGTCTTATGTGATAAGTTTACCAATAAAAAAATATTCAAGCGCGATGGAAATGGAGTATTAATTAAAGATCACAGGGGAAACCTTTTGAAGATTAATTACGATAACTTATGAGGGTCGGTGTTATCGATTACGGCGTTGGAAACCTGGGCTCAGTGATGAGCGCTTTGGAGCAATTACGGGTCGTACCAACGCTGATAACCCGTCCGACGGAGCTTGGGTCCATGGATCGCATAATTTTGCCCGGCGTGGGCAATTTTTCCGATTGTGCAAGCCTACTAGAAAAGGGTGGTTGGCAAGTAGCGCTAGATGGTGAAGTCAGAGATGCCGGTAAGCCTTTGCTTGGCATTTGTGTTGGTATGCAACTGCTGGCATCTAGTAGTATGGAGGGCGGTAGTACGGATGCAGAAGAAAAAAATCTTGGCCTGGGGCTGATCCCCGGAAAAGTGGAAAGCCTCAGAAGTTTAGGCTGCGTCCTACGTGTGCCACATGTAGGGTGGAATTCGGTTTCTCCCCTAACCTCGCAAGATGGATTGTTTAAGGGTATCCCGCATGACACTGATTTCTATTTCGTGCATAGCTTTACCTTTGTACCAGAGCTAGAGGAGGACGTGCTGGCGCGTACCGAATACGGTATTCCTGTGGTGGCCGCAGTGCGACGCGGTAATGTTTGGGGGACGCAGTTTCATCCTGAGAAAAGTTCACGCGCAGGACTCCGATTGCTTCGAAATTTCATCGAAGGTGCGACATGCTGAAAGTGAGAGTAATTCCCACTTTACTCTGGAAAGAGTTTGGGTTGGTAAAAGGAGTGGCTTTTGATAGTTGGCGGCGGGTCGGCCCAGTTTTGCCAGCGGTAAAAGTTTATAACCAGCGGGAGGTGGACGAGCTAGTGTTGCTTGATATCGCTGCGCACAGCACGGCGAATGACCCGGATTTTGAATCCATCGGCGAATTTGGACAGGATTGTTTTGTTCCACTTACTGTAGGCGGCGGCATTACGCGAATCGATCAGGTCCAAAAGCTTTTACGTGCGGGAGCCGATAAAGTATGCGTGAACACTGCATCGTATAGCCGCCCTGAGCTCATCACTGAAATAGCCATGCGCCACGGCGCGCAGTGCGTAGTTGCGAGCATAGATGTTCGTTCAAACCATGAAGGTGGTTGGACATGTTTTAGTCATGCAGGGGAAAGGTCTACGGAGCGTAACGTTTGTGATTGGGCGCGGGAGCTCGAAAGCCGCGGAGCAGGTGAGATACTAGTTACCTCCATCGAACGAGACGGCACCTTACAAGGTTACGATCTGGCTCTCGTTGAAGCCGTTGTATCGACGGTCAGCATACCAGTCATAGCTTCCGGCGGTGCTGGAAATTACCAGCACATGGTCGAAGCAGTTACGCAGGCTGGAGCGTCAGCGGTGGCCGCAGCGAGTATGTTCCATTTCACGGAGCAAACACCAGCCGGTGCTAAAAATGCGCTTGCCGAAGCCGGTGTTCCCGTTAGAAGGACTTTTTTGGCCATGCCTTAATCCTAATGACTATTACTGTTGCTTTTCGTACTGATGCTTCTTTCACGATTGGCAGTGGGCATGTCTTTCGCTGCCTTACCTTGGCAGATGCCCTTAAGGCTAAGGGCGCAAACTGTCACTTTCTTTGTCGCGAGTACCCTGGGCATTTGCTGGATGTTATTCGATATCGCGGCCATGCTGCTACTGTCATTTCAACTGGAACGGAGGATCGTTCAGGCAGTGACCACACCGTTCCCAAAGCGCAGGACTATGCGTGGGAAATTGATGCCCGTCAGAGCCTTGCAGTCATGGAGAAGCTTCGGCCCGATTGGTTAATTGTGGACCACTATGGTATTGATGGGCGGTGGGAAGAAGCGATCCGTATGGATGATTGCAAAATCATGGTTATAGATGACCTGGCGGACCGCAAGCACTTCTGCCATCTACTTCTCGATCAAAATTTGGGTCGATCTGCAGATGATTACCGACCACTGGTGGCCAAGTACTGCACAGTGCTTACCGGTCCACACTTTGCGCTCATTCGCTCAGAATTTTCTGAACTCCGGGAGTGGAGTTTGCATCGACGCCAACAAAGTCAGCCGGTCCAGCACTTGCTAATTTCCATGGGGGGAGTCGATGCACCAAATGCAACTTGCGATGTTCTTCAAGCGCTCAAGAGATGTTGTTTGCCGGCAGAGTGTCGTATTACGGTGGTCATGGGGTTGAAAGCGCAATGGACAAACCATGTCCGTGAAATAGCGAAAAATATGCCATGGCCTACGGAGGTGCTTGTCAATGTGGAGGATATGGCCGCTCGTATGGGCAGCAGTGATTTGGCCATTGGCGCGGCTGGCAGCACTTCATGGGAGCGTTGTTGCATGGGACTACCGACAATATTAATTGTCCTTGCTCAAAATCAAGAACCTGGCGCTAAAGCATTAGAAGCGGCGGGAGCAGCGCATTTGCTTGGGCGGGTGAGCGATATTGGCGCAAAATTACCTTTGGTCTTCAAGAAACTACTGACTACAGGGAAGCTTTCAGCCATGAGCACTAGCGCAAGTGCTACTACGGATGGCCAGGGCGCGAAAAGGGTACTCGATGCCATGGGCCTGAACAATGTCTAATACTCAAAGCTTAGAAAATCAGGTGCGACCTATGGCCCGAAGTGATTTGCCACTGGTATTAGAGTGGCGCAATCATATTAGTGTGCGCAGTTATATGTATTCTCAACATGAAATCAGCGCTGCAGAACATGAAAGCTGGTATGAAAAGAGCATTCTCAATTCCAACCACCACCTGCTCATTTTTGAGTATCAGCGGAAACCTTTTGGGTTTGTGAAAATCATTCAACATGAAAATACCGCGGATGCAGATTGGGGGTTTTATGCCGCACCTCATGCGCCCGTCGGGATGGGACGACAGCTTGGCTATGCAGCGTTAAGGCATGGATTTGAAAAAATGGGTTTGCAAAAAATAAATGGTCAAGCGCTTAGTCATAACGAGAGATCCATAAAAATGCATCTTGCACTCGGATTTAAACAGGTAAAAAATAAAGCCGAGACATACTTTGATGGCAAAATAAATCATCAAATCATAGCCTTCACTATCCTGAGTCATGACTGGCTGCCGCATAATCACAAATAAAAATTATCTATGACAAGCAAAAAACAAATACATATTGCAGGGCGTCGTATATCGGCGGACGATCCACCCTATATGATTGCAGAAATGTCAGCAAATCACAATGGAAATATCGAGAACGCTTATAAAATAATCAAAGAATGTAAATTAGCGGGTGCTGATGCTGTCAAGATTCAAACTTATCGCCCTGACACCATCACACTAGACTGCGCCTCCGAAGAATTTATAATACGTGGCGGACTGTGGGATGGAAGAACCCTTTTTGATCTCTATAAACAAGCACATATGCCGTGGGAATGGCATGCGCCATTGTTCGAATATGCTCGCAAGCATGATATAACTATATTCAGTTCGCCATTTGATAAAACGGCTGTTGATTTATTGGAAGATCTGAACGCTCCTGCCTACAAGATTGCGTCCTTTGAGGCTGTAGATTTATCGCTAATTAAATACGTCGCCAGCACTGGAAAGCCCATGATTATTTCGACTGGGATGGCCGATGCCGATGAGATACAAGAAGCCATTGATTCAGCGCGAGAGGGTGGGTGTTCAGAAATAGCAATACTTCACTGCGTTAGCGGCTATCCAGCTCCTGCGTCGGATTACAATTTGCGGACTATTCCTGACATGATTCAGCGTTTTGGAACGATTACCGGCCTGTCCGACCATACCCTCAATAACGCCACGGCAATTACGAGTATAGCCATGGGAGCCACCATTATTGAAAAACATGTCACCTTGGATCGAAGTGGAGGTGGACCGGATGATAGCTTTTCGCTTGAGCCTTCCGAATTGCTTGCATTATGCACTGATATAAAGTCTGCCTGGTCCGCAGTGGGAGGGGTGAATTATGGTCGCAAATCCAGTGAGCAAGGAAATGCACAATTTAGACGTTCGTTGTATTTTGTGCAGGACATGAAAGCGGATGATGTTATAACAGAGGATGCCGTCCGAAGCGTACGTCCTGGTTTTGGACTGCCGCCCAAACATTTAGAGGCAATAATTGGCAAGCGTCTCGGACAAGATGTATTTTGGGGAACACCAATTACATGGGATGTATTTAAAAAAGAATAATGCTTGCAGCGAATTTTTAAAATCTAGATCACAAAGAAAAGAGAATGGCAAAATTTAATTTCAAATGGAAATAAATTGATTATATAAAATATGAAATTAACAATTGCAATACCTACTTATAATAGAAAAGATATTATAATTGAATCGTTAGAAAAAATGTATGAATCCGATGTCCTGAACGATGTAAGCTTAGAGTTTATTATTTCAGATAATGGTTCGCAAGACGAAACTTACGATGCTCTTTTGGAATTCAGAAACAAGCGAGTGTGTGACAATATTAAAATAATACAGTCAGATAAGAATTATGGCTTTACGGCTAATTTAAAGAAGGTGTTGTTTGAGTCGAAAAGCAAATATACAGTCATAGTTTCTGACGAAGATCCAATAAGCAGAGAAAATATTGATAAGCTGCAGCAGGAACTTGAAGAAATGGATTGCGGTTTTGTTTCTACATTGTTTTATCTTGATGGGCGAATTTATCGAGGTATGAAGATTGCAGAAAAAAGCATTATCGATGGAAATACAATTCGAGAAATGAGTAATTATTTATCTGGAATCGTTTTCAACACAAAGCTTGCGCAGATAGAGTGGAATAGAATTGAGTCGTATTTAGAAGATCCACGTAACCAATACCCACAGGTCTGTTTGGCAGCGGTACTTTCAGCAAAGTACGGCGGTCGTTATTTACCGATAGAGGTATCCTATAAGCTCAATCAAGCAGGTCCAAAACAAATATATTTCGACATAGACTATAACTCGCCTAAATCTAGGTTTGAAGAGTTCATATTTTTTTGCGAGTTCTTTAAAGAACAAATGAAATATACGAAATCGCCTGATGAGTTGATTTTCTATAAAAAATCAATTGAATGGATTTCTGGTGGCGCGTTTCCTTATTACTTTAACTATCTATCTTGCGAATTTCCGGAAGCGATGGAAAAATTTGTCAAAAGTTCTGCCGAGTATATCCTTGTAAGTATTCAAAAAAAGGAAATTACATTGACCCCGACAGATATTGAAAAAATATTCAAATGAAAATATTAATAAATTGAAATTGGAGCAATTTCAAAGAATTTCCATCAGATTCTTTTATATACCTATAGGCTATTCAGTGTAAGTATGTAATTTGTTTTAATATTTTTATATTCAGTCGATGAAGATTCTGCAATAGAAATGGACCAATCGATAATTTGAAATTTATGTATTAATTTATCATTAAACACTAAGCATATTGAATTTGTAATTCATTTTAAATTCAGAAAAAAAAGACACTCTCATGCAAGATTTTGAGACTACGTTTCGGGAGGCGCGAGAGCTGCAAGTGGCGGGACTATTCTCGGCAGCGAAAGCTGCATACGAAAAAATTGTAATGGATTATCCTAATCGAGTGGGTCCGTTGCAGCTGCTCGGGTGGGTCAATTCACAACTTGGGTATTGGTCGGAATCCATTGATTCGCTTTCTAAAGCGGTTGAGCTTAATCCGAATGATCCGCATTCCTTTTACATCATGGGTGTTGTGATGTGTAAGTTTGGTTCTTGGGATGCGGGGATCGAGTGTTTTAATAGAGCATTGAATTTAAATCCTGCCCATTTGGATGCGTTGTGTGATCGGGGTAGTGCTCTAATAGAATTAAAGCAGTTTGATTCGGCATTAGAAAGTTATACCAGTGCAAAAAATATAAATCATAAACATGCAGCAGCATATTTTGGATGCGGAAACGCTTTAATCGAAATGAAGCGGAGTGAAGAGGCAATTGAATGTTTTATCACGGCGATCTTTTACAACCCAAAATACTATGAAGCATATATCAACCTAGGTAAAATTTACCATGAGAATGGATCATTTAGAAATTCATTAGAATGTTTTGAAAATGCAATTGCTATAGATTCTAAAAATGCACTTGCGTATGCAAATAGCAGCATACAATTAAAATATCTTCATCGAATGGAAGAGTCACTCAAAAGCGTTGATCTTGCAATTTCCTTGCAGCCTGATTATTACGATGCCTATTGGAACCGAGCTTTGACGCTTTTATTAATGGGTCATATAAAACAAGGGTTTAGAGATTATCATTATCGATGGGATACCATACACTTTGCACCGATCAAGCGAAATTTTCATCAACCAATTTGGTTGGGCGATGATTCTCTAGAGGGCAAGACTATTTTTATTTTTAACGAACAAGGTTATGGAGATTCAATTCAATTTTGCCGATACGCCACACTGGCCAAAAAAATGGGTGCAACTGTAGTTTATGAAGTTGAGGAAGCGTTACATCCACTTTTCGCTACGCTGGATGGCGTCGACCATCTCATTAAAGTGGGTGAGCAAATTCCAAAGTTTCATTACTATTGTCCATCCATGAGTCTGCCAATTGGCTTTGGTACCGATTTCGATTCAGTGCCTTGCTCAATTCCGTATTTACGTGCTGACGAGGAAAAGATACGGAATTGGGATAAGAAATTAGGAGCGAAAACTCGGCCAAGGATCGGATTGTGTTGGTCGGGTAGCGCGACGCATAAAGGGGATAAACGTCGCAGTATCCCGCTGGTTGAGTTATCTAAATATTTACCGGTTGGATTTGAGTATGTCAGTCTTCAGCGAGAAATTCGAGAAACTGATAAATATTATTTAAATAAGAATATTGAAATAAATTATTTTACTGAAGATCTAAGAGACTTTGCAGATACTGCTGCCCTGGCTTCTACATTAGATTTGGTAATAACTGTCGATACCAGTATCGCACACTTGGCGGGAGCACTCGGATTAAATACATGGGTTTTGTTACCACACACACCAGATTGGCGCTGGATGCTTTCGAGAACTGATAGTCCGTGGTATCCGACCATGAAGCTATATCGGCAAGACAACGAAGATGATTGGGAGTCAGTAATGTTAAGGATAGGTCTAGATCTCAATACGAGAATAACATGATTATTTCAAAGAAACGTCCAGTGGCCTTTGTTGTGGTTTCTACTAATCACGGGACTATGTTAGTTAATCGACATGATTATCGTTTAATAAACGAAAAAAAGGGATATGGTGTTGGATTCCAGTTATTGAATAACTCCTCATTCGATTCTGAAGAAGTTGATTTGGCATTGCAAATTTTGGAGCTTAGAAAGACGATGTTTGGGGCCGGAGTAGTTGCGATTGATTGTGGTGCAAACATAGGGGTCCATACCGTTGAGTGGGCTAAATTAATGTATGAATGGGGCGAAGTAATCGCCATCGAGGCACAAGAGCGTGTTTACTATGCTCTGGCAGGGAACATCATCATGAATAACTGCTTTAATGCGCGGGCGCTTTGGGCGGCGGTTGGTGCATCAAGCGGAGAAATTGGTGTGCCGGTGCCGAATTATTTCTCGCCTTCTAGTTTTGGCAGCCTAGAGATTAGGCAGTCGCCTAATAATGAATTCATTGGGCAAACCATTGATTATGAAAATTTGCAAATCACAAGAATGGTGACCATTGATGAATTGAATCTAAGACGCTTGGATCTGATTAAGATTGATATTGAAGGGATGGAGATGGATGCATTGGAGGGAGCCAAATCGACATTGGAAAAATGTAAGCCGATAGTGTTGATCGAAAAAATTGGGGGTGTACTGAATTTTGTGTAAACGGTCTAATGGCGGGTAACCGTCGAACTTCCAGGAGTGGATATGACCGTAAATACAAAGAAAGCAGTACCCAAAGATCTAATCGACAGTTTGCTGGCTGATTACAAAAAGCCAGAGGATTTGAT